>NZ_JBJDRG010000008.1:0-193743 GCF_044987325.1 Rhizobium sp. ZW T2_16
ATCAGTTCTTCGAGACCTAACCGGAGCCCGGTCCCAATCAGCAAATGCCAATCTTTAGTGGTTTTCTTTAGAACGAGAAGCTTCGTCGCTAGCAGCGCCGCCGCCCTCGTCAGTGAGCGGGTTATAGATCCGACGACCCGATTGAGTCAACAGCCATTTTTAAAAAAATGTCATTTTTCTCCAATGCCATGCGAGCAGATGCTCATGGCTTAAATTGCGGGCATGCATAGATTTTCAGCAGTCGAAACGGCGCTCTTGTTCACTCGTGCGTTTCGCGCTGCTATGGCATTGCAAAACCTCATCAGGACGCCACCGACCTGATGGGTCTTTAGACGCCCGAAAATACCGAGAGCTCACATATATATGGAAAAGAAACCCCAAGAGGACAGATCTGATAGCAGCACGCATGCGCCACTCCCTATTATAGAGGTGCTGGGCGATCTAACCGTGGCGCTCCGCCGGAGCTCTTGTGCAGTCCTTTCCGCCCCACCGGGTGCAGGCAAAACGACCATGGTGCCGCTTACCCTGATCAAAGAGCCATGGTGCACGGGAAAGGTCATCCTGCTTGAGCCGCGGCGGCTGGCGGCGCGAGCTGCCGCTTCGCGCATGGCGGCGCTCAAGGGAGAGAGTGTCGGGCAGACGATCGGTTACAGAATGCGCCTCGACACGCGGATCTCGCAGGCGACACGGATCGAGGTCGTCACGGAAGGGGTATTTTCCCGAATGATCCTTGACGATCCGGAACTTGCCGGCGTTTCCGCGGTGATCTTCGACGAATTCCACGAACGCTCGCTCGATGCCGATCTCGGACTGGCGCTGGCGCTCGACACACAGTCGGCGCTTCGAGAAGACCTGCGTATAATCGTAATGTCGGCAACCCTCGATACGGATCGCATCGCGGCATTGCTGAACGACCCTCCGGTGATCAAAAGCAAAGGACGGAGTTTTCCGGTCGAGGTCCGTTATAATGAAAGAAGCCAGCAGGAGCGTGTCGAGGACGCAGTCACGCGTGCGATCGAAAGCGCACATCGCGACGAAGATGGCTCCATCCTTGCCTTTCTACCGGGACAGGCGGAAATCAGAAGGGTAACCGAGCGGCTGCAGGGCCGGTTCGATGCAGACACCGCGATTGCGCCACTTTATGGCAATCTGACACAACACGAGCAGGATCTGGCAATCAAGCCGGCAGCGCCTGGCAAGCGCAAGATCGTGCTCGCCACATCGATTGCAGAGACATCTATCACGATCGACGGTGTGCGGATCGTCATCGACAGCGGATTGCAGCGTCTGCCGGTCTTCGAGCCTTCCACCGGAATGACCCGGCTGGAGACGGTACGGGTATCACAGGCTTCGGCCGACCAGCGGGCCGGACGCGCCGGGCGAACCATGCCGGGTATCGCCATCAGGCTCTGGCACGCGGGCCAGACCGCTGCACTGCCGGATTTCACGCCGCCGCAAATACTCGCGAGCGATCTCTCAAGTCTCGTGCTCGACCTTGCTCATTGGGGCGTGGTTGATCCGACAACGCTCGCCTTTCTGGATCAACCGCCCGGACCTGCGCTTTCCGAGGCAAAAGGCCTGCTTCTCCTTCTCGGCGCATTGGACGACACCGGCCGGCTAACGCCGAGAGGTCATCTTATCCGTCAGCTGGCCTTGCCGCCTCGGCTGGCGGCGATGGTCATCAATGCGGACGAGGAAGGACGCGGGCTCGAGGCGAGCCATCTCGCCGTTCTCCTGACCGAACAGGGACTTGGAGGAAACGATATCGATCTCGATGAACGGCTGCGGCGGTTCCGGGCTGACCGCAGCGAGCGGGCCCAAGCCAGCCGGGGTCTGGCCAACCGGATAGCCGACAGTCTGCCAAACAAGGGAGCACAACAGACAAGCGGGTCAGCAGGCCCGCTTCTTCTCCATGCTTATCCCGACCGGATCGCGCTGCAGCGCGGCGGCAAGGGCCGGTTCATCATGGCCAACGGCCGAGGAGCGGAACTGCCGGAGACCGAGCGACTTGCCGGGGCCTCCATGTTGGTGATTTCCGACGTGAGCGGGAAGGCTGCGCGGCCACGCATTCTCAGCGCCGCGGAAATATCTCGTTCCGAGGTGGAAGCGGAGATGGGCGGTGCAATCCGGTCCGCAGAAGAATGTTTTTTCGACCCCGCCAGCCGTCAGGTTCGTGCGCGCCAAACCACCCGGCTCGGAGCAATCGTATTTAGCGAAAAACCCTTACCCAAACCGACCGGGGAACAGGCGGCACGGGCGCTGGCCGACGGCGTACGGCAGTTCGGATTGCACAGCCTGCCGTTTTCGAAGGAGACCCTACAATTCAGGGAAAGGCTGGGGTTCCTTCATCGATCGCTTGGCGAGCCATGGCCGGATGTCAGCGACGATGCGCTTATAGCCCGCCTTGATGAATGGTTCGTCCCCTATCAAGGCCATGCGTCCGCACTTACTTCGATATCGGCGGCGAGCCTTTCGGATGGGTTGCGTTCGCTGGTACCACACGAGTTGCTGCACACTATGAACCGGCTTGCGCCGACCCATTTCGAGGCGCCGACCGGCCAACGCCATCCTATCCAGTATGATGGCGCAGAACCGGTGCTGACAATCCGTGTCCAGGAGCTGTTCGGATTGAAAAATCATCCCGCGATCGCGAACGGCAAACTGCCGCTGCTTCTTGAATTGACATCGCCGGCACACAGGCCGATCCAGACGACACGCGATCTGCCCGGCTTCTGGTCCGGGTCATGGAAAGATGTTCGGGCGGAAATGCGTGGCCGATATCCCAGACACCCATGGCCGGAAAATCCGGTCGATGCCGCTCCGACAAGCCGCGCAAAACCCAAAGGTACGTGACAGGATGTCACGTACCATGAAATACTGGGTCGATTTTAAGAGGTTTGACCACTTTAAGGCACATATAAACAATGTCCGAAACAATATTGCATAGTACAGACATGACTTCATCGCAGGACAGCAAGATCGGCCATGTAAGCCGCAGCATCCGCCTACAAACCCTCGTCAGGCTGAGGTGGCTGGCCGTGGCGGGGCAGACAATAACGGTCCTGATCATCTGGGGCGTACTCGACTTTCCGATGCCTATCGCCCAGGCAACCATATTGATCGCAGCCCTTGCGGTCGCAAATCTCATTTTATCCGCTTGGTTTCCGGCCACCCACCGGCTTGGACCGAAATCAGCGCTCGCCTTGCTCTGCTTCGACCTCCTGCAAATGGGCGCACTATTGTTTATCACCGGCGGGCTGGGCAATCCCTTTGCACCGCTGATCTGCGTGCCGGTCATCATAGCCTTTGCATCACAGCCATTGCGTCATTCGCTCGTGCTGCTTGTCTTCGCGCTTGTGTGCACGACGGTTTTGTCACTCTCTCCTTACCCGGTCCCGTGGTATGAGGGAGAGCATTTGCGTATCCAGCCGATCATGCAGCTCGGGGTATGGTTCTCGATCGCCTCGATGATGGTTTTTGCGGCTTTCTACGCTTACCGCGTTTCCCATGAGGCCAGCCTGCTTGCCGACGCTCTGGTGGCGACGGAAATGATTCTGGAGCGGGAAAAACATCTCGGTCAGCTGGATGGTCTGGCCGCTGCTGCGGCCCATGAACTGGGAACACCGCTTGCAACGATCAGCGTCGTCGCCAAGGAAATGGAGCGAGAGCTGGGGCAGGACGAGCGCTTCAAGGAGGATGTGCAACTGTTGCGCAGCCAGAGCGAGCGATGCCGCGATATCCTGCGTCGCTTGACCTCACTGCCAGCGGAGGGCGAGGAGCATTTGCGGCGCCTGCCTCTATCGTCGATGATGGAAGAGGTGATCGCTCCGCACCGTCAGTTCGACATAGACATCAGACTGGTGCAGAAAACCGACGGTGGCCATGAACCCATAGGCGTGAGAAACGCAGGAATTCTCTATGGGCTTGGCAATCTGATTGAAAATGCGGTCGATTATGCAAAGAATGAGGTGGTCATCTCGGTGGAATACGATGACCAGCGGGTGGCGATCATGATCGAGGACGATGGTCCAGGCTATTCTGCCGTTATCCTCTCGCGTATCGGCGAGCCTTATATGACATCCCGGACACGCGAGCGGAGTGAGCATGCCGGCGGACTGGGTTTGGGGCTCTTCATCGCCAAAACCCTGCTAGAGCGATCAGGCGCATCGATCCGCTTCAGCAATCGCGGCGACGGACAGGTCGGTGCACGCATTCGAATAGAATGGCCAAGATCAATTATGGACAAGCCAATTTGATCTAGCTCCAATTTTATCGCGTTCTATATGATAATTGGGGTCCATCGATCCCGGAGAATGAAGATGGAAACAACACTGCAGCAATCCAATCCTCAGAATGAGGACTTTATTGGTTCCGACCCTTCACTGTTGATCGTTGACGACGATGGACCGTTTCTGCGTCGCCTGGCACGAGCCATGGAAACACGAGGCTTTACCGTTGAGGCCGCGGAAACAGTCGCCGAAGGCATTGCCAAAGTGCGCCAGCGGGCACCGAAATACGCCGTGGTGGATCTTCGGCTGGGCGACGGCAACGGCCTCGACGTCATCGAAACCATCAGGCAGTTCCGTCAGGATACACGCGTCATCGTACTGACCGGATACGGAAACATTGCGACTGCCGTCACTGCGGTCAAACTTGGTGCCGTCGACTATCTTTCCAAGCCTGCCGATGCGGATGATGTGTTCAACGCCTTGACGCAGCGTCCCGGAGAAAAGGCTGACCTGCCGGAAAATCCGATGTCGGCAGATCGCGTGCGTTGGGAACATATCCAGCGCGTCTACGAAATGTGCGAACGCAACGTTTCGGAAACGGCACGACGCCTCAACATGCATCGCCGCACATTGCAGCGCATCCTGGCAAAGCGGGCACCGAAATAAGGCGCCCGCCGCGACTTGCGGGCTGCGGGATTTATGTAATTGCGGCAGAGAGGCAGGCCATGCCCTTGACTACGTCTCTATGTCGTCGAAGCTCTTGCCGGTAGACCATTCCGCCATCATCAGGCGGTGCGCCGCTGTACGCGAAAAATCGAGCATCAACGCCTTGCGGGTCGCCGGCGCAAGCTTGTGTTGGGATGCGTCACGCAAGAGATGCGCCCCATAACCATCCGACACCATCAGGCCGCAGTCTTCAGGGAAAATTTCGAACGGGACATCCCTGTGCGTTGCAAAGATCAGCCGGTCGCAATAAGTCCGATATTCCGGCCACTTGCGGTCGATACGGAAATCCTCGATCGAGGTCTTTATCTCGACAATCCAGATTTCTCCCTTATCGGATACGGTGATCAGGTCGGCCCTTCTGCCATTCGGCAAGACCAGTTCGGGCAGAACAGCATGCTTCATATCGTGAAGCAGGATTTGCGCGCCCTTGCGGACCATCATCGCGCGAGGCGACTGACGGCCATCGATCAGAGGGTTGTCGTTCACAACATTCAATATCGTCATGCCTGTTCCTTAGCCATTACAGGTGGGCAGCATTGTGAATGTTGCAAAAAGACAATGGGCTTTTCAATTCGACTGCTGCCGACGCGCTGAGCGCTTGCGCAACTTGCCAACCGCAATCGAATGGAAAATAACGGTTTCGACGGCGGCTTGACGCCATTTCAATCGATAGTTTCACCAAGAGATATCCATGCGCTTTCGCAACAGCATGCTCGCACTCGGCCTGTTGGCAACCGCCGCCCTGGCCGGCTGCTCGACCACGTCCGAAACAGCCAAGACAGATGCACCGGTTCGCATCGAGACGGCCCAGATCTTCACCGATTCCTACGGATCGGTGACCGATGCAGGCTATACCCTGCCGGCCATTCCGATCAACCGGGTCAAGCAGGAGTTCGTCCGCCAGATCGTGAATTACGAAACTGCGGAAAAGCCGGGTACGGTTATCGTCAATACCCGTGAACGCCATCTCTACTACATCCTGCCGGGCGGCCGTGCTGTGCGCTACGGCATCGGCGTCGGCAAGGCTGGTTTTGCATGGTCGGGCACGGCCTATGTTGCCTGGAAGCAGGAATGGCCGACATGGCATCCGCCGAAGGAAATGGCAGCCCGCAAGCCGGATGTCGCCAGATACGTCGAAAACGGCATGGGTCCAGGCCTGAACAACCCGCTTGGCGCACGCGCCATGTATCTGTTCAACGAAAAGGGCCAGGACACGCTGTTTCGCCTTCACGGCACGCCGGAATGGGCCTCGATCGGCACGGCGGCTTCATCCGGCTGCATTCGCCTGATGAACCAGGACGTTATCGACCTTTACAGCCGGGTGCGTCCGGGCAAGGCAACCAAAGTCGTCGTGGTCCAGTAGGACTGACGGGATACCGAAATCAAAAAGCCGCCGAGGGCATTCCCGGCGGCTTTTTTGCTGCCAGGACGTGAGCCTGAATCTACCGGCCGTCACCCTTTCCTGTGCCGTAGCTTTGCCTGCGGGATTACGGGTATCAAGGCGCGGAAAGCCCACGGCGGTTCGGTCAGGATTGTGGATGTGCCATCCGCGGGCGGCCCGTTGCAGTGGCAACGATGCGCGCTTCAACGAGTTTTCGTCCGCCTTCAACTTCCGGTGCCATAATCTCCTTTTCGATGGAAATCAGGATGCCCTGGGCTTCTTCCTGTCCGGCCTTGCGCCGCGCTGCAATGACTGCCCGCTCCTCAGCGGCTTCTAGCGCACTCGCTTCCCCGATTATCGTGGTTGTCTCACCGGCACCGGTTACAATATAGACACCTTCTTCCGGCGAAGTGATGGTGACCGTCGCCGTAACCCTTATATGGCCGACGACAGCGCCGATGGCGTTGGCAACATCCGCATCAGAAGGAATGATCGATTCGGCTCCAAGCATATCGGCAATTGCAGGATAATAGACCGGTGCCGACGCGCCTAGACCGACAAGCGGACGGTCAAGCGAAATGGAAAACCGGGCGATACCCGGGACGCGCTTCAATGCCCGATCAACCGCAAGCGAGACCGATGGGTTGACTGATTCGGCACCGTCTTCCGCAAGGCAGGCCGAAAGCAAGATCTCGGAAGATTGCCGGGTCAGCCTCGCGACGATTTTGCCGGCCAAATCTTCTGGTGACGTGGCGATCTCGCGTCCCGCGCCGGTCTTCTTCCGGGCTGCAAGCTGCAGCCCCAATCGTGCTGCATCGGCATTCCACTGGCCTTGGCGGCCAAGAACATGCAGTGCGTCAGATGGTGTGATGCCGCTCAAGTATACGAGCCCGCGGCCCACAAGCCGGTCGAGAACCGATTTCTGGGAGTTCATTGTGAGCAATGCGTTCAATGCCACGGGTGCCGAGCCAATCCGCGCAAGAAGCGCCTGTTCCTGCGGTTGAAGGCTCCCAACCAAGGCTTCGTTCAAAGCGATCCGGACGGCGAAACGGCCATCGTGGCGACCAGTGTGGGTGGCACGTAGCTGCATATCGATAGCCGACAGAACGCTATCGCCATAGGTGGCCACCAGAAGGCTGAGAGGTAGAATACGTCGAGGACCGAGCGTGATTTTTGCCTCTAGCCCACGGTCATCGATATGCACTTCCGAATCACCGCCGAGGCCGAAAGTGCGCAACGCGACCGCCTCCACCATCGTCTTGTGACCGCCGACATTCGCGCCATCAAGCGCAAGCTTCGGCTTGCCGCCCTGAATTATCGCCACATCCGTCGTGGTGCCACCGATGTCTGACACAACTGCCTCATCCAGCCCGGTGAGATAACGAGCACCCACAAGGCTTGCCGCCGGACCGGAGAGAATGGTCTCGATCGGGCGTAGCCGTGCCTCGCCAGCGGACATCAACGCGCCGTCGCCTCGCACGACCATGAGGGGCGCATGGATGCCAGATTTTTCGAGAAAATCTTCGGTCGAACCGATCAGTCGGTCGATGATAGACACCAGGCGGGCATTGAGCAGCGTCGTCAAGGCGCGCCGCGGTCCACCCAGTTTCGAGGAAAGCTCGTGGCTGCAGGTGACGGGCTTGTGGCTCAGTTCGCGGATCCGATCCCTAACGCTGATTTCATGAGCCGGATTCCGGACGGCAAAATATCCGGCTACGGCGAAGGACGAAACCTTCGGGCCAAGTGTCGGGAGAGCCTCTTCCAGCATCGTCATCTCTAACGGCGTTTCGTTGCCGTGGACATCGTGGCCGCCAGGCAGGAAGATCACCGGATCGGTACCGAGCGCTTCCGAGAGCCCCCCTCGGGCGATATCTTCCGGGCCGAAGCCGATCATGACAAGCGCTGCCCGACCCCCCTGCCCTTCGACCAAAGCATTGGTCGCAAGCGTCGTGGACAGCGAGACCATGGCGATTTCCGCGGCCGGGATACCACTCCTTGCCAGTACCGCTTCGACAGCACCCGAGATTCCTTCGGAAAGATCATGCCGAGTGGTGAGCGATTTCGCCTTGGCGATCACCCCCTCATCCTCGCGGAAAAGAACCGCATCCGTGTAGGTGCCGCCGGTATCGATGCCGAGAAGAAGAGGTGAAGCCACGCAAGAATTCCCAAATCCTTATGAAGCAATCAATAAAGCATGGCGCGACAGGTTCAATCGACCGGGAAAGACATGTTCTGTCGCGGTCAGGACCTGATGCTTACACGCATCGGCATGCCATTCTGCGGCTGGGTCGTCAGTTTCTGCACCGGCCAGATGTCAGTACCGGGCAGCGCATCGAAACGGTAGCGCTTCATCAGCACGGCAAGCGCAATCACCGCTTCCTGCATGGCGAAGGTTGCGCCGATACAGGTGCGCGGGCCGGCGCCGAAAGGCAGATACTGGAAACGGCCGATCCTGCCGCGATTTTCCGGCAGAAAACGCTCGGGCATGAAGGCGCGCGGCTTTTCCCAGTAGAGTTCGTGGCGATGCAGGGTCCAGGGCATGACGAGGATGGTGACGCCCGCTTCGATCTCGATGCTTTCGCCGCTCGGGCTCGTCCATTTGTCGTCGGCGATCGCCGCGCGATTCAGTGACGGGGCCGGCGGATAAAGCCTGAGCGCTTCCTCGAAGGAGGCGCGGACCCAGGGCATCAGTTCCAGCCATTCAACCGGCTCGGCACCGGAGCCAAGAACCTGGTCTATCTCCTTTTCCATTGCTTCGCGCACATGCGGCGAATGAGCGACGCAGTAGAGCGTCCAGGCGAGCGCGCGGGCCGTCGTTTCATGGCCGGCGCCGATGAAGGTTAGGATATTGTCCTCGATCTCATCCAGCGAGAGGCCGTTCGGACCTTCGAGCTGCAGGAGCAGAGTCAGGAAATCCTGCGGCACCGCGTCCGGCGTCTGGCGCATGCGCTTCTGCCGCTCCCGCATCGTGTCGGCGACGATCTTGCGGAATTTTTCGAGCACCTTGCGGCCGCCGATGCGGGTCAGGCGCGGCACCCAGGCCGGTGCGCGCAAGAGATCCATCGGGTCGACGCGGCCCATGCGGTGGAGCAGGCTGTCGACATCATCGGAAAAACTGTTGCTCTCGGTGACGATCTGGCCCGAGAACAGGGTTTCCGACAGAATCGAATAGGCGAGTTCCGTCATGTCGACGGAGATATCGTGGATCGCTCCCTCCGTGCCGACTGTCGCATATTTCCCTGCGTATTCTTCCGACTTCGCCAGCATCTGGCCGGCAAAACCGCGAGAATGACGGGGCGTGAAAACCGGCGCCATGGCCTTGCGCGAACGTTTCCAGACCGGGCCTTCCGCCGTCAGCAATCCATCACGCAGGATCGGCCGCAGGATAAGCTGGCGGATTTCCGACATCTCGTAGTTTGAGGCGTTATCGACAAGGACGTGGCGAATCAGCCCGGGATCGTTGACGATCAGCGTGCGTTCCTTGAAGAATTTCGTCTTGATCCAGGGCAGCGTGTAGGACGGCACACCCCACAGCTCCAGCGGGTTGCGCATGACCGTGCGAATGATCTCCAGCCGTGATGGCGGGACGGTGCGCGGTATGGGTGCCGGCGGCACAAAGGGGTCGGGGCGCATGTCCAAAGGCAACCCTCCTGTTCCGTTCCTGATTAAACCAATATCAGGACTTAGAGCAGCGATTTCAACTCGGTGATCTTGTCGTTGACGAGCCAGCCGTAATAATTCTCTTCCGGCAGACCGCCGCGGGCCTTCAGCGCAGCTGCACGCTGAGCCGAGCCTCCGGTATTGTAGAGCGTCGAGGTGATGCCGGGATTTTTGGAAATATCGACATCGGCGATCGACTTGTAGTCGTCTATCGAGCGGCGGATATTGGCCGCCATATAGGCAAGCGACTTGTCGGGATCCATGATCGCTTCATAGACTTCCGCGGCGTCGTTTTCATCCAGCTTCGAATAACCGGACGTGCGCGACACCATGTCGGACAACATCATCGCCGTCAGCGGATTGACCTGGCCGAGGCCAAAGGTCTGGCCGGCATAAAAGGGCTGGAAGAAAACCGCGCTGAAACGGTTGTCGGGATAGGCCTTTCCATCGACCTTTTTGCCGCGGAACGATTTCTCCCATACTGCTTCACGGCAATTCCACAGCGCGTAGGAACCGGATTTGTCCTCACAGGCGGAAAACTGCGGGTGCATCAGGAATTCGGAGATGGTTTCGCCGTCATAGGCGAAGCGGAAAGCGTTTCCTGCGTAAGCGGCCGCCTTGACGTAATAGCTCTGCAGCCTGTCATAGGCGTCGACATTATAGGTGTGCTCGCCGACGATCGCGCCGACCATGTGGATCGGATCGATGCCATAGGCGGCCGCGGTGGACTTGATCTTGCCGATCAGCGTCTTGTCGGTCGCCAGAAGCTCACGGATCTTGTCGTATTTGTCGTCGAAAGTGGTGCGGCCAGCGCGGGTACGGCGCACGGAAGCGCCGGGGATCTTGGGCTGCACGGCATTGCGATTGCCTTCCGGCACGATGGTCATGGCCATCACCGGACCGGTCGAGGAAGCCGCCCAGGCGACGGTCAACAGCAATGCAATAAGGGTGCGTTTCAAGATTTTCCGTGTCCCAGCGTTTTATCTGCGCCACTGCCGGCTCCAGAAACTGTGACAGGTCGATCTGGCAAGCCGCTCGCGTCTTCGCGAAAGCGCGTCACCCATACGTTAAGACATATTGGAATGTCGAGATAAAGACGTTCAAAAAGGCGTCAAGTTGCTTGAGTGTGGCAGCCAGGCGTTGCCCGGCTGCCACTTGAGCGGCTTAGAGAATGTAGCGCGACAGGTCGGTATCGGCCGCCAGATCGCCCACATGCTTACGGACATATTCGGCATCGATCTTCACCGACGTGCCGCCCTGATCCGGAGCGGTGAAGGAGATTTCATCCAGCACGCGCTCCATCACCGTCTGCAGGCGGCGGGCGCCGATGTTTTCAACCGTCGAGTTCAGATGAACCGCGACATCGGCAAGTGCGTCGATCGCGTCATCGGTGAATTCCAGCGTCAGGTCTTCCGTTCCCATCAGCGCCTTGTACTGGCGGATGAGGCTGGCCTCGGTTTCCGTCAGGATGCGGCGGAAATCCTCCTTGGTCAGCGGACGAAGCTCGACGCGGATCGGCAAGCGGCCCTGGAGTTCCGGCAGAAGATCAGACGGCTTGGCGACATGGAAGGCGCCGGACGCGATGAAGAGGATGTGATCGGTCTTCACCGGGCCATACTTGGTCGAAACCGTCGTGCCTTCGACGAGCGGCAGAAGATCGCGCTGCACGCCTTCACGTGAAACACCGGCACCCATGCCGCCGTCACGCGCGGCGATCTTGTCGATCTCGTCCAGAAAGACAATGCCGTCGTTTTCGACCGCACGAACCGCCTCGCGCTGAATTACCTCATTGTCGATCAGCTTGTCGGATTCGTCGCGGATCAGCTCGCCATAGGACTTGGCGACGGTCGTCTTGACCTTCTTGGTGCGGCCGCCCATGGCCTTGCCGAACATTTCCGACAGGTTCAGCACGCCGATATTCGCGCCGGGCATGCCGGGGATTTCGAAACCACCGGGCATGCCGGAGCCGCTATCGGCCACTTCGACCTCGATTTCCTTGTCGTCCAGTTCACCGGCGCGGAGCTTCTTGCGGAAACTGTCGCGGGTTGCCGGCGATGCGGTGGAGCCGACCAGCGCGTCAAGCACGCGTTCCTCGGCGCTCTGATGCGCCTTGGCCTGAACCTCGGAGCGCTTCTTTTCACGCACGAGGCCGATGCCGATCTCGACAAGATCACGGATGATCTGTTCGACGTCGCGGCCGACATAACCGACTTCGGTGAATTTTGTCGCCTCGACCTTGATGAACGGCGCGCCGGCGAGCTTAGCGAGACGACGGGAGATTTCCGTCTTGCCGACACCGGTCGGGCCGATCATCAGGATGTTCTTCGGCATGACTTCATCGCGCAGGCTCTCGTCGAGCTGGTGACGACGCCAGCGGTTACGCAGCGCAATTGCAACGGCGCGCTTGGCATCATGCTGGCCGATGATGTGGCGATCGAGTTCGGAAACGATTTCGCGGGGGGAGAAATTGGTCATGTGATCCTCTCGGCTTTCCCGTTGCGGCCGGCCAATGCGGCCCGGTCCGCGGGACCCTTTTGGGAATTGATTGAATTACTCGGCGTCGAGCGTTTCGACGACGAGATTGTGGTTGGTATAAACGCAGATATCGGCAGCGATATCGAGCGCCTGGCGCGCCACGTCTTCGGCCGACTTTTCGCTGTCCATCAACGCCCGGGCCGCAGCGAAGGCGTAATTGCCGCCGGAGCCGATGGCGATCGTGCCATGTTCGGGCTCAAGAACGTCACCGTTACCGGTGATTGCCAGCGTCGTGGACTTGTCAGCGACCAGCATCATGGCTTCAAGATTGCGAAGATATTTGTCGGTGCGCCAGTCCTTGGCGAGTTCGACTGCGGCGCGCATAAGCTGGCCGGGATATTGTTCGAGCTTCTTTTCGAGACGGTCGAGAAGCGTGAAGGCATCTGCCGTGGCGCCGGCGAAACCGGCGATCACATCACCGCCCTTGCCGATGCGGCGCACTTTGCGGGCATTGCCCTTCATCACGGTCTGGCCGAGGCTCACCTGACCGTCACCGGCCATGACGACCTTGCCGCCCTTCCTGACTGTAATAATCGTTGTCATCAATACACCTGTCTGCCCCTTTGAAAGCGGGCTTTTGGACCGAAGAAATCCCGCCAAACCGCTCTGGCTTTGCCGGGATCGTGTTGACACCTATGTAAGTGACCGAGTGACGAATACAATCTCGCTGCTTTCGATCGACAAGGTGTCGCAAAGGCCCGTGCTTTGGCTGGATATTTCACCTTACGGCTGATAAGGAGCGGCGAGAAAAGCATGGAGCAGACCCTGATGGGCGAAACCGCAGCCGCACGCGTGGGAAGCGTTTCCCGCAAGACCAACGAAACCTCCGTTTCCGTTTCCGTCAATCTGGACGGCACCGGCGTGGCCAAGATTTCGACGGGCGTCGGCTTTTTCGACCATATGCTCGACCAGCTGGCGCGACATTCGCTGATCGACATGGAGATCGACGTCAAAGGCGACCTGCATATCGACGACCATCACACGGTGGAAGACACCGGGATTGCGATCGGCCAGGCGATTTCCAAGGCGCTCGGCGACCGTCGCGGCATCACCCGTTATGCCTCGCTCGATCTCGCCATGGACGAGACGATGACCAAGGCTGCGATCGACGTGTCGGGCCGGCCTTTCCTCGTCTGGAACGTTGCGTTTTCGGCACCGAAGATCGGCACATTCGATACGGAACTGGTCCGCGAATTCTTCCAAGCGCTGGCGCAGAATGCCGGGATCACCCTGCATATCCTCAACCATTACGGCGCCAACAACCATCATATCGCCGAGACCTGCTTCAAATCCGTGGCGCGCGTTCTGCGCACCGCGACCGAAATTGATCCGCGACAGGCCAACCGCGTTCCGTCCACCAAGGGAACGCTTGCCTGACGCTTCCGGGAGATCATCCTTGAGAAGCTATCTCGTTCTGATACCGCCGAATGGTCCCGACAGGGATCACCGCTCGACGCTTTTCCTGCCCGACGGGTTTTCCTGGATGGCGCTCGTTTTTTCCTGGATCTGGCTGATCTGGCATCGGCTCTGGCTTGCGGGAATTTTCGCGCTTGTGCTGCAGGTCGCCGGAGCCTTGCTGATGGGCACCCAGGGCTTCTGGCTTGGCGGAGTGCTGCTCGGCTTAGCGACACATGTCTTTGTCGCGCTTGAGGGGCGCAACCACTACGCCAACTCCCTTATCCGCCGCGGCTGGACACTCGAAAGTGTGATCGGCGCGACGGACAGAGAGACCGCGGAAGAGATCTATTTTTCCGCCCTGCCGCCAAAAGAGACGCAGCCCCTGCCCTCTTCTGCGGACTGGGCCCAAGCAAACTGGGATAAGACAAAACAGCCGGCCGTTTCGGGTTGGCAGGGTCCGGCTCTCGGACTTTTCGATCACGGAGGACGCTGATGCGCGTCGCAATAATTGACTACGGCTCGGGCAACCTGCGCTCGGCCACCAAGGCATTCGAACGCGCGGCCCGCGAAGCCGGCATAGATGCTGCAATCGAGCTGACCGACAAGCCGGATATCGTTGCCGCTGCCGACCGCGTCGTGCTGCCGGGTGTCGGCGCCTATGCGGATTGCCGCGCCGGTCTCAAGGCCGTTTCGGGCATGAACGAAGCGCTTGTCGAAGCGGTCGAAACCAAGGCACGACCCTTTCTCGGTATTTGTGTCGGCATGCAACTGATGTCATCCCGTGGCTTGGAAAAGACCACGACCGAGGGGCTTGGCTGGATCAAGGGCGATGTCGTCGAGATGACGCCGTCCGATCCGGGCCTGAAGATCCCGCAGATCGGCTGGAATACGCTGGAACTTGCCACGCCTCACCCGCTGTTCGATGGCATTCCCACCGGGCCGGACGGGTTGCATGCCTATTTCGTCCATTCCTACCATCTTGCCGCGACCAATCCGGCCGAAGTGATCGCCACGACCGAATATGGCGGGGCGATGACGGCATTCGTCGGGCGCGACAACATGGCGGGTTCGCAGTTTCACCCGGAAAAGAGCCAGAAGCTCGGCCTCGCCCTGATTTCCAACTTCCTGCGCTGGAAGCCGTAAGGCTCGCGCATCTATCCAAGGACCAAGAAGATGATCCTTTTCCCGGCTATCGATCTCAAGGACGGTCAGTGCGTGCGCCTCAAGCTCGGCGACATGGAGCAGGCGACCGTCTATAATCCGGACCCCGGCGCCCAGGCGAAAGCCTTCGAGGACCAGGGGTTCGAGTGGCTGCATGTGGTCGATCTCAACGGCGCCTTTGCCGGCGAGAGCGTCAATGGCGCGGCAGTCGATGCAATCCTGAAAGCGACGAAGAACCCGGTGCAGCTCGGCGGCGGTATCCGCACGCTCGATCATATCGAAAGCTGGCTTTCCAGAGGCTTGGAGCGGGTGATCCTCGGCACCGTTGCCGTGCGTGATCCGGCGCTGGTCATCGAGGCCTGCAAACAGTTTCCGGGCAAGGTCGCCGTCGGCATCGACGCCAAGGGCGGCAAGGTGGCGGTCGAAGGCTGGGCGGAAGCGTCCGAACTCGGCGTCATCGAGCTTGCGAAGAAATTCGAAGGCGCCGGCGTGTCCGCGATCATCTATACCGATATCGACCGCGATGGCATTCTGGCCGGCATCAACTGGGCTTCGACGCTGGAACTTGCGAATTCCGTTTCCATTCCGGTTATCGCCTCGGGCGGGCTTGCCTCGCTCGACGATATCAGCCGGATGCTCGAGCCGGATGCGGCCCGCCTCGAAGGTGCGATTTCCGGTCGCGCGCTTTATGACGGCCGTATCGATCCCACCGAAGCACTGGCGCTGATCCGCGCCGCGAAAGGTCGTGCAGCATGACCCTCAAAGCCCGCGTCATCCCCTGCCTCGACGTGAAGGACGGCCGCGTCGTCAAGGGCGTCAACTTTCTCGATCTGGTCGATGCCGGCGATCCCGTAGAAGCGGCCAAGGCCTATGATCTGGCCGGTGCGGACGAGCTCTGCTTTCTCGACATCACCGCCTCTTCCGACAATCGCGAGACGATATTCGATGTCGTGGCGCGCACGGCAGACCATTGCTTCATGCCGCTTACCGTCGGTGGCGGCGTGCGCGCGGTTAGCGATATTCGCAAGCTGCTGCTGGCCGGGGCCGACAAGGTGTCGATTAATTCGGCAGCGGTGAACAATCCCGATTTCGTCGCTGAGGCCGCCGACAAGTTCGGCAACCAGTGCATCGTCGTGTCGATCGATGCCAAGAAGGTTTCAGCAGCGGGCGAAGCGAACCGTTGGGAAATCTTCACCCATGGCGGCCGTAACCCGACGGGGATCGACGCCGTCGATTTTGCCCGGCGCATGGTCGAGCGCGGGACCGGAGAGTTGCTGGTCACCTCGATGGACCGTGACGGCACCAAGGTCGGCTACGATCTGGAGCTGACCCGCGCGATTGCGGACTCGGTGCGCGTGCCAGTGATTGCATCGGGCGGCGTCGGGGATCTCGACGATCTCGTGGCTGGCGTCAAACAAGGTCATGCGACGGCGGTTCTCGCCGCATCGATTTTCCACTTCGGCACCTATACGGTCGGAGAGGCAAAACGCTATATGGCTGATCACGGCATCGCCATGCGTCTCGACTGAGTTTCGGGACCGGAGGACAAAGACTTGAGCGAATTCACTCTCAGCGATCTCGAAAAGATCGTCGCGGCACGGGCGAAAGCTTCGCCGGACGAATCCTGGACAGCGAAACTTGCCGCGGCGGGCCAGACCAAAGCCGCCAAGAAGCTTGGCGAGGAGGCGGTGGAGACGGTAATTGCCGCGCTTGCCCAAGACAAAAAGGACCTCGCCTCCGAAAGCGCCGACCTGCTCTATCATCTGTTAGTCGTATTGAATATTGCAGGGATTCCATTGCAGGATGTGCTGGACGAACTTCAACGCAGGACCGCGCAATCTGGACTGCAGGAAAAGGCGAGCCGGCCCAAGTCATGAGTAGCGCACCGCAGCCCGTCGAAGTGTCGGAAGTCAGCCCGATGACAGAGTATTATTCTCCTTATCATCACTTTACAGCGAACGAGTGGGCCAAGTTTCGCGCCGATACGCCACTGACGCTGACATCCGATGAAATCGCGCGCCTGCGCTCGCTGGACGATCCGATCAATATTGATGAGGTTCGGCAGATCTATCTGTCGTTGTCGCGCCTTCTGTCGACCCATGTCGAGGCGTCGCAGCAACTGTTTCGGCAGCGAAACCGGTTTTTGAGCCTGCCCGACGTTTCCAAGACGCCTTTCATCATCGGCATTGCCGGATCGGTTGCAGTCGGCAAATCGACGACGGCACGTGTGCTGAAGGAACTGCTAGCGCGCTGGCCATCGAGCCCGAAGGTGGACCTGATCACCACGGACGGCTTTCTCTATCCGAACGCCGTGCTTCAGCGCGACGGCCTGATGCAGCGCAAGGGTTTTCCGGAAAGCTATGACGTCGGCCAGATTCTGCGGTTTCTTTCGGCGATCAAGGCCGGCGAGCCGAATGTCAGGGCGCCGCAATATTCGCACCTGACCTATGATGTCCTGCCCGACGCGCATACGCTTGTTGACCGACCGGACATCCTGATCTTCGAAGGCATCAACGTGCTGCAATCGCGGCCGCTGCCGGCGGACGGCAAGATCGTGCCGATCGTTTCGGATTTCTTCGACTTCTCGATCTATATCGATGCGGACGAAGAGCAAATCCATCAGTGGTATGTGCAGCGCTTCATGAAGTTGCGCGAGACCGCTTTCCGCGATCCGACATCGTTCTTCAAGAAATATGCGGCGATCGACACGGATGCGGCATTGGCCGTCGCCGAAGGGCTTTGGGAAAACATCAACCTCAAAAACCTTCGCCAGAACATTATCCCAACCCGTCCCCGCGCCGACATCATCCTGCGCAAGAGCCGCAATCATTTCATCGAGACGGTCTCGCTCAGGAAGCTTTAGAGAGCGCTAGATTCGTGCGTTTTCTTGTCGACCTGTCGTCCACTATTGCCAGTCTGACCATCGCGCCTGCGAAAACGGCCGGCGGCAAGATCCCTATGCCGATGCCCTGGCCATTGAGGACATGCAGGAAAAGCGGCCAAAGATACGCCACCGCGATCGGCCAGCGTGGCAAACGCCGATCGGCGAGGAAAAAACAGGCCACGGCAAGGCAATAGGGTATTGCATCGTAGGAATATGCGTAGGGTGTGGCGAGAATTGCCAGAACGCCTGTCAGAAGGGCGCGCAGGCGATTGTCCATCATGAACTCGGGTCGCCAGATCCGAACTGAGGCTATAATCGCCAACAAGGTTACGAGAGCCTGTAGAAAATAGGCCCCCGCGATACCAAACCCCAGCCATCGGCCCAGAATGAAGGCCGTCAGGGCATTTTTGTGATAGGGTTGCGGATAGTCCGCCTCCATGATTTTCCGCATGAGAGGTCCGGTCTCTTTGAAAAAGCCGGTCCATACCTCGAAACCAAATAGCAGGCCCGTCAGGACGATGAGCACGATCGTGGTGAGGATCGCCGCCATGATGGCCCGGTATTGCCCTGCTGCCAGAAAACAGAATGGCAACAACAAACCGAGATGCGGCTTGATCGTAAGCAGGCCGGCCAGAATGCCCGCCAAAACGGGCCGGTGGGGCAGGAGAAGCAAAGTGCCGATGAGAAGTGCAGCTGTGAGAGCGCCGTTCTGGCCGAAAATCGAGTTCATCACCGCGGCAGGCGAGAAAAGCAACGCCAGTGTCACAATGGCTGGAAGCCTCAGGTTCTTCACGGCCAGATAGAGACAAGCCAATGTTGCCACCGTCCAGATGCCGTAGGCCAATGGCAATGGCAAAAGCGACAGGGGAACGCCGATCAACAGTATCGACGGCGGATAACTCCACTCCTGATCCGGCAGGCCGGAGCCAAACCATCCGCGCAGCGCCAAACGATAGGCCTCGACATCGAATATAGCATCCACCCGGCCTTCGGTTGCGAGCCGTCCTCCCGACCAGAGATTGGTAAAATCCCAATAGGCTAGCCGCTCGGAAAGAACCGAGTAGCCATCAGGGCGGAATGTCCATAGTTGAAGGTGATAGACGAAGCCGACAAGAATGCCGCAACCAGCGATCACCGCCGCAAACTGAAGATCCTGCCTGTCGCGCACAACGTCTTTACCCTTGCCGGTATTGCCCGGCGTCCAAACTAGGTCACTCGCCTTAACGTCAGATTGATCCGCCCGCCGTTTTTCAGCAGCGTAGAAGTTCCCGGATAGAGGCGGTCCACGCCATGGAAGGCGAGCCTGCCCTCCCCGCCGAGCAGCACGATATCGCCACTCTGCAGCTTGAAGGAACTGGTCGGATCCTTCCGCTCCAGACCGCCGACGCGAAAGAGGCAGCTATTGCCGAGCGAAATCGACAGAACGGGCGCGGCAAGCTCGTTTTCATCCTTGTCCTGATGCAGGCCCATCTTCGCGTCGTCAGTATAGAAATTCACCAGACAGGCTTCGGGCGGTTTCGAATATCCGGCCAGTTTCTGCCATAACGCCATCAATTCAGGAGGAATGGCTGGCCAGGGTCTTCCCGTCTGGGGGTGGGTGGGTTGATATCGATAACCGCGCTCCTTGTCCGTCACCCAGCCTAGCTGCCCGCAATTGGTCATCCTGACCGACATCGGCTTGCCGGTACCGGGCATGGCAGGCGTATAAAGGGGTGCTTCGGTAACGATCCGGCGGATGATCTCGACCAGATTTTCCTGTGCGGGACGATCCAGATAGCCAGGCAGATGGCGAATTCCGTTCAGCAAGGTCGCCATATCCGTCTCCCTGTTCAGTCGCCAGTTGGCTTGCCGCGCATTTTCTTCACATCCGAACGGCCGGATTTCGCCTTCAGCCGTCGTTCCACCGAACCCTTCGTCGGTTTCGTCGCCTTGCGGACGGGCGGCGGCGGCTTGGCGGCTTCGAGGATCAGTTCCTTCAGCCTTTCGCGTGCATCTTCGCGGTTACGCTCCTGACTACGGGAGCGGCTTGCCTCTATCATCAACACGCCATCCTTCGACACCCGTTTCCCGGCAAGCTTCAAGGCATTCGTCTTCACGCGATCCGGAAGCGACGGAGAGTTCACGAGGTCGAAGAACAGCTGAACGGCAGTCGAGACCTTGTTGACGTTCTGGCCACCGGGACCGCCTGCCAGCACGAACTGTTCGGTCAGTTCCCATGCGGCGATGGTGATGCGGCTGTTGATGATGAGGGGATTGCTGGCCATGATATTCTCCGGCGCGCATCTTTCCCACAAACGTGGACAAAAGAAAACCGCCGGTCAGGTGTTACCCGACCTACGGTTCCACGTGAATCACACGTTTTGCGCTTACTCGGCGGCGATCAGCAATCCAGGCGCGGCATCCTTGACCTTGGCATCGACGTGAGCCTCGAACTTTTCGAAGTTCTTGATGAACATCGAAACCAGCTTTGCCGCTTGGTTGTCATAGGCAAGGCTGTCGGCCCAGGTCGAGCGCGGATCGAGGATCGCGGTTTCGACGCCATCGACCGAAACCGGAACCGCGAAGCCGAAATTGGCGTCGGTGCGGAATTCGGCATTCTTCAGGCTGCCGTTCAGGGCAGACGTCAGCAGCGCACGGGTGGCCTTGATCGGCATGCGGCGGCCGGTGCCGTAGGCGCCACCGGTCCAGCCGGTATTGACCAGCCAGCAATCGACCCCGTGCTTGGCGATCAACTCCTTCAACAGGTTGCCGTATTCGGCCGGATGACGCGGCATGAACGGAGCGCCGAAGCAGGTGGAGAAGGTCGCTTCCGGCTCGGTTACGCCCTTTTCCGTACCGGCGACCTTGGCGGTATAACC
The DNA here is from genome assembly GCF_044987325.1 of Rhizobium sp. ZW T2_16. NCBI lineage: Bacteria > Pseudomonadati > Pseudomonadota > Alphaproteobacteria > Hyphomicrobiales > Rhizobiaceae > Rhizobium > Rhizobium sp. ZW T2_16. The sequence goes on from NZ_JBJDRG010000008.1 coordinate 20,833, forward strand.
GGAGAGGAAGTGGTACATGGCCTGTTCCGGCGTCAGCCTGGCTATCGGCGGCATGACGCCGAAGGCATCCGCCGTCAGCATGATGATCGTCTTCGGGTGCGGCGCAAGGCCGGTTTCCGAAGCGTTCGGAATGAAATGCAGCGGATAGGCGCTGCGGGTGTTTTCCGTCAGCGAATTGTCGTCGAAATTCGGCACGCGGTTCTCGTCGAGCACGACATTTTCGAGCACGGTGCCGAAACGGCGGGTCGCGGCATAGATTTCAGGCTCGGCTTCGGCCGAAAGCTTGATCGCCTTGGCATAGCAGCCGCCTTCGAAGTTGAAGACTCCGTTTTCGCCCCAGCCATGCTCGTCATCGCCGATCAGCGTGCGGGCCGGATCGGCAGAAAGCGTCGTCTTGCCGGTGCCGGAAAGGCCGAAGAACACGGCGGTATCGCCTTCGGCGCCGACATTAGCCGAGCAATGCATGGGCATGACGCCCTTGGCAGGCAAAAGGTAGTTGAGGACAGTGAATACCGACTTCTTGTTCTCACCGGCATAGGATGTGCCGCCGATGAGGACGAGGCCGTTGGCGAGATCGCAGGCAATCACGGTCTCCGAACGGCAACCGTGACGCTCCGGATCAGCCCGGAAGCTCGGCAGGTTGATTATGGTCAGCTTCTGTTCGAAGGAGCCGAGGGTATCGCGCTTCGGGCGGATCAGAAGATTGCGGATGAACAGCGCATGCCATGCGTATTCAGTGACGACACGCGTGGGAAGCGCGTTATCGGCATCGGCTCCGCCGATCAGGTCCTGGACGAAAAGCTCCCTGCCTGCTGCATGGGCGAGCATATCGGCCTTCAGAACGGCAAAATGCTCCGGAGACATGGGCTTGTTATTATCCCACCAGATCTTGTCTTCGGTCACGGCATCGCGCACGACGAACTTGTCCTTCGGCGAGCGGCCGGTGTGCTGGCCAGTGACAGCGCGCAACGCGCCATCGGCGGTCAGATCGGCCTCGCCGCGGCGAATGGCTTCTTCGTAAAGCTCGACCTCAGACAGGTTGTAGTTGACGCGAGAAACCTTATCGAGGCCGATCGCTGCTACGCCATTTGCCGGGTTATAAAGTCCAAGCTGCTCCATACGCGCTCACCTCAGGTTACAATTGACGGGATTGGTATTGAGGCGTGAACCTAGTTGCTGTTTTTCAAAACGGCAAGCGAGAGCAATAGAATATATCAACGAAATCAATTATTTAATCGATTTAAAGAAATTTATTTCTTTTTAAATCGGTTAGCCGAACGTTTTAATGCGCTTGATAATAGGCAGTTTTGAGGCATTGAGACGCGCCATCGAACAGGAAAGCAAATCGCCACCCTTTAACTTTGCCACAATTTGTTCCACCTTTCTCCTCATGAAGCGCATGGCGAGGGCTAGGGGTTGGCGAGAAGTCATTACCTGGAGATGCGCACGAAATGGCAATGGAGATGGACGGTATGCAGACAATCGCGCTCGTAGACGATGACCGAAATATTCTGACTTCGGTGTCGATCGCGCTCGAGGCGGAGGGCTACAAGGTCGAGACTTATACGGACGGCGCATCGGCGCTGGACGGTCTGGTCGCCCGCCCACCGCAGCTTGCCATTTTCGACATCAAGATGCCACGCATGGACGGCATGGAGCTTCTGCGCCGCCTGCGGCAGAAATCGGACCTTCCGGTTATCTTCCTCACCTCGAAGGATGAGGAAATCGATGAATTGTTCGGTCTCAAGATGGGCGCCGACGATTTCATCACCAAGCCGTTCTCGCAGCGCCTTCTGGTGGAGCGGGTGAAGGCCATTTTGCGCCGCGCCGGAAGCCGTGATCTTCAGGCGCCGGGCATGAAGCCCACGGCCGACCAGATCGCCGCCCGTACTTTGGAGCGCGGGCAACTGGCAATGGACCAAGAGCGGCATACCTGCACCTGGAAAGGCGAGCCCGTGACGCTTACGGTCACGGAGTTCCTTATTCTGCACTCGCTGGCCCAACGCCCCGGCGTTGTGAAGAGCCGCGATGCGCTGATGGATGCAGCCTATGATGAGCAGGTCTATGTCGACGACCGCACGATCGACAGCCACATCAAGCGACTGCGCAAGAAGTTCAAGATGGTTGACACGGATTTCGACATGATCGAAACGCTTTACGGTGTCGGCTATCGCTTCCGCGAAGCAGCCTGACGCGTCGCGTTACAACAGGTTAACTTGAAGCCACGACCGGGTCAGCGATAGACTGGCCCGGTGGAAGGATAAGACGTGGCAGACAGACTGCTCGAAAACCACGAAACGGAGACGGCACCGGCGAAGCCCAAGGCGCGCCGGCACTGGCCGCATGTCTTCACCATCATCCGGCGACTGTTTGGCCATGCCGTGTTTTCGAGCCTTACACGGCGTATCCTATTCTTCAATATCGCCGCGACTGTCGTTCTCGTGGCCGGCATCCTCTACCTGAACCAATTCCGCGAGGGGCTGATCGACGCCCGCGTAGAAAGCCTTCTGACCCAGGGCGAGATCATTTCAGCCGCAATTTCGGCATCCGCCTCCGTCGACACGAATTCGATCACTATCGACCCCGAAAAGCTGCTGGAACTGCAAGCCGGGCAAAGCATCACGCCGGTGCCGAACGATGAGGATCTCGATTTTCCGATAGATCCGGAGCGCGTTGCGCCAGTACTTCGACGACTGATTTCTCCCACCAGAACACGCGCCCGCCTGTTCGATGCGGATGCCAACCTGCTACTCGATTCGCGGCATCTCTATTCCCGCGGACAGGTTCTTCGCTACGATCTGCCACCGGTCGAGAACGAGACGCAGACCTGGAGCGAGTGGATGTCGGGCATGTTCAACCGGCTGCTCCAGCCTGGCAACCTGCCGATCTACAAGGAAGCGCCGGGCGGCGATGGCTCGATCTATCCGGAAGTGATGAATGCGCTGACCGGTGTTCGCGGCGCGCTGGTGCGTATTACCGAGCGCGGCGAACTGATCGTTTCCGTCGCGGTTCCTGTCCAGCGCTTCCGGGCGGTTCTCGGCGTTTTGCTTCTGTCGACACAGGCCGGCGATATCGACAAGATCGTTCACGCCGAACGTCTTGCCATCATGCGCGTCTTCGGCGTGGCGACGCTCGTTAATATCGTGCTGTCGCTGCTTCTGTCGTCAACGATCGCAAATCCGCTGCGCCGCCTTTCTGCGGCCGCCATCCGGGTGCGCCGCGGTGCCAAGCAGCGTGAGGAGATTCCGGACTTCTCCTATCGCCAGGATGAAATCGGCAACCTGTCCATCGCAGTGCGTGACATGACCAATGCGCTTTACGACCGCATTGACGCAATCGAGAGCTTTGCCGCCGATGTCAGCCACGAATTGAAGAACCCGCTGACCTCGCTGCGCAGCGCTGTCGAAACACTACCGCTGGCGAAATCCGAGGATTCGAAACGACGGCTGACGGAAATCATCTTCCATGACGTGCGCCGGCTGGATCGTCTCATCAGCGATATTTCCGATGCATCTCGTCTGGATGCGGAACTTGCTCGCACGGATTCGGCGCCGGTCGACATGGAGACACTGCTGAGCAATCTGGTCGATATTTCCCGGCAGATCCGCAGCGGGCGCAAACCGGTCGAGATCGATCTTGCCATCGATCACAAGGGCGGCGATCGGCATATCTATGTGGTCAACGGCCACGACCTGCGTCTCGGGCAGATCGTCACCAACCTGATCGAAAATGCTCGCTCCTTCGTGCCCGAGAAAGGCGGCCGGCTTTTCATCCGCCTCACCCGCAACAAGGAAAAGGTGGTCATCACGGTCGATGACAATGGTCCCGGCATCCAGGCAGAAAATATCGACCGGATCTTCGAGCGTTTCTATACGGACCGACCGGACGGCGAGAGCTTCGGCCAGAATTCGGGTCTTGGACTTTCCATCAGCCGCCAGATCGCCGAGGCGCATGGCGGCAGCCTGAAGGCGGAAAACCTGCACGGAAAGGCGCAAGAGACGATCGGAGCACGTTTCACCCTTTCTCTTCCTGCGGGGAATGCAGCATGACCCGGAACGTCCACGGCACAGCCATTGTGGTGGGTGAACGCGGTCTGATCTTCATCGGCCCATCGGGTGTCGGCAAATCGATGATGGCGTTTACCTGTCTTGCCATAGCCCGCCGTGCCAAGGCTTTTTCGGCGCTGATCTCGGATGACCAGGTTTTCCTGACCCAACAGCAGGAGCGGATCGTTGCGACCTGTCCGCCGAGCATAAGCGGGCTGATGGAATTACGCGGCAGCGGCATCGTCAGAATGGATCATGTCGGCTCCGCCCCGCTTGACCTTGCCATCCAGCTTGTGCCGGTCTCCGAAGCCGAACGGCTTCCGCCCGAAAACGAATCCTGGCAAATCGGCGATATCGGCAGTCTGCCACTTGTCAAAATGGCCAATAATGTGGCCGATCCACTTGCCGTTATCGGGGGGCTGTTGCCCGCTTGGAGGCAGGAAACGCCTTTTTGGTGAGCGCTGCGCCCGATTTTTTGACTTGAACTTCATTTCCAGTTGGCGAAGATGGCATCCCGCCGCTTTACGGCACCAGTGCGTTACGATATGGGCCGCGAGCTTTGAAATCAGGGGGCGTATTTTCATGATCGGACTGGTGCTTGTCACCCATGGCAAGCTGGCTGAGGAGTTTAGACATGCGGTGGAGCATGTCGTCGGACCCCAGAAATTCATCGAAACCGTCTGTATCGGTCCCGAGGATGACATGGATCAGCGGCGACAGGATATCGTCGATGCGGTCGCGCGAGCCAATGCAGGCAAGGGCGTCATCATCCTGACCGACATGTTTGGCGGTACGCCATCCAATCTTTCGATCTCCGTCATGGAAAGCGGCACGACCGAAGTGATCGCCGGCGTCAACCTGCCCATGCTGATCAAGCTTGCAGGCATACGCGGCGAGGACAATATGGAGAAGGCTCTGGCGGAAGCATCCGAGGCCGGGCGCAAATACATCAACGTTGCCAGCCGCGTGCTGAGCGGCAAGTGAGGCCCTGAGCTCAATGTCTGCCCCCTCCCGCCAATTCGTGATCGTCAACAAGCGCGGGCTGCATGCCCGGGCATCCGCCAAATTCGTCCAGATGGTCGAAGGTTTTGATGCGCAGGTGACCGTTTCAAAGGACGGCATGAGCGTCGGCGGCACCTCGATCATGGGGCTGATGATGCTTGCCGCCAGCACGGGCTGTTGCATCGACGTCGCGGCCGAAGGTGTTCAGGCTGGAGAAGCGCTCGATGCGCTGGAAGCGCTGATCGCCAACAAATTCGGCGAAGAAGCCTGATTAGCGGCACCACATAAACATATAAAGACCTCTTTATATCAACGTTGCAAGCGGCCGGGAAGCCTGCTACACCGCATGGGAGTTTGAGCCAGCGGGGTCCCCGTTTTCCTGCTGCGCGCCATGCAACGTTATCGGAGAGCTTTATGAGCACTGAAAAGGACTACATCGTCGCGGATATCAACCTTGCCGCTTACGGCCGCAAGGAACTGGACATTGCCGAGACGGAAATGCCGGGCCTGATGTCCTGCCGCAGCGAGTTCGGCGCTTCGAAGCCGCTCAAGGGTGCCCGCATCTCCGGTTCGCTGCACATGACGATCCAGACGGCCGTACTTATCGAGACGCTGAAGGAACTCGGTGCCGATATCCGCTGGGCCTCCTGCAACATCTTCTCGACCCAGGACCATGCCGCAGCCGCAATCGCTGCAGCCGGCATTCCGGTCTTCGCGGTCAAGGGCGAGTCGCTGACCGAATACTGGGAATATACCGACAAGATCTTCCAGTGGACCGATGGCGGTAGCTCCAACATGATCCTCGATGATGGCGGTGACGCCACCATGTACATCCTGCTCGGCGCCCGCGCCGAAGCCGGCGAGGATGTTCTGTCCAATCCGGGTTCGGAAGAAGAAGAGATCCTGTTCGCGCAGATCAACAAGCGCCTCAAGGCTTCGCCGGGCTGGTTCACCAAGCAGCGCGACGCAATCAAGGGCGTCACCGAAGAAACCACGACAGGCGTTCACCGTCTCTACGAACTCTCCAAGAAGGGCCTGCTGCCCTTCCCGGCGATCAACGTCAACGACTCGGTCACCAAGTCGAAGTTCGACAACAAGTATGGCTGCAAGGAATCGCTGGTCGACGGCATTCGCCGCGGCACCGATGTGATGATGGCCGGCAAGGTTGCAGTCGTCTGCGGTTACGGCGACGTGGGCAAGGGTTCTGCCGCTTCGCTTCAGGGTGCCGGCGCCCGCGTCAAGGTTACCGAAGTCGACCCGATCTGCGCATTGCAGGCCGCCATGGACGGCTTTGAGGTCGTCACGCTCGAAGACGTCGTATCGTCTGCCGATATCTTCATCACCACGACCGGCAACAAGGACGTCATCCGCATCGAGCATATGCGCGAGATGAAGGACATGGCGATCGTCGGCAATATCGGTCACTTCGACAACGAGATCCAGGTCGCTGCTCTGAAGAACCTCAAGTGGACCAACGTCAAGCCGCAGGTCGATATCATCGAGTTCCCGAAGGGCAACCGGATGATCCTTCTTTCGGAAGGCCGTCTCTTGAACCTCGGCAACGCGACCGGTCACCCGTCCTTCGTCATGTCCGCTTCGTTCACCAACCAGACGCTGGCCCAGATCGAACTGTTCACCAAGCAGGGCGAGTACAAGAACGAGGTCTACATCCTGCCGAAGCATCTCGACGAGAAGGTCGCTCGCCTGCATCTCGACAAGCTCGGCGTGAAGCTTTCGGTGCTTTCCGATGAGCAGGCCGCCTATATCGGCGTTCCGGCCCAGGGCCCATTCAAGGCTGACCACTACCGCTACTAATAGCTAGCCGGTTAATCCACAACATCTTGTAGCCGCAGCCTTGACAAACGCCTGCGGCTTCTTTTTTGCCTTCATCCCTTCCCGCCTATCCGCCGAACACGTATTGTTTTGGGACTTGATTCGACCTCTCGGCCATTCGGCTTCGGGCAAGGTGCGAAGTGGTATGTCTTGTCGATGAGCGGCAATTGGACGGAGACACACCGGTCATGGCGGTAAAAAAAACGAGCCTGTCAAAGCAGGCCGATCCAGTTTCTGGCTTGCGCATGCGCGCTTTTGGAAACCCGTATTTCGCGAATGGCGGATACGGCAGAAAAACCTATATCCGGCTTAAGCGGATCGCCCGTTCCCTTCTTTCAGGGACGGCGCTGGTCGCATTGCCGACTGCTGCCTTTGCGCAGGAGGAAACGGCTGTGCAGCTGTTCTCCTCGGCGCAGGTCATCGTTTCCTCGGTCGTCATCGGTGCGCTGGGTGCTGCGCTGCTTTCGACCGTCTGGCTGGTGCGCCAGCGCGGCAATATGGAAGTCGAGACCGAAGAAATGCGCGGCGCGCTATCTGAAGCGCAGCAGCGGATTTCTAAATACGAGGCGCTGATCGCCGACAAGAACCGGCGCATCGTGGTCTGGGAAAGCGGCGCATTCAAAGCAGAACTCCTGGGCCATCTGCCTGTCGAGACAGGCGCTCCGCAGGCGGATAATGAGTTCCTCGCTTTCGGCCGCTGGCTTCGTCCGGGTTCCGCTGCGGAACTCGAAAAGGCGATCGACGAGCTTAGAAGCAATGCACGCAGCTTCGACATGGTGATCGAGACCGCCAGAGACGAAGTGCTTGAGGTTCAGGGCCGAGTTTCGGGCGGCAAGGCTTTCGTGCGTTTCCTCGCACTCAACAATCTGCGGGCGGAACTTGCCGAACTGAAGATCGAGCGCGATCGGCTGGGAAGCTCGATCTCGATGTTCGAATCCCTGCTGGATACGATCGAACAGCCGGTCTGGCGCCGTGATGCACAGGGCAAGCTTGCCTGGGTCAATCACGCCTATGGCGAGGCCGTCGATGCGATAAGCTCTGCACGCGCCGTGGAAGAAGGCCGCGAACTGCTCGGCACGGTCAGCCGCGAGATGATCCGGGCCAAGGCCACCGTCACATCGCCTTACCATGACCGACTTTCGACCGTCGTTCATGGTAATCGCACCGTGCTGGATGTCGTCGATGTGGTGACGACCGACGGTTCGGCCGGCATGGCGATCGACGTGTCCGAGGCAGAGGCCGTGCGCGAGGAGCTGAAGCGGACGCTGAAAAGTCATGCCGAAACGCTCGATCATCTGGCAACACCGGTGGCGATCTTCGACAGCCAGCGCCGCCTGCAGTTCTACAATCAGGCCTTCATGCAGCTCTGGGATCTGGATCTGCCGTTCCTGGAATCGAAGCCGGATAACAGCGAGCTGCTGGATCGGCTGCGCACGAACGGCAAACTGCCGGAACAGCTGAACTGGCGGAACTGGAAGGACACGGCGCTCGCCGTCTACCAGTCGCTTGATACCAAGACGGATACCTGGCATCTGCCGAACGGCCAGACGCTGCGCGTCATCGCCACCGCACACCCGCAGGGCGGCGCGACCTGGGTATTCGAAAACCTCACCGAACAGGTGGATCTCGAGGCACGCTACAATACGCTGGTTCGGGTTCAGGGCGAGACGATCGATCACCTGACCGAAGGCGTGGCGGTGTTTGGTCCCGATGGCCGCATCCGGCTGTCGAACCCGGCCTTCCGTGCTCTCTGGGGCATTACCGCCGAACAGGCGGAACCCGGCACCCATATCAAGACGATCGAGGCTGCATGTGCCGCCTCCTATGCCGAACCGGACGGCTGGCGCAGGTTTGCGCAGGCGCTTACCGCTTTCGATGACGAGAGACCAACACTCGACGGCAAGTTCCAGCTTTATACCGGACTGATCCTCGATTACGCGGTCACACCTCTGCCGAATGCACAAACTATGCTGACCTTTGTCGACAAGACGGCCAGCGTGCAGGCCGAAACGGCGCTGAAGGAAAAGAACGAGGCGCTGCGCAAGGCCGACGAGCTGAAGAACGATTTCGTGCAGCACGTTTCCTACGAGCTGCGTTCGCCGCTGACCAATATCATCGGCTTTACCGATCTCCTGAAGACGCCTGGCATCGGCACGCTGAACGAGCGGCAGGCCGAATATATCGACCATATCTCCACCTCGTCGTCGGTGCTGCTGACCATCGTCAACGACATTCTCGATCTCGCGACCGTCGATGCGGGCATCATGGAACTGAACTATTCCGAGCTGGCGATCGAGGACCTGCTGGACGATGTGGCGATGCAGATCGCCGACCGGCTGCAGGAAAACAACATGACGCTGGAAATCATCGCGCCCGCCGGAATGGGCACGATCGTGGCGGACCAGCAGCGGCTGAAGCAGATCCTGATCAAGCTTCTGACCAATGCGACGAATTTCTCGCCGGAGAACTCGACGATCACGCTGAATTGCTGGCGCGATGCGGCAAACGTGTTCTTCTCGGTGCGCGATCGCGGCCCCGGCATTCCTCCGGACATGCTGAAGACCGTGTTCGACCGCTTCAAGGCGCAGGCCAAGGATGGCAAGCGCAGCGGTGCGGGCCTTGGCCTTTCGATCGTCGAAAGCTTCGTCCACCTGCATAATGGCGATGTCTCGATCGATAGCCGGGCCGGTGAAGGCACGACCGTCACCTGCCGCATTCCGACCAATGCTTCATTCCACTCGGTCGCGGCCGAATGAGTGACGGCCAGTCGCTGACGCTGATCCTTGCCGGTGAGCGGGATACGATAGAGTTCGGCGAGGATCTGGCACTGGCGCTGAAGCCGGGCGATTGCGTGGCGCTTTCGGGCGATCTCGGCGCCGGTAAATCGACTTTTGCTCGGGCGCTGATCCGTGCGGTGGCCGATGACGTCGATCTGGAAGTGCCGAGCCCGACCTTCACGCTCGTGCAATCCTATGACGAGCTGCGCATTCCGATCGCGCATTTCGATCTCTACCGGCTGGGTGATTCCTGCGAACTCGACGAACTCGGTTTCGACGAAGCACTGTCATCCGGCATCTGCCTGGTCGAATGGCCGGAAATGGCCGGCGATCTTCTGCCCACCGATCGGATCGTGATGAAGCTTGCGCATGAGGGCACGGGACGCCGGGTGACGATCACGGCGCGGGGCCCTGCCCTTTCGCGCATAAGCCGCGTGCTGGCGATCCGCGAATTTCTCGATTCACGCGGCTATGCCGGTGCGAGCCGCAGGTTTCTGACCGGCGACGCGTCGATGCGGGCCTATGAAAGTGTGACGACCGCGACCGGCGAAACACTGGTGTTGATGGACTGGCCCAAGCGGCCGGAAGGTCCGCCGGTTCTGGACGGAAAGCCCTATCCCAAGGTCGCCCATATTGCGAAGGATGCCTATCCTTTCGTGGCGATCTCGCAATATTTGCGCGGCATCGGCCTGACGGCACCGGAAGTGCTGCAGGTCGATTACGACCAGGGCATATTGCTCATCGAAGATCTCGGCCAGGAAGGCGTGCTGGATGAAGGTGGCAGGCCGATCGAGGATCGTTATCGCGAAAGCGTCGTCTGCCTCGGTTATCTGCACGGCCACGCGATGCAGCAGGAACTGCCGATCGAAGGCGGCCCGATCCATCACATGCCGGATTTCGATCCGACCGCGATGAAGATGGAGGCCCGGCTGCTGCTCGACTGGTATCTGCCGTGGAAACGCGGTGAACAGCCGAGCGAGCAAGAGCGACAGGATTATCTTGCGATCTGGGACGGGCTGATCGGCAAACTTCAGAGCGCGGAAAAGAACCTGCTGCTGCGTGATTTCCATTCGCCCAACATCATCTGGCAGCCAGAGCAAGCCGGTGTGCGCCGGGTTGGGCTGATCGATTTCCAGGATGCGATGATCGGGCCGACTGCCTATGATCTTGCCTCGATCGTGCAGGACGCGCGTGTCGATATTCCGAAGGCGCTGGCCGACCAGATGATGATCGACTATCTGACGCTGCGTCGATCACTGGGTGATTTCGATGAAGCCGGCTTTCTCAAATCCTGGGCGATCATGGCGGCGCAGCGGAACTGCAAGCTTGGCGGTCTGTGGGTGCGATTGAAAGAGCGTGACGGCAAGCCGCAATATCTTCAGCACATGCCGCGCACATTGCGTCATCTTTCCACGGCGCTTAGCCATGAGGCGCTCGCCCCCTTGCGCGATTGGTGCGCACGGGCTGGAATAGACTTTTCCGAATCATAAATACGGCTTCGATGATGACTTTGGTTCCACTCACGCAGGCCGTCGTGCTTGCCGCCGGGCTTGGCACGCGCCTGAGGCCGATCACCGACACGATGCCAAAACCGCTGGTGCCGGTCGCCGGAAAACCGATGATCGACTACGGGCTCGATGCGCTGGCGGATGCCGGGGTGACCAGCGCCGTCGTCAACGTGCATCATTTTGCCGACCGTATGGAGGCGCATCTTTTAGCCTATCCACGGCTCGAGATCCTCATTTCCGACGAGCGCGCCAAGCTGATGAATTCCGGCGGGGGCCTCAAGAAGGGTCTCGCGCTGCTTCCTCCCGGCATCACCTATGTGATGAATGCCGATCTGTTCTGGATCGGCGAGAAGCAGGGCACCCCCAACAACCTGCAGAAATTAGCCGGATTCTTCGATCCCGAGCGGATGGATATGGCACTGCTCTGCGTGCCGCTGGAACGCACGACCGGTCATAACGGCAAGCGGGATTTCCAACTCGATCCGGACGGGCGGCTGAGCCGGTATGTCGATGGCGGTAACCCGGTGGTCTATGCCGGCGCGATCGTGCTGCATTCCTCGCTGCTCGAGGACGCGCCGGATGACGCCTTCAACCTCAACATCTATTTCGACAGGGCGATCGCCAGGGGCCGGCTTTTCGGCCTCGTCATGGATGGCGAATGGATTACGGTGGGAACGCCGCAAGCGCTTCCAGAGGCCGAGGCTGTGATTGCCCGCCATTCCGGAAAGGTGTGACCCATGCCGGCTAAACGGCGAATTTTCTCGATCCCGTCAGGTGTGCCATTCCTGAAGACGCTCGCCGCCGCACTTTGCAACGGGCGGCTGAACGAGGAATTTCGCTACGATCCTGCCGATCCATTATCGCTCGCCGATGTGACCATCTTCGTACCGACGCGGCGCTCCGCCCGTGTGCTGCGCTCGGAATTCGTCGATCTGCTCGGCGGTCGGGCGGCCATCCTGCCGGTGATCCGGCCGCTTGGCGAAACAGACGACGACAGCGGCTTTTTCGATCTCGTAGCGCCGGAAGAAATGGACATGGCGCTGCCGATCGGCGGGACATCCCGACTGCTCGAACTTGGCCGACTGATCCTTGCCTGGCGCAACCAGCTGCCAAAGATCGTGCTCGACGTGCATTCGGAATCGCCGCTCGTGGCGCCGGCAAGCCCGGCCGATGCGATCTGGCTTGCCCGAGCGCTCGCCGAATTGCTCGACGCTATCGAGACGGAAGAACGCGACTGGGCGGACCTCGACAATCTGCAGACCGGCGAACATGCGCTCTGGTGGCAGCTGACCGCCGAGTTTCTGAAGATCGCCAGTGCCTTCTGGCCTCTCCGGCTGGAAGAGTTGAAGCGCTCCTCCCCTGCCAAACATCGCGCTGCAATTCTGCGCAGCGAGGCGCGGCGGATCGGAGAACGGGACCATAAGGGCCCAGTGATCGTTGCAGGATCGACGGGTTCGGTGCCGGCGGCGGCAGAGCTGATCGCGGCAATCTCTCGCTTGCCGAATGGAACGGTGGTGCTTCCAGGCCTCGACACATCCATGCCGGATGACCAATGGGCAACCGTCGAAGAGGAAACCTTTGACGGCAAGCCCGACCCCGCCAGCCGCAGCCATTCGCAATTCGGGCTTTCCAAGCTGTTGAAGAAGATCGGTGCCGTGCGGGACGACGTCGGGATCATCGGAGAGGTTCCGGTCGATCTGGCGTTCCGGGCGGCCGCCATCTCGCAGGCGCTGGTGCCGGCCAAGGCGACCGACCGTTGGAGTGAGTGGCGCGACGATGCAGATATCGAGGCGCTTCGTGCGGCATTTGCCGATGTCTCCCTGATCGAGGCTGCCAACGAGCGGGAGGAAGCGGTTGCGATTGCCATCGCGCTTCGGCTCGCGCTGCAGAAGCCCGGCCGCAATGGCAATGCCGCGCAGGCGGCGCTGATCACACCGGACCGTGCGCTTGGCCGGCGGGTGACGGCGGAGCTTGCCCGGTTCGGCATCCTTGCCGACGATTCGGCCGGTTCGGCGCTTTCCGGCACACCGCAGGGAACGCTGACCCAGCTGCTTCTGGAGGCGGCACTTCGGCCGGGCGATCCGGTTGCGATTGTCGGCCTGATGAAACATCCGCTGATGCGGCTTGGCCTGCCGGTTGCCGAGCTCAAGACCGCGATCGACGCACTGGAAGTTCTCGCACTGCGTGGCGGTGTCGGCGAGATGGATATTTCGACGCTCGAACCGCTTCTGGAGACCCAACTGGCAGCGCATGCCGAGGACCGGCACACGCCGCACTGGATCGATTCGTTGCCGGAAGAAGCGATCGAGATGGCGCGGGATGTTGCTCGGCGGATCACGCAGGCGGTCGAACCTCTGGTGAGCTCTTTCGTTCACCGGCGCGCTGACGGTCGCGGGCTGACGGCAAAGTTGCCGCTTTCCGAATGGGCGAGCCGCACCGGCAAGGCGCTGGAGGCAATTGCGATCGACGAGCGCGGCGATCTTGCGGCGCTCTGGTCCGGCGAGGCGGGTGAGCAGCTTTCGGGCCTGCTTGCCGAAGTGATGGAAACCGACGGGCAGATCGATGCCGATGGTCCGCAATGGATCGATATCGTCATGGCGTTGACGACGGGCGGGGCCGTGAAACCCCGCTCGCTTGCACATCCGCGGGTATTCATCTTCGGTACGCTTGAGGCACGATTGCAGAGCGTCGACACGATGATCCTCGGCGGATTGAACGAAGGATCGTGGCCGGGGCAGACGGTCAACAATCCGTTCCTGTCCCGCTCGATGAAGACCGATATGGGGCTGGAGCCGCCGGAACGACGGATTGGCCAGCTGGCGCATGATTTCGAAATGGCCTGCGGCACCCGCAACCTGATCTTTTCGCGCTCGCTGCGCCAGGGTGCGACGCCGACAGTTGCTTCCCGCTGGCTGCAGCGATTGCTGGCGCTGGGGGGCAAGACTTTTGCCGACGGGTTGAAAGCGCGCGGCGAAGACTATCGTCATTGGGCCTCGCTGATCGACGCGGGCGCAGACCAGAAGCCGGCAAAGCGCCCTGCCCCGAGACCACCGGCGGAGCTGCAGCCGGTCAAATATTCCTTCAGCGAGGTCGGCCGGTTGCGGCGCGATCCTTACTCCGTCTACGCCCGCCGCATCCTGAAACTCGATCCGCTTTCGCCGTTCAACGAAGACCCCGGCGCGTCGCAGCGCGGCACACTCTATCACGCGATCATCGACCGCTATACGCGGCAGGGCCACAAGCCGGGCAGCAATGTTTCACGTGAATCCATGATGCGGATCACACAGGAGCTGTTCGATGCCGAGCAATTGCCGCCGCATATCGACCGGGTCTGGCGGCCGCGTTTTGTCGAAGTGGCGAAGGCATTTCTTGATTGGGAAGAAAAACGGGCGCCGGAGGTGCGCAGCACGGTGACGGAAGCCGGAGCCGGTTTCGAGGTCGAGACGGCCGGGATAAGGGTGACCGGTATTGCCGACCGGATCGATCTGATGCGCTCGGGGACCGCCGACATTATCGACTACAAGACGGGTTTGAGCCCTTCGGTTTCGCAGGCCCGTGCGCTGCTCGATCCACAGCTTGCGCTGGAGGCGGCGGCACTTCAGGCGGGGGCCTTCAAAGTGATGGGTGTTCAGCAGCCCGGCGATCTTCTTTATGTGCGGTTGCGGCCCGGGGACCGGTTCAGGTCCGAGCGGGTGAACAATGAAGGTTCTTCCGCCAGTGCGAAGAAACAGCCGAAATCGGCAATCGACCTGGCGCAGGATTCGATCGATCAGTTGACCAGGTTCGTGCTGAAACTGCGAAGCGGCGATGCCGGCTTTGCCTCGCGGCTGGTGCCCTTTGCGCAGGGCGATTTTGGTGGCGAATACGACCACCTCGCCCGGGTTGCCGAATGGTCGACGGCGGATGATGACGGAGAGGGTGAAGCCGATGAGTGAGATCCTCACCGATGAATTGCCGGCCGGCGACGAGCCGAAGCAGTGGATCGACTGGACGACGGTGCAGCAATCGCGAGCTTCGGATCCGGCAAGCTCGGCCTGGGTTTCGGCCAACGCCGGTTCGGGCAAGACGCATGTCCTGACCCAGCGCGTGATCAGGTTGCTGTTGGCCGGCTGCCGCCCCTCTTCCATTCTGTGCCTCACCTATACCAAGGCCGCGGCATCGGAAATGTCGAACCGGGTTTTTCAGCGGCTGTCAGAATGGACGGTGCTTTCCGACGAGGAGTTGCGCAAGCGGATAACCGGCATCGAAGGTCATGAGCCGGATTCCGCCAAGCTGGCCGAGGCGCGGCGGCTGTTCGCCAAGGCGCTGGAGACGCCAGGCGGGCTGAAGATCCAGACGATCCACGCATTCTGCGAAGCGCTGCTCCATCAGTTTCCGCTGGAAGCCAATGTCGCCGGGCATTTTTCCGTGCTCGACGACCGGGCCGCTTCGGCGCTTCTGGCGGAAGCACGGCGTTCGCTTCTGACTGCAACGTCTGCCGAGGATGATGCTGATCTGGCGGAAGCTTTTGCCCATGTTCTCGATCTCGGTGACGAGTTCGGGCTGGAAGCCCTGCTTTCCGACATCGTGGCCAACCGGACGGCGATCCGGCGTTTCACGGCGAATGCCGAGCGCCATGATGGGATAGGGCCTGAGCTTAAACGAATGCTGGGGCTTGATGCGGGTGATACGGAAGAGAGTATCGCTGGCAGTTACTGGCCGCTTCCCGGCCTGTCGGGCCTTACCCTCGATCTCTATCTGTCGCTGGCCGACCAGAGTGGTGGATCCAAGGTGACCGATGTCGCCTATGGCCTGCGGGTGGTGATGAAGGAGCTGGATGCGTTCAAGCGGGCCGACTATCTGGAATCGATCTTTCTGACCGCCAAGGGCACGGTCAAGGCCGACAGTTCTCTGGTTGCCAAAACGATGCTGAAGCCAGCGCCGGAGCTCGCGGCGGCGATCGATGCGGCGCGGAGCCATGTGTTTGCCTGCCGCGACCGGTTGCGGCTGATCCGGATGTTTTCGGCAACCAAGGCCGCACTGACGCTGGCGGCGCGGCTGACCGAGGATTACGAGGAGCTGAAGAGAAGGCGTAGCCTGCTCGACTTCGAGGATCTGATTGCGCGGACCGCCGATCTTCTGACCCGCGACGGGGTCGGTGCCTGGGTGCATTACAAGCTTGACCAGGGCATCGATCATATCCTGGTCGACGAGGCGCAGGATACCAGCCCGATCCAGTGGACGGTGATCAAGTCGCTGGCGGAGGATTTCTATTCCGGCGCCAGCGCCCGCGAAACGCTGCGGACCATCTTTGCCGTGGGTGACGAGAAACAGTCGATCTATTCGTTTCAGGGTGCGCGTCCGGAACGGTTTGCCGAGGAGCGCAGCGCGACACAGAAGCAGGTGAGCGGCAGCGGCCAGCCGTTTCACGCGATCCGCCTGCCGCTCTCCTTCCGCTCCACGGCAGATGTTCTCTCCGCCGTCGACCAGGTGTTTTCGCTGGAGGAGAACGCCAAGGGGCTTTCGGCGATCGGCGACGCGGTGCAGCACCGGTCCAATCGAATGGGCCATGCCGGCGCGGTCGATCTGTGGGATGTAGTTGCGCCGGAAGTGTCCGAGCAGGAAGAGGACTGGACAGCGCCTTTCGATTCGACGCCGGACAAGGCACCGGCTGCCATCCTTGCAGCGCGGATCGCCGACCGGATCGGTGAGATGATCGGCCATGAAACGGTGATCGAGAAAGGTGTGGAACGTCGGATCGAGCCGGGTGACATTCTGGTTCTGGTGCGCAAGCGCGATGCCTTCGTCAATGCGCTGACACGGGCGTTGAAGCGGCGCGACAACATTCCGGTTGCCGGTGCCGACCGGCTTCGACTGACCAGCCATATCGCGGTGCAGGATCTGCTCGCGCTCGGGCGTTTCATGCTTTTGCCGCAGGATGATCTTTCGCTGGCGGCGCTTCTGAAGAGCCCGCTGTTCGATCTTTCCGAAGAAGATGTGTTCGAGGTCGCGGCGCTGCGGGCGGAAAATACCAGCGCCTGGATGCGGCTTCTCGCGCTTGCCGAGGAACAGCCGCTGCGATTTCGCGATGCTGCGGAACGGTTGCAGCATCTGCTTGCGCTTTCCCGGCTGCTCAGCCCGCATGATCTTTATGCGCGGATTTTGGGGCAATATGGCGGGCGGCGAAAGTTTCTCGGGCGGCTCGGCACGGAGGCCGGCGATATTCTCGATGAGTTCCTGACCTTCGCGCTGGACCATGAAACATCCGGCCTGCCCGGACTTCAGGCTTTCGTTTCGACACTGGAGCTTGAAAGCCCGGAGGTCAAACGCGAGCAGGATGGCGGGCGCAACGAGGTGCGGATCATGACCGTACATGCCTCCAAGGGGCTCGAGGCGCCGGTGGTGTTTCTGGTCGACAGCAATTCGAAATCCTTCATTTCCTCGCATGTGCCGAAATTCCGGTTCTTGAAAACCGCGCAGGGCGATGTTCCGGCATGGCTGCCGGGAAAGACGCTTTCGAACGCGCTGACTGGTGCCGATGAGGAGCGGCTGAAGACGCTTTCCGAAGAGGAATATCGGCGGCTGCTTTATGTCGGCATGACACGCGCGGCCGACCGGCTGATCGTCTGCGGCTATCGCGGCGTGCGTGACAATCCGGACAGCTGGCAGGCGATGATCTCGCGGGCGCTTTCGCTGGACGAGCAGCATTGCAGCGCCACCACGTTCAACGGGCCGGATGGCGAATGGAGCGGGTTGAAATGGCGGCTGCCGGTTACCGGCGGAAGTGTCGAGCGGGCGGAGCGCGAAGAACACAAGGCGGCGGAGAGACCGGGCCTGCCGGGCGATCTGTCACGCCCCCTGCCCCCACAGAAGATTTTGCCGCGACCACTCAGCCCATCGGGCGCCGGCGTGATGATCGATGACGATGCGGACGACCTGATCGTCACCTCTCCCCTGTTCGGCGACAAGGCAACGGCAAGCCTTGCGCTGCAGAAGGGTAAGCTGGTTCACCGCATGCTGCAGATGCTGACGGAGTTTTCCGACGTGGAGCGTGAAACTGCCGCCAACCGCTATGCCGAGCGGGCTGCACGGTTCTGGCCCAAGGCCGAGCGGGAAAAGCTGGTCGAGAGCGTCATTTCGGTGCTTTCACACTCCGGCCTTGCGCCGGTCTTTTCGGCCCGCAGCCAGGCGGAAGTGTCGATCATGGGGACGCTTCATCTGGAGGGGCAGGATTATGCGATTTCAGGGCGGATCGACCGGCTGGTGGAGATGGACGATCGGGTGATCATTCTCGACTACAAGACCAACCGCAAGCCACCGGCGGACGTCGAGGCCGTGCCGCTGACGCATCGGGCGCAGCTTGCCATCTATCGCGAGATCATGAAGCCGCTTTATCCCGGCAAGCAAGTCGACTGTGTGCTGGTCTATACCGAGACGGCAACAGTCATGACATTACCTGTCGAGCTGATGTCGCGCTCGCTTGCAGAGCTCAAGACAAAGTGACATGACGGAGATTGAAAATGATCAATGCCGATCTCACATTTGCAGCAACGAAGAATCGTAAAGGAGAGCCCTATGGCTACCGTTAAGGTCGATACCAACAATTTTCAGGCCGAAGTTCTCAACTCCGCCGAGCCGGTCGTCGTGGATTTCTGGGCTGAATGGTGCGGCCCGTGCAAGATGATCGCTCCGAGCCTTGAAGAGATCGCAACCGAACTTTCCGGCAAGGTGAAGGTCGCCAAGCTGAACATCGACGAAAACCCGGAACTGGCTGCCCAGTTCGGCGTTCGCTCGATCCCGACGCTTGCCATGTTCAAGGGCGGCGAAGTGGCTGACATCAAGGTTGGCGCTGCTCCGAAGACCGCGCTTGCCGCCTGGATTTCCGGCGCTGCATAACACTTAAAAAAGTGTTTCACGTGAATCCAAAACCCGGCTGGGAAATTAGCCGGGTTTTTTGTTTGCCTATTTTGAAGCTGGCTTCCGAATGGACACAGTCCGCCCTTGGCGATCTGGATATTTCTTGTTTTGGCCGGGACACGTCGGGTGCCTCGAATTGAATTTTTATATGTGACACTCGGCGTGTCCCGTTCTGTGTGTTTTTCCGCGCAACTCCGGTCCGTCTGCGGCGGTCGGGCTTATGTCCTCATCGAACTGCAGGCCGGTATGTGTGCGACACACGCACGCCTTATTCAGGGGCAGACCATTTTCTGCGCAGCTCCGGATGGTCCGCCTGCATAAGGGTGGAACATCCGATCACCGGTTCCGCCTCGCCGGTTATGCGGACCGGTGTAGCCGAAGCGGAACGAGCACATTCTAGGCACGCGGCGCGAGGGCGGGGATGAAAAACCAGTTAAATGATTGGGATTGTTGGAGCGGGATTGGGATCTCGTCCCCGCTTGTGGCGACGCTGGTGACAGTGCCAGCCCCTCATCCACCTGCCGGAATCTTCTCCCCTTTTTGACAGAGAGAAGGACGCAAGTTGCCCCTCTCCGTCTCGCGCTGAACTTCAGCATAACAAGTCCCCTCTCCCCATTTACGGGGCAAGGTGGAAGCAAGCTGCCCCTTGGGTGAGGGCCATCCGTAGGCCCCTACATCACGTCGGCGGAGTGCCGTTATCTGCCAGAACATTACCCGCAAAATAGAGGGAACCGCCAATGAGGATGCGGGGTGGTGGGCGATCGGGGATCTGGCGGAGGGTAATTTCCTGAAGCGCTTCGGCGACCGAGGCGGACGGTTCGGCGACCAGTCCCGCATCGAAAGCGGAATGGGCCAAGACCACCGGATCAAGGCCGGCTTCGCTGTCGCGGATGCGAACGGTAAAGACATGTTCCGCGAGATCGGCAAAGGCGCGGAAATAACCGACCGGATCCTTGGTGTTGATCATGCCGGTGATGAGATAAAGCGGGCGCGGCTGACGCTCCTCGAAAGCCGCGATCGCCTCTGCAATGACTTCGCCGCCAGCGGGATTATGTCCGCCATCGAGCCAGATCTCAGCACCCTTGGGCGCGAATTCCAGAAGCTTGCCCTCGGTGATCCGCTGCAGGCGCGCCGGCCATTCGACGCTCACCATCGCCTTTTCCATCATCTGGTCGGTAACGGCAAAACCGGCTGCCTTGACAGCGCGGATGGCGGCTGCGGCATTGGCGTATTGATGCCGGCCCGGCAGGCGCGGCAAAGGCAGATCATGCAGACCATCCTCGTCCTGATAGATCAGGCGGCCGAATTCCTCATGGGCGGAAAAATCCTGACCATAGACCGAGAGTGGACAGCCAAGGCGATCCGCCGTCGAGATCAGAACTTCGCGGGCGGCTTCAAATTCCTGGTGACCCACAACCACCGGACGCCGGCGTTTCATGATGCCGGCCTTCTCGGCGGCGATCAATTCGACACGATCTCCCAGATAAGCCTGGTGATCGAGCGCGATCGGCATGATCACCGAGACGGCAGGATTGGCGATGACATTGGTGGCATCGAACCGTCCGCCCAGCCCGACTTCCAGAATGACCGCATCCGCGGGCTGTTCGGAGAACAGCAGGAAGGTGGCAGCAGTGAGGATCTCGAAGACGGTGATCGTTTGGCCGTCATTGGCGGCTGCGACACGGCGCAAGGCATCTGCAAGCAGCGCGTCATCCACCAATTGTCCGCGACCGCCCTTGACGCCGATGCGGAAACGCTCGTGCCAATTTACCAGATGGGGGGATGTGTGAACGTGGACCGAATGGCCGCCTGCCTCCAGCAGCGCGCGGCAGAAGGCGGTGCAGGAACCCTTGCCGTTGGTGCCGGCGACATGGATGACCGGCGGCAGTTTCAGCTGCGGATTGCCGAGCACCTCAAGGAGGCGGGTGATACGTTCAAGCGACAGATCAAACCCTTTCGGATGAAGGGTCATCAGCCGCTCGATTTCCTGAGCGGCTTCGCTTGCGACGGGCTGGTTCATGGTCGACATCCCGTAGCTCCGGCTTTGGTCGTCTTTTCGAGCAGTCTCACCCTGTCCGAGGGTACGGCCACCCAGTTTTTTGGTTTCAACGCAATTCCGACAAAACCGGTTGCCGGAATTGCCTCAAGTCAGGCGGTCGCAGCGACCGGTGCGGGTGCTGGAAGCGCTTCCTGCACCGGCTGCTTCATCAGCATGCGGATGATGCGGGCAAGCGTCTCGGGAATATCGTGCCGCTTGACCACCATATCGACCATGCCGTGTTCAAGCAGGTATTCAGAGGTTTGGAAACCCTCCGGCAGCTTTTCACGCAGGGTCTGTTCGATGACGCGCTTGCCGGCAAAACCGATTTCAGCGCCCGGCTCGGCAATATGGACATCACCCAGCATCGCGTAGGACGCGGTAACGCCGCCGGTGGTCGGGTTGGTCAGCACGCAGATGTAAGGAAGGCCGGCTTCCTTCAGCATATCGACGGCAACCGTGGTGCGCGGCAGCTGCATGAGCGAAAGAATGCCTTCCTGCATGCGGGCACCGCCCGACGCCGGGAAGATGATCAGGGCGCATTTTTCCTTCAGCGCACGCTCGGCAGCCTTCACGATCGCCTCGCCGGCTGCCATGCCGAGCGAGCCACCGATGAAGTTGAACTCATGCACGACGGCAACCAGCTTGACGCCCTGGACGGTGCCGAGGCCCGACAGGATCGTATCTTCCTGCTCGGTCTTCAGGCGGCTGTCCTTGAGGCGGTCGGCATATTTCTTGGAATCGCGGAACTTCAGCGGATCCTGGGCGACCTTGGGCTGCGGCAGGGCTTCAAACTCGCCGCCGTCAAACAGGTCCCTGAGGCGCGCCTTGGCAGGCATTTTCATGTGGAAGCCGGAGGCAGGAATGACCCACTTGTTCTCTTCGAGGTCCTTGTGGAAGACCATTTCGCCGGTTTCAGGGCACTTGATCCAGAGGTTTTCCGGAACTTCGCGACGACCCAGCATGGAATTGATGCGCGGTCGAACGTAATTGGTGATCCAGTTCACTTGGGGGTACTCCGATAAAACAGTGTCAGGACTGAAGCGTATCGCGATCCTTAAAATCGCGTGCCACGCCTCAGATCTTCAATTTTCAGACATGCCTCGCTCTCGAGACCGGTGGCGACTTTCGAGAGGCATGCCTTATGTGGGCCAGTTATTCGGCAGCAACAAGGCGCGCGGAACGCACGCCGGTTGAA
The DNA here is from genome assembly GCF_044987325.1 of Rhizobium sp. ZW T2_16. Lineage (NCBI taxonomy): Bacteria > Pseudomonadati > Pseudomonadota > Alphaproteobacteria > Hyphomicrobiales > Rhizobiaceae > Rhizobium > Rhizobium sp. ZW T2_16. The sequence continues at coordinate 43,131 of NZ_JBJDRG010000008.1, forward strand.
AGACCGCGAACGAAAGTGGAAACGGCGGAAACCGTGTCGGCGGTAGCAGCACCATCCTTGGTGAGGCTGCCGGCGACCTGGGCGACAATCGCCGTGCCGACGACAACGCCATCTGCTGCGGCACCGATTGCCTTGGCATGATCGGCGGTCTTGACGCCGAAGCCAACGCAGACCGGCAGATCCGTGTGGTCTTTGATACGGGCGACGGCGCCGGAGATCAGCGACGGATCGGGCAAAGCCGAACCGGTAATGCCGTTCATCGAAACGTAATAGACGAAGCCGGACGTATTGTTGAGCACGGTCGGCAGACGCTTCTCGTCCGTGGTCGGGGTCGTCAGGCGGATGAAGTTGATGCCCTTGGCGAGCGCCGGGATGCAGAGCTCGTCATCCATTTCCGGCGGCAGATCAACGATGATCAGGCCATCGATGCCGGCTGCGATCGCGTCATCGACGAACCTGTCGACGCCGTAGATATAGATCGGGTTGTAATAGCCCATCATGACGATCGGGGTTTCATCGTCGCTCTTGCGGAAATCGCGGGCGAGATCAAGCGTCTTTGCCAGCGTCTGGCCACCCTTCAAGGCGCGCTGGCCGGCGAGCTGGATGGTCGGGCCATCCGCCATCGGATCGGAAAACGGCATGCCGAGTTCGATCACATCGGCGCCGGCTTCCGGCAAAGCCTTCATAATGCCGAGCGAGGTTGCATAATCCGGATCGCCGCCCATGAAATAGGTGACAAGAGCGGGGCGACCTTCGGCCTTCAACTTGGCGAAGCGTGTGTCCATTCTGGAAGTCATGATTACAGCCCCACTCCAAGCAACTTGCCGACGGTGAAAATGTCCTTGTCGCCGCGGCCGGACAGGTTCATCAGGATGATCTGGTCCTTGCCCATCTTCGGCGCACGCTTGATCACTTCGGCGATGGCATGGCTGGGCTCTAGCGCCGGGATGATGCCTTCGAGTTTCGTCAGGAGTTGGAAGGCTTCGAGCGCTTCGTCATCCATGACCGGCACATATTCGGCGCGGCCGATATCGTTCAGCCAGGAATGCTCAGGGCCTATGCCCGGATAATCGAGGCCGGCAGAGATCGAATGGCCTTCGAGGATCTGGCCGTCCTTGTCCTGCAAGAGATAGGTGCGGTTGCCATGCAGCACGCCCGGAGAGCCTGCGGTGATCGAGGCGCAGTGTTCGTTGCCGTCGAGGCCATGGCCACCGGCTTCGACGCCGACGATCTTGACGCCTTCGTCATCGAGGAAGGGATGGAAAAGGCCGATGGCGTTAGAACCGCCGCCAACGGCAGCGATGACGACATCCGGCAGGCGGCCTTCGGCTTCCAGGATCTGCTCACGGGCTTCCTGGCCAATGACGGCCTGGAAATCGCGGACCATTTCCGGATAGGGATGCGGGCCGGCGGCAGTGCCGATCAGGTAATAGGTGTCGTCGACATTGGTGACCCAGTCACGCAGCGCCTCGTTCATGGCATCTTTCAGCGTGCCGGAACCGGCCGTGACGGCCTTCACCTCGGCGCCAAGCAGTTTCATGCGGAAGACGTTCGGGGCCTGGCGCTCAACATCGGTGGCGCCCATATAGACGACACAAGGGAGGCCGAAACGGGCAGCGACGGTGGCCGAGGCCACGCCGTGCTGGCCGGCACCGGTTTCGGCGATGATACGGGTCTTGCCCATGCGCTTGGCCAGCAGAATCTGGCCGATGCAGTTGTTGATCTTGTGGGAGCCGGTATGGTTCAGCTCTTCGCGCTTGAAATAAATCTTTGCGCCGCCGAGATGTTCAGTCAGACGCTCGGCATAATAGAGTGGGCTTGGGCGACCGATATAATGGGTGCCTAAATCAGCCAGTTCCTTCTGGAACTCCGGATCGTTCTTCGCCTTTTCCCATTCGGCCTGAAGATCCAGGATCAGCGGCATCAGTGTTTCCGCGACAAAGCGGCCACCGAAAATGCCGAAACGGCCGTCCTCATCGGGGCCGGAGCGGAAGGAATTGGGTTTAGGCGTATCGTTCACTCTATGCTCCTTCAGCGCTTATTGGCTTTCGCATCGGCGACAGCATCAAAAAACGCATCGATCATTCCAACGTCTTTGAGGCCCGGGGCGCTTTCCACTCCGGACGATACATCGATACCCGTTGCGCGCGTGGACGCGATCGCATCAGCGACATTATCCTTATTCAGGCCCCCGGAAAGCATGTAATTCACGCCTTCGTCAAGCGAAGCCATCAGGTTCCAGTCGAAGGAGACACCGTTACCGCCCGGAAGATCCGATCCTTTCGGTGCCTTCGCATCGAAGAGGAAGCGGTCGGCGACGCCGATGAAGGGGTCGACCCGATGCAGATCCGTGGCTTCCCTTACCGAAAACACTTTCATTACCGGCAGGCCATAGAGCGCCTTGATATGCAGGATGCGTTCCGGCGTCTCATGTCCGTGAAGCTGGAGAATATCCGGGTGCAGAAGCGAGACTATATCGTCCAAGTCTTCGTCATTCGCATCCACGGTAACGGCGACGATCTTTGCCCTGCTGCGGACCCGGTCGGCCAACTCACCGGCGATCTCGGGCGCGATGTTACGCGGGCTCTTTTCGAAGAAGATGAAGCCGATATGGGTTGCGCCGCGCTCAACGGCGCGATCCACGGCATCCGCCGTCGACAAACCACAAATCTTGATGTCGAGTTTCATGATCGCGGAGTGACACGAAATGCCTGCGGAGTCGAGAATCTTTTACATGGATGGACAGCGGCGGATTGCCGGATACGAAGAATTAACCGTGATGTCTCATATACGAATCGTAACATGCTCACGCTTGATGAATGTGTGAAATATCAGTTTTCGCTCATGAAAGTTTGTTGCAGCCAAAATCGAAAAAGGAATGGAATTTCCGAGGTTTGGCCTGTCATGAAAGATAATTGATAAACTGTATGAATTGAGGTAGGTTATTCCTCAACCAGATGATTTTTGAAATTTTTTGGCGGGGTACCATGACGAGGATTACGACAGTTGCCTGGCGGGCAGCTTTATGTCTGACGGCTGGGGGGCTGCTCTCTGCATGCACCAGCACGCAGACCGTGTCGTCAGTGGACGCTAAAGACAAAACGACCAAATTGGCGTCAGCACAAACTGGCTCACAAAAGGCCGTATATAGCTACACCAATAAAGATCGTGAATGCCTGAAGCGTGCGATGTATTTCGAATCCAGGCGGACGAGCGAAAATGGCTTTCTGGCCGTTGGAAGCGTGATCATGAACCGCCTGACCTCCGGCATCTACCCGGAGACGATTTGCGGCGTCGTGGCACAGAAAAACCAGTTTGCTCCGGGCGTGATGACCCGCAAGATGGACGAGGCTACCGCGCCGGATCTCAACACGGCGGCAGATGCAGTGTTGAAGGGCGCGCGCCATCCCGACGTGAAGAACGCTATGTTCTTCCATACAGAGGGATACAGCTTCCCATACAACAACATGCATTATGTAGCCGCTGCCGGCGGCAACGTGTTCTACGAAAAGCGTGACGAGGACGGCAATCTGCAGACGGCGGCTCCGAAGCCGGCCAACAGCTACATTCTCGCCTATGCGTCGAACGATCCCGAGCAGAACCCAGCCCTGTCGTCGTCGATCATTGCCGAGGCTGCAAGTGCTGCCGCTGCGAGCACGCAGGTGGCCGCGGTTTCGGCACCTGCCGTCACGTCCCAGGCTGCTGCAATGCCGGAAAAGAGCGGACATAACGGTTCGGCACAGCCGGCCGTCGCCTCGAACAACCCGCCGCTTGCGCCGGTGATTACGGCAGCGGTTGCTCGGTCCAGCATGGAAGAGGCATTCGATACCGCCTATGCGGTGCCGCAGAACGCTTCCTATACCCCTGCCCATGCCTATCAGGCCAGCCTTGAGAACGTCGCGAAGGTTCCGGTCCCGGCTGCACGTCCGAATGTGCAGAAGCGTCCTGGAGCCGGGATGGCGATGGCTGATCCGACCCCAGGTTTGAGCCAGGAAAACTGGTCCATCCGGACAAGCAACTGGCAGTAAACCGAGGATTATTCCTCGGCCCTGTAGTTCACTTCCTTCAACTGAAATCTATCGCGTGAAGCTGCGAACCGTGCAGCTTCAGCCAGCGGCGTGCCTCGTCCATACGCGGGCACAGATCTCCGCAGAGCGCCCAGAATTTCGGGCCGTGGTTCATCTCTTTCAGATGTGCGACCTCGTGAGCTGCGAGGTAATCGATGATCAGCGGCGGCGCCATGACGATGCGCCACGAGAAGCTGAGATTGCCGTCCCAGGAACATGAGCCCCAGCGGCTACGCGTATCCTTCATTGACACTGAGGCAATCGGCTTGCGGATGGCAGCGGCGTGACGGCGGGCCAGCGCTTCGAGATCGTGGCGCGCTTCCTTCTTGAGAAAGGTCGAGATCCTTCGGCCCATATGTTCCTCAAGCCCGCTTACCTTGAGTACCGGTTCGCCATCGATAACCAGCGCCTGGGTGATGCCGCGCAAGGATCCGGTATGTTCGATCCGGTGCTGGACGCCGCGGATGGAAATGGTGCCACCCGGCCGGATCGGGTTGTCGAGGGAGAATTTGGCGAGCTTGGTTTTCAGCCAGCCCTCGTGGCGAGACAGAAAGTCATCCACCTCGTAATGTTTCAGGCCCACGGGGATGGTGAGATTGAGCGCCCTGCCGCCCGGCTCGATCCTGAGCGTGATACGGGTCGCGCGACTGTTCTCCTTGATGGTCAATGGCATGGCGCGATCCCCCACAGCAAGCGTGCGCTTGACCGTCTGCAGTGGTTTGGGTGACCGGCGAACCGGCTTCTTCAAGAGCGCGAACATGACTATTCCTTACCCGATTCACCGGGATTCTGCCCATCAAAAAAGCCGGCGCTCCGAAGAGCACCGGCCTTCATCACATCAGAGCCGACTTTGGGGTCAGACATCGACCACCGGCTGATCGCCCGAAGGACGATTTTTGCGGTCGCGCATGAAGCGGTCGAACTCTTCCTGATCCTTGGCGCGGCGAAGCTCGCGCGCATAGGTATCGAACTCTTCCCGCATCTCATCAAGCTTGCGGCGTTCTTCGTCCAGGCGATCCAGTTCGGCCTTGCGCCAGTCGTCGAAAGCGACATTGCCGGTCGAAAAATGCGTGTTGTAACGGCGGCTTGCCTTGCGGCACCCGGCGAACCATTTGTCAGCGCGATCATTGGCATCGCGCTTGAAGCCACGAAGCCGATCCCCGAAAATGATATAGGCGAGCATAGCAAGGCCGAGTGGCCAGAAAACTATGAAACCGAGCACCATGAGAGCAATGGTGGCCGGCGTCCACTCCGGACGTATCAATGCAGACTGGTTCATAGGTCACACCCTTAGGGTTAGAGCGGGAGGCCAGATGCCAGCCCGACGGGAATCGATTTGGTGAGCCCCGGATCGCGCTTCAAGAAGAGCAAAGATTAAATCCGCTAAAATGCGGAAATCGATAGTGGAATTCGATCTATTCCGGCTTCGGCGCGCTTTTCCTGCCGCTACGCGTAGGCTTAGGCGCCGCATCGCTTGGCCGGGTTCCGGAATGCAGCCGGGTGAATTCGATGATCCGCGGCGCGATCTCCTGGCGGAAACGGGAACCATTGAAAACGCCGTAATGACCGACATCCGGCTGCATGTAATGAAGGCGCATGCTGTCAGGGATATTCGGGCATATCGCATGGGCGGCATTGGTCTGGCCCAAGCCGGAGATATCGTCATTCTCGCCTTCGACCGTCATCAATGCAACGTTGCGAATGACACCGGTGTCAACCGGGACATCGCGATGCATCATCTCGCCTTTCGGCAAAGAATGGCGGATGAAGACGGTATCTACGGTCTGGAGATAGAACTCCTCGGTCAGGTCCATCACGGCGAGGTATTCGTCGTAGAAGTCCCGGTGTCGCTCCGCCGACTCGCCGTCATTCTTGACGAGGTGATCGAAGAATTCGCGATGTGCCATCACATGGCGGTCGAGGTTCATCGACATAAAACCCGAGAGCTGCAGGAAGCCGGGATAGACAGGACGCATGAAACCGGGTTGCGGAAAGGGTACCGTCATGATGACGTTATCCTTGAACCACTCGAGCGGATGCTCGTTTGCCAGCTTGTTGACCGCCGTCGGGTTGATGCGGGTATCGATCGGGCCACCCATGAGGATCATCGAGGCAGGCAGCATCGGGTCCTTTCGCGTTTCCATGATCGCGACGGCTGCGAGCACGGGTACCGACGGCTGACAGACGCCGGCGACATGTGCGCCAGGGCCTATCTCCTGCAGCATCTCGATAACGTAATCGATGTAATCGTTAAGATCGAACCCGCCTTCCGTGACAGGCACGACCCGCGCATCGACCCAATCGGTGATGTAAATCTCCGCATGAGGAAGCAGCGCTTCGACCGTTCCACGCAGCAGTGTCGCATAATGTCCGGACATAGGCGCGACCAACAGGATTTTCGGATCCGGCTGATGGGCCGGCGGAAGATCGCGCTTGAAATGCAGCAGCTGACAGAAGGGTTTAGACCAAATGATCTCTTCTTCCACTGCGACCGTTTCGCCATTCACGGTGGTTTCGTTCAGGCCGAAATCCGGCTTGGCATAGCGTCGCGTGGCCCGCTCGAAAACTTCGAGGCTTGCCGTCAACGTACGGCCGAGCACGGTTTGCGACATGGGGTTGAGCGGATTGCTAGAGACATAGCGAAGTGCTTCCGCACCGGCGCGAAACGGCGCGAGCGCAGCGTGGTTCAATTCATACAGCTGATAGAACATGATCGCGCTGCCTTTCATGGCGGTGCACTCCTCTCCTTGCGCGCTCCGTAGAACGCCTCCCTCCCCTCACCCATCTATGACGGATGTGGGGTCGATTGTCACCTGCGCGAGGGTGATTGCCAAAGAGCCGGTGAGGCATATGTTGGGCAACATGACAAGGAGACCTCGATGACCAGCAGCAATTCCCGCACATCCGAATTTCCCATCGACGCGTATTTTCTCGATCGCTGGTCGCCGCGCGCTTTTACTGACGAGACGATGGATCGCGAACAGATGCTGACCATTCTCGACGCGGCGCATTGGGCGCCCTCGTCCGGCAACAATCAGCCCTGGCGCTTCATCTATGGTCTTCGCGGCACGCCGGCATTCGAGGCGATCCTTGATCTTCTCGTTCCCGGCAACCAGCGTTGGGCAAAGAATGCCGCTGCCCTGATGATTATCGTTTCGAAATGCTACCGGGTTTCATCAAACGGCGAGCACAAGCCCGCCTATACGCATTCCTACGATACGGGCGCAGCCTGGTTCTCAGTAATCTGCCAGGCCATGAAGCTCGGCTATCACGCGCATGGAATGGAGGGGTTCGACAAGGAAAAATCTGTGGACGTGCTCGAACTGCCCGAGGGTTTCAGAGTGGAAGCTGCAGCCGCGCTTGGCCGCATGGCCGCGAAGGAGACATTGCCGGAAGACCTGAGGGAGCGCGAGATACCGAGCGGACGAAAGGCCGTTTCGGAGATCGCCTTCGAGGGGAAGTTCTCCGGCGAACCGTGATCAAAAGCCTGACTGTGCAAGGTTTCGCGTGAATCCTTAGCCGGATGCGAAAACGGGGCCTGTCGGTCCCGTTTCAGCTTTGGACTGAGCAAATGCCTCAGATATCGAGGTTGGCGACGCTCAATGCGTTGTCCTGGATGAACTCGCGACGCGGCTCGACTTCGTCGCCCATAAGACGGGAAAAGAGGCCGTCGGCATCGGTCGCATCGTTCACCTTGACCTGCAGCAGAGAGCGAACATTCGGGTCGAGCGTGGTTTCCCACAGCTGCTCGGCATTCATTTCTCCAAGACCCTTGTAGCGCTGCATCGACAGGCCCTTCCGGCCGGCGGCGAAGATAGCATCGAGAAGCGCACGGGGACCGGAGATTTCCAGCTGGCCATCCTTGCGGGCAAGGATCGGCGAGGTCGAGTAGATTTCCTGCAGACGGCCCGACAGCTGATCGATATGGCGAGCGTCGGCCGAGCCGATCAGCGCGTTATCGATGAAGGCCACTTCGCGAACGCCGCGTACCATGCGCTCAAAACGCAGGCCACCCTCGTCCGTCACGTGACCGGTCCAGCCGCGTTCCGTCTCTTCCGCAATCATGTCCAGTCGCTGTGCGACGAGGTCGGCGGTCTGCTGGGCACGTTCGCGGTTGTCGGTAAGGTCCGGATTGAGCGCGCCAGCAATTGCCGCCTGCTCGATGATCGAACGGTTATAGCGGGAATGAAGACCGTCGACGAGCGAGCGCAGGCGCTGTGCATCGTGGATCACTTCGCGCATGTCTTCGCCGACACGAACCTCACCGGAACCGACGATCAACCTTGCTTCCTCGATACCCATGCTGATGAGGTATTCCTCAAGCGCCGCCTCGTTCTTCAGGTACTGAACGGACTTGCCGCGCGCGACCTTATAGAGCGGCGGCTGGGCGATGTAGATGTGGCCGCGCTCGATCAGTTCTGGCATCTGGCGGAAGAAGAAGGTCAAGAGCAGCGTGCGAATATGCGCTCCGTCGACATCAGCGTCCGTCATGATGATGATCTTATGGTAACGCAGCTTGTCGGCGTTGAATTCGTCCTTGCCGATCGAGGTGCCGAGCGCGGTGATCAGCGTACCGATTTCCTGGCTGGAGAGCATCTTGTCGAAGCGGGCACGTTCAACATTGAGGATCTTACCGCGCAGCGGAAGGATAGCCTGGTTTTCACGCGAGCGACCCTGCTTGGCGGAGCCACCTGCACTATCACCCTCGACGAGGAAGACTTCGGACTTGGATGGATCACGCTCGGAGCAGTCAGCCAGCTTGCCCGGCAGGGAAGCGATATCAAGAACGCCCTTGCGGCGGGTGAGCTCGCGCGCCTTGCGGGCGGCTTCACGAGCAACGGCGGCTTCTACGACCTTGCCTACGAGAACCTTGGCTTCTGCAGGGTGTTCTTCCAGCCAAGAACTGAGCGCCTCGTTGACAAGGCTTTCGACAACAGGACGAACTTCCGAGGAAACCAGCTTGTCCTTGGTCTGCGACGAGAATTTCGGATCTGGTACCTTAACCGACAGCACTGCCGTCAGTCCTTCGCGGCAGTCGTCACCTGTCAGCGAAACCTTTTCACGCTTCATGATGCCCGAGGTTTCCGCATAGGATGTAATCTGCCGGGTAAGTGCTCCCCGGAAACCCGCCATATGGGTTCCGCCGTCACGCTGCGGAATATTGTTGGTAAAGCAGAGAACATTCTCGTGGTAACTGTCGTTCCACCACATGGCCACTTCCACCGTCATCCCATCCTTCTCGCCCTTGATGGCAACAGGCTTTTCAACGAGCGGTTTCTTCGAACGATCGAGGTAGCTGACGAAGGCCTCGAGGCCACCGTCATAGACCATCTCTTCTTCCTTCACGTCCGGCTTGCGGCGATCCGTGAGCCGAATTCGGACACCCGAATTCAGGAAGGCGAGTTCGCGCAGGCGGTGTTCGAGTGTGTTGTAATCGAACTCGGTCATGGTGAAGGTTTCAGGGCTGGCGAGGAAGGTGACTTCCGTGCCTGAACGTCCCTCGTAATCACCGATTACTTTCAGCGGCGCATCGGCGACACCATGGGTGAAGCGAATTTCATGGACCTTGCCGTTGCGGCGGATCTTAAGCTTAAGCCAGACCGACAACGCATTGACGACCGAGACGCCAACGCCATGCAGACCGCCTGAAACCTTATAGGAATTCTGGTCGAATTTGCCGCCGGCATGGAGCTGAGTCATGATGACTTCCGCCGCCGAGACCCCCTCTTCCCTGTGGATGTCCGTCGGGATACCGCGACCGTTGTCGGTCACGGTGACGGAGCCATCGGAATTGAGCGTGACGGTGACGATATCGGCATGGCCGGCCAGGGCCTCATCGATCGCATTGTCGACGACTTCGTAGACCATGTGATGAAGACCGGAGCCGTCATCCGTATCACCGATATACATGCCGGGGCGCTTGCGAACGGCATCTAGGCCCTTCAGCACCTTGATCGAATCGGCACCATATTCTGCACTCGCACCATTTTCGCTGGCGGGTAGATCGGTCATTCAGCTTCTTCCAGTTGGTTCTTCTCGGTGACGCGCGAATCACCGCTTTTTCCGTTTTCAATATAGGAAATCGCGGGCGGCTTCTAAAGGTTGAGCACACCATTATGGCAGGAAAGCCGTGGTTCTTCCCGAGAAAAATGACTATTGCGGGCTCTTCAAGAGCCTGTTGATCTCTTCTACCATCTCTGGCGTCAAAGTGCTAATCCGTTTCGACAGCTGATTGGCCAGAAGCGTGTATTCCGGCGGCAGGCCTGCGGTATCGATAACAACCCTGGGATCGGATGCATCCGCCAGGCGGAAGAGATCGTCCGCCTCGTCCCAGATGATGTTGAAATAGCCGGCAATACGCTGCAAAAGCTCGAAGGTCGGGCGGCCGCGATGGCCATGTTCGAGCGCGGAAAGATAGGCTGGCGTGACGCCTATGGCCTGCGCCAGGGCGCGCTGGGTAACGCCCCTGCGCTGGCGGAGTTCGCGCATCGCCTGGCCGAACGGCGTCAACGGTCCGGCCTTTCTGCACGCGTAAGCCTTACATAAAGGGCACCGTCGCCGCCGTGATGGCGGGCTGCCCATTCATAGGACGAAATCAGGAAACGAAACTCGGCCTTGGAGAACCAGAGCGGGACTGCGCGGCGAAGGGCGCCTTCACTGCCCATCGAACTGCCCTTGCCAGTGATGACGAGAACATGGCGCAAGCCCCGTTCATGCGCCCGATAGATGAAATCGAGCAAAAGGTCATGCGCCTCACCCTGGAAAAGGCCGTGGAGATCGAGGCGCGCCTCGATCGCAAGCCTTCCTTTGGCGAGTTTTTTCTTCGTCGGCTTTTCGAGCGGATAGTGATAGCCGGCCGGCTTCTTAGCGGTGCGAACCTGTTCTGCCAGCTGTTCCGGCACTTCTCGAGGCGATGCGGGTTTCGATTTCTCGACCTCTGCCGCGTGGGCGACTTCTTCGGCCTCGAAGGCGGCAAGATCGGTCCAGCGCTCCTTGAAGGCGCGGGTGGATTTTGCCACCTTGCCCCACAGTATCCGTTCCTCGGAATTGAGTTTACGTCCGCTGTTCATGCTCCAAACCTGCCAGCCGCCGCCTTGGGAATCAGGATATAGAAATCGGCTTCGTTCCTGACAGTTCCGGCGCGTTCTCCCGCTTCATAACCTGAACCAGTAAAGATATCGCCGCGGCTTGGGCCGACAATAGCCGATCCGGTATCGAGTGCCAGCATCAGCCTGGCAAAGGGTTGACCGTCATTGAGATGAAGCAGCGTCGGAGCATGAATGAAGAAGGGATAACCGAATGTATGGATCATACGATCCACAGCAAGGGAGCGCCCGGCGATGAGCGGCACCTTGGCCGCGGCGACGGGACCGAGTGTGTCGTCGGAAACATCGGCATCGCGGAAGAAGATATAGGACCGGTTATGCCAAAGGATTTCATCAACCTTAGCCGGATTCTCGGCTAGCCATTTACGGATGCTCTGCATCGAGATTTTTTCGCGCGGGATTTCCCCGAGATCGATCAGGAGCTTTCCGATCGGAGAAAATGGATGACCAGCCTTTGCGGCATAGGTGATACGGCGAATGTCGCCATCCGGATAACGAAGGCGGGCTGCGCCCTGGACATGGGCGAAAAAGACGTCAACCTTCGACCGTGCCCAAGCAATTTCAAGGCCGCGCCCGGCGAGAAAACCTCGATCGATTTCCTTACGATCCGGATATTCGGTCACACCGGAAGCAGTCGCATGACCGAACATGTAGCCGGAGTCCATTTCGGTAGGCCGGTTGGTTTCGTCAAGATCGATGAGATCGTCAGGACGGAAATAGAAGGGATGGGCGAACGTCTCGTCTGGTTTTGCCGAGACATCGACTTCCGGCTCGTAAAAGGCGGTCACCAGACCCGGCTGGGCGTCATCGCGCTCGATACGGAAGGGAATGCAACTCTCTTCGAAAAACGCGCGCGCCTGCGCTTGCGTCATATCAGACGATAGTATGCCAGCTGCAGCCAGAAGCGGCATCAAGTCATCGGCGGTGAGGCCAAGAACGCCGGTCCGATAGGGCTTCACGTCGCGAATATGGGTAAGACACCGCGCCATCGCATCAAACAAGGCGCGGGGATCGTCCCTTTCCCAACCGGGAAGGTCGCCGAAGGATACGGAAGACAGGCGGTATCCAGGCGAAGTCGGGCTCATTGTTCGGATTCGGTCGCGATCAGTTTCCAGTTCGGATCCTTGGAGCGGACATCCCTTGCAAAGGTCCAGATATCGGTCACTTCGGCAACGGCCTCCTGGTCACCGTCGATCAGCTTGCCTTCCTTGTCGAAGGTAGCCGAAATCAGCTGGCTGACGATGCGAACCGTGACCTGAGCTTCCGACTGCTTGACAGCGGCTTGGGTGAAGGCCGCCTTGTCGATGCCGACGAAAGTGGACTTCACCACTTCGCCGCGGGCCTCGCGTTCGCGGATAGCGGAATCGAAACCTTCAAAGACTTCCTTAGAGAGAAGGCCCTTCAGGGTCTTCCGGTCGCCATCGGCAAACGCCATGACGATCATCTCATAGGCCATCTTAGCGCCGTTTAGGAATTCCTTCGGCTGGAAGGACACATCGGCCCTTATCAGCGACTTCAGCGACTCGTTCAACTCGCTGCCGGGCTTTACGAGAGCATCGACCTCCGCCAGACGCTGATCCTCTTCGCCGGCTTCGCGACGCGGCAAAGTTACGACCTTACCGTCATCCGCAGCGGCAGGGGTTTTAAGCGCTTCGCGCGAGACATATGTCTCCGGCGGCTTCTCGTTTCCCGTCCGGCGGCCGAGCACACTGCGCAGTTGCAGGAAAATCAGGACCGCCGCAACAAGGAAAAAGAGTGTAATGAAGTCGTTGGAACCCATATTAACCCGCAATTACCGTTTAAAAGTTGAATTCACATCATCATATAGTCTGCATTAAGCCATCTTCAAATAGCGAAGGTGTGAGCCTTCGAAACGACCTCGTACAACATTCAATGGATCATGCGCCCATTTATTGCTCTTAGCGTGCTGCTTGCCTGGCCTTTGGCCGAAATCGCCGGATTTGTCGTGGTCGGGCGTGCGCTCGGCCTGTGGTGGACACTTGGCCTCGTCATCGGTACCGGATTGCTCGGCGCCTTCATGATGCGGCAACAGGGCCTGCATCTTTTGAAGAAGCTTTCGGAGCAAAGCCAGCAGGGGCAAATCCCGGCAAGTTCCGTTATCGACGGGGCGATGATCGTCGTTGCCGGCATCCTTCTGCTTCTGCCCGGCTTCGTCACCGACATTATCGGCATCGCACTGTTCATTCCGTTTGTGCGGCGGCTTCTCTGGTCGGCGATCGGAAAGCGTGTCGTGGTGGTCGGCCCCCGCAGCAGCCGTGGCGGTTTCAGCCATCCGGCCGGCGGCGCGCGCGAAAATCCGAATGCAGCCGGCAAGGTCGTCGATCTCGAGGAAGAGGATTTTCATCGGAACACGGATCCGAACCCATCTTCTCCGTGGTCAAAAGGCATTGACCGCGATCCGTGACCATAAGCCAGAGCCACAACGGGTTGTAAGCAAAATGCCTAGATGTTATGCGGCCTCAACGCATCAGTCCTGAGGATATCCCATGGCAGACGAAAACACGCAGTCGGCGAGCCCTTCGCTCAACATTCTTGCCCAGTACACCAAGGACCTTTCCTTCGAAAATCCAGGTGCACCCCGGTCGCTTCAGGCGCGTGACAACGCGCCGGCCATCAATATCGGCGTGAACGTCAACGCCAACCCGCTGTCGGATACCGATTTCGACGTCGTTCTTTCGCTGAACGCCGAAGCCAAGGAAGGCGACAAGGTCGTGTTCGCAGCCGAATTGGTTTATGGCGGCGTCTTCCGCATCACCGGTTTTCCGCAGGAACACATGCTGCCGGTTCTGTTCATCGAATGCCCGCGCCTGCTGTTCCCGTTCGCGCGTCAGATCATCGCAGATGTGACCCGCAATGGCGGTTTCCCGCCGCTGATGATCGATCCAATCGATTTTGCCCAGATGTTTTCGCAGCGCATGGCCGAAGAACAGGCCCGCGCCAAGGTTCAGCCGCTCAACAGCTGATCAGACAAAAATCGGAAAAGCCCGGAAGTTCCGGGCTTTTTTATTGCTCAATCGCTACGTCTCACGCAGTTCCCGGCACAAGACCATTTTGCGCTTTTGCTGGAACGACCCTATTCCTGACGATATTTCAGCCAGATCGCTTTGCCTTTCATAGAGGCGATCATTGATGCATGGTGCTCCAAATCCTTTGCACTCAACCGGTTCGCAAGTGCGCGCGGGCGCACCTGGTCCGTGATGAACACCGTCTCTTCAGCCTCGGCGACTTCTACCACCTGATCTGAGGCGACCAGTCCCAAGGCGGCCTGTCGGCCACCATTCATTTCGATATAAACTTCGGCCAGTAGTTCGGAGTCCAGCAATGCGCCGTGTTTTGTACGGTGGGTGTTATCGATCCCGTAACGACGGCAAAGGGCGTCGAGTGAGTTCGGACCCATTGGGTGTTTGCGACGCGCCATGGCCAGCGTATCGACAACCTGATCGGAAGGTACAGGCGGCAGACCTATCCGCTCGAATTCCGCGTTGATGAAACCCATATCGAAGTTGGCGTTATGGGCGATCCATCGTGCCCCTTCGAAAAAGTCCACGATCTGCTGTGCGACTTCAGCGAAGCTCGGCTTGTCTTTCAAGAACTCGTCCGTGATGCCATGGACAGCCAAAGCATCGGGATGAACCTTACGATCACCCGGATTGATGAAGATGTGGATCGTCTTTCCGCTCGGGAAATTGTTGATCAGCTCGACACCACCGATTTCGATGATGCGATCCTGCTTGGATTCAAGCCCAGTCGTTTCCGTATCGAAAATGATGTCACGCATGTTTTTCACTCCGTATGCCCGACCGTAGAAGATTGATGATCTGCTCTACTCGCTTTTTTGCCTGGTCGAGGCCGCAGCCCGTATCGACCAGAAAATCCGCACGATCGCGTTTCTGCGAATCAGGCATCTGACGGTTCAGGATGAGCTTGAACTTTTCTTCCGTCATGCCTGGTCTGGCAAGAACGCGCTGCCGCTGTATCTGTGGATCACAGGTCGCGACCACAACCACATCGACGCGTTTCTCAGCGCCGGTTTCGAAAAGCAGAGGAATGTCGAGGAGGACGAGATCAGCGCCTGCCAATCTCTGCCTTGCGAGAAACTGCTTTTCCCTGTCTCTCACCAGCGGGTGCACAACTGCTTCAAGCCGGCTAAAACCACCGGGATCGAGTGAAAGTTGCCGGGCCAGTTCCACCCTGTCGATGGCGCCTTCACGAATTGAGCCGGGAAAAGCTTCGCCTACCGCTTTAACTGCATCCGTTCTATAAAGGTCATGCACGACAGCATCGGAATCGTTGACCGGGATACCCGCATCCCTGAACATGCCGGCAGTGGTCGTCTTTCCCATGCCGATCGATCCGGTCAATCCGATAACAATCATGCCGCCGCCTGAATATCCTGAATGATGAGTTGTCGTAGAGCACTGTCGACCACCGGGCGACGACCAAACCATCTTTCGAAACCGGGCACCGCCTGATGCAGCAGCATCCCCAATCCATCGGTCGTCGGATAACCCTGCTCGCGCGCCTGCCGAAGAATAGGCGTTTCAAGCGGGACGTAAACGATATCCGTCACCATTCCACCTGACTTCAGACCCGAAAAGTCGAAGGAAACGGATTCTGCTCCATCCATGCCAAGCGATGTCGTGTTCACAAACAAGCCGGCACCAGCCATGACCTCTTCCAGGGCGGGTAATCCATGCGCATGAATTTTCGGACCGAAACGATCGGCAAGCTCCTTCGCACGTGACATGGTACGATTGACGATGTGGATTTCGTTGATGCCACGATCACGGACAGCCTGAACGACGGCACGGCTAGCTCCGCCCGCACCGAGAATAACGGCGCGATCGACCTTGTCCCAGCCCGGATGATGCCCGTCGAGATTGGCTGCAAAACCGTATCCATCCGTATTCGTCCCATGAAGCTGACCGTCCTGCAGCCAGAGCGTATTGGCTGCACCGAGTTCCTTCGCCAGCTCATCCGGCCGGTCGCTGAGAGCGAAAGCCGTTTCCTTGTGCGGGATCGTGACATTGCCGCCGGAGAAGCCCAGGCTACCGTTTTTCACCCCCTCTATAAAAGCGGCGAAATCCTTTTCGGAAACAGCGACCGCATCATAGCTGCCCGGCAAGCCGTATTGTTTCAGCCAGTGCCTATGAATAATCGGAGAGCGGGAGTGCTTGATCGGCCAGCCGGTCACAAATGCAGCAGGCGGTGAATTTTCGCGTCTATCAGCCATCAATCGCTCCCAGGCGACGGAGTTCTTCCAGAAGCGGAAGCATGGGGAGGCCGAGAATGGTGAAATAGTCACCCTGAATGGCGGAAAAGAGATGGATGCCCTCTCCTTCCAGCTGGTAGCCGCCGACACTCGAAAATGCCTTGTCGCCAATTCTATCGAGATACCGCTCGACATACCCCTCGGTCAGTTCGCGGACTGTCAGCTCGGCATAGGCAACATGCTCCCAGACCACAGTTCCGTTTTTTACAATGGCCACAGCACTGTTAAGCCTGTGCGTCCGATCTGAGAGGGAGAGCAGGTTATCGCGGGCCTCGGCGCGGCTCTTTGCCTTGTGATAGACGCGATCTCCAAGCGACATCGTTTGGTCGGAGCCGATTACGAGCGCATCAGGAAAATAACGCGATACATCCTGCGCCTTCGCCCTGGCCAAGATCCCGGCAACAACTTCGGGGCCAGTGTGTTTTTCAGAGGCCTCTATCTGTCGTTCATCGATATCGGCGGTGCGCGATTCGAATGTCAGGCCGGCATTTTCGAGCAGCATTCGGCGAAAGGGACTTGAGGAGGCAAGGACAAGTGTCACTTCAGGTATCATCTCCGACAAACAGTTCGGGCGAAAAACAGTTCGGGATTACCTGAGCCTTGGTCGCAGGGCAAGAATCGCCGCGGCAGTCTCCTCGATCGAACGGCGGGAAACATCGATAATCGGCCAATTGTTTCGCCCGCAAAGGGCCCGGGCATATTTAAGCTCTTCATTGATGCTGGCGCGATCGGTGTAGGTGTTCCGATCAAGCCCCTGAGAATTGCCGAGTTCCCGGTTTTCCCGGATTTGGGAGATCCGGTCGGTGGTGGCGATCAGGCCAACGATCAGTGGACGAGTGGCACTATAAAGAGCGTCCGGCAACTCGACTCCCGGCACAATCGGGATGTTTGCCGTCTTGATCCCGCGATTTGCCAGATAGATGCTGGTCGGCGTCTTGGAGGTTCGGCTGATGCCGATCAGGACAACGTCAGCTTCATCATAGGTCTCGGGCATCTGGCCGTCGTCGTGGTCCATGGTGAAGTTCAGCGCCTCGATCCTGGCAAAATATTCCTCGTTCAAAGCATGCTGCGCTCCAACACGACGACGCGACGGCGCACCCAGATAGGTCTGGAAAACAGCTAGAACCGGCTCCAGCACATTCACGGAAGGAACGCCCATTTCGCGGCAGCGAAGGTCGATCAGCGATGCCAGATCCTGGTCTACGATCGTATAGAGGACGATACCGGGTTCCGCATCGACAGCGTCAAGCACTGCCACCAGCTGTTTGCGGTTCCTAATCAGCGGATAGACGTGCTCAAGCGCATAGCTGTTCTGGAATTGGGCTGCGACAGCCCGTCCGGCAGAGATCAGAGTCTCGCCGGTGGAGTCAGAAACCAAATGCAAGTGGAAGAAGTTTTTCCGGTTCTCCACGTTATTCTCTACCGTATGTTGATAACTTGGGACAGGCGACCATGTTCAGAGGCGGGAGGGACAGGCCTCGGGAAAACCGCCACTTTTTCCACAATCTGCGATCAGTTGGATTGATGGAACGCGAGGATGTGATTTGCGTGGATAATTGTCATATCTGCCAAACTTATCCACATGTTGTCTACAGATAAAAACTACCCAACACGCCGGTCATATTATTGAATCTTTTATTGAATTTATGATTTTTCCCAGAATTCAAAAATTCCGAGAAATGCTTTTTATATCGCTCGGCGGATATTGGCAAAATTTCGGTTAATCTGGGGTTTGACTTTAATCCTTGATACACACCGACTCTAAGAAATAGAAACCAATAGAAATTGGATTCTTTTTATAAGGGATAGATGCTGGTGCCGGTGAAAAGGAAGATCGTCGACGTGTTGGAGGGGAAAACGGTGACGCCCCCTCCGCTCTGGCTTATGAGACAGGCTGGACGTTATCTTCCCGAGTATCGTGCAACGCGGCAGAAGGCCGGTGGGTTCCTCGATCTCTGTTACACGCCTGATCTGGCTGTCGAGGTCACGCTCCAGCCGATCAGGCGTTATTCGTTCGATGCGGCCATTCTCTTTTCCGACATCCTGGTCATTCCCGATGCTCTGGACAGGAACGTGCGGTTTACGCCCGGCGAAGGGCCACAGATGGATCCGATCGATGAGGCCAGCATCTATTCGCTTAAAGCGGATGGCACTCTTGCGCATCTGTCTCCCGTCCTGGAGACAGTAAAGCGGCTGAGGCAGGAATTGCCTTCGGAAACTGCCCTTCTCGGCTTCTGCGGTGCTCCCTGGACCGTCGCGACCTACATGATTGCCGGCCACGGCACGCCCGATCAGGCCCCTGCCCGTCTCTTCGGTTATCGCAACCGGCAGGCGCTTGAACATCTGCTGGCGTTTCTTGCTGAAATTTCCGCCGAATATCTGATTGCCCAGATCGATGCCGGTGCGGATGCGGTGCAGATCTTTGATTCATGGGCCGGTGTTCTCGGCGAAGCGGAATTCGAAGCCTTTGCAGTGAAGCCGGTTGCACGGATGATCGAGATCGTGCGCAGCAAGCGGCCGAATGCACGCATCATCGCCTTTGCCAAGGGCGCCGGAATGAACCTGCGCCAATACCGGCAAAAGACCGGGGCAGATGCGATCGGGCTGGACTGGAGCGTGCCGCTGTCGTTTGCGGCGGAACTGCAGAAAGATGGGCCTGTCCAGGGTAATCTCGATCCGATGCGGGTCGTGGCCGGAGGCCAATCGCTTGAGGACGGTATCGACGCGATCCTGCAGGTTCTGGGAAATGGGCCGCTGATCTTCAATCTCGGCCACGGCATCACGCCGGAAGCTGATCCGGACAATGTCGCGAAACTGGTCAATCGCGTCAGAGGGTTGGGTTGATGGCGCCGCACCGCGAGGAAGCCGGAAACGAAGGTGCGGGCGGCAAGGCCAAGACGCGTGCCTTCATCGCACTTGCGATATTTCTCCTCATCCTGGGTCTGACCTACGTTTTACGGCCGGATGATTTCATCCTGTATGTGAAAGCATTTCATGTCATCGCCGTGATGTCATGGATGGCAGGGCTTCTCTATCTGCCGCGGCTGTTCATCTATCACACGGATGCACCGATCGGTTCCGAGCGATCGGAAACTTTCAAGATGATGGAAAGGCGGTTGCTGAGGGTCATCATGAATCCGGCGATGATGGTAAGCTGGATGCTGGGGCTTTATCTTGCCTGGGACGTTTACGGATTTCAGGGTGGCTGGCTTCACGGGAAGATTGCCATGGTCGTGGCGCTTACCTGGGTTCATGTGCTGTTTGGTCGCGCGGTTCGCGATTTTGCCGCAGACAAGCCCAGACGTGCCGCAAGGCATTGGCGGATATGGAATGAAGTGCCGACCGTGCTGATGATTGCGATCGTAATCCTCGTTATCGTAAAGCCGTTCTGAGAAAGGGCTTGCCTTTTTCTGAATAAGCCTCTTGCGGCACGCGGAGGGAATCGCTATTTTCGCGACACCTCCATATCGTGGCATGCGTGTAACCGACGTTGTCCCCGGACTTCATCCGCGGAAGCGAATTCCACCGACACGCCCAATTCCCTTATATTTTCTCAAGTGGTCCCCTCTTCATGGCTGAAATGAAGCTTCAAGAACTTAAGAGCAAATCTCCGACTGATTTGCTGACCTTCGCAGAGTCGCTGGAGGTCGAAAATGCCAGCACGATGCGCAAGCAGGAGTTGATGTTTGCAATTCTCAAGGTTCTTGCCAGCCAGGATGTTGAAATCATCGGTGAAGGCGTGGTCGAGGTTCTTCAGGACGGTTTTGGCTTTCTGCGTTCCGCAAATGCGAACTATCTGCCTGGTCCGGACGATATCTACATTTCGCCATCGCAGATCCGCCGGTTTTCCCTGAAGACGGGCGATACCGTTGAAGGACCGATCCGCGGCCCGAAGGAAGGCGAACGCTATTTCGCGCTGCTGAAAGTCAACACGATCAATTTCGACGATCCTGAAAAGATCCGTCACAAGGTTCACTTCGACAACCTGACACCGCTTTATCCGAATGAGCGGTTCAAGATGGAACTCGATATCCCGACGTCGAAGGATAATTCAGCGCGCGTCATCGATCTCGTCGCACCGCTCGGCAAGGGCCAGCGTGGCCTGATCGTTGCGCCGCCGCGTACCGGTAAGACGGTTCTTCTGCAGAACATTGCCCATTCGATTACCGCCAATCATCCGGAATGCTATCTGATCGTTCTTCTCATCGACGAACGTCCGGAAGAAGTGACGGACATGCAGCGCTCGGTGAAGGGCGAAGTCGTTTCCTCGACCTTCGACGAACCGGCAGTTCGCCACGTGCAGGTCGCTGAAATGGTCATCGAAAAGGCCAAGCGCCTGGTCGAACATGGTCGTGACGTCGTCATTCTGCTCGATTCGATCACCCGTCTCGGCCGCGCCTACAACACGGTCGTGCCGTCTTCCGGCAAGGTTCTGACCGGTGGTGTGGATGCAAACGCGCTGCAGCGGCCGAAGCGCTTCTTTGGTGCAGCCCGTAATATCGAGGAAGGCGGTTCGCTGACGATCATCGCGACTGCGCTGATCGATACAGGTAGCCGCATGGATGAAGTCATCTTCGAAGAATTCAAGGGTACGGGTAACTCGGAAATCGTGCTTGACCGCAAGGTCGCCGACAAGCGTATCTTCCCGGCCATGGATATTCTCAAATCCGGTACGCGTAAGGAAGACCTTCTGGTTCCGCGCCAGGATCTGCAGAAGATCTTCGTTCTTCGCCGTATCCTCGCTCCGATGGGAACGACCGATGCGATCGAGTTCCTGATCGATAAGCTGAAGCAGACGAAGAACAATGCGGACTTCTTCGACTCGATGAACACGTAATCCTTAGCCGGATTCTTCGATGACTTTGCAGGCGCCCGATATCGGGCGCCTTTGTCTTTTGTGGATATGGAACGAAGACATGATACAGGCAACAATCTTCGCGCTTTCCAGCGGTCAGCCGCCGGCCGGCGTTGCGGTCATACGCATAAGTGGTCCGGCGACGAAAGCAGTAATAAACGAGATTGCCGGCTCGGCCCCTCTGCCACGACAGGCAAGCCTCCGAACGATTCGCAACCGAAACGGTGAGATGCTCGATCAGGGCCTGGTCCTATATTTTGAAGCGCCGCACTCCTTTACCGGTGAGGATTGTGCCGAATTGCAGGTTCATGGAAGCCGTGCGGTAGTAAACGCTGTTGCGGGGACACTGAAGGAACTGGGTTTGCGGTCTGCCGAAGCCGGTGAATTTGCCCGCCGCGCTTTTGAACACGGGCGGCTCGACCTGGTAGAAGTCGAAGGCTTGTCCGATCTGGTATCCGCTGAAACCGAGATGCAACGAAAACTGGCGCTTCAGACCGGAATGGGCGCCCTATCAGCCCAATATGGTGGGTGGGCGGAACGTCTGACCCATGCGAGAGCGATGATCGAGGCGGAACTCGACTTCGCGGACGAGGACGATGTACCGGGCTCTGTTGCGGATACGATAGGCGGTGATCTCGCTGCGCTCGTGGCTGAGATGTCCGTTGCGTCGGTCTCGGCGAAATCCGCCGAGATTATTCGCAATGGGTTCAAGGTAGCGATTATCGGGGCTCCGAATGCCGGCAAGTCTAGCCTGCTGAACGCGATGGCAAAACGCGAGGTCGCAATCGTGACCGATATAGCGGGGACCACGCGCGATGTGCTGACGGTAGAGCTGGACATGGAAGGTTATCTGGTTCGACTTCACGACACGGCGGGTATTAGAGAAGCAGAAGACGTCGTCGAGCGCGAAGGTATCGAACGTGCCAAGTCGGCCGCTCGCTCGGCAGATATGATCCTGTATCTTAGGGAAGCGGGATCCACTACAGATATCGTGTACAAAGATTACGGTGTTCCGTATCTCGAAGTGGAAACGAAAGCGGATCTCTCCAAGAGGGATAAAGTCGAGGCAATACGTATTTCGTCTGTAACCGGTGAAGGTCTGGACGAGCTCCATCGAGCTATCGTCGATAGGGCACGGGATAGCTGGAATGGCGGGCTGCCGGCGAGCAATGACAGGCATCGCGAACATATTGCCTTGGCTTCCAAATTCATCGAAAATGCATTAGATGAGCCTCGACTTGAGTTGAAGGCCGATGCGTTGCGGGTGGCCGGAGATGAGCTCGGCAGGATTACCGGTCGCGTCGATGTCGAAGATCTCCTCGATGTGATCTTCTCAAAATTCTGCATTGGCAAATGATTCACGTGAAACATAGAGGCTTCCATGGCTGAATTGACCTTTGATGTGGTCGTCGTTGGTGGCGGGCATGCAGGATGCGAAGCTGCAAGTGCAGCTGGCCGCGTTGGAGCCTCCGTGGCACTGGTAACACACAAGCGCGAAACGATCGGCGTGATGTCCTGCAACCCGGCGATTGGCGGATTGGGCAAAGGTCATCTCGTCCGCGAAATCGATGCGCTTGATGGATTGATGGGACGCGTTGCTGACGCTGCAGGCATCCAGTTTCGTCTTCTCAACCGCAAGAAGGGCCCGGCCGTACGAGGACCGCGCACACAGGCTGACCGCCGGCTTTATCGCGAGGCGATGCAGCGCGAGATCGAAAATCACGCCAATCTGACTGTCGTCGAAGGAGATGCATTCGATATCGAGATAGGGCAGGATGGTGCTGTAAAAGCTCTTCTGCTTGCGGACGGGCGTCGTATTTCCTGCGCTTCAGTTGTCCTTGCTACGGGTACCTTCCTGCGGGGGTTGATCCATATCGGTCAGAAGAAGATCCCGGCCGGTCGTACCGGAGAGGCGCCGTCGGTTGGTCTTTCGGAGACATTGAAGCGACAAGGATTTGCACTTGGCCGCTTGAAAACCGGAACCCCTGCTCGGCTTGATGGACGCACGATCGACTGGGCGTCGATTGATCGTCAGGAAGCTGACGATGTTCCGACCCCATTCTCTTTCATGACCGACCGGATCACCAATCCCCAGATCGCATGTGGCGTCACCAGAACGACACCTGAGACCCATAGGATCATTGCCGATAATATTCATTTGTCGGCTATGTATTCTGGGCAGATCGAAGGCGTCGGCCCGCGTTACTGCCCTTCGATTGAGGATAAGATCGTCCGATTTGGCGAACGCGACGGCCACCAGATCTTCCTTGAGCCGGAAGGTCTCGACGATTTTACGGTTTATCCAAACGGCATTTCGACCTCATTGCCTGAGGATATCCAGCAAGCTTTCGTACGCACCATTCCTGGGTTGGAACAGGTGACGATCCTGCGCCCGGCCTATGCGATCGAATACGACCATATAGATCCGAGAGAGTTGCAGCCATGGCTTGAGACGAAGTCGGTGAAGGGCCTGTTTCTGGTCGGGCAGATCAATGGCACGACGGGTTATGAAGAAGCCGGCGCCCAGGGTCTTGTCGGTGGACTGAATGCGGCGAGACGTTCTCAAGGGTTTCAACCGCATATTTTCAGCCGGACTGACTCCTATATTGGCGTGATGATCGACGATCTCATCAATCGTGGCGTGACCGAGCCATACCGCATGTTTACTTCAAGAGCCGAGTTCCGACTTTCGCTTCGCGCGGATAATGCCGATATGCGTCTGACAGGCCTCGGAATTGAACTTGGCCTAGTTGGCAAGGATCGGGCGGAGAGGTTCTCGGCTTATGTGGAGGCACTCAATTCCGGGCGGGATCAGCTTCGGTCGCTCAGCCTCACGCCGAATGAGGCGGCGCAACATGGATTGCATCTTAACAAGGATGGTCAGCGCCGAAGCGCTTATGAGATATTGTCCCATCCCGATATGGAAATTGACCGCCTGGCGCGCATCTGGGGAGAGCTGTCGGGACTGTCGCCCAAGGTTGCCCAGGCTCTCGAGATTGAAGCGGGTTATGCCGTCTATATGGAGCGGCAGGCGAATGACATACGCTCTGCCCAACGAGACGAGGCATTGGCAATCCCCGATCATTTCGATTTTGACACTGTATCAGGTCTGTCCAACGAGCTGAAATTGAAGCTGAGCCGTGCTCAGCCTCGTACCATAGCGCAGGCGGCAAAGATTGAAGGAATGACGCCGGCTGCTGTTACGTTGCTTCTGGCATTGGTGAGGAAAGCAGAAAGAAATATGAGGCAGGCATCTTGATTTCCGATGTTTCACGTGAAACGCAAGATCGGCTTCAGCAATTTGCCGATTTGTTTCAAAAATGGGCCAAGACAATCAATCTTGTCGCTCCTTCGACGCAAGAGGATATGTGGCAGCGTCATATAGCTGATAGTGCGCAAATATTCAGCCTGGCTGACAGAGTGGGAACGTGGGTCGATCTCGGTTCAGGTGGCGGATTTCCTGGTATTATCACCGCGATTCTGTTGTCTGAGCATCAGGATGGCTGGGTGCATCTTGTTGAAAGCAACCAGAAAAAGGCGGCGTTCTTGCGCGTCGCTCTCGCTTCAACCGGTGCCAGGGGCACTATTCATTCGGTACGTATCGAAGACGCTCATACACTTATTCCTCAATGTGATTTCGTTTCCGCTCGTGCGCTGGCTGACCTCGACAAGCTTTTGGGATATGCTTCGCCATGGCTTCTCGACAGGCCATCAACAGCTTTCTTCCATAAAGGTCGAGATTATGAATCCGAATTGAAGAAAGCGCATGGTCGGTGGCGCTTTGATTTGGTAAAACACCAGAGTTCAATCCAAGCGGATTCGGTTATCCTAGAGATCGGCAATCTGCAGCGGACATAACCGTAAAGCGGGTGCCAGATGTTTGATAAGCGTCGTATCATCACAATTGCAAATCAAAAAGGCGGCGTCGGTAAAACGACGACGGCCATAAATCTTGCGACTGCACTGGCCGCTATTGGCCAGAACGTTCTGATTGTTGATTTGGATCCCCAAGGGAATGCAAGTACTGGCCTCGGCATCGATCGCCGTGACCGCAAGGTGTCGTCCTACGATATTCTTGTCGGCGAGGCCTCGGTTGGTGAAGCTGCGGTTAAAACTGCCGTTCCCAACCTGTCGATTGTACCGTCGACGATGGACTTGCTTGGCTTTGAGATGGAAATTTCCCAGGCGCAGGACCGGGCGTTCCGGCTGAAAAAAGCTCTGGTTTCAAGTGGTGCAGAGAAATTCAATTACATTCTGCTTGATTGCCCGCCTTCGTTCAATCTGTTGACGATGAACGCGATGGCTGCGGCAGACTCAGTCCTTGTTCCTCTACAGTGCGAATTTTTCGCGCTTGAGGGCTTGAGTCAGTTGCTTGAGACCGTTGATCAGGTTCGTCGTACCGTCAATCCGGGGCTTGATATTCAGGGTATCGTTTTGACCATGTTCGATGCCCGCAACAATCTCGCACAGCAGGTTGTCAACGATGTCCGCACCTATCTCGGAGAGAAGGTCTATCAGACGCTGATCCCTCGCAATGTTCGCGTGTCGGAGGCACCGTCATATGGTAAGCCGGCTATCCTTTATGATCTGAAATGCGCAGGCAGTCAGGCATATCTGCAGCTCGCCTCGGAAGTCATCCAGCGCGAGAGAATGCGCAAAGTCGCGGCATAGACGTAGTAGATAGGGTAAAGCGTATGAACGACGATGTATCGAAGCGCCGCCTGGGGCGCGGTCTGGCGGCGCTGATCGGCGAGATGGATCAGCCTATGCCGACGGGCAATGCGCCGGTCAATGTCAGTCCTGACCGGATGGTGCCGATCGAGAACATCACGCGCAACCCGCGCAACCCGCGCCGTCATTTCGACGAAAGCGAATTGCAGGATCTGGCAAGTTCGATCCGTCAGCACGGGATAGTTCAGCCGATCGTCACGCGGACGCTGCCAGACGGCCAGTTCGAGATCATCGCGGGTGAACGCCGCTGGCGTGCTTCCCAGCTTGCCGGTCTGGTGGAAGTGCCGGTTATCGTGCGCAACGTCGATGACAGGACCGCGCTCGAAATCGCAATCGTTGAAAACGTTCAGCGGTCCGATCTCAATCCGCTGGAAGAAGCGCTGGGCTATGAGCAGCTTATCGCCGAGCACGGATATACGCAAAACGATCTGGGCGACATTATCGGCAAGAGCCGAAGCCATGTAGCGAACAGCCTGCGTCTTCTGAAGCTGCCCTCGCCCGTTCGAGACATGCTGTCATCCGGCACGCTCTCTGCCGGTCATGCCCGCGCGCTGATCCCGACATCCGACCCGACGGCGCTTGCAAAGGCGGTTGTCGCAAAGGGCATGTCTGTACGTGATGCAGAGCGTCTGGCGCAGAACGATATCCGTTCGCAGTCGGAACCGCAGACTGCGACGAAGCCGGAAAAAGATTCGGATACGGTTGCCCTGGAGCGGACGTTGACGGATTCCCTTGGGCTGGAGGTGAAGATCAACCACAGGGGTGGCCCGGGTCAGATCAGGATCTCCTACAAGACTCTTGAGCAGCTTGAAGAAATCTGCCGCCTGCTGGAGCGTCGCTGAGGCACGCAGAGATAGTTTGGTTGTCTTCCGTATAAGCTGCGCAAAGCCTTGTTTTTGCGCAGCTTTTTACTGTTTTGATGCTTGAAGTGCGGCGCCTAGAAGAGCATGAAATACAATGCTCGGCTCAAGACTTTGTCTTTGACGGGACATCAGTATGGCGGACTGGATGCGTGAGGCTTCGCGGCTGGCGGCTTCGGGCCTCCATACCCTGAGAGCTTTCTCAAAGACGGGTTTGCGCTTGAAATGGATATGGCGGCCGAGGGTTGCCATAACCTGGCCGGCCGGCGTTCGCTTCTCCTCCATCTCGATCTTCATCGCATCAAGCAATTGAAACTGCTTCAGGCACGATTGCAGGATAAGGAATAGCGGTGTCTTGGAGGTGAGGATCTTCTGGAATGCGCGATGAAAGGCCGGAAGGTCGCCGGTCAATATCGCATCGACAGCGTCGTCTGCGGACACACTGCTGGCATCCCCGATGATCTCATCGACATGGTGTTCCTCGATCCTGTCCATTCCTCGGCAGTAAAGCGCAAGCTTGCGGATCTCGTTGCGCGAGGCCACGCGATCACCACCCAGCTGGTCAATCAGCTGTCGCCGAGCTTCGCTGGTGATCGTTAGTGAATCACTTGCCAGTTCGGTATCGATAAGCGCGTTGAGTGCGCGGGCATCGTCGGCGTAACACGGTATCACGGCGACAGCCCGGGACGGCTCGACGATCTTTCTGAGACCGCTTCCCTTTTTCAGGTCGCCTGCCTCGATGAGGAGCGTATTGGCAGGCGCGCCCTGCCCCAGAATGGTCTGGACGGCATCCAGGACAGGCTTCTCATTGTTCACGCCGCGCAGCCATATGAGCTTCTCGCCGCCGAAAAGTCCCATTGCATTGACTTCGTCCAGAAGCCGTCCAGGATCGCCTTGAAGGTCGGAAACGTCGAGCTTCAGGAGCGCGAAGGGATCATCGAGTGAAACTCCACTGCGCTTGGCAATGAGGTTTGCCCGTTCCGATACAAGTCCGCGATCTGGTCCGTAGATGACGTAGAAGCGATAGAGCTCGGCGCCCTTTTCAACAAAGCGATCGAACTCGTGCGACTTTATTTCTGCCATGCGGGTTGCTGCAGCGGTGGCTCTTTGGCAAGGACGATCGCGACATCCGCGCGGATGAACTCTGCCAGTTCGCGCGCTGCGCGGTTTTCACCATCCCTGATGGCGCGCAGTTTGGCGAAGCTCTGGCGAGACACGTCGATCAGCGCAACACTGGAATGTTCACTGCGCTTGAGAACTTGGCCGTCGACGCTACGGGTCAGCGTGTAGGAGCCGGTTACCTGGACACGGCCGGCAACGGGAACGCTGGCCTCCGCCAGTCCGTCATCGTCGAGAACGTTCGATGCCGTGCTGGAAACATGCAGGGTGACAGTATAAGCCGGATTCAGAGGCTCGCCGGCACCGCCGGCAGCCAGGAACACCAACTCGTTGCGAACGACCTGCTCAACGCGGTTCTTCGGCTCGGAAAAGCCCACGGATGCGAGCTTGGGGGCCGTGCCACCGGCCTGCGAATAAAGCGGCCGAACCTGGCAGCCTGCCAGGCCAGCGCAGAGCGCCAGCCCCAGAAGGAGGGCGCTACGACGTGGCAAAGATGAGCGGTCAGGCAACAATGTTCACGATCCTCTGTGGGACAACGATGATCTTCTTCGGCGCGCGGCCTTCGAGCGCAGCTTTCACCACGTCCAGCGCCAAAACTGCAGCTTCAACAGTACTTTGATCCGCGTCGCGCGCGATTGTCAATTCGCCACGCTTCTTGCCATTGATCTGGACAGGCAGTGTGACATCGTTCTCGACAACCAGCGCTTCATCGAAGTTCGGCCAAGCCGTTTTCGATACCATTTCGCCATTGCCAAGTACGGTCCAGCATTCCTCGGCCAGATGTGGTGTCATCGGTGCGACGATCTGGATCAGGATTTCCGCAGCGTTGCGAACGGCAGCGCGATAGGCCTCGTCACCCTTGCCCGCAGCAACATCGGTCAGTGGGGCTGCAAGGGCGTTTACGAGCTCATAGATGCGCGCCACGGCCTTGTTGAAGGAGAGCTTGTCCAGATCACCCTGAACCGCCTGCAGTGTTTTGTGGGCAAGCTGTGAGATCGCCAGGCCGTCACCGTCCTTGGCAGGAGCCGGTGAAACGGTCTTCAGATTGTCGGCGGCTTCCGAGATCAGACGCCAGAGGCGCTGGGTGAAGCGATGCGCGCCTTCAACGCCTGCTTCCGACCAGATCACGTCGCGATCGGGCGGGCTGTCGGAGAGTACGAAGAAGCGGGCCGTGTCAGCGCCGTAAGATGCTATGATATCGTCGGGATCGACGACATTCTTCTTGGACTTCGACATCTTCTCGATCGAGCCGATGGTAACTTCTTCGCCGTTCCTCAACAGCGTTGCCGTGCGCTTGCCGTCGGTTTCCTCAATCTTGATGTCGGCCGGGGCGATCCATTCGCCCTTCTGGCCTTCCGCGCCCAAGCGATAGGTTTCATGCACGACCATGCCCTGGGTGAAGAGGCCCTTGAAGGGCTCCTTGACCGCGACATGGCCGGTCTCGCGCATGGCGCGGGTGAAGAAGCGGGAATAGAGCAGGTGCAGGATCGCGTGTTCGATGCCGCCGATATACTGATCGACCGGCAGCCAGTGGTTGGCAACCTTCGGATCGGTCGGCTCGTTCAGCCACGGAGCGGTGAAGCGGGTGAAATACCAGCTGGAATCGACGAACGTGTCCATCGTGTCCGTCTCGCGACGGGCATCGTGTCCGCATTGCGGGCAAGAGACGTGGCGCCAGGTGGCGTGACGGTCGAGTGGGTTGCCCGGCAGGTCGAAGGTTACGTCGTCGGGCAATTGCACCGGCAGGTCCTTCTTCGGCACAGGAACTACGCCGCATACCTCGCAATGGATGACCGGGATCGGGCAGCCCCAGTAGCGCTGGCGGGAAATACCCCAGTCACGCAGGCGGAAATTGACTTTGCGCTCGCCCTGGGGCGCGTCTGCCAGCACTTGCTGCGACAGCTTGTCAGCGACAATCTGGAAGGCTTCTTCCGTCGTCTGGCCGTCGAGGAAGCGCGAATTGATCATCACGCCGTCATCGACATAAGCAGTTTCGCCAACCTCGAACGTTGCTGCATCGCCATCGGCCGGCATGACGACCGGGACGACCGGGAGATCGTATCTGCGAGCAAAATCCAGGTCGCGCTGGTCACCCGACGGGCAGCCGAAGATAGCGCCCGTGCCGTATTCCATCAGAACGAAGTTCGCGACATAGACCGGCAGTTCCCAAGAAGGATCGAGCGGATGTTTCACGCGGATGCCGGTGTCGATGCCCTTCTTCTCGGCCGTTTCGAGCGCTGCGAGCGAGGTGCCCTGACGGCGGCATTCTTCAGCGAAGGATTCGATAGCCGGATTCCTTACCGCTGCGGCCTTGGCCAGCGGATGGTCGGCAGCGATCGCCAAGAAGGATGCCCCGAACAATGTGTCAGGGCGGGTTGTGTAGACGGTGACTTCGGTTTCGCCGGCGGGAGCGGTGGAAGATACGATTTCCCAGCGCACGGCCATGCCTTCGGAACGGCCGATCCAGTTCTTCTGCATCAGGCGGACCTTTTCAGGCCATTGATCGAGATGATCCAGCTCGTCCAGCAGGTCCTGGCTGAAATCGGTGATCTTGAAAAACCACTGAACCAGCTCGCGCTGTTCGACCAGCGCACCGGAGCGCCAGCCGCGGCCGTCGATCACCTGCTCGTTGGCCAGAACCGTCTGGTCGACCGGGTCCCAGTTGACCTTCGACTGCTTGCGATAGACCAGGCCCTTTTCCATCATGTCGAGGAAGAGGTGCTGCTGCTGCTGGTAATATTCGACGTCGCAGGTGGCGAATTCACGGGACCAGTCCAGCGACAGGCCCATTGCCTTCAGCTGCTTCTTCATCGATTCGATGTTCTGGTAGGTCCAGGATTTCGGATGAGTCTTGTTGTCCCGCGCGGCGTTTTCCGCCGGCATGCCGAACGCGTCCCAGCCCATCGGGTGCAGAACGTTGAAACCGCGGGCGCGCTTGTAGCGAGCAACCACGTCGCCCATCGCGTAGTTGCGCACATGGCCCATGTGGATGCGGCCGGACGGATAAGGGAACATCTCGAGGACGTAATATTTTTCCCGCGGGTCGGCGTTGTCGGTTTCGAAAACCTTCGCCTCGTTCCATTTCTGCTGCCAACGGGGTTCAGCATCGCGCGGGTTGTAACGTTCAGTCGCCATCTGGATGATATTCCGGGAAATCAAGATAAAAGATACGGGCAGACCTTCACCATGAATGGCCGCAAGCGTCAAGTTTTTGAGGCTTGCGGGGCGTCAAACTTTGATGCGGAATGCCCTTGGCAGAGCCTCATATGGGCTTTAATCGCTGATCTCACAAGAAATGCGGAAAAGGATGCGGGCAATGGACATCGAAGAACGGTTGCAGGACGTGAAGGGCAAGATCGCCAAGGCGGAGAAATATGCCAAACGTCCGGCAGGTTCCGCGACGCTGGTCGCCGTGTCCAAAACCTTCGATGCCGACGCGATCCGTCCCGTGATTGCTGCAGGCCAGCGTGTGTTCGGCGAAAACCGGGTGCAGGAAAGCCAAGGCAAATGGCCGGATCTGAAGGCCGAGACCGCTGGTATCGAACTGCATTTGATCGGGCCGCTGCAATCCAACAAGGCTGCCGACGCGATTGCGCTG
This sequence comes from Rhizobium sp. ZW T2_16, assembly GCF_044987325.1. NCBI lineage: Bacteria > Pseudomonadati > Pseudomonadota > Alphaproteobacteria > Hyphomicrobiales > Rhizobiaceae > Rhizobium > Rhizobium sp. ZW T2_16. Next base: position 74,760 of record NZ_JBJDRG010000008.1, read on the forward strand.
TTCGACGTGATCGAGACGGTCGATCGCGAGAAAATCGCCCGGGCGCTGGCGGAAGAGATGACGAAGCAGGGCAAAACGCCAAAACTCTATGTGCAGGTCAATACCGGGCTCGAACCGCAGAAGGCGGGTATTGCGCCGAAGGAAACGAAAGCCTTTGTCGAATTCTGCCGCAAGGATCTCGGGCTTTCCATCGAAGGCCTGATGTGCATTCCGCCGGCGGAAGAAAATCCAGGCCCTCATTTCGCGCTGCTTGAAAAACTCGCCAGGGAATGCGGCGTCGAAAAACTCTCGATGGGCATGTCCGGTGATTTCGAGACGGCCGTCGAGTTCGGTGCAACGAGCGTCCGCGTCGGGTCGGCCATTTTCGGCGCGCGATAGGCCTACCCCCTTCGTCGGGGTTTCCGGCACCTCCCGACCAGCCTAGATTGCTTCTATCAGGCTCGGCTCATGTAACGGGAGGTGCATATGCAAAGCCGCTATTTCGACGTTTATGGCGCGTGGCAGTGGGATCCGGAAGGGTTCTGGGAGGAGGCCGCCAAGGCAATCGACTGGTTTAGGCCGCCGGACAGCATTTTTGACCCGGATCAGGGTGTCTATGGCCGCTGGTTTGTCGGGGCCGAGACGAATACCTGCTTCAACTGCCTTGATCGGCATGTCGCAGCCGGACGCGGTGAGCAGGCCGCCTTCATTTACGACAGCGCCATGACCGGGGAGCGCAAAAGCTTCACCTATGCGGAGGTTCTTTCCGAAGTGAAGGCGATTGCTGCAGTGCTTGCAGATCTCGGCATTGGCAAGGGTGATCGGGTGGTCATCTATATGCCGATGGTGCCGGAAGCGGTGTTTTCCATGCTCGCCTGCGCCCGTCTCGGCGCGGTGCATTCCGTCGTTTTCGGCGGGTTTGCGGCACAGGAGCTGGCGGCGCGGCTGAACGATTCGCAAGCGAAACTAATTATTTCTGCAAGCTGTGGGCTGGAGCCCGGTCGTGTGGTTGCCTACAAGCCGCTGGTCGACAAGGCGATCGAACTGGCAGCGGTGAAGCCTGACAATTGCCTCATACTGCAGCGCCCCCAACTCGTTGTTTCGCTCGATGCTGAACGGGGTGAACTCGATTTTGCCGCAATGGTCGAAGCAGCGCGGGGACGTGACGTGCCTTGCGTGCCGGTAAACGCCACGGACCCGCTTTACATTCTTTACACATCCGGCACGACCGGGCAGCCAAAGGGTGTGGTGCGCGACAATGGCGGGCATATGGTGGCGCTGTTATGGACGATGCCGAATGTTTTCGGTGTCTCACCCGGTGAGGTATTCTGGGCAGCATCGGATATCGGCTGGGTCGTCGGTCATTCCTACATCGTTTACGCGCCGCTTCTGAACGGCAATACAAGTGTTATCTTCGAAGGGAAGCCGGTTGGAACACCGGATGCCGGGACATTCTGGCGCGTCGTTGCTGAGCATGATGTCAAAGTCTTTTTCACCGCACCGACGGCATTTCGAGCGATCCGTCGCGATGATCCCGAAGGCGAACTGGTCGAAAACCATGATCTGCTGGGATTGCGGGCTCTGTTTCTTGCCGGCGAGCGCCTCGACCCGGAGACGCTCAAATGGGCTGAGCAAAAGCTGAAGGTACCGGTGATCGATCACTGGTGGCAGACGGAAACCGGCTGGCCTGTCGTTGCAAACCCGGTGGGGCTGGGCCTGATGCCGTTCAAGCCCGGCTCGCCGACGCGGGTTCTGCCGGGATATGCAATCGATGTGGTCGATGATGCCGGCATGCCCGTGCCAAAAGGCATACTCGGCAATATCGTCCTCAAACTTCCCCTGCCCCCAGGCTGCCTGCCGACATTCTGGAATGCCGACGAGCGGTTCCGCGAAAACTGCCTCGAAGAGTTTCCCGGTTACTACAAGACGGCAGATGCCGGGATTATCGATGACGACGGCTATATTTTCGTGATGGCGCGCACCGACGATATCATCAATTGCGCCGGCCACCGGCTGTCCACGGGCTCGATGGAAGAGGTCTGTGCAAGACATCCGGATGTCGCCGAGTGTGCGGTCATCGGCGTCAAGGACAAGGTCAAGGGTCAGATCCCCTGCGGTTTCCTGGTGCTGAAGAACCATGTTTCACGGGAAACTTCCGAGATCGCCGCGGAGGTGGCCGGCATGGTCCGCAACGAGATCGGGCCGGTTGCCGCCTTCAAGACGGTGATGGTGGTGCCGAAACTGCCCAAAACCCGATCAGGCAAAATCCTTCGCGGCACGATGCAGAAGATTGCCGACGACATGCCATGGACCATGCCGGCGACGATCGAGGATCCGGGGACGCTGGATGTGGTTCGGGAAACTCTTTGGAAGAACGGCTTTGCTCATCAAGAAAAGAGCACGGCGGCGCCGGTCGGATGAGCCAAAAAGAAAAGCCCCGGAGATGATCCGGGGCTTTTGAATTCCTTGAGAGAGGCGAACGCTTAGAAGCGATCTTCCTCGTCTTCCTCTTCGGTGCGGGTGGACTTGAGGGAGGAAAGCTTGGCGAAGACGGCGTCTGCGTCGATTTCCTTCTCTTCCTCACGCTCATTGCGGTAATCGCCGAAGCCGAGGTTTTCGGTCTCGGATGCCGGCTGCAGGGACGCGCCGAGTTCGGCAGCGGTTGGCAACGGACGGTTCTTGGAAGCCTTTTCGACTTCGAGGTCGAGGTCGATCTGCGAGCAGAGGCCGAGCGTTACCGGGTCCATCGGAGCGAGGTTCGCGGCGTTCCAGTGGGTGCGCTCGCGGATCTGTTCGATGGTTGACTTGGTCGTGCCGACGAGACGCGAAATCTGGGCGTCCTTCAGTTCCGGGTGGTTGCGAACCAGCCAGAGAATGGCGTTCGGGCGGTCCTGGCGCTTCGAGACCGGCGTGTAACGCGGGCCGCGACGCTTGGATTCCGGAACGCGAACTTTTGGCTCGGAAAGCTTCAGCTTGTGATTGATGTCCTTTTCGCCGCGCTCGATTTCGTCGCGGGAAAGCTGGCCGGTGGCGATCGGGTCGAGGCCCTTGATACCCTGAGCGGCTTCACCATCAGCGATCGCCTTGACCTCGAGCGGATGCAGTTTGCAGAACTGCGCGATCTGGTCGAAGGAGAGGGCCGTATTGTCGACAAGCCATACTGCGGTGGCCTTCGGCATAAGCAATTGTTGAGCCATGGGTATAGTTCCTCTGTCCGTCCGCGCCGGTGTCGCGGGCCGTGGGTATCAACCACAATTTCCGGGAATTCATCGCCGTATAATCGAATTAGGACAGAATTGCAATTCTCTGAAACAGGATCCTTGTCGATCGCATTTCAGACCCTCACAGCCATTTGTCTAATTGCCGCTTCCGCCCCAATTGCTATGAATGCCAAAATGTCGCACCGATGACGTATGTCAGGTCGACGGTGCAAGTGAGGGAGGAATCACATGTCCGAAAAAGTCTATCCGGTTCTCAAGTCCACCAAGGCTAAAGCGCTCATCGACAAGGACAAATATGAAAAATGGTACGAGGAGAGCATCGAGGATCCGGACAAGTTCTGGGGCAAGCATGGCCGCCGGATCGACTGGTTCAAGCCCTACACGAAAGTGAAGAACACGTCCTTCAAGGGACGGGTTTCGATCAAGTGGTTCGAGGACGGGCTGACCAACGTTTCCTATAATTGCATTGACCGCCACCTGAAAACCCATGGTGAGCGCACGGCGATCATCTGGGAAGGCGACAACCCCTATATCGACAAGAAGATCACCTATAACCAGCTCTATGATCAGGTCTGCCGCATGGCGAACGTGCTGAAGAAGCATGGAGTCAAGAAGGGCGATCGCGTTACCATCTATATGCCGATGATCCCGGAAGCGGCCTATGCGATGCTGGCCTGCGCACGTATCGGCGCGGTGCATTCGGTCGTCTTCGGCGGGTTTTCACCGGAGGCACTGGCGGGTCGCATCGTCGACTGCCAGTCGACATTCGTGATCACTTGCGACGAGGGCGTGCGAGGCGGAAAGCCGGTGCCGCTGAAGGAGAATACCGACAAGGCGATCCATATCGCGGCGCGCCAGTATGTGACGGTGAACAAGGTTCTGGTCGTGCGCCGTACCGGCGGCAAGACCAACTGGGCGCCGGGCCGCGATATCTGGTACCATCAGGAAATCGCCACCGTGAAGGGGCATTGCGAGCCGGTGAAGATGAGGGCGGAAGATCCGCTGTTCATCCTCTACACGTCCGGTTCGACCGGCAAGCCGAAAGGCGTTCTGCACACGACAGGCGGTTATCTCGTCTATGCGGCGATGACCCATGAATATACGTTCGATTATCAGGATGGCGATATCTATTGGTGCACGGCCGACGTGGGCTGGGTCACTGGGCATTCCTATCTCGTCTATGGGCCGCTGGCGAATTGCGCCACGACGCTGATGTTCGAAGGCGTGCCGAATTTTCCCGATCAGGGCCGGTTCTGGGAAATCGTCGACAAGCATAAGGTCAACATCTTCTACACGGCACCGACTGCGATCCGATCACTGATCGGGGCTGGTGACGATTTCGTCAAGCGCTCGTCGCGCGAAAGCCTTCGCCTGCTCGGCACGGTCGGCGAGCCGATCAACCCGGAAGCCTGGGAATGGTATTACAACGTGGTCGGCGAAAAGCGCTGCCCGGTGGTGGATACCTGGTGGCAGACCGAAACCGGCGGTCACATGATTACGCCGTTGCCCGGCGCCACGGACCTGAAACCCGGATCGGCCACCAAGCCGTTCTTCGGGGTGAAACCGCAGCTCGTCGATAACGAGGGCAATGTTCTCGAAGGGGCTGCCGATGGAAACCTCTGCATCACCGATAGCTGGCCGGGTCAGATGCGCACCGTCTACGGCGATCACGAACGTTTCATTCAGACCTATTTCTCCACCTACAAGGGGAAATATTTCACCGGCGACGGCTGCCGGCGCGACGAGGATGGCTATTACTGGATTACCGGCCGCGTCGATGACGTGCTTAACGTGTCGGGCCATCGTCTGGGTACGGCGGAAGTGGAATCGGCGCTGGTCTCGCACCATCTCGTATCGGAAGCGGCCGTGGTCGGTTATCCGCATGGCATCAAGGGTCAGGGCATCTATTGCTATGTGACTCTGATGGCCGGCAATGCCGGCACTGATGAATTGCGGCAGGAGCTTACCAAGCATGTTCGCAACGAGATCGGTCCGATTGCGGCGCCAGACAAGATCCAGTTTTCGCCGGGCCTGCCGAAAACCCGTTCCGGCAAGATCATGCGCCGTATCCTTCGCAAGATCGCCGAGGACGATTTCGGAGCACTTGGGGATACATCGACGCTTGCCGACCCCGCAGTGGTGGATGACCTGATCGCCAATCGTCAGAACAAGGTCGACGCTTGATTTGAGAACCCTCAGCTGCCGCAAGTCTCTCTTGGCTTGCGGCCGCCATCATAGCTGCGGACAAGGCCGGCGAGCAGCAGGCCGTCTGCCACGCTATGACCGTCCGACAGGATGACATCGGCAACGATGCGACCGAAATATTTATCACCGGCAATTCGCGTCAGCTGGATGGTGGGTGATTGCGCGGTCATGCTTTCGAGGGATTGTCGGGCATCCTGCCCCGCTGCTCGCACCGCTTCGCATTTCGATTTAAGTTCAGGTGCGTCTATGCCGCGAATGCGGACATAGACTTCCATTTTCTGCTGCGGCCATGGCTGGGCTTCGACCAGCAGAGTGTCTCCATCGATGACCCGGAGAATTTCCGCAGAGACCGGGCCGGAGATTTCGTCGCGTGCCTGCGCCCCGGCCACGAAGACCGACAGAATGACTGCGATGGAAAATAGCGCCCTGATCATGAAAGGAATAAATTCCGATCATAATTCGAAGTCAATAGGAATTTTATCTTATGTCCCGGACCACGATCTAGAAGTCGATGGCGCGGCCGTTGATTTCCCAGTCGCCGAAGCGGGCTGGATCCGCGCCGCCGCGGCCGCCGAATTCTTCCGGCATATTGGCCTTGGCCTCTGCCTGGCGGCGTTCTTCCGCTTCCTTCAGCGCGCGCTGTGCCGCGGGTGAAAGCGGCTTTTTCGCTGCACCATCCTCAGAGATGTTTTCCATGTTGTCGTTGTCCGCGCTTTGCATGTCCCGCATCACCGCAAGGTTTATTGAAAAATCAGGTCGAATTGACCACATGATAGGGCGTTCATAACCGCTAGAAAACCCTTGGGCGATTATTCGTATCGCGTAAGGGACGAAATCGGCAACGGAGAGATGACGATGAATGTGATGCGCACCGCCATGCTTCTGGCCTTCATGACCGCACTGTTCATGGGGATCGGGTTTCTGATCGGCGGCAAGGGCGGCATGATGATCGCATTGGTGATCGCAGCCGGCATGAACTTGTTTTCCTATTGGAATTCCGACAAGATGGTGCTGCGCGCCTATCACGCCCAAGAGGTGGACGAGCGCACGGCTCCGGAATTCTACCGGATGATCCGCGATCTTTCGGCCAATGCAGGCCTGCCAATGCCGAAGGTTTATATCTACGATAATCCGCAACCGAATGCCTTTGCGACGGGCCGTAATCCGGAAAACTCTGCCGTCGCGGCCTCGACCGGGCTTTTGCAGCGCCTGACGCATGAGGAAGTCGCTGGTGTCATGGCGCATGAGCTGGCGCATGTGCAGAACCGCGACACGCTGATCATGACGATCACCGCAACGCTGGCAGGTGCGATTTCCATGCTCGGCAATTTTGCGTTCCTGTTCAGTGGCAATCGCGAGAACAACAACAACCCGTTCGGGTTCATCGGCGTGCTCGTTGCGATGATCGTGGCACCCTTCGCTGCCATGCTGGTGCAGATGGCGATCAGCCGTACGCGCGAATATTCAGCCGACCGTCGTGGTGCAGAAATCTGCGGTAACCCGATGTGGCTTGCTTCCGCGCTTGCCAAGATTGCCGGTTCCGCGCATTCGATCCCGAATTACGAGGCTGAGCGCAATCCGGCGACGGCGCATATGTTCATTATCAATCCGCTTTCCGGCGAGCGCATGGACAATCTGTTCTCGACGCACCCGAATACCGAAAACCGCATCGCTGCGCTTCAGCAAATGGCGAGTGAGTCTCGCGGTGGTGGGTCGACGGGATCGTTTTCGGCTGGTAGACCCCAGCGCACCGCGCGCTCCGTGCCGAATTCAGGTGCAAACAACCCCTGGGGCCGCGGATCGGATGAACCGCGCAAAGGTCCCTGGTCTTGAACGAGCCAAAAAACAAGAAACCGCACAAAAACTCGCCCAGGAAGCCGGCACCTGATCGTACAGGTTCCGAGCCGAGAAAACCCGGGTTCGAAGTTCGGGCGACGGCCGCGAAGCTGCTTGCAGCCGCCGTCGATCGCAAGACGTCGCTCGATGGCATGCTGGACCTGACCCATGGCAATCCCGCCTACAAGGCACTGAACGATGCCGACCGGGCGCTGACACGCGCTATCCTGACCACTGCGCTTCGCCACCTGCCGCGGGTTGAAGCGGCCATTGCCTCGATGATCGAAACGCCGCTGCCGGAAGGCGCGCGTGCTCTCCAGCATGTTCTGGTCGTTGCCACCGCGCAGATCCTGCATCTGGATGTGCCGTCCCATGCCGCAGTCGATCTTGCTGTCGAACAGGCCAATCGCGATCCGCGCAATCGCCGTTTCGCCAAACTCGTCAATGCCGTTTTGCGTCGGCTGGCGCGCGAAAAGGACGAGGTTCTGGCGGCAACCGCTTCCATTTCGCCGGTGCCGGACTGGTTCCGTGCACGGCTCGTGAGCGCCTATGGCGAAGCGGAAGCAACCCGGATTGCCGAGGCGCAGCTTACGCCGCCGGCTATCGACCTGACGGTCAAGCGTGATCCGCAGGCATGGGCGGAAAAGCTCGGGGCAAGGGTCCTGCCGACCGGCAGTATCCGCCTTGGAGAATTCGAAGGATCGGTGACCGCGCTCGAAGGTTTCGACCAAGGCGATTGGTGGGTTCAGGACGCTGCAGCCAGCATTCCGGCAAAGCTGTTCGGGGATCTGAAGGGCAAGTGTGTGGCGGATCTCTGCGCGGCGCCAGGCGGCAAGACTGCCCAGCTGATTGCAGCCGGTGCAGTGGTAACGGCCGTCGAACAATCATCCAACCGTCTCGCGCGGTTGAAGGAAAACCTTGGCCGTCTCGGCATGAGTGCCGAGCTGGTGGGAGGGGACCTGTTCAAATATTCGCCTGAAGAAAAGCTCGACGGCATTCTTCTCGATGCGCCCTGCTCGTCCACTGGCACGACGCGCCGGCATCCGGACGTGCTCTGGACCAAGGGCATGCAGGATATCGAAAAGCTAGCGGCGCTTCAGGAAAAGATGCTGCGACATGCGGTGACTCTGGTGAAAAGCGGCGGCATGATTGTCTTTTCGAACTGCTCGCTGGATCCGCTGGAGGGCGAAGAGCTGATCGAACGGGTTCTGGCCGATACTCCGTCCGTGAAGCGGGTGCCGGTCGACCCAGTGAACTGGCCTGGGCTTGAAAACGCAATCACGGCTCAGGGCGATTTCAGGACGACGCCGGCGATGATCCCGCCTTCGGATGGTTTTGCCGGCGGCATGGATGGTTTCTTTGCCAGCGTGTTGCGTGTCGAGTAAGGTTTTATTCACCATACCGGCAGCATACTTGCCATCCATCTAAAATTGATTCAGCTGATCTAGCGACAACCATTCCGGCGGAGAAACCAGAGTGACCATGCGGCTCGCCGATCGCCGAAGGCTTCTGGCTTCCGGTATGAGGGAAATGCGGCGGCGTTTGCGCCTCCGCATCGCGCCTTATCGCGTCGCCTTGTCTGCTCCGCTGACGTCGGTTCCCGAACGCCTGATCGTTGCTCCGACCGACTTGCGTCCGGTCGATACCTTCATTGCGCATGAAATTCTCGATGGGCGTTTCCCTTTGGCCGGGCGGGTGCTCGAAACACTCGGGGATTCGCCGTTCGAGCTGGAACTGCCTTCGCGGGCCTTTGCCGAGCGCCTGCACGGTTTTGGATGGCTTCGGCATATCAGGGCAGACAGGACGGAAGCGGGCTGTGCGCATGCCCGGCATATCGTGTCGGACTGGATAAATATCCACGGCCGCCGGCGCCGGGGCATAGGCTGGGAGCCGAATGTCGTGGCGACGCGGGTGATTGCGTGGCTGTCTCATTCGACGATTATCCTGCATGCAGCCGAAGCGGGTTTCTATCGGCGGTTCATGAAGAACCTCGCCTATCAAATCAGCTATCTGCGGAAGATTGCCGGCAGCTGCCCGGATGCTGAAAGCCGACTCAGGGTCAGGACAGCGCTGGCGATGGCATCCCTATCCGTACCGACGCGCGTCACTGGGATAAAGCGGGAGGCAATGCTTCTCGACCGCGAGCTCGATCGCCAGATTCTTGCCGATGGAGGACATGTTTCGCGTAGTCCGCGCGCAATCCTCGATATCCTCATCGATCTTCTGCCGCTTCGACAGACCTATATAAACCTCGGTCATGACGTACCCCAGAAGCTCATTCCGGCGATCGACCGGATGTATCCGGCCTTGCGCTTCTTCCGCCACCAGGATGGCGATCTCGCATTGTTCAACGGTGCCGGCTCGACCTCGGCCAGCGAGCTGATGTCCGTTCTGCGTTACGACGAATCCGCCGGAAAGCCGTTCAAGGCTTTGCCGCAGATGAACTATCATCGGCTCAACGCGGACAATACGATAATCATCGTCGATACAGGATGTTCGAGTTCGATCGTGGCATCAAGGGGTGCACATGCCGGTTGCCTCTCGTTCGAAATGTCATCGGGTCGCAATCGTTTCATCGTCAATTCCGGCTCGCCGAAATTCGCGAACCGCTTTTACAAGCATCTTGCCCGTTCCACCGCAGCGCACTCGACCGTCATCATCGAGGAGACTTCGTCCAGCCGGGTGATCAACTCGTCCTTCGCCGGCTCTATCCTGATACCGGGTGTTTCTAAGATCGATGTCGAGCGCTGGGACGACAAGCACGGCAATGACTGGCTGCGTGCCCGGCATGATGGTTACGTCGAAAGTTTCGGTTATACCCATGAGCGCGAGATCGCGCTCAGCGCTGCGGGCGACAAGATCAAGGGATGCGACCGGCTCATTCCTGAAGAGGGGCAAGGCAAGGACAGCCTGACGGCGATCGTGCGCTTTCACATTCATCCGGCGATCAATTTGTTCCGCAGGGATGGCGAAAGCATCGTTTTGGGCGCTCCCGATGGCGAGACCTGGATTTTTGCGGCACCGGGCCTGCATGTGCTGATCGATGAGGACGTCTTCTTCGCCGATGTTTCCGGCATGAGGCCAAGCCAGCAATTGGCGATCGAAGTGCCGCTTCAGGGGCTTCGGGAGATCCGCTGGATGCTGCGGCGGAGCGAATAGGCGTTTCTTCTTTGCGCCAGCTGTGCTAACCGCGGCCCATCCCCTTCCCGCCCCTCTGTGGCAAGCTCTTTCAGGAGAGACCGATGGCCGTTGCTTCCAAAAAAATCCCCGCCCCTGACCGCGTGAAAATCCGCACCGCTCTGCTTTCCGTGTCGGACAAGACCGGCATCATCGAACTGGCGAAGGCGCTTACCGAACAGGGCGTCAGGCTGCTGTCAACCGGCGGCACGCACAAGGCTATCGCGGCAGCCGGGCTTGCCGTCACCGATGTTTCCGAAGTGACCGGCTTTCCGGAAATCATGGACGGCCGCGTGAAGACGCTGCATCCGAATGTTCATGGCGGCCTGCTGTCGATCCGTGACGATGAAGAACATGTCGCGGCGATGAAGCAGCATGGCATCGAGGGCATCGATCTTGCCGTGATCAATCTTTACCCGTTCGAGGAAGTGCACGCTGCCGGTGGCGACTATCCGACGACGGTTGAAAACATCGATATTGGTGGCCCGGCAATGATCCGTGCCTCGGCCAAGAACCACGCCTATGTTGCGATCGTTACCGATCCGGCCGACTATGCGCCGCTGATCGAGGCGCTGAAGGCCAATGGTGGCGAGACGGAATATGCCTTCCGCCAGAAGCTGGCCGCCAAGGCCTATGCCCGCACTGCGGCCTATGACACGGCGATTTCAAACTGGTTTGCCGAAGCGCTCGAAATCGAGACGCCGGCTTACCGGACGATCGGCGGCGTGCTGAAGGAAGCCATGCGTTATGGCGAAAACCCGCATCAGAGCGCCGGTTTCTACGTGACGGGCGAGAACCGTCCGGGTGTTGCGACCGCAACGCTGCTGCAGGGCAAGCAGCTTTCCTACAACAATATCAACGACACGGATGGCGCCTTCGAGCTGATCGGTGAGTTTGCCGCCGATCAGGGTCCGGCCTGCGCGATCATCAAGCACGCAAATCCCTGCGGCGTTGCCACCGGCTCGACGCTGAAGGACGCTTATCTGCGGGCACTGGCCTGCGACAGCACCTCTGCCTTCGGCGGCATCATCGCGCTCAATCAGCTTCTCGATGGCGAGACGGCGGGAGAGATAGTCAAGCTGTTCACCGAAGTCATCATCGCGCCGGAAGTCTCCGAAGAGGCAAAGGCGATCATCGCCAAGAAGCCAAACCTTCGCCTGCTCGTGACAGGCGGCCTGCCTGATCCGCGTTCGCGCGGCATTACCGCAAAGACGGTTGCCGGCGGCCTTCTCGTCCAGAGCCGCGACAGCGGCGTGATCGAAGATGTCGAGCTGAAGGTCGTCACCAAGCGCGCGCCGACGGCGACCGAGATGGAAGACCTGAAGTTCGCCTACAAGGTTGCCAAGCACGTCAAGTCGAACGCTATCGTCTATGCCAAGGAAGGCCAGACGGCGGGTATCGGCGCCGGCCAGATGAGCCGTATCGATTCCGCCCGGATCGCCGGCCTGAAAGCTGAGGATGCGGCCGGGGCGATGGGTTGGGCAGAGCCGATGACCAAGGGTTCGGCGGTTGCTTCGGAAGCCTTCTTCCCGTTCGCGGACGGCCTGCTTTCGGCGATTTCGGCCGGTGCTACCGCCGTCATCCAGCCGGGCGGTTCGATGCGCGATGCGGAAGTTATTGCCGCTGCCGACGAGCATAACGTCGCCATGGTCTTCACCGGCATGCGCCACTTCCGGCACTGATTGGCCGGCCTCACATTATCTGCCGGCCGGATAGGGTGTTCTGACTAAAAGAACCAATCCGGCCGCCAGAAAGACGATCAGCATGGCCATGCCGAGATGAGCCGAACCGCTCGCATAGGTGACAATCGAAAAGGACAGGGTGGCGAGAAAGCTCGTCGCCCGTCCTGAAAGCGCATAAAGGCCGAAATAACGGCCAGTCTCCGAAAGACTGATGGAGCGCGCGAGATAGGATCTCGATGAGGCCTGGACGGGGCCGAAGGCGATCCCGATCAACAGGCCGAACAGTATATAGGCCTTTTCCGCCGCCGTGCCGAACCATCCTCCACTATCTATCTGCGAAAGCGGTATCAGGCCGAACAGGACCGAGTCCGGGCGGGTAGAGACGATCCCAATCGTCGCGATGAACAGCAGGACGAGGCTTGTTACGATCACGGTTTTGGAGCCGAGCGCGCGATCCAGAAGGCCGGCTGCGATACAGGAGAAGATCGCGACGACATTCAGGATGATACCGTAAATGCCGATCTCGATGGTAACCCAACCGAACATACCGGCTGCAAAGGTGCCGCCGAGGATCAGAAGGCCGTTGACACCATCCTGATAGAGCATCCGGGCGATAAGGAATTTCGCGATCCCGCGGCGCTGTTTCAGCTCCTTCAGGGTGCTGCCGAGTTCGCGAAGGCCGAAGCGGACGGCAGTGCCAAACGGCAATCCTTTCTTTGCGTCGGGGGTGAAGAGAAACATCGGCAATATGAAAACGAGATACCAGAGTGCCGCAATCGGGCCGGTGATGCGCGCATCCTCGCCGAGTGCCGGATCAAGACCGAAAAGCGGGGGGATGCCGATCAGGGTCAGGCCGGTTTCTGGATTTGCCGCGAGTAGCGTCACGACGGCGATCAGCACGATCATCCCGCCGAGATAACCCAAGCCCCAGGCGATGTTGGAGATCCTGCCGACCTCATCCCTGGAGATGAGGCGGGGCATCATGGAATCGTTGAAGACGATGGAGAATTCCGCCGCTATCGAGGCCAGGATCATGAAGGTGATCGGCAGGATCAGCGGGGAGCCGGGTGCAGCGAACCACAACATCATGAGGCTTGCAATCTTCACGACGGCAAAGCTTAAGATCCAGGGTTTTCGGGCACCGGACTGATCGGCAATCGAGCCAAGGATAGGCGACAGGATGGCGATAACGATCGAAGAGATCGTCGCCATGTTGCTCCATGCCGCCTGGGCCGAGATCGGGTCGTCGGTCAATCGCGCAACGAAATAGGGGCCGAAGATGAAGGTCGTGACAACGGTGAAGAAGGGCTGGGCCGCCCAGTCGAACAGCATCCAGCCCCAGATACCGCGCCGGCTCGTTTTCGCCGGCGCTTGATCGATGTCGTGACCTCCCATCCGCTACCTCGCTTTACGCCAGTCGTCCGTGTGCCAAATCACCAAGCAGGCCGGCCGCGACGGAGATCTTGGGCAAGGTCAGGTCCCCGCTATCGCTGAGTGCCATCAGTTCGGCTCCTATGCGGTTCACACGCACGCGATCGGCGGCAATCCAAGCCTGTACCGGCTTCTTGTCCTTCCGATGTTCCGTGAGCGCGGTGATGACAATATCGCGCCGCGCGGAGGCAAGCTGCTGCAGGCCGCGGGAAAGCGCCAGGCTCTCGTAGTGGTCCGACGTGCTGATCCTCTCACCGGCAACGATCAGGCGGTTGACGCGGAAGGTCTTGGTGACGCCGAAATAGCTTTCGGCGGCGCGCGCCATGCTCTCGCCGGTTCGGTCGACAATCAGCATGATTTCCGGAGCGATGACGAGAGCGGACAGCGTGCGGATCTCGGCGATCAGGCTTGCCGGAGCGCCCTGAGCCTCAAGTTCAGCTGCAAGCGGCGCCGCTTCGGCAATTACCTCCTCGGTCATTGCGCCATGCAGGCCCTTGATCGCAGCCTTGAGCCTTGCAACGGCCTCGGTCAGCGGTGCAGCGCTAATCTGCGTCTGAAGGGCGAGATAGGTGCCTATGGTGATGATGCGGTTGATCTGCGCATGCAGATCGTTCTGAACCGAGCCAGGGATGCGATTGTCCAGCGTATCGACCTCGGCCCAGAGGCGCGGCAGGTCGAAGCCGTCTCGGATCAGGAAGATCGCCTTGACGACATTCGCTGCGGTTGCGCCGGTCATGTCGCTCATCATCTGGATGAAGCCGGGACCGCCGCGGTTTACCGCTTCGTTTGCAAGTGCGGTCGCGACGATTTCGCGATGCAGGCGATGGTTTTCGATATCGCCGGCATATGGCTTCTGCATCTTGGCCGGGAAATAGGCCTTGAGAATCGCCGCAAAATACGGGTCGTCAGGAATTACGCTTTCGAGAAGCGCATCGAAGAGAACGATCTTCGAATAGGAGAGCAGAACGCCGATTTCCGGGCGGGAGAGCGGCTTGCCTGCCGCATAACGCTCGGCCAGCTCCGCATCGTCCGGCAGGGTTTCGACCTTGCGGTTGAGCTTACCCTGCCCTTCCAGCACTGACATCAGGCGGGAGAGCTGTTCGCGGTTGCCGATGCCTCTGCGTTCGATCAGTGAGATCGACAGAGGCTGGAGGTAGTTGTTGCGAAGAACCAGTTCCGCCACTTCATCGGTCATAGATGCCAGAAGCTTGTTGCGCTTGTCACGCGGCAGGCGAGCGTCCTGCATGGCGGCATTGAGCGCGATCTTGATGTTGACCTCGACGTCGGATGAATTGACGCCGGCGGAATTGTCGATCGCGTCGGAATTGCAGCGCCCGCCCGCCAGCGAATAGGCAATGCGGCCCTTCTGGGTGACGCCGAGATTGGCGCCCTCGCCGATCACCTTGGCGCGCACTTCACCCGCCGTGACGCGGATCGGGTCATTGGCGCGATCGCCGACTTCCGTATCCGTCTCGGCTGCCGCTCTGATATAGGTGCCGATGCCGCCGAACCAGAGGAGATCGGCTTCGCTCTTGAGGATCGCCGTCATGATCTCGAACGGCGTGGCCGTCGTCTTGTCGAGGCCGATCGCCGATGCCGCCTGTTTGGTCAGCTTTACCGATTTTTCTGAGCGGGAGATGATCATCGCGCCATCGGACAGCGTGCTGCGATCATAATCCTGCCAGCTGGAGCGCGGCAGGGCGAACATGCGACTGCGCTCCTTGAAGGATTTTTGTGTATCCGGATCCGGATCGATGAAGATATCGCGGTGATCGAAGGCGGCGATCAGGCGGATCTTTGGCGAGAGCAGCATGCCGTTGCCGAAGACGTCACCGGACATGTCGCCAACGCCGACGACGTTGAAGGGGGTCGTCTGGATGTCGACGTCCATTTCACGGAAATGCCGCTTGACGGCTTCCCATGCACCGCGGGCGGTAATGCCCATCTTCTTGTGATCGTAACCTGCCGATCCGCCGGAGGCGAATGCATCGTCCAGCCAGAAGCCGGCTTCCTGCGCCAGCCCATTGGCGGTGTCGGAGAAGGTTGCGGTGCCCTTGTCGGCGGCGACGACAAAATAGGGGTCGTCACCATCGATGCGGATCGTGTCCTTCGGTCCGACGATCTCGCCTTCGACGATGTTATCGGTGATCGACAGAAGCGTGCGGATATAGGTCTTGTAGGCTTCCTTGCCGGCATTGAAGACTTCGTCACGCGAGCCACCGGCGGGCAGCATTTTCGGGAAGAAACCGCCCTTGGCGCCGACCGGCACGATGACGGCGTTCTTCACCTGTTGCGCCTTGACCAGGCCAAGCACTTCGGTCCGGTAATCCTCGCCACGATCCGACCAGCGCAGGCCGCCGCGAGCAACCTTGCCGAAGCGCAGGTGCACGCCTTCGACCTCGGTGCCGTAAGCGAACATTTCGCGGAAGGGACGAGGCTGCGGCAGGCCGTCGAGAAGCTCGGGATCGAACTTGAAGGCCAGCATTCTCTTTGGTGCGCCGTTTTCATCGCGCTGGAAATAGTTGGTGCGCAGCGTCGAATCGATGGCGTTGACGAAGCGCCGCAGCGTGCGGTCCTCGTCGAGGCTGGGCACGGCCGAAAGGCTGATCTCGATGGCGCCATGAAGCTGTACCAGCTTCTTCGTCCGCGCCTTTTCAGCGAGATCCGGGTCGAAACTGGTCTGGAAAAGCTTGAAGATGGTGGCTGCCGCTTCAGGATATTTGACCAGCGTATCGGCGATGTAGGCCTGGGAATAAACGATGCCGGTCTGTCGCAGATAGCGGGCATAGGCGCGCAGAACCGTGGTTTCGCGGGCAGAGAGGCCGGCCAGCAGAACAAGACGGTTGAAGCCGTCATTGTCGACCGATCCCTCGAATGCCAGAAGAAACGCCTCTTCAAGAAGCGGGCCTTCCTGCGAAAGGTCGATCTCGCGTCCATCGCGGAGCTGCAGTTCCATGTCATGCAGGACGATCAGTTTGGCGTCCGGACCGACGTGGATTTCGAAGGTCTGCTCGCTCACAACCCGGAAGCCGAGGTTTTCCAGAAGCGGTACACGGCGCGACAGCGACAGGTGGTGATCGCCGTGGAAGATTTTTAGCGAGACGCTGTTGGCCTCATCGGTCGGGCGCTTGTAGAATTCGATACGGATGGTTTCGCCGGAAGCGCAGGCGGCGATATCCGGCAGGTCGGCAAAGGTTTCTTCCGGCGTGAAGGCTTCCTGGAAGGCATTGGTTACAGAAAGCCGGGGGCCGTTTTCGGCCAGAAGCGAGAACTGCTCTTCCCAGGGCGTGGAGATCAGCCGGATCGCTTCCTCGAGCTTTGCCTGGCTTATACGGGGCGTCTTGCCGCCGCGGCGTCCGATGATGAAGTGGACGCGCGCCACACCACCTTCGGGGAAGGCGGGGTAATAGGCCGATACATGACCCTCAAATACGCGCGCCAGATAGGCGCCGACCTTTTCCCGGACCAGCGAATTATAGTCCTCGCGCGGCACGTAAACGATCGTCGAGACGAAGCGGTCGAAATGGTCGATACGAGCAAGCGTGCGCACGCGCGGCCTCTCGCTCAATTCCATGATTTGTTCGCAGAATTTCGCCAGAAGATCGGTATCGATCTGGAAGAGATCATCGCGCGGGTAGGATTCGAGAGTGTTTTCCAGCATGCGGCCGGAATGGCTGTAGGGGTCGAAACCGAAATGCCGATCGATGTCCTCGACCTTTTCGCGCAGCAACGGAACTTCCCGGACGGATTGGGTATAGGCGGTTGCGGTGAAAAGGCCGACGATCCGCAGTTCGCCGACGACATGACCGTTTTCGTCAAACCGCTTGACGCCGATATAGTCCATATAGGCGCGTCGATGGACAACGGATTTCACATTCGCCTTGGTGACGATGAGGAATTGCGGCCCATCGAGGAATTCGAGAATCTCCGGCGTGGTCGTTACCTGGTCCTTGCCCTGGCGCAGAACCAGAACGTCCGGATCGGACAGAATGCCGAGGCCCCTGCCCTTGCCGCGTTCCACGGTCGCCTTGGATCCCTTGCCGGAATAGACGTATTCGCGCATGCCGAGGAAGGTGAAATTGTCGTCACGCAGCCAATCGAGGAAGGCCAGTGCCTCTTCGCGATTGGCGCCCTTGCGGGGCTTGGCATTCAAAAGCTGCTTGGCGGCGCCATCCATAGTGTCGAGCATGGCGGACCAGTCGGTGATCGACAGATGCACCTGATCGAGGATGAAGCGGATGCGCTCGATCAGAAGATTGGCCTGTTCCTCGTTCAACTGAGCGATATGGAGCTGGATGAGGCTGACCTGATGTGCTGGGTCGGTCGGCTCGTCATTGCTGCGCAGCACCGGCTCCTTGCCCGGTTCGATCGTCAAGATCGGGTGAACGGCCATGACGAGGCCACGATGGCTGGCCGTTACCTCGCCCATGACGGAATCGAACAGGAACGGCATGTTCCGGTCGATCACTGTCAAAACCCAGACGGGTATCCCGTCTGGTTCGACACCGGGTATCTGGGTGACTGTGATATCGGCACGGACGCGGTTCCACGCCTTGACGCGGGCTGCAGCGTGCGCTGCGGCAATCCCGAGCATTTCCGGAGTGTAGCTTGAAAGATCATCGTCGCTTGCGCGCCCGAACAGAATGGCTGGATCGAGAAAGTCCTTGCCGGCCTTGCTCGCGAATGATCGCGCCCCATCCATCTGCTTGCTGCGCTTGGGGCTATTCTTCCAGACCATGATCTCTCCCTTTTCTGGCTGAATGCTGCAGGGAACGGCGCGAATCCGTCCACTTCGGAGCAATTAGCACTGTTTTGCTCATCAATCTTGACAGGAATTGGCAAAGAATTGTTGCCACGACAATAAAATCGATTTTTTCAGCATATGATCATGAATATAGCCCTTCATCGCCTGATATCCTCATAGGATCTGCAGATAGGGCCAATTCAAAAGCCTATGAGGCCAAAGCGAGTAAGGAACCGGATTGCGCGTAACGGGCCGTTGATCTTGTTTCAAAGGCATAATATTCGTAGCCCTCATGACCTATTTCCCAGCCAAACTGCTTGCGGGTTACCGCAACTTCATGAGCGGACGCTATACCGATGAGCGCGAGCGTTACCGTGTTCTTGCCGAAAACGGGCAGAAGCCTCACACGCTGCTGATTGCCTGTTGTGATTCCCGCGCCGCACCGGAGACGATTTTCGACTGTGGTCCGGGTGAGCTTTTCGTGGTTCGCAACATCGCCAACATGGTGCCGCCCTATGAGCCGGACAGCCAGTTTCATGGCACGTCTGCGGCGCTCGAATACGCCATTCAGGTTCTGAAGATCCGCGATATCGTGGTCATGGGCCATGGTCGCTGCGGCGGTATCCAGGCGGCACTAGATCCAACGCTTGAGCCGCTTTCACCCGGCGATTTCATAGGCAAGTGGATCGGGCTTGTCAGGCCCGCGGCCTCACAGATCCAGAGTAATGACCTGATGACGGCGTCGGAGCGTCAGACGGCGCTCGAGCGGGTCTCCATCCGCAATTCGATCGCCAATCTGGCGAGTTTCCCGTTCATCAAGACGTTGACCGAAAAGGGTGAACTCTCGGTTCACGGCGCCTGGTTCGACATATCGAGTGGAGAACTTTGGGTGATGAATGAGAAGGGCGACTTCATGCGCCCGGATCTCGAAGTAGAACTGGCGCCCCCCCAGGAGGACGAAGCGCCAGCCCCCTGACGCTTATTTACCGTCGATCTGCGCGCCCATATAGGCAATGGCGCGCTGATAGACCGTTGCTGCATTCCAGCCCTGGATGGCTACGAAGCTCGGTTCGCCTGGCTGGTAGCCGGCGCCGTTCACCCAGCCATGGCCCTTCAGGAAGTTCGCGGTGGATGCAAGCGCATCGGCACGCGAGCCAACCATATCGATATGGCCGTCGCCATCACCATCGGCACCGTAACGAATGACGCTGAGTGGAAGGAACTGGGTCTGGCCGATTTCGCCATGGGCGGCGCCCTTGGCGGTCGTGCTCAGATCGCCGCGGGCGACAAGCTTGAGCGCAGCATAGAGCTGTTCGGTGAAATAATCCGAGCGACGGCAATCATATGCAAGCGTTGCCACGGCGGACAGTGTGTGCTGGTTGCCCATGAAACGGCCAAAGCCGGTTTCCATGCCCCAGATGGCGATGATCGGACCGGCGGGCACGCCATAACGGCGCTCGAGGCGGTCGAAGAGCGCCGCATTGGCCGCCTTCATCTTCTTGCCTTGCGAGATGATGGTCGTGGCGCCACGCTTTTTCAGGAATTCGTCGAAGGAAAGCTTGAAGCTCTTCTGGCCGCGATCGGCGCTGATGGTCGGGCGATTGTAGGAAACGTTGGCGAATGCACGATCAAGCACAGCCGGGCTGATACCGTTTGAAGGAGCAACGCTCTTGAAATCCTGCACCCAGCGATCGAAGCCGGATGAATCATTGCCGCATTGCTGCGCAGCAGCTGGGCCTGCAATAGCCAATGTAGTGAAGGCCAGTCCTGCGAGTAGAAGCTTTTTCATGCTTTAATCCGTGTTTGCCGTTCAGCGGCGGTGCATCCCTACCCCACTATTCATTGCAAACGCGGCCGGTTGCAAGAAAACACCGCCCCGGCACCATGAATAGTTCGTGAGGACATCCTTACGAAAAGAAAACCCCGCCCAATGGCGGGATTTTCTAAATCGATATGCTTAACAATTTCTGATTTTTCAGGCTGCAGCCTGGCGCGGCTTGATGAGGCCACGGTTGACCAGCAATTCTGCGATCTGGATGGCGTTCAAGGCAGCGCCCTTGCGCAGGTTATCGGAGACGACCCAGATGTTGAGGCCGTTCTCAACCGTTGCATCCTCGCGAATACGGGAGATGTAGGTCGCATCTTCGCCGGCGGATTCGACCGGTGTGATGTAGCCACCATTCTCATGCTTGTCGATGACGAGGCAGCCTGGTGCTTCGCGCAGGATGTCACGCGCCTGATCGGCAGTGATCTCGTTTTCGAACTCGATGTTGACCGATTCGGAGTGACCGATGAAGACCGGAACGCGAACTGCGGTGCAGGTTACCTTGATCTTCGGATCGAGCATCTTCTTGGTTTCAGCGAGAACCTTCCACTCTTCCTTCGTATATCCATCTTCCATGAAGACATCGATATGCGGGATGACGTTGAAGGCGATGCGCTTGGTGAACTTCTTCGATTCGATCGGATCGGCGACGAAGACGGCACGTGTCTGGGTGAAGAGTTCGTCCATGCCTTCCTTGCCGGCACCGGAGACCGACTGGTAGGTGGAAACGACGACGCGCTTGATCTTGGCGAAATCATGCAGCGGCTTCAGTGCCACGACGAGCTGGGCAGTCGAGCAATTCGGGTTTGCGATGATGTTCTTCTTGGTGAAGCCAGAGACCGCATCCGGGTTTACTTCTGGAACGATGAGCGGCACTTCGGCATCATAACGCCATGCGGACGAGTTATCGATGACGACGCAGCCCTGCGCTCCGATCTTCGGCGACCACTTCTTGGAAACATCGCCGCCAGCGGACATCAGGCAGATGTCGGTCGTCGAAAAATCGTAGTTTTCCAGGTTGGAAACCTTGAGCGTCTTGTCGCCGAAGGAGACCTCGGTGCCCTGTGAACGGGCAGAAGCCAGCGCAACAACCTCAGAAGCCGGAAAGCCGCGCTCTGCCAGGATGTTCAGCATTTCCCGGCCGACATTGCCGGTAGCACCGGCGACTGCAATCTTGAAACCCATGTCTATGCTCTCTTTCTGTCTCTCCTCGGTCTTGTGAGGGGGAAGCCGAGCCATTTGGCACGGTGTTCCTTGTCCCCGGCCTTACCGGGGAGAGAGCGGCGGCCAGAGACGTCAGACGGTTTTCGTCGTCGTTTTGGCCATGGTTTTGGAGAAAGCGAAAAAACGCTGTCCGGCTTGATCAGCCGGCAGGCAAGATGCAGCGATGTCAAAGTCGCAGGCGATCATTTGGGCGTTTTCCCGTTCGCGCATGTGTTTAGAACATTTTGGAATGGAGTCAAGCTGCGTGGAGCATCCATGCGGCCTCGCTTGAAAGCCGCTCTTTAGACGAAAGTCATAATCCCAAAGCATCACTCACCGGATGTCCTGATTTCTGTCAATCTGAGAGCATCGCGTTACGGTTGTTTTGGCAAAGGAGGAAAGGCCAAAACAGTTACTAGGGCGCGTGGTTTCACCTTGTGGGAGGACGACAATGGCAAATGTCGCAACGGCGGCTGATAGCAGAACAAAGCCGATGACGCCCGAAGAGAGGAAGGTGATCATCGCCTCCTCGCTCGGTACTGTGTTCGAGTGGTACGATTTCTATCTTTACGGAACGCTGGCTGCGATTATCGGCAAGCAGTTCTTCTCGCAATTCCCACCGGCGACGCAGGCGATTTTCGCACTCCTGACATTTGCCGCAGGCTTCCTGGTCCGGCCGTTCGGCGCCCTGGTCTTCGGTCGCCTCGGTGACCTGGTTGGCCGAAAATACACATTTCTTCTCACCATCCTGATCATGGGCCTATCGACCTTCGCTGTCGGTCTTCTGCCGAGCTATGACCAGATCGGTGTCATTGCCCCCATCATTCTTGTGCTGCTTCGCATGGCTCAAGGCCTGGCGCTGGGTGGCGAATATGGCGGTGCGGTGGTCTATGTTGCCGAGCATTCGCCGCGCAACAGGCGCGGTTTCTACACTGCCTGGATCCAGACCACGGCCACATTGGGCCTGCTTCTGTCACTGTTCGTGATCGTGACCTTGCGCATGAATCTCGGTGAGGAGGCATTCCAGACGACGCAGCCGATCTTGTTCGGCCTTCAGGGCGGATGGCGCATTCCCTTCCTCCTGTCGATCATCCTGCTGATCATCTCGATCTACATTCGTCTGCAGATGCATGAATCACCGCTCTTCAAAAAGATGAAGGAAGAAGGAACCCAGTCGAAGGCGCCGCTTTCTGAAGCTTTCGGCACCTGGAACAACGGCAAGATCGTGCTAATCGCGCTGTTCGGCCTCGTGATCGGTCAGGCGGTCGTCTGGTATACGGGGCAGTTCTATGCCCTGTTCTTCCTGCAGACCGTGCTGAAGGTCGATCTTCTCACTGCCAACGTGCTGATCGCCTGGGCGCTGATCATCGCTACCCCCTTCTTCCTGGTGTTCGGTTCGCTCTCTGACCGGATCGGACGCAAACCGGTGATCCTGGCGGGCTGCATCCTTGCGGCAGCGACTTACTTTCCGCTGTTCAGTGCGCTAACAACGGCTGCCAATCCGACCTATGCCAACGCTATCGAGACAGTGAAGGCAGAGGTATCGGCTGATCCCGCTACTTGCGGCTCGCTGTTCGACCCGGTCGGGATTCGCACCTTCACGACACCTTGCGACGTGATGCGCCGAACCATGTCGCAGCAGGCCTTCCGCTATACGCAGGTGAGCGCACCTGCCGGTTCGCCGGCCCAGCTCATCATCAACGGCGGTACCCCGATCGTCTTCGCGGATGCTCCGGCTTTCAGTGCAGCGCTCGGTCCTGCCATGGTGGCGGCCGGCTATCCGGCAGCCAATGACCCGGCAAAGGTCAAGGTCGACGGGTTCTTCGCTGCGCTTGCCAACGGTCAGTCGCTGAAAATCATCGCAATCCTGACGGTCATGGTCATCTACGTGACCATCGTCTACGGCCCGATCGCTGCTGCACTTGTCGAGTTCTTCCCGACCCGCATCCGCTATACGGCGATGTCGCTGCCTTACCACATTGGTAACGGCTGGTTCGGTGGCCTGCTGCCGGCCACCTCCTTTGCGATCGTCGCCTCTACCGGCGATATCTTCGCAGGTCTTTGGTATCCGGTTATCTTCGCGCTCTTGACGGTCGTTATCGGCGTCCTGTTCGTCCGCGAGAAACGGGACGTCGATCTCGCGAATTGAGGCCACCAGACAGAAAAAAGGCCCGGCACGATGTGCCGGGCCCTTTCCAGTTGTATTTCGCCCGTTCAGGCAGAAAGAGCCTGGAATTCCTTGAGAATGGCATCGCCCATCTCGGTCGTGCCGACCTGGCGGCAACCTTCCCCCATGATGTCTCCGGTGCGGATGCCCTTGTCGAGAACCGTGGCGATCGCCTTTTCGAGATGATCGGCTTCCGCAATCATGTTGAACGAATAACGCAGGCACATGGCGAAGGAGGCGATCATCGCGATCGGGTTCGCAATTCCCTTTCCGGCGATGTCCGGTGCCGAACCGTGCACGGGTTCATACATGGCCTTGCGCTGGCCGGTCTTGGCATCTGCTGCACCAAGCGAGGCGGAAGGCAGCATGCCGAGCGAACCGGTCAGCATGGCGGCCACATCCGACAGCATGTCGCCGAAGAGATTGTCGGTGACGATGACGTCAAACTGTTTTGGCGCGCGCACGAGCTGCATGCCGCCGGCATCGGCCAGCATATGCTCCAGCTTGACGTCCGAATAGGAGCGCTTGTGGGTTTCGGTCACGACCTGGTTCCACAGAACGCCGGACTTCATGACATTGCGCTTTTCCATCGAGCAAACGGTATTCTTGCGCGTGCGGGCAAGCTCGAAGGCAACACCGGCGATACGTTCGATCTCGTAAGTGTCGTAAATCTGGGTGTCGATACCGCGTTTCTGGCCGTTGCCGAGATCGATGATTTCTTTCGGCTCACCGAAATAAACGCCGCCGGTCAGCTCGCGAACGATGAGGATGTCGAGGCCTTCGACGAGTTCCGGTTTCAGCGACGAAGCGGAGGCCAGTGCCGGGTAGCAGATTGCCGGGCGCAAGTTGGCGAAAAGCTCCATATCCTTGCGCAGACGCAGGAGGCCGGCTTCGGGGCGAACCTCATAGGGAACCGTATCCCATTTCGGGCCGCCGACGGCACCGAACAGAACGGCATCCGCCGCCATTGCCTTGGCCATGTCCTCTTCGGAAATAGCAACACCGTGTGCATCATAGGCGCTACCGCCAACAAGGCCTTCGTCGAGCGAGAAATCGGCCTTCATTGCATCGTTCATGTAGGCGATGATCTTGCGCACTTCGCCCATGGCTTCAGGGCCGATACCGTCACCGGGAAGAAGGAAGAGGTTCTTTGCCATTCGTCTGCTGTCCTTGCAGGTTCTGCAGGCTCACAATCCCTCACGCAGCATTGCTGCGCCTGGAACCCCCCTTATCCGAGCCTGCCGCAGGACAAGGGGCCTTATCCATTAGAGCCAAGGACGATCGTTGCGGTTCTTCGTCTCGAAGCTCGCGATTGCAGCATCGCTTTTCAGCGTCGAGGCAATGTCATCCAGTCCTTCGAGAAGGATCTGGCGACGACCGGCGTCGATATCGAAATGAAGACGGCCACCATCCGGGCCGGTGATTTCCTGGGCTTCGAGATCGACCGTCAGGATGGCATTCGAGCCACGCTCTGCGTCATCCATCAGCTTTTCCAGATCTTCGGGGCTGACGACGATCGGCAGGATGCCGTTCTTGAAACAGTTATTATAGAAAATATCGGCGAAGCTGGTGGAAATCACGCAGCGGATGCCGAAATCCAGCAATGCCCAGGGAGCGTGTTCGCGGGACGAACCACAGCCGAAATTGTCGCCGGCAACGATGATTTTGGCATCGCGATAAGCCGGTTTATTCAATACGAAATCAGGGTTCTCGGAACCATCCTCGCGATAACGAGCCTCGGCGAACAGGCCCTTTCCAAGACCAGTGCGCTTGATCGTCTTTAGATAGTCCTTCGGAATGATCATGTCGGTGTCGACATTGACAACCGGAAGGGGGGCGGCAACGCCCGTCAGCTTTTCGAATTTTTCCATGATCGGCCTCCACGAAGACTTTATAGCGCTGCCATAAAGTATTTTCAGGAGAATTTGAAGTCCGATTCAGTACCAATCGGTACGCCGTTCGGCGGCGCCCCATGACCGGCTGATTTAAGGACTTACATGTCGATGATGGTACCGCGACCGTCGTTCCAGACGCGCATCTCACTCTGCCTGCTCTTGGCACGAACCGGCACAGGTTTCAGTTTGTTCGAGAGCATCTTTCCTATGGAAAGAATGGCAAGCGTTCCCATGAATGCAATCGTCAGCGATGCAGTCAAAAGAGCTGCTGCAGCGAGGAGGGCAATTGCCGTGACGATAACGAAAAAGGACCGAATGTTTTGCATGTCCAAACCTTTCTTCGTGTGAAAATGTGGGCCTTGTCATCCCGGCTTGCAAGAGGCTCATGCGGGTTTGATTGCCGGGATCGCAAAATATTGGCAAAAGAAGGCGATGGAGTTCTTGAAAAATCATATTGCGCCGGTTCGTCGTTCGCTTCTCAGCGTTCCTGCCGACAATAAGCGTGCCTTGGAAAAAGCGCCGGGCCTTGATTGCGATGGCGTGATCTACGACCTCGAAGATTCCGTTGCGCCCGAGAAAAAGGCGGAAGCACGCGACAATCTCGCGAATGCTTTCTCGCAACAATGCCAGTCGCAACAGGAACGGATCGTCCGCATCAATCCGCTCGAAAGCGGGTTCGGGGAGGATGATCTGAAACTGGTTGCGCAGATCCTGCCGGATGCGGTTGCTCTTCCCAAGGTCGAACATACCGACGAAATCGCTGCGGTGGGCGATATGCTTACCCGGTTTGCTCCGGCGAGATCGATCGCTTTGTGGGCGATGATCGAGACCCCGAAAGGTGTTCTGAATGCCGCGTCGATTGCGGTGGCCGAGAACGGCCCGAAATGTCTTGTGGTCGGCTCGAATGACCTGCGTAAGGAGACCGGGGTTCTGCCTCAGCCGGGGCGGGCTTATCTCGTGCCATGGCTGATGCAGATCGTGCTTGCCGGCCGTGCCTATGGCGTCGATGTGATCGACAGCGTGTTCAACGATTTCAGGGACGATGCCGGTTTTGCCACCGAATGTGCGCAGGGCAGGGCAATGGGCTTTTCAGGAAAAATGCTCATTCACCCGGCGCAGATCGACATTGCCAACCGGCATTTCGGGCCGGATCCGCAGGCCATCGCCCAAGCGGAGGCGATCGTTTCGGCTTTCGAAAGGCCGGAGGCGCAAGGCCTCAACGTTATCAACCTTGATGGAAAAATGATCGAGCGCCTTCACTTCGAGGAGGCTAAGACACTTCTGGCGCAGGCCGCCATGATTTTTGCAAGAAAGAAGTCCCAATGAAACTTTATCGACTGCTGACCGCTCCGGACGATGCCTCATTCTGCCACAAGGTAACGGCTGCCCTGAACAAGGGATGGGAACTTTACGGTTCGCCGACCTATGCCTTCAACGCTGCAACGGGGATCATGCAGTGCGGTCAGGCGGTGACGAAGACCGTAGAGGGCAAGGATTATCATCCGGATATAAAGCTCGGCGAACAATAGGATGCCGCGGGTCAGCGCTGGGTGGCATTCTCGGCGCTGGCCTCGATCCGCTCCATGTCTTCGTCGCTCAGACCGAAGTGGTGGCCGATTTCATGGATCAGCACATGGGTGATGATATCACCCAGGGTTTCCTCGTTTTCAGCCCAGTAGTCCAGGATCGGGCGGCGGTAGAGCCGGATCCGGTTTGGAAGCTCTCCCGTTTCCACGGTAAACCGTTCGGAAATTCCACGCCCTTCGAAAAGGCCAAGCAAATCGAACGGCGTTTCCAGCGCCATGTCCTCGAAAACGTCATCGTCCGGGAAATCTTCGATCTCAATGGTGAGATTGGTGGTGAGGGCCCTGAATTCTTCCGGAAGATGACCATAGGCATCGATCGCAAGCGACTCGAACGTGCTTATCGTTGGCGCATGGCGATCCTGCCAGTCGTCTGTTTGGTCAATGCGAGCCATTGGTTCTCCCTTTGTGAGAGACATATAAGGCCGATGATCCTTTTTTTCGAGATAAGAATCATCGCTATAGCAAATGAGGAAAAGATTCCTGTCCGGTGATGATTGACTCTCCTGCCGGGCTCTGGAATCTATAAGAACATAAAGTGAACATTTAAGATGGAGAGCTGACGCCATGGCCCATACAGCCGCGGCGCAGGAGAAGTTATTTGCCCTGCGCGAACAGATCGCCAGATTGGAAGGCAGAAGCCTGCCGGCAATGGCGGCGGCGAAGATGGAGAATTTTGCCGCCCAATCGAGTGTTGAAGAGCGATTGTTCTTCGGGATCCCGGTTCTCGATGATGCGCTGAGCGGCGGTCTGCCGCTCGATTGCATTACCGAAATCCGTTCCGGATCATTCTCCGATGCCGGCGCGGCAACCGGTTTTTCCCTTTCGCTTGTCGGGCTGATGAAGGCGCGCAAAGCCCCTACAGGTCCGATGTTATGGATTGCCGACGGGTTTACCGCTGGCGAAATGGGTATTCCTTATGCCAGAGGCATCAAGCAGTTCGGCATCGATTCCCGGACGATATTTCATGCATCGCCTCGCAGGCTGGAGGATGCCCTGTGGCTTGCGGAAGGCGCGCTTGAAAGCAAGGCGTTTATAGCGACGATCCTTGAAGTTCATGCAAATCCCAAATCCTTTGGCTTGGCTGAAAGCCGAAGGCTCAGTCTCCGGGCAAAGGCGGCAGGGCGGCCGCTTTTCCTGTTGCGGCATGCAGGGGGCGAGGAGGCCAGCAGTGCTTCCGTGCGTCTTCTTGTCGAGCCGGCTCCGGCTCTGGAGCGACCCCTCTCGGATGGCAGCATGCTTAGCGGCAGCATCGGGCATCCAGTTTTCAACATCACCCTGGAGAAGAGCCGAAATCCGGCCCCTCTCAGCTTTCGTCTGGAGTGGAACCTTCATGACCGCCAATTTCAACTCGCCCGAAATCCAGGCAAATCTTCTTTCCACAAGTGGCCAGCGCATTCTGGCGCTTCACTTTCGGTATCTGCCGACCGACAGGATCGCCAGAAAGCTCTGGGGGATGTCGTGGCGTTCGAAAGAGCGTCCTGACCATCCTCCGATCATCTGTGCCGGCAGGCGCGATAACGCATTGCGGCTGGTTGCAATCGATGAAGTGGCGCGGACACGCAGCCTGAAGCGAGGGCAGGGGCTTGCCGAAGCGCGGGCCATGTATCCAGACATCGATGTCTTCGACGAGGATGAAAGAGCCGATTTTGCCCTTCTGGAAGCGATTGCCGATTGGTGCGATCGTTACACACCGCTTGTTGCCCTGGACGGAAAGGACGGGCTCTTCCTCGATATTACCGGCTGCACCCATCTTTTCGGAGGAGAGGATGCGATCCTTCGAGATATTCTTGCCCGGCTTTTTCAGATGGGTTTCGACGTGCGTGAATCGATTTCGAGCACGCCGGGCCTGTCCAGCGCGATCAGCCGGTTTGGGCACGGCGGAGTGATCGCAAGGGAGGGTATGGCGTCCGCGCTGGGCGCCTTGCCCGTGCACGCGCTTCGTCTCGATGAAAAAACGGTTGCTTCACTTTTGAAGCTTGGTCTGAAACGCGTTGCAAATCTTATGTCCATGCCAAGGGCGCCGCTTGCCCGCCGGTTTGGTGCGCAGTTGCTGATGCGGCTCGATCAGGCACTTGGAACGAACGAGGAAGCTATATCGCCACGACGCCCGGTGGCGCCGCTTTCCGCCGAGCGCCGGTTGGGTGAGCCGATCCAGACGGAGGAGGATATTCTCGGGATGACAGCCGAGATTGCATCCTCTCTCAAATTGCGCCTGGAAAATCGCGGTGCCGGCGGCAAGGTGTTCGAACTTGTTCTCTTCCGCGTCGACGGGCGCGTGTTTCGGATTTCGGCAGGCGCTTCGCGCCCGTTGAGAGATCCGAAGCGGATTTCCGGCCTGTTTTCAGAGCGCCTCAATGCCATTCATGACGATCTGGATGCAGGTTTCGGCTTCGAACTGTTGCGCCTCAACGTGTTGCAACATGATGTTTTCGATGCGCTTCAAGCGGATTTTTCAGGAGAGGAGTGGCGGGAGACATCGCTTGCGGATTTCATCGACAGGGTTTCCGCCCGGTTCGGCGCAGGTTGTCTCCAAGTCTATCAGCATCAACAAAGCCACATTCCGGAACGTGCCGAAATCTTCCTTCCGGCGATTGCAGAACTGGAAAGGCAGCCTCAGTGCAGCGAAAACCTGCAATTCCTGCCGCGGGCCGATCGTCCCTTGCGGCTTTTGCGCAGTCCAGAGCCGGTCGAAGCTTTTGCCGCTCTTGTCCCGGATGGTCCGCCGCAGCAATTCCGCTGGCGGCATGTGATGCACATTGTCACCCGAGCCGAGGGGCCGGAGCGGATCTCACCGGAATGGTGGATCGACGACGAGAACGCAAAGGAGCGCGATTATTTTCGTCTCGAAAGCGAATTGGGACGGCTTTTCTGGGTTTTTCGGCTTGGTCGTTACGGGGATGATCCGCCTCCGACATGGCGTATCCATGGGGTCTTCGCATGATGGATGATGAACCCAGATTTTTCGAGATCGGCGCCAAGACGAATTTCTCCTTTCTTGAAGGGGCGGCGAGGCCTGAAGAGATGATCGTGTCCGCCAGCGTGCTTGGCCTTTCCGGATTGGGAATTGCCGATCGCAATTCCGTTGCCGGCGTGGTGCGAGCCTATAACCAGTTCAAGGAGCTGACCGCAGTTTTCGAGCGGCAGAAAGAAAAGGGCAGGGATGTTGCTGAGGACGAAGCCATCGAACCCTGCCGGTTTCAACCCGGCACCAGGCTAGGTTTTGCAGACGCTACGCCGGATATTCTTGCCTATCCGAAGAACCGGAAGGGCTGGGCCAATCTTTGCCGGCTCCTCAGTACCGGCAATCTGAGAGCGCAGAAGGGGGCCTGCATTCTGGAAGAATGGGATCTTCTGGAATGGTGTGACGAGATGATGCTGGCGGTCGTGCCGGATTTTTCCCGCGCCGAAGACAAGGTCTATCTGGCGGATCTCGATGAGCGGCTTGGTTCGTATCGGAAAAGATTCCGCAAGAATATCTACCTTGCTTTGTCGCCAACCTATGACGGGCGCGATCCCTTCGTTTTTGCTGCCTTTTCCCGGATCGCGCGGCAAAACCGCGTGCCGCTGATTGCGACAAACCTCCCGATCTTTAGCCTCTCCTATCGGCGCTCGTTGGCGGATGTGGTGACCGCAATTCGTCATCATGTGACGATACAGGAAGCGGGCTTTCGGCTTGCTCCGCATGGAGATCGGCATCTCAAGCCGGCATACGAGATGGCGCGGCTCTTCCATGCCTATCCGGATGCGGTGGAGAACACGGCTATATTTTTCGGCCAGCTTAGTTTCTCACTCAAGGCACTGGAGCATAATTATCCTGACGAAAGCGTGCCGGGAGAAACCGTTTCGGAAACGCTCGAGCGGCTGACATGGGAGGGCGCAACGCGCCGTTACGGGCAGAAGATACCGGAAAAGGTTTCCGGGCAGATCCGTTACGAACTCGATCTCATCAAGGAGATGAAATACGAACCCTATTTCCTGACTGTCCGCCATATCGTGTGGCATGCGCGTTATGAGCTGAAAATCCTGTGTCAGGGGCGGGGGTCTGCCGCCAATTCCACGGTCTGTTACTGTCTGGAGATCACGGAAGTTGACCCGACTATCACTTCCCTGCTTTTTGAACGCTTCATTTCAACCGAGCGGAACGAGCCGCCGGATATCGATGTCGACTTCGAGCATGGTCGGCGCGAAGAGGTCATCCAGTATATCTACAGCCATTACGGTTATCGTCATGCCGGGCTGACCGCTGCGGTGACGAGTTACCGGACCAGAATGGCCGGCCGCGAGGTCGCCAAGGCCTTCGGATTGTCGGAAGATGTTCAGGCCGCACTTTCGAGTACGGTCTGGGGCTGGTCGGAGGACGGGCTATCGGAGCGGGACGCCAAGGTAGCCGGTCTCGATGTCAAAGATCCCCTGACGAAGAAGGTCATTGCCCATGCACGGGAACTGATGGGCTTCCCGCGACATCTGACCCAGCATGTCGGCGGTTTTCTCATTACCCGCGACAGGCTCGACGAGGTGGTGCCGATCATGAAAACGGCAATGCCGGGCCGCTACATGATCGAATGGGATAAGGACGATCTCGATACGCTGAAGCTTCTGAAGATCGATGTCTTGGCACTGGGCATGCTGACCTGTTTGAAAAAAGCTTTCGAGCTTTTGCAGTACCATTACGATCGTGAAGAAACGTTGGCGGGCCTTCTGCAAAAAGGCGAAGATCCAAATGTTTACCGAATGATCTGCAGGGCCGATACGATCGGTGTCTTTCAGATCGAAAGCCGGGCGCAGATGAGCATGCTGCCCAGGCTCAGGCCCGAAAAATTCTACGATCTTGTCGTCGAGGTTGCGATCGTTCGACCCGGTCCTATTCAGGGTAACATGGTTCATCCTTACCTGAAGCGCCGAGAGATGAGGAATGCCGGCAAAGAAATCCCCTATGAGCGACCTGAGTTGAAAGAGGTTCTGGAACGGACGCTGGGCGTGCCGCTCTTTCAGGAACAGGCTATGCAAATCGCCATCAAGGCAGCCGGTTTTCCGCCGGAGAAGGCTGACCAGCTACGTCGATCAATGGCGACCTTCAAACGTTCGGGACGTGTCAGTGAATTCGAACGCGATTTTATCGCGGGCATGCGAAAAAACGATTACAGGGAGGAGTTCGCGAAGCAGTGCTTTGAGCAAATCAAGGGGTTTGCCGAATACGGATTTCCGGAAAGTCATGCAGCATCCTTCGCTCTCCTCGTCTATGCATCTTCGTGGATCAAGACCTATTATCCGGATGTCTTCTGTGCAGCTTTGCTGAATTCACAGCCCATGGGCTTCTATGCCCCGGCGCAGCTGATCCGGGATGCGCGTGAACATGGCGTGAGCGTTTTTCCGGTCGATATCAATCACTCGGAATGGGACTACACTCTGGAAGCGGTACCATTTGATCCGGCCAGGGTAAACCTGCGTCATGCAAGCATGCGGGATGTCATCAAGACCCGCTACGGAATAAGGCTCGGCTTTCGCCAGGTCAAAGGTTTGAGCGAAGATGACATGCGCGACAAGCTCACTACCAATCGCGATGAGGGTTACCGGAGCGTTCATGACCTCTGGCTCCGGTCCGGACTGGATAAGGCCAGCCTCGAGCGGCTTGCCAATGCCGATGGTTTCGGTTCGATCGGCTTGAGCCGCCGTCAGGCATTATGGGCGGTGAGGGGGCTGGATGTGAAAGCCGCTCTCAACAATTCTAACTTGTTTGAGATAGCCGGGCCTGCGGATCTTCGACCGGAGCCTCAGGCTCACTTGCCCTTGATGCTACCGGGAGAAGAGGTGATCGAAGATTATCGTCATCTGTCACTTTCCCTCAAAGCTCATCCGGTCTCCTTCCTGCGCGAGGAATTCCGCTCTATGGGCATTGTGCCAAGCGTTGATCTTCTCAACATCCAAAATGGCCAGCGGGTAACGATCGGCGGCATCGTGCTGGTGAGACAGCGCCCGGGATCGGCAAAAGGTGTAATCTTCATCACGCTCGAAGATGAAACGGGTGTTGCCAATGCGATTGTCTGGCCGAAGACTTTTGAAAAATATCGTTCCGTGGTCATGGGCGCACGATTGGTGAAGATCCGGGGGAGGCTGCAAAGCCAGAGCGGGGTCATTCATACGGTCGTCGAACATATCGAGGATATGACGCCGATGCTGGGCCTGCTGCAGAAGGAAGCCAGACGTTTCGGAGACCCAAAATCCGATGAGGCTATCAATTCCGGCGGTGGATCGTGGAAACCCAAGGCGCATTCCATTGGCTTGCCCCTTAAGCAAATTTCCGATCCCATAGATCCACAAGGGACCGATCCGGCGCAAGTCATGCCTAAAGGGCGAAATTTTCATT
Organism: Rhizobium sp. ZW T2_16; assembly: GCF_044987325.1. NCBI lineage: Bacteria > Pseudomonadati > Pseudomonadota > Alphaproteobacteria > Hyphomicrobiales > Rhizobiaceae > Rhizobium > Rhizobium sp. ZW T2_16. Next base: position 108,075 of record NZ_JBJDRG010000008.1, read on the forward strand.
AAATTCTCTCATTGCCGCATTCCTCAACGTAACAGATCTTGCGAAATAAAAGGCCGATCCAGAATCCTTTTTCGAAGACGTGCCGAGCAGTCTGAATGGACTGCGTTTGATTGGATTTATATGTGTCGATGTGCTAATTTAAATCGGCGCTTTGCAACTGGGAGGCTTCGATGCGTGAACCGGATATGCAGAAACTCGACACATTGGTCAGCCGCCTTGTTGGTGATGTCGGTGCAGCCGTGACGGGAGCGCTGGTCGTGCTGGGTGACCACGTGGGTATTTTCAGGGCAATGGCGGATGGTGAGTCTGTCCAGGCGGCTGAACTGGCGGCTAAAACAGGTGTGAAGGAGCGATATCTGAGGGAGTGGCTAAGTGCCCAGGCTGCTGCCGATTATATCTGCTACGACGAGCGAACGGATCGCTTCAGCCTGTCACCTGAACAGGCCATGGTTTTCGCCGAAGAAAACAGCCCGGCCTTTTTCGTCGGAGCGTTCGAAGTCGTTCAATCCATGTGGATGGATGAACCGAAGATTGCCGACGCGTTTCGAACGGGTAAGGGGGTCGGTTGGCATGAGCACAGCAATTGCCTCTTCCGAGGGACTGAACGTTTTTTCCGTCCCGGTTACAACAGCTACCTCGTTGCCGACTGGATCCCAGCTCTCAATGGCGTAGAGGCAAAACTCAAGGCTGGGGCCAGTGTTGCGGACATCGGATGCGGCCACGGCGCATCGACCATTCTGATGGCGCAGGCATATCCGGCCTCGCGGTTCATAGGGTTCGACTACCATGGACCATCGATCGAGAGGGCAAGAGCGACCGCCGAGAGTGCAGGAGTGGCGGATCGGGTAACTTTCGAGCAGTCACCCGCTGCTGCTTTCCCGGGTCGTGACTATGACCTCATTGCGATGTTCGACTGCCTTCACGACATGGGAGATCCGGTTGGTGCAGGGCGGCATGTCAGGGAAACACTTGCGACGGGCGGAACATGGATGATCGTTGAACCCTTCGCGCATGATCACCTCAAGGACAATCTCAACCCGGTGGGTCGTGTCTATTACGGAGCGTCAACGATGATCTGCACGCCGGCCTCGCTTTCTCAGGAGGTCGGACTTGGGCTTGGCGCACAGGCCGGCGAATTACAGCTTCGCAGGGTTGCGCTCGATGCAGGATTCACGCATTTCCACCGAGCGACAGAAACACCCTTCAACATGGTATTTGAGGTAAGAGCGTAAGCTCTGTTCGCTGTTGCAAACTCATGCGATATCGGGCGCAGCCTTTGAAGGTGTGTCCTCCGTGCTTCGCTTGATCACACACGCCGGTTTTCGCCATCCGTCCAGCAAAACAGTGCGGGAAACCATTCATTGTCTGCCAAGCCACATTCTCGAATGTTCGAGCGTGTTTATCCTCTGCGAGCAGTGAGCCGGTAAAGACAAAAACTCACAGGGCTAGCAGAGATCGCGATCCAATGGCGAATATGGCGGAGAGGGTGGGATTCGAACCCACGGTGCCCTCGCAGGCACGCCGCATTTCGAGTGCGGTGCTTTCGACCACTCAGCCACCTCTCCGCTTTGCTGGTCGGCGCAATGTGCGCGGGCTGTCTCATAGCGGCGAAAAATCAGGCTGGCAAGGGGCGAAATGCAAGTCTTCATATCCTTTTACCTTGACAGTTTTTTGTCGCTCGCGTAAGCCCGCCTGCGTTCAGGTGTGGAAATGCGTCCGCGCCTGACGATCGCGAGAAATCCTGGTGGTTTTCGCGCGATTTCACCGGCAGATCAGTTTTGAAAAGATATCTCTTTCCTGACCTCCTGCTAAAGACCGACTGATAAAAAGACGGCCCTTCTCATCGAGAAGAGAGCCGGAACGAACATGAAAGGATATAAAATGTTCGCAGTCATCAAGACCGGCGGTAAGCAGTACCGCGTGGCCGCCAACGACGTGCTGACCATCGAAAAGCTGGAAGCCGAAGCTGGTGCAGTAGTCGAATTCAACGAAGTCCTGGTCGTCGGCGTTGGCGCCGATGCCAAGATCGGCGCACCCTTTGTTTCGGGCGCGACGGTCAAGGCCGAAGTTGTCGAGCATAACCGTGGCAAGAAGGTCATTTCCTTCAAGAAGCGTCGCCGTCAGAATTCCAAGCGTATTCGCGGTCATCGCCAGCATCACACGGTCGTCCGTATCACCGACATTCTCGGCTAATCAGGTTTCGAAGGTAAAGGAGAACTCCCATGGCACATAAAAAAGCTGGCGGTTCGTCGCGTAACGGTCGCGATTCTCAGTCCAAGCGCCTTGGCGTGAAGAAGTTCGGTGGCGAAGTCGTCATTCCGGGCAACATTATCGTGCGTCAGCGCGGTACGCAGTGGCATCCGGGCGCCAATGTTGGCCTCGGCAAGGACCATACGATTTTTGCACTCACCGCAGGCAACGTGAATTTCCGTACGAAGGCGAACGGCCGCGTATACGTGTCCGTAATGCCGAAAGCGGAAGCCGCAGAATAAAGCCGGCAAGCGTTATGCAACCGGCGTCTCATCGACCCGGTTGAACGTTCAAGGTTCAGTCAAAGAAAAGGGAAGATGGGGCGCTACTCCATCTTCCTTTTTTCTTTTTACCCCCAGAGGAGACTGAACCATGCAAGTCGAATTGTTGAGGGCGAGCCAATCCCGGCCGCCGGAAGAACGGCTGCGGCCGGACCGGTCCGAGGATCGGTCGAGAAGCGAGTGCCCCGTCTTACTGTCGCCGAGACTGGTTCTCCGCGCACCCCACAAAGAAGACATCGACGCACTTGCCCATCTCGCCAACAATGCCGCCATCGCAACGATGGTGTCGCGCATGCCGCATCCCTATACGGCGACAGACGCAGCCGATTTCGTGCGACGCACGAATGCCGGCGAGATTGGCAAATGCGTCTATGCCATTACGCGAGGAAATGACGGCGCCTTCCTCGGTTGCTGCGCGCTGGAGCCGCAGTCGGACGAGCGCACGCTCGAAATCGGCTATTGGCTCGGCGAACCCTATTGGAACGAGGGTTATGGCACTGAAGCCGCGCATGCGCTGATCGACATGGCCTTTCGTACCAGAAGCGAAATCGACCAGATCGATGCGCGCTGCCGGGTTACCAATATTCCATCCAAGCGGGTGATCCAGAAGTGCGGCTTCCAGTTTCAGGGATCCGGCATGATCGATTGCCTTGCGGAAGGCGCCATGGTGCCGGTTGAGTGGTTCCGTCTGGATCGCAAGACATGGATCTCGTTGAGAAGCTGGGGAGAGCTGAGATGAATGCCGCAATAGTCGAAAGATCTGTCGAAGTTCGGCTGGCACCGGGGCCGTGCCCGATCATCCAGTCCCGCCGGTTGACCCTGCGTCCTCACCGGATCGGCGATGCGGATGCGATCGCGGCATCGCTTGCCGATTTCAAGGTTGCCCGCATGCTTTCTCGCGTGCCGCAGCCTTATCATCGAGATGACGCGATCGATTGGCTGGTACGTCAGACCTCCGGGCTGATGCCGGATTGGAGCCTTGCAGTCACCACGGGCGATGATGTCCATATCGGCGTCGTCGGCATGGAATTGCGCAGAGACGGCTGGCACCTGGGATATTGGTTGAACCGGTATTACTGGGATCATGGCTACATGACAGAAGCTACCGGCGCCGTGCTGGAACGTTTCTTCCGGCGCATGCCGGACGCCGTGGTGCATTCCGGTGCCTTTGCCGACAACCTCGCTTCGCTCAATGTGCAGCGAAAGCTCGGTTTCAGGATTGTCGATGCGGGAGAGGTTTTCTCGACTGCGCGCAACCGCATGGCGCCGCATATCGAGACGATGCTGGAGGCCGGCGATCTGGTGCGGCCTCAGGCCTGCTAAAAATGCTGATGGCCATTGGTGTCTGCCGGTGGCCATCAACATGTCTCAAGCGATACGGGATTGATCTGGCCAGGGAGATCCGCTGGCGGTATCGAAAACCCTGATCGGGGCGTGCGGTATCCGTTCCATGCCGCAGACCCGCTCGTGCTGGAGCCGCATTACAGCTTATGGCTGACGAACTTCATGATAATCTTTGACCTTAAAGGCAACGAACGGTATCGAAACGCTAAAGAAGGCGTCCAGAAATCCCTGATGACGTTGCGTAACACAAGACTGACGGCAGCAAGATGAAATTTCTCGACGAAGCAAAAGTCTATATTCGCTCCGGTGACGGTGGCGCGGGTGCAGTCTCGTTCCGGCGGGAAAAGTTTGTCGAGTTCGGCGGGCCGGATGGTGGCGATGGCGGACGCGGCGGCGACGTCTGGGTCGAGGCGGTAAACGGTCTCAACACGCTGATCGATTTCCGCTTCCAGCAGCATTTCAAGGGCAAGATCGGTACCCATGGCATGGGCCGTAACCGCACCGGCGCCAATGGTGAAAGCGTGACGTTGAAAGTGCCTGTCGGCACGCAGATCTTCGAGGAAGACAATGAAACCTTGATCATGGACATGATCAAGGAAGGCCAGAAGTTCCGCCTGGCCAAGGGCGGCAATGGTGGTTTCGGCAATACCCATTTCAAGAGCCCCACCAACCAGGCGCCGAACTGGGCCAATCCAGGTCTTGAAGGCGAGGAAAAGACGGTCTGGCTGCGGCTGAAGCTGATTGCCGATGCCGGTCTCGTGGGGCTTCCCAATGCCGGCAAGTCGACCTTCCTTGCTTCGGTTACCCGCGCTCGACCTAAGATCGCCAATTATCCGTTTACGACCCTCCACCCCAATCTGGGCGTTGCGGCGATCGACGGGCGCGAATTTGTGCTTGCCGATATTCCGGGCCTGATCGAAGGGGCGCATGAAGGGATCGGCCTCGGCGACCGCTTCCTCGGCCATGTTGAGCGCACCCGCGTGCTGCTTCATCTCGTCTCTTCGATGGAAGAAAAGGTCGGCCAGTCCTACAAGACGGTCAAGGCGGAACTTGAGGCCTATGGTGGCGGCCTGACAGACAAGCAGGAAATCGTCGCACTGTCGCAGATCGATATCCTGGATGAAAAGGAACTGAAGAAGAAGGCGAAGGAACTGGAGAAGGCCTGCGGCCAGACGCCGTTCCTGATTTCGGCTGCGACGGGCAAGGGCATGACGGAAGTCCTGCGTGCCCTTCGTGACGTCATTCTCGAAGCCAGCGAAGGTGACGAAACGACCCTGCCGGACAAATCCGCACCGGTGCAGGACTATGACGAGGATGGGGAGCTATGACCGGCGGCAGTACCAATAGCCGCAAGGCGCTTTCCAGCTATCGCCGGGTCGTCATCAAGATCGGCTCGGCGCTGCTTGTCGATCGCAAGACCGGGCTGAAATCCGCTTGGCTCGATTCCATCTGCAGCGATATCGCGGCGTTGAAGGCGGCGGGTGTCGATGTCCTCGTCGTGTCTTCGGGCGCAATTGCCCTGGGTCGCACCGTTCTCGACTTTTCCGCTGGTGCTCTGAAACTCGAAGAAAGCCAGGCGGCCGCGGCTGTCGGTCAGATTGCGCTTGCCCGCGCCTGGTCGGAAAGCCTGTCGCGTGATGCGATCGTCGCCGGCCAGATCCTGCTGACTTTGGGCGATACGGAAGAGCGCCGCCGTTATCTGAATGCCCGCGCGACCATCAAGCAGTTGCTGAAAATCGGCGCGGTGCCGATCATCAACGAAAACGATACCGTCGCGACATCGGAAATCCGCTATGGCGACAATGACAGGCTGGCTGCGCGTGTCGCGACGATGACGGGGGCCGACCTGCTCGTGCTTCTGTCGGATATCGACGGGCTTTACACCGCTCCTCCGCATCTCGATCCCGAGGCTAAGTTCCTCGACACGATTGCGGCGATCACGCCAGAAATCGAGGCGATGGCCGGCGGCGCCGCATCCGAACTGTCGCGCGGCGGCATGCGTACCAAGATTGATGCCGGCAAGATCGCGACCGGCGCCGGTTGTGCGATGATCATTGCATCGGGCAAGACGGACCACCCCCTGCAGGCAATCGAGCAGGGAACGCGATCCTCGTGGTTTGCACCGTCCGAGGCGCCGGTGACCGCGCGCAAGACCTGGATTGCCGGGCAATTGCAGCCGGCCGGCGAACTGCATGTCGATAATGGTGCGGAAAAGGCGCTTGGTCTGGGCAAAAGCCTGCTGCCCGCAGGTGTTAGCCGGATCGAAGGTCATTTCCACCGCGGCGATACGGTTGCCATCATCGGTACCGATGGGCTTGAGATTGCCCGCGGTCTGGTCAGTTACGATGCCGATGAGGCGCGTCAGATCACAGGGCGGAAATCTGCCGAGATCGAAGCGATATTGGGTTATGCCGGCCGCGCCGCCATGGTTCATCGCGGCGACCTGGTGATGACGGGTGGGCTTCGGTCGAAGACAGGCCGCAAGGAGGAGGTTATCCATGCTGGATAAGGTTTCGACGGTCGATATACACAAGGTCATGGCCGAAATCGGCCGCAACGCCAAGTCGGCTGCGCGTCAGCTCGCGATTGCGTCAACGCAGGCGAAGAACACGGCGCTGCATGCCATGGCGGATGCGATCGTTGCGGCCATGCCCAGGATTCTTGCGGCAAATGCCGAAGACCTGAAGGAGGTGGAAGGCAAGGGCCTGCTGCCATCCTTCATCGATCGCCTGACATTGACGGAAAAGGGTATTTCCGCAATGGCGCAGGCGTTGCGCGAGATCGCCGAATTCAAGGATCCGGTCGGAGAGGTGATTGCCGCCTGGGATCGTCCGAACGGATTGAATATCGAGCGTGTCCGCACGCCGCTCGGCGTCATCGGCGTGATTTATGAAAGCCGTCCCAATGTGACGGCTGACGCCGGCGCATTGTGCCTGAAGGCCGGCAATGCGGTGATCCTGCGCGGCGGTTCGGATTCGGCGCAATCATCGCAGGCTATCCATGATTGCCTTGTTGCTGGCCTGAAGGCTGCCGGTCTTCCGGAGCATGCGATCCAGATCGTGCCGACGACCGATCGTGCGGCTGTCGGCGCCATGCTGTCCGGTCTCGATGGTGCAATAGACGTTATCGTCCCGCGCGGCGGCAAGAGCCTTGTCGCCCGTGTGCAGAACGAGGCGCGCGTGCCGGTCTTTGCGCATCTGGAAGGCCTCTGCCATATCTATGTCGACACATCCGCCGATCTTGAGATGGCGAAGAAGATCGTCGTTAATGCCAAGATGCGGCGCACCGGCGTCTGCGGCGCGGCCGAAACGCTGCTGGTCGACAAGGCCGTTGCCGGCACGCATCTCGTGCCGCTTCTGCAAGCATTGAAGGACGCCGGCTGCGAGATCCGCGGATCGGCCGAAGTCCTGCTTGCCTGCCCGACGGCGGCAGCGGCGACGGAAGAAGACTGGCGCACGGAATATCTGGATGCGGTGATTTCGGTCGCGGTCGTTGACGGTATCGATGGCGCGATCCGACACATAAACACCTACTCTTCCAGCCACACGGAAGCGGTGATTGCCGAAGACCCGGCCGTTGTGGCGCGTTTCTTCAACGAGATCGATTCCGCCATCCTGTTGCACAATGCGTCCACGCAGTTTGCCGATGGCGGCGAATTCGGCATGGGTGGCGAGATCGGCATTTCGACCGGCAAGATGCATGCGCGCGGCCCGGTCGGCGTCGAGCAGCTGACCTCGTTCAAATACCGTGTGCATGGCACCGGCCAGATCCGTCCATAGAGCTTCGGCCCGACGTGGAAGAAGAGAAGATCGATCGCCAATATCTTACCATGCCGCATATCGAGCGCGGCATGGCCGTCGGGCTTTTCGGCGGTTCGTTCAATCCGCCGCATGAAGGCCATCTGCTGGTCGCCGAAATTGCGCTGCGCCGTCTCGGTCTCGATCAGCTCTGGTGGATGGTGACGCCGGGAAATCCGCTGAAAAGTCGCAGCGAGCTTGCGCCTCTCAGCGAGCGAATTTCGCTCAGCGAGCATCTTGCCCGTGATCCGCGCATCAAGGTCACCGCGTTCGAAAAGACACTCGGCGGCTCCTACACGGCCGATACGCTTGCCCATGTGAAAGCCAAAAACCCCCAGGCCCATTTCGTATGGATCATGGGGGCCGACAGCCTGCAGTCCTTCCATCTGTGGCAGAAATGGCGCGAGATCGTCTCGATGTTTCCGATCGCGGTCGTTGATCGGCCGGGTGCGACCCTGTCATTCCTGTCGTCGAAAATGGCCCGCACATTCGACTACGCGCGCGTGGATGAGGATGATATCGGTACGCTCTGGAAGCGGCAGGCGCCTGCCTGGACCTTCATTCATGGCCCCAGATCGACGCTGAGTTCGACCGCGCTCAGGGCGAATGGCCGCAAGAACTCACCATGAACCTGAAGGAGCGTCTACACATGACGGTTTCGCGTCATGCGTTCACTTCTGATGGTCCTCCCTTGAAAGATTAACCATTCGGTGCCAACTTCATCAAAGCGGCCGACCTTGATCGGATTCGCTGGAAGTGCTTGTTGCTGTTACTTGGTAAGAAAGGACAAACCCTGACAACAGTACACGCCAAGGGAAAGATGGTTTCCATCCTCCCGCAGAGTTCCGAACGTGGCGCCGATGCCGCAGCTCGCGCTCTCGAACTGATCCTCAATAGCCTTGAGGATTCCAAAGCAGAAGATATCGTCACCATCAATATTGCCGGAAAATCGGCGCTGGGCGACTACATGGTTGTGGTCACCGGGCGATCGAGCCGCCATGTCATGGCGATCTGCGACCATCTTGTCACCGACCTGAAGGATGAGGGGCTTGGATCCCCGCGTGTGGAAGGTCAGGAAAGCGGTGACTGGGTGCTGATCGACACGGGTGATGTGATCGTTCACGTGTTCCGTCCCGAAATCCGCGAGTTCTACAACATCGAAAAGATGTGGGCAGCTCCGGAGATCGAAGAGGGACCGCTGCTGCATTGAGCGGTTTGGGCTTGGCCTGAACCGTCGAAAGCCGTTAAAGCCAAGACTGGCGTCACGCGCCGGTGCAGCACTCTTCGGCTGTTCGAATTTAGACGGATCAGGACATGCGTATTACCCTTTTTGCCGTGGGACGGCTCAAGGCCGGCCCGGAGAAGGACCTTGCGTCCCGCTATCTCGACCGTTTCGCCAAGGCCGGCCCCGCCGTCGGCCTGGAACTGGCGAAACTGGTGGAGGTACAGGAAAGTCGCGCGTCCAATGCCGATACCCGCAAGCGCGAGGAAGCCGGCGTCCTGGAAAAGGCCTTGCCCGAGGGCGGCATCCTCGTTCTGTTGGACGAACGCGGCAAGACGCTCGACAGCCAGGCTTTTTCGGATGCGATCGGTCGTTATCGCGACAATGGAAAGCGCGACATGATGCTGGCTATCGGCGGTGCAGACGGTCTCGATCCGGAGCTTCGCGCCAAGGCTGATCTCGTACTCAATCTGGGAACGATGACCTGGCCGCATCAGCTGGTCCGCATTCTCATTGCAGAACAGCTATACAGGGCCGTGACCATTCTTTCCGGCCATCCCTATCACCGCGTTTAACCTTTCGTTCAGGCGCAAACACGATGTTGTTTGTGGCGGGCCTAAGCAAATCAGCCTAGCCTTCGCATTCTATCACTCGGAGCGGATATGGACGCCAGTCGGAAAAGACCTGCCAGATATGGATCAGGCTTGGCCAGCACGCTGGCCATTGCCGGTCTTCTGCTGGCCGTTCCGCAGCCGCTATATGCGCAGGATGCCGCGCCGCCGGGCGATGGCGCGGTAAACGCAGCCCCGGTCGAGGCTGCCGGTCCGACAGCTGAATTGAGGCAGAAGCAGGAAGAGACGCGCAGGGAGCTCGAGGCGCTCGGCCAGACGATGCAGCTGTCGGGAGACAAGATCGCCGATATCGAGAAAAGCATTGCGCAGACCAACAAGGATAGCGCCGATATCCGCCAGGCCCTGATCGATTCTGCGAAGAAGCGGCAGGATCTGGAGCGTAAGATCCAGGAAAGCGAAAAGAAGATCGCTGCCCTCGGCGTCCAGGAAGACGGAATTCGCGCATCGCTTCGCAGTCGCCGGGGTGTTCTTGCGGAAGTGCTCGGCGCGCTCGAGCGCATGGGACGCAACCCGCCGCCGGCATTGCTGGTGAAGCCGGAGGATGCGCTTGCTTCCGTGCGCAGCGCCATTCTTCTCGGTGCCGTCGTGCCGGGCATGCGTGCGGAGGCCGAACGCCTCGTTGCCGATCTGAAGGCCCTGAGCGAGACGCGTAATGCCGCAGCGAGTGAAAAGCAGGCCGTGTCGGACACGATTGCCGCGAGCCTTGAAGAAGACAAGCGGATGGATCTTCTTCTGGCTGAAAACGAAAAATTGAACGGCCGGAATACGGCGGAACTCGAGGCAGAGCGGCGGCGCTCGGAGGAACTTGCAGGCCGGGCGACATCGCTCGAAGGGCTTATCTCTTCGCTGGAAAGTGAAATATCCTCGGTGCGGGAGGCGATGGAAGCCGCCAGGGCGGAAGAGGAGCGCCAGAAGCGTCTCACGCAGGTCGAGCGCGAAAAGGCGAGGGAGCTTGCCGAAAACGGTGTGCCCGACAAAAACCGCATTGCGCCAGCATATGCGTTTTCAAGCCTGAGGCAGAAGCTGGCCTTTCCGGTGGCAGGCGATGTCGTACGCTGGTTCGGCGATCCCGACGGGACAGGTCACACGGCGCGCGGCATCACCATCGCATCCAATGCCGGGGCCATCGTGACTGCGCCCGCGGATGGTTCGATCGTATTTGCCGGAGCCTTCAGAAGTTACGGCCAAACGATCATTCTTAATGTCGGTGACGGGTATTACGTGGTCTTCACTGGCATGAAGGATGTGAACGTTCGTCAGGGAAGCTTTGTGTTCAGCGGTGAGCCGATCGCCGTGATGGGTGAGAAAAGAGTGGCGAGTGCAACTGCGTTGGCGCTGGAAACGGATCGCCCAACGCTTTACATTGAATTTAGAAACGGCAACACCACGGTTGATTCCAAGCCATGGTGGTTAGCCAAGGAAACTGGAAGGGCGCGAAATGATTCGTAGGGCTTCGCTTGTCATCGTCGGTGCACTCATGGGTGCGACAGCGATGAGTGTCATCTATTCGGCCGGCGTGCCGGCCCAGGCAGCCGGAGCGTCGACCTATAAGGAACTTTCGATTTTTGGTGACGTCTTCGAACGCGTTCGCGCTCAATATGTGACGGCGCCGGATGAGGAAAAGCTGGTCGAAAACGCGATCAACGGCATGCTGACCTCGCTCGATCCGCATTCGAGCTTCATGAATGCCAAGGATGCCGAAGACATGCGGACCCAGACCCGTGGCGAATTCGGCGGTCTCGGCATCGAAGTGACGATGGAAAACGAGCTGGTCAAGGTCATTGCGCCGATCGACGACACGCCCGCTTCCAAGGCCGGCATTCTTGCCGGTGACTTCATCTCCGAAATCGATGGCCAGTCCATCCGTGGCTTGAAGCTTGAGGATGCCGTCGAGAAGATGCGCGGCGCGGTCAATACGCCGATCAAACTCACTGTCATCCGCCAGGGCGCCGACAAGCCGCTCGAAATCACCGTGGTTCGTGACGTTATCGCCGTGCGTGCGGTCAAGTCCCGCGTGGAAGGCGGGGATGTCGGTTATGTTCGCGTCATTTCCTTCACCGAAAAGACATATGATGATCTCGAAAAGGCAATCCTGAAGATCAAGGCCGATGTTCCGGCCGACAAGCTGAAGGGTTACGTTCTCGACCTGCGTCTCAACCCGGGCGGTCTTCTGGATCAGGCGATCAATGTATCGGACGCCTTCCTGGAGCGTGGCGAAGTTGTTTCCACCCGCGGCCGCAATGCCGACGAAACCCGCCGCTTCAACGCCGGTCCGGGCGACCTGACCGATGGCAAGCCGGTCATCGTTCTGATCAACGGCGGTTCGGCTTCGGCTTCCGAAATCGTTGCCGGAGCGCTTCAGGACCTCAAGCGTGCAACCGTTGTCGGTACCCGTTCCTTCGGCAAGGGTTCCGTCCAGACGATCATTCCGCTGGGCGATGCCGGTGCATTGCGCCTGACGACGGCGCTCTATTACACGCCGTCCGGCAAGTCGATCCAGGGTACGGGTATCAACCCGGACATCAAGGTCGAGCAGCCGCTGCCGCCGGAACTGCAGGGCAAGCTGAAGGCAGAGGGTGAATCCAGCCTCAAGGGTCATATCCAGGGCAATGCCGAGACGGAAGAAGGCTCCGGTTCCGCAGCCTATGTGCCGCCGGAAGCCAAGGATGACATTCAGCTGAACTATGCACTGGATCTTCTTCACGGCACCAAGACCGATCCAAGCTTCCCGGCCAGCCCGGACAAGGCTGCAGCTGCGGTCAAGAAGTAAGAACAGTACCGGGGGAGCCTGAAAATAGATCCCCCGGATTTTTTCATGACCGCGGGATAGCACGGATATTAGCTTGGGTACTGATCTCCATGCACCCTTGGGACAAGGGCGGCCACCGAAGACGAAACGTTCGTGGCGTGGTTACAAGGCCGCTCTGTGCGGCAGTGTAGTCCTTGTCGGCGTTATAGCTCTCTCCATCTATGTCATTCGGGAAAATGACGGGCTCAGGCAGGTTGCCGCCAATGTCGAGCAAGCGCCTTCCGGAGATAAATCCGACCCTTCGAAAGAGGCGGAGGCCGTGGCTCGTTCCGCGCAATCGGGCACATCGTCCGAACGTACGGCGTCCGGTGCCAATATCGAGCGCATTCCCACCGGCGACGGAAACTACGTTACCAAATATACGCCGCGTGACCGGACCGGGCCACTGGTCATCGATGCGCAGCGGATGGGCCAGGATCCGCGGATAGCCGGCCAGCCGAACCCGGATCTTGTCGAAGAAACCGAAGACGGAAAGCTGCCGATCATCGGCGCCGACGGTCTGCGTCCCATGGACCAATATGCAAGGCCGTGGTCAGGCGAGAGGGGGGCGCGGGTCGCCATTGTCATCAGTGGCCTCGGCCTCAGCCAGACTGGCAGCCAGAAGGCTGTCCAGCAACTGCCGGCGGGGGTGACGCTAGCATTCGCGGCGAGCGGCAACAGCCTGCAGCGCTGGATGCAGGAAGCGCGGCGCAAGGGTCATGAGATATTGCTGCAGGTTCCGTTCGAACCTTTCGATTATCCGGCGAACGATCCGGGGCCAGGTACTCTGCTGACAGCGAACTCCGCCAAGGACAATCTCGCGCGCCTCCACCAGGCCATGGCGCGGGTCACCAATTATACCGGCATCGTCAATTATCAGGGCGCACGTTACCTTTCGGATGAAAAGGCGCTGCGGCCGGTGCTGCAGGACGTGGCGAAGCGTGGGCTCCTTTTCCTTGATGACGGGACGTCTTCTCTTTCAAAGACGAATTCCGTATCCGATGCCGTCAAGCTGCCTCATGCCTTTGCCGATGTCGTGCTCGACGGACAGGTGCAGACTCAGGCCATTCTTCGCAAGCTCGATGAACTCGGCCGCATCGCGGACCGGCAGGGAACGGCAATCGGCATTGCCGCCGCTTACGACGAGAGCATCGATGCTGTAAGGCAGTGGAGCGAAGAAGCGGCGCAGCGCGGCATCGAGATCGTCGGCGTTTCGTCGATCGTGCGCGATAAAAGTGAACCCTGACGGAGAATGAAGCATGGCCAAAAAAGACGAGGCCAAGAAGAGTGGAACGGTGAAGGCGGAAGACCTGCCGTATCGACCTTGTGTGGGCATCATGGTGCTCAACCGTGACGGATTGGTCTGGGCCGGCCGAAGGATCTCCGAAGGCAACAGCGAATATGACGGCTCGCCGCAACTCTGGCAGATGCCGCAAGGCGGCATCGACAAGGGAGAGGACGCGCTTCCCGCCGCCTATCGCGAGCTTTACGAAGAAACCGGCATGAAGACGGTGACCCTGCTTGCCCAATCGAAGGACTGGATCAATTACGATCTGCCGGCACATCTCATCGGTATTGGGCTCAAGGGAAAATATCGCGGGCAGACCCAGCGCTGGTTCGCCTTTCGCTTCGAGGGCGACGAGAGCGAGATTGCCATCAATCCGCCGCCGGGCGGCCATGAGCCGGAATTCGACGCCTGGGAATGGAAGCCGATGGCGGATCTTCCCGGCTTGATCGTTCCGTTCAAACGGCAGGTCTACGATCAGGTGGTTGCGGAATTTTCGCATCTGGCAGCAGCCTGAGTTCCGGCGCTTCCATGAACAGCAAATGAGAAGAGAAGACCCGGCCCGAAAGCCGGGTCTTTGCTTATTCACTCTGCAGCGTCGGCCGATTCCGCGTTGAGCTGGCCGTAACGTTCCTCACCGATCTTCGTCAGCAGGTCGAGCTGCGTTTCGAGGAAGTCGATATGGCCTTCCTCATCCATCAGCAGCTGTTCGAACAGCTTCATGGAAACGTAGTCACCTGCCTCATGACAGAGATCACGGGAGGCTTTGTAGGCAGTGCGGGCGTCGTATTCGCCGGCAAGATCGGCTTCCAATACTTCCTTGACGTTCTGGCCGATCCGCAGCGGCGCGAGTGTCTGGAGATTGGGATGGCCCTCAAGGAAGATGATGCGATCGATCAGACGATCGGCATGCTGCATTTCTTCGATGGATTCGGCGCGTTCCTTCTTTGCGAGCTTGGTGAAACCCCAGTCGCTCAGAAGACGATAGTGCAGCCAGTATTGATTAACGGCCCCAAGTTCGAGGAACAAAGCCTCGTTAAGCCGCTCGATGACCCTTTTGTCGCCTTTCAATGTCCGCTCTCCTGTTTTCCTCATGGAATTGCTTCAAGCGAGACAAATATATAACGACTTCGTCTTCCGTCGAGTGACGCAGGGCATGATATTCCTCCGTCGTGCGAATAATCAGATCCACGACGTTGGGGAAACAGCCACAACAGCGGCCGCGTTTGCTCATGGCATGATAGACTTTCGCCGGTACGATGAGCTGCCAACAGTCTTCGTCAAGAAGCTGGACGATGACGTCCTTGATTTCCTTGTCCGTGATGTAATTGCAGCTGCACACGAGCATTTCCGGTAGACCTGTCAAACATGACCAACGCTATCTTCTTTTGAGAAAGAAGACCGGGGATGTCAAGAAAAATCCTGTTCTGCTTAATCACGAGCTGCTAAATTGCCAAGCCTCGCCACCATGGATATGGCGCAAAGCGTTTCAACCTCGCAATCCAGCCTTATAGTGGCTTTGCAATGCCGCTGCTTGTCCCGGGTTTTGCCTGCGAAGATGGTCGGTGGATCAAGGTTGACGCTTCGATCACCAGCGGCATCAGTCCGTCCGCACCTTCATCCAGGCATTCGAACAGATGCCTGCGCATCCGTGGCTCCCAGAACTTGTTAATGTGGGTGGCAACGCCTTTTGCTCTGTCGGTTTCCGGCTGTGACATGAAGAAAGTGGCGATCTGATTTGCCATTCTGATCAGCTTTTCCCGCCCCTGATCATGCGACATCGATGAGCTCCTTTTTATCCGCAAGGCGGAGGATTTCCGAGGTTAACAGGGATTCGTGCGATCCTGACCGGCTCTACTCCGCTGCCTGTATTTTGCCTGCGATGCGACGTGAGCGGTTGGACATATCATTGTAGTCCTCCTGCCATTGCGTCGGGCCGTTGGACGGGGAAACCTGTACTGCCGTCACCTTATATTCCGGACAGTTGGTTGCCCAATCGGAGAAATCGGTCGTGATGACATTGGCCTGCGTATCCGGGTGGTGGAAGGTCGTATAGACGACACCCGGCGAGACCCGGTCGGTAATCTGTGCCCGAAGGGTGGTATCGCCCGAGCGGCTTGCAAGTTTGATCCAGTCGCTATCCTTGATGCCGCGTTGCTCTGCGTCATGCGGATGGATTTCCAGCCGGTCTTCAGCGTGCCAGATGACGTTTTTGGTGCGTCGTGTCTGAGCCCCGACATTGTATTGGGACAGGATACGCCCGGTGGTGAGCAGCAGCGGGAAGCGTGGTCCGGTGCGCTCGTCGGTCGCCACATATTCGGTGCGGATGAATTTTCCTTTGCCTCGGACAAATCCATCGACATGCATGATCGGCGAACCTTTAGGATGCGCCTCGTTGCACGGCCACTGAACCGAACCCATTTTATCGAGGTAATCGTAGGAAACCAACGCAAAGCTCGGCGTCGTTGCGGCGATCTCATCCATGATTTCGGATGGATGGGCATAATTCCAATTCAGCCCCATTGCCTGCGCAAGCTTTTGCGTCACCTGCCAATCGGCAAGACCGTTCTTCGGGGTCATCACCCTGCGTACACGGTTGATGCGGCGTTCGGCATTGGTGAAGGTTCCGTCCTTCTCGAGGAATGTCGAACCCGGCAGGAAGACATGGGCATAATTGGCCGTCTCGTTGAGGAAAAGGTCGTGCACAACAACGCATTCCATGGCTTCGAGCCCGGCCGAGACATGTCTGGTATCTGGGTCGGACTGCAGAATATCCTCGCCCTGGATATAGATGCCCTTGAATGTGCCTTCGACGGCTGCATCCAGCATGTTGGGAATGCGCAGGCCGGGCTCGTTGTTTAGCGTCACACCCCAGAGTTTTTCGAATGTGTCGCGCGTGGCATCGTCCGAGATATGGCGATAGCCCGGAAGTTCATGCGGAAACGAGCCCATGTCGCAGGAACCCTGAACATTGTTCTGGCCGCGCAGCGGGTTCACGCCGACGCCCGGCCGGCCGATATTGCCCGTTGCCATGGCAAGGTTGGCGATCGCCATTACGGTCGTCGAACCCTGGCTGTGTTCGGTAACGCCTAGGCCGTAATAGATCGCGCCATTGCCGCCGGTGGCAAACAGCCGGGCGGCACCGCGCAGAAGATCGGCCGGAACGCCGGTAAAGCTTTCGGTTGCTTCCGGGCTATGGTTTTCTTCGGAAACGAAGGCCGCCCAGTCTTCGAATTCCGACCAATCACAGCGCTCACGAATAAACGCCTCCGCAGCCAGGCCCTCGGTGACGATGACATGCGCCAGTGCCGTCATGACTGCGACATTGGTGCCGGGTTTGAGAGGCAGGTGGTAGGCCGCTTCCACATGCGGCGTCCTCACCAGATCGATGCGGCGCGGATCGATGACGATCAGCTTTGCACCCTGCCGCAGTCGCTTTTTCAGCCGCGAGCCGAAGACCGGATGACCGTCGGTGGGGTTGGCGCCGATAACGATCACCACATTGGACTGCTCGATCGAATCGAAATTCTGCGTGCCGGCGGACGTGCCGAAAGCCTGTCCGAGACCGTAGCCCGTCGGCGAATGGCAGACGCGGGCGCAGGTATCGACATTGTTGTTGCCAAAACCGGCGCGCACCAGTTTCTGGACAAGAAAGGTTTCCTCGTTGGTGCAACGCGACGAGGTAATGCCGCCGATAGCGTCACGGCCATACTGGTACTGGATACGCCGGAACTCGGTGGCGATATGGGAAAACGCCTCTTCCCAGGTCACCTCCCGCCATGGATCGGAAATCCTCTCGCGGATCATCGGGTTGAGGATGCGGTCTTTGTGGCTGGCATAACCATAGGCAAACCGGCCCTTGACGCAGGAGTGGCCACGATTGGCCTGACCCTCCTTCCATGGCACCATGCGCACCAGTTCCTCGCCGCGCATTTCCGCCTTGAAGGAGCAGCCAACTCCGCAATAGGCGCATGTGGTCACGGCTGAATGCTCCGGCTGACCGATTGCGATCACCGACTTTTCCGTCAGCGTCGCGGTGGGACAGGCCTGCACGCAGGCGCCGCAGGAGACGCATTCGGATTCGAGAAAATGCTCGTGTGCACCGGGCGAGACACGGCTTTCGAAACCGCGCCCCTCGATCGTCAGTGCGAAAGTGCCCTGCACTTCCTCGCAGGCACGCACGCAGCGTGAACAGACGATGCATTTCGACGGGTCATAGGTGAAATAGGGGTTGGATTCGTCCTTCGGCATCCATTTCGCGTTGATGGAACCGTCGTTGCGCGCGCGTATATGATTGTCGCCCTCGTAGCCGTAACGAACGTCGCGTAGGCCGACCGCACCCGCCATGTCCTGCAGTTCGCAGTCGCCATTGGCAGCACAGGTTAGGCAGTCGAGCGGATGATCGGAGATATAAAGCTCCATCACGCCGCGGCGGATATCCTTCAGGCGGTTGGACTGGGTATGGACGACCATGTTCGGTGCGACAGGCGTGGTGCAGGAGGACGGCGTGCCGTTGCGCCCCTCGACCTCCACCAGGCAGAGGCGGCAGGAACCGAAGGCGTCGACCATGTCGGTAGCGCAGAGTTTCGGGATCTGGATGCCCGCCTCCATCGAGGCCCGCATGATCGACGTGCCTTCCGGCACGGTTATGGCGCGGCCGTCGATTGTGAGTGTTACCTGTCTTTCAGAGAGGGATGCAGGCGTGCCGTAGTCGATTTCATGGATGAGAGACATGATATCACTCCGCCGCTTCGATCATAGGTGTGGGAACAAAATCCTTCGGGAAATGCGTCATCGCGCTCATCACCGGGTAGGGCGTGAAACCGCCGAGTGCGCACAGCGAACCGAACTTCATCGTGTTGCAGAGATCGGCGAGCAGTGCCTTGTTCTTCTCTGGCTCGATGCCCCGACCTATCTTGTCGATGGTTTCCGCGCCGCGGGTCGAGCCGATACGGCAGGGCGTACACTTGCCGCAGCTTTCGATGGCGCAGAATTCCATGGCGAAGCGCGCCTGTTTCAGCATGTCGACGGTATCGTCGAACACGGTGATGCCGGCATGGCCGATCAGCCCGTCCTTCGCGGCAAAGGCTTCGTAATCGAACGGTGTGTCGAATAGTGCGCGCGGAAAATAGGCGCCGAGCGGGCCGCCCACCTGCACGGCTTTCACCGGTCGCCCCGTCGCAGTGCCGCCGCCTATATGATCGATGATCTCGCCGAGCGACAGGCCGAAAGCTGTCTCGAACAGGCCCCCATATTTAACATTGCCGGCGATCTGGATCGGGATCGTGCCGCGGGAGCGCCCCATGCCGAAATCCCGATAGAAGGCAGCGCCGCGATGCATGATGACCGGGATGGAGGCAAGCGAGATAACGTTATTGACCACCGTCGGGCGACCGAGAAAACCTTGCAGGGCCGGCAAAGGCGGCTTGGCGCGAACGATGCCGCGTTTTCCCTCCAGCGAGTTGAGGAGTGCAGTTTCCTCGCCACAGACATAGGCGCCTGCGCCTGCGCGTATCTCGATATCGAAGGAATGATCAGACCCAAGCACCGAGGAACCGAGAATGCCGCACTTTCTGGCGATGCTGATCGCCTCGCTCATTGTGGCGATCGCATGCGGATATTCGGAGCGGGTATAGATGTATCCCCTTGTCGCACCGGTCGCGATGCCGGCGATCACCATGCCCTCGATCAGCACAAAGGGATCGCCTTCCATGATCATCCGGTCGGCAAAGGTGGCGCTGTCGCCCTCGTCGGCATTGCAGACGATATATTTTTGAGGCGCCACCGCCTCCATCACAGTCTTCCACTTGATGCCGGTAGGGAAACCGGCACCGCCGCGCCCTCGCAGCCCGCTTTCGGTGACCTGAGCCACAATCTCGGCCCGCGGCATCGCGATAGCCTGTTCCAGTCCTTTCAGCCCCTGATAATGGCGATAATCATCGAGTGACAGCGGATCGGTCACGCCGCAGCGGGAGAAGGTCAGGCGGGTCTGCTGACGCAGGAAGGGGATTTCCTTCGTCAGCCCAAGACAGAGAGGATGGGCCTTGCCGGAGAGAATACCGGCGTCGAAAAGGTCTTTTATATCCGAGGCTTTCACCGGCCCGTAAGCGACGCGACCGTGATCGGTGCGCACCTCCACCAGCGGTTCGAGCCAGAACATGCCGCGAGAGCCGTTGCGCACGATCCTGGCGTCAATACTGCGGGCAGCGATTTCGCTTGTGATTGCCGCTGCAACCTTCTCGGCTCCGAGCGCCAGGGATGCGGCATCGCGAGGGACGAAGATCGTTACCGTCATCGGCCCAGCCTCCCAACAATTTCGGAAAGACAGTGCTCGTCGACCCGGCCATAAACCTCGCCATCCAGCATGGCGGCAGGACCGCAGGCGCACAGACCCAAGCAATAGACCGGTTCGAGCATCACCGCTCCGTCAGGCGTCGTCTGGTGAAAATCAATTCCCAGTAACTGGCGAACGCGATCCGCGAGATTATCACAGCCCACCGATTGACAGGCTTCGGCTCGGCAGATTTTCAGAACATGCCGTCCACCCGGATGTTCACGAAATTCGGGATAGAAGGTGACGACGCCATGGACTTCCGCACGGGAGAGGTTGAGTTCATCGGCGATGACTGGCTTGACGATATCCGGTATGTAACCGAACTCCGCCTGAAGCGCGTGCAGAATGGGCAGCATCGGCCCTTCCAGATGCTTCCGGTCACGGATGATGTCGCGTGACCGCTGGGCGATCTCACCAGCGGAATTTCGCATGGTCATGGACGTGGCCTCCCGGCATATGCCGCAAACCTGTCCTCCTCGACGGTCTCCGGCATCCATTCCCCGATGGTAAGATCATTGGGGGATGCGAGAAAATGTCGCAACACGAAGCCTGCCCGTCAATAAACGAGATCGGTTACGCGATAGCGAACACCTATCAAGCCATTCCGCCAGATCATAACATTGTGGAGTAACGGTTCTTTTTGTGTTGCCAATGTAGGTACGGTACACACGCAAAAAGTGTCCTTTGGCTGACTGCAAATGCCGCCGCCGAAGATCGCTGCATACACCCATGAGCAATAAAATTTCGCCAACTCACCCAATGCGAGAGAAACGCTATCTTCGGCATATCTTCCCTGTACGTAAGATGTCTCTAATGGTCCTGGCGGCTCATCGGACGAGATGAATATGGCGGATGGCTTTCATCAAGTTCACATTTCTCTTATGCAACCTTGACGTTTTTCTTGCGTGCCACAGTTGTCTCCTTCGACTGTGACGCGATGAGAAAAGCCTTGCAGTCCATGCCTTTCTGTCATTCATTCCCGCAACTGATCCGGAATAAACTGGGAAAGGATACCGATCATGTCTTCTCGTCTTCTCAAACTTTCTGCGGCCGCGCTGCTGGGGTCAGTGCTCTTCGCCAGCGCTCCGGCCTTCGCCGAGGCAGTGCTTCATCGCGGCAATGCCGGCGAGCCCCAGACGCTCGATCAGGCGCAGACCTCGATCAATATCGAAGCCTTCATCCTCAAGGATCTTTACGAAGGTCTGACGATTTACGATGCTGCTGGCAAGATTATCCCGGGCGCTGCCGAGAGCTGGACACTGTCTGATGACGGTGTAACCTACACGTTTAAGCTGCGCGAAAATGCAAAGTGGTCGGATGGTACACCCGTTACTGCGCAGGACTTTGAGTTTTCCTTCAAGCGTGTAGAAGATCCGAAGACGGCAGCGAAATACGCCAATATTCTCTACCCGATCAAGAATGCCGAAGCGATCAACAACGGCAAGGCTGAGGTCGCTACCCTCGGCGTCAAGGCCGTCGACGACAAGACTTTCCAGATCACGCTCGAGCGCCCGACCCCGTTCTTCCTTGAGCTGCTGGCCCACCAGACCGCGCTGCCCGTTTCCAAAGCAAGTGTCGAGAAAAACGGTGCCGACTTCGTCAAGCCGGGTGTGATGGTGTCTAACGGCGCCTTCAAGCTGGTCAGCCATGTGCCAAATGATAGCCTCGTGGTCGAGAAGAACGAGAACCATTGGGACGCTGCCAACACCAAGCTCGACAAGGTGATCTTCTATCCGATCGACGACCAGGCTGCGTCCGTCCGTCGCTTCGAAGCGAAGGAAATGGATCTCGTCTTCAATTTCTCGGCCGACCAGATCGAGCGCCTGCGCGGCACCTACAAGGATCAAGTCCACGTTTCCCCGACGCTGGCCACCTACTACTACGCCTTCGACGGCAGTCAGGCACCCTATGACGACGTGCGCGTTCGTCAGGCACTTTCGATGGCTGTCGATCGTGACTTTCTCGCCAAGGAAATCTACAGCGGCTCGCAGATCCCGGCCTATTCGCTGGTCCCCCCGGGCATGGCAAGCTACGGTGAGCCGTCCAAGGCCGATTTCGCCACACTTTCGCAGCTTGATCGCGAGGACAAGGCGCTCGAACTGATGAAGGAAGCTGGTTACGGTGAAGGCGGCAAGCCGCTCGAAATCGAGATCCGCTACAATACCAACCCGAACCACGAGCGTGTCGCCACCGCCGTCGCCGACATGTGGAAGAACACTTTCAAAGCCAAGGTGACGATGACCAATCTCGACGTCTCGTCGCACTACGCTTACCTGCAGGAAGGCGGCAAGTTCAACGTTGCCCGCGCCGGCTGGGTTGCCGACTATGCGGATGCCGAAAACTTCCTGGCGCTGAACCTGTCGACCAACAAGACCTTCAATTACGGCAAGTACAACAACCCGGAATTCGACGCTCTGATGCAGAAGTCCTATGCGGAAGAGAACCCGGAAGCCCGCTCCAAGCTGCTGCACGAAGCCGAAGCGCTTCTATCGCGTGACCAGCCGGTCGCGCCTCTGCTTACCCAGGCTGATCTCTGGCTCGTGTCCAACCGCGTTTCCGGCTGGGAGGACAATGCTGCCAACGAGCACCTGAGCCGCTTCCTCAGCGTTTCCGAATAACATCCATCATCCGAGACGGCGCCCGCCTAACCGCGGGCGCCGTTTTGCAGGAGACACCCGCATGCTGGCTTTTGTCCTGCGCCGCCTTGCGAGCGCCGTACCGACGCTGTTTATCGTCGTCACCATTTCCTTCTTCCTGATGCGCTTTGCGCCAGGTGGCCCGTTCAATCTGGAGCGCCCGCTTCCGCCCGCAACGATGGAAAACATCATGCGGACCTATCAGCTCGACCAGCCCCTGTGGCGGCAATATGTGACCTACATATCCAATGCCGTTCAGGGTGATTTTGGCCCGAGCTATATCTACAAGGACAACACGGTCGCCGAACTGATCGGCAAGGGCCTGCCCTATTCTATGGAACTCGGCTTCTTCGCGCTTCTCCTGGCTCTGGTCGGCGGCGTCACGCTCGGCACGATTGCGGCCCTTCGTCAGAACAGCGTGCTCGATTTCTCCATCATGTCTCTCGCGACCGTCGGCACCACCATTCCGAATTTCGTCGTTGGCCCGGTTGTCACGCTGATCTTCGCTATCGTCTTCTCGCTGCTGCCGGCCGGCGGCTGGGGTGACGGTTCGTTCCGTTATCTGCTCCTGCCGATGATCGCCTTAGCGCTGCCGCAGCTTGCCGTTTTTGCTCGTCTTACCCGCGGATCGATGATCGAGGCGCTGCATGCCGACCATATCCGCACGGCTCGGGCCTACGGTTTGCCGCCGCGGATCGTCGTCATCACCCATGCAATGCGCGGCGCACTTCTGCCGGTCGTATCCTATCTTGCCCCATGTGCTGCAGCGCTGATGACCGGCTCGGCGGTGGTCGAGACGATCTTCACCATTCCCGGCATCGGCCGCTATTTCGTGCTCGGCGCGCTCAACCGCGATTATACGCTGGTCATGGGCACGGTCGTGCTGATCGCCATCTTCGTCATCGTTTTCAATCTCGTGGTCGATCTCATTTACGGCCTGCTCGATCCGAGGGTTCGCCATGACTGATATCGTCACTAATCCTGCGCCCGCGCAGCCGGAAAGCCCGGACAACAAAAGCCGCAGCCTGTTTCAGCTGGCAGCCCTTCGCTTCCGTCGCAACAAGGCTGCTATGGCCGGTTGCGTGATGATGGTGCTGATCGCGCTGTTTTCCTATATCGGCCCGTTCTTCGTGCCGCACAGCTATGACCAGGTCTATTCCTCCTATGTCTCTGTCGGCCCGAGCCTGGAGCCACGTCCCGATGAGGCGTCGCTCGAAGATGCCATGCGCGGTGTCGCCACCCGCGCCCGCGTCAACCTCGATGAGTTCAATGTCGAAGGGCAGAGCTTTACCGCGACCCTGAGCGCCGAGAGCCCGATCGATCCGCGCGCAACCCGCTATTTCGACCGTGCCAACGAGTTCAAAAACACCAAGGTCGTGGCAACCGAAAACGACGGGCGTGTGCTCAAGGTGGAGGGCAATGTCAGCCGCGAGTATTTCGTCTTCGGCACCGATCCGAACGGTCGTGACATGCTCGCTCGCGTCATGCTCGGCGGCCAGATCTCGATTGCTGTCGGACTTCTCGCCAGCCTCGTCTCGCTCGGCATCGGCGTACTCTATGGCGCGACATCGGGTTATCTCGGCGGTCGCGTCGACAATGTGATGATGCGTTTCGTCGAAATCCTCTATTCGCTGCCTTTCGTCTTTCTGGTCGTCGTGCTCGTCGTCTTTTTCGGCCGTTCCTTCATCCTGATCTTCCTCGTCATCGGCGCGGTCGAATGGCTGGACATGGCCCGTATCGTGCGTGGGCAGACGCTGGCGTTGAAGCGCCGGGAATTCGTCGGCGCCGCGCAGGCTCTGGGTTTGAGCGACTGGCAGATCATCCGCCGGCATATCATCCCGAATACGATCGGCCCGGTCATCGTCTTCGTTACCGTCGTGGTGCCCAAGGTCATTCTTCTGGAAAGCTTCCTCTCCTTCCTTGGCCTCGGCGTTCAGGCGCCGCTGACGAGCTGGGGTGCGCTGATCTCCGAAGGCGCAAGCAATATTCAGTCAGCCCCGTGGCTGTTGATCTTCCCGTCCATCTTCTTCGTGGCAACGCTCTTCTCGCTGAACTTCATCGGCGATGGCCTGCGCGACGCACTCGATCCGAAGGACCGCTGATATGACCGGGACATCAGAAAACATTCTCTCCATCCGCGATCTCAAGGTCAATTTCTCGACGCCTGACGGTACGGTGAATGCGGTCAAGGGCATCGGTTTCGACATCAAGGCCGGTGAAACACTCGCCGTCGTCGGCGAAAGTGGCTCCGGCAAGAGCCAGACCATGATGGGTATCATGGGCCTGCTCGCCAAGAACGGCACGGTCATCGGCTCTGCCCGATATCGCGGCAAGGAACTTGTCGGCCTGCCGAAGAGCGAGCTGAACAAGGTGCGCGGCGCCAAGATCACCATGATCTTTCAGGAGCCGATGACCTCGCTCGATCCGCTCTATACGATCGGCCGGCAGATCGCCGAGCCGATCCTCTATCACCGCGGCGGCTCAAGGGCACAGGCCCGCGCCCGCGTGCTGGAACTGTTGGAACTCGTCGGCATCCCCGATCCGGCGCGTCGGATCGACAGCTATCCGCATGAGCTTTCCGGCGGCCAGCGCCAGCGCGTGATGATAGCCATGGCGCTTGCAAACGAACCGGACGTGCTGATCGCCGACGAGCCGACCACGGCGCTCGACGTGACGATCCAGGCACAGATCCTGAAACTCCTGCGCTCGCTGCAGGAGCGGTTCGGCATGGCGATCGTGCTGATCACCCACGATCTCGGTATCGTGCGCCATTTTGCCGAACGCGTCGTCGTCATGCGCCGCGGCGAGGTGGTGGAGCAGGGAACGACGGAGCAGATCTTCGAGAACCCGACCTCGTCCTATACCCGCATGCTGATCGATGCCGAGCCGCATGGCCGCAAGGCGCCGCCGGCAGACAATGCCCCGATAATTCTCGAGGGCCGGGACGTGGTCGTCGATTTCGATATCGGCAAGGGTTTTCTGTCCAAGGGTCCGCGTACATTCCGCGCCGTCAATGGCGTGACCGTGAGGCTGCAGGAAGGTCAGACGATCGGTGTCGTCGGCGAGTCGGGTTCCGGCAAGTCCACGCTCGGGCGCGCGCTTCTTAGGCTCCTGCCGAGTGATGGCGCATACCGCTTTGGGAAACAGGATATCTCGCGGCACGACCGTCGCCAGATGCGTTCGCTGCGCAAGGAGATGCAGCTCGTCTTCCAGGATCCCTACGGTTCGCTTTCGCCGCGCCAGACTGTCGGTGAGGTTATCACCGAAGGCCTGCTTGTCCACGAGCCTGGCTTGAGCAAGGCCGATCGCGACCGGCGCGCCATCGCGGCGCTTCAGGAGGTCGGCCTCGATCCGGCAGCACGCAACCGCTATCCGCACGAATTCTCCGGCGGCCAGCGGCAGCGTATTGCGATTGCCCGCGCGATGATCCTCAAGCCGCGTGTCGTCATCCTCGATGAGCCGACATCGGCTCTCGACCGGTCGGTTCAGGGGCAGGTGATCGATTTGCTGCGCAAGCTGCAGGCCGATCACAATCTTTCCTACGTCTTCATCAGTCACGACCTGTCGGTGGTCAAAGCCATTTCGGACTATGTGATCGTGATGAAAAACGGCGAGATTGTCGAACAAGGCGAAACGGATGCAATCTTCGAGGCCCCGAAGGCCGATTATACCAAGGCGCTGATCGGCGCGGCTTTCAGCGTATAGTACGGGTCGATCGGGACATTCTTAAAAAAAGGGCGCGCATCGTCGCGCCCTTTTCCATGTCTGGATATCGGTATGCCGGTTGTCGAGGCAGTTGGTTCTGCTGCTGTTGGAGACGTGAGTGGGTAGCCGGTCACGCCTATCGATCCTGCAGATCCGCCGCAATTTTCTTGTCTTGTCGTGCCGGAAGCGAGACGATCATGCGGCGGCTCGGGCTATTGCCACATTTGTGAGCATTGAGGCGTTGTGGCGTCTTCAGTCAAGCGTTTGGCGCATAGCTCCGCTGCAGCAATATCGCTTCTAAAGAATCAATCCACCTGTATGATGACCACATCAGAGCGATGCTCCTCCTCCCGCAGACCTCTGATTTTCAGGCGACCTACTCCTCCTCCCAAGGGCGCCTGATCGAGCAGCGACACTCCTCCTCCCAGTCGCTGTTCAAATCTTTTAGAAAAGCCTGCCGCACCTCCTCCCGCGGCAGGCTTTTTCGTTTAATCGGCCAGAATGATATCGGCTCCACGGCAATGGTCTCTGACCAAGGCACCGTTTTTCAGGTCATTTCCTTGTGTTTTTTCCCTGGCCGCCTCTTCGCTCAATCCGTAACCGCGCCAGCGATCCATAAGCCGTTCCTCGAGTGTCGCGACGGGGGGAGAGATGAGGATCTCGTAGTCGAATTCGCCGTCCAGTGCCGACCAGGGAGCGCAATCGAGAAGCAGGTAGTTTCCCTCGACAAGAACGAACCGCGTCAAAACTTCGATGACGCGCGATGCGGCGATGGCGAGTTCCCGGGATCGATCGAATACCGGCACCAGCACTTCTCCTTCCGCCACCCTGACCGCGCGAATGATGTCGAGAAATCCGCGTACGTCGAACGTTTCAGGCGCGCCTTTACGGGAGAGCAGGCCCTTTTCCTGCAGGACACCATTGTCCATGTGAAAGCCATCCATCGGCAGGACTTCGGCGCTTTCGCCAAGCGCCTGCAACGCCACTACAAGTGCGTCGGCGAGCGTGGATTTTCCGGCACCCGGCGGGCCGGCAATCGCGACGATAAAACGTCGCTTGTCGCCCGCGCGGTTGATGAGTGTGCGGGCGATCTCTTCGGTGGTCATTGTCATGCGGCAAGCGGCTCCGGCGCCTTTGCGCCGGTCATGAAGGCGACGGCGTCCGACATCGTATAATCCTTGGGATTGATGACGGTAAGACGTTTTCCCAGCCTATGGATGTGGATGCGGTCGGCGATCTCGAAGACATGCGGCATGTTGTGGGAAATCAGCACGATCGGAATGCCACGCGAGCGCACGTCGAGGATCAGCTCCAGCACACGCCGGCTTTCCTTGACGCCGAGCGCTGCCGTCGGCTCGTCAAGGATGATGACCTTGGAACCGAAGGCTGCTGCCCGCGCCACCGCCACGCCCTGGCGCTGACCGCCAGACAGCGTTTCCACGGCCTGGTTGATGTTCTGGATGGTCATCAACCCAAGCTCGGAGAGCTTTTCACGCGCCATCTTTTCCATGGCGCCGTGGTCTAGTTTGCGCAGAACCTTACCCATGAAGCCGGGCTTGCGGATTTCGCGACCGAGAAACATGTTGTCGGCGATCGACAGCGCCGGTGACAGCGCGAGGTTCTGGTAGACGGTTTCGATACCGGCCTTTCGGGCCTCGATCGGCGAGGCGAAATGCACGAGTTCTCCGTCCATGCGGATCTCGCCCTCATCGGGACGGATCGCGCCGGAAATCGCCTTAATCAGCGAGGATTTTCCGGCGCCGTTGTCGCCGATCACGGCGAGGATTTCGCCGGGATAGAGATCGAAATCGGCATTATCGATAGCGGTGACACGGCCGTAACGCTTGACGAGATTGCGACCAGTGAGGATGGGTTTGCGTGTGTCGGTCATCAGCGTGAAGCCTTTCTGATCCATTGGTCGGCTGCAACGGCGACGATGATGAGGACGCCGATCAGGAGATAGGTCCATTGCACATCGGTGCCGAGCAGGCGCAGGCCGAGCGAAAAGACGCCAACGATCAGCGCGCCGAACATCATGCCGAGAATGGAGCCGCGGCCGCCGAAGAGCGAGATGCCCCCGATCACCACGGCGGTGATCGATTCGATATTGGCAAACTGGCCGGCGGTTGGCGACACGGAGCCGATACGGCCGATCAGTGCCCAGCCTGCCAGCGCGCAGATGACGCCCGACAGCACATAGACGGAAATCAGCATGCGCTGCACGTTGACGCCGGAAAGATCGGCTGCTTCCGGATCGTCGCCGACTGCGTAGAGATGCCGTCCCCAAGCGGTGTGGTTGAGCACGTACCAGAGCACTGCGACGAGAAGGATCATGGCGATCACGCCATAGGTGAACACCGCGCCGCCGAACTTGAAGGTTTCTCCAAAGAATTGGAGAATTGGGGCGGTACTTTCGATTTCCTGCGAGCGAATGGTCTCGTTGGCGGAATAGAGAAAGTTGCTGGCAAGCACGATCTGCCACATGCCAAGCGTCACGATGAAGGGGGGCAGTTTCACCCTCGCGATCAAAACGCCGTTGATGAAACCGCAAAGCGCACCGGTTGCAAAACCACAGAGGATCGCGATTTCCGGCGGCAGGCCGTAGCGGAAGGTGAATTGCCCCATGACGACCGACGACAGAACCATGATGGCGCCGACCGAAAGATCGATACCGGCGGTCATGATGACCAGCGACTGGGCTGCCCCGACGATGCCGGTGATCGCCACCTGCTGCAGGATCAGCGTCAGCGAGAAGGCGGAGAAAAACTTGCCGCCAAGCGTCAGGCCGAACACGATCAACGACACGACCAGCACGATCAGCGATACGGCGGACGGGTTGGAATGCAGAAAGTGACGGAACTTGTGAAGGAAGGACGGTTTGTCCTGTTCGAAGGATGCTACATCCTTCGAACTGTCCTTGAGCACTTTTTCATAGTCGTGATGCGGTGCGCTTGCCACTGGCTCGCTCATGAAATCCTCCCGCTTTTGTCGATGCCCGGTTCAGGCCGGGTTGCCGTGGCAGGCCGGTGGAACAGGTCCAC
Organism: Rhizobium sp. ZW T2_16; assembly: GCF_044987325.1. Taxonomy (NCBI): domain Bacteria; kingdom Pseudomonadati; phylum Pseudomonadota; class Alphaproteobacteria; order Hyphomicrobiales; family Rhizobiaceae; genus Rhizobium; species Rhizobium sp. ZW T2_16. The sequence continues at coordinate 137,390 of NZ_JBJDRG010000008.1, forward strand.
CGGCCTGCAAGGATTTGCTAAAGGCTTAGCCCCAGCACTTGTTCAGGCCTTCCTTGGTGTCGATCGACTTGATCGACGGCACCGGCTTGTCGGTGACCAGCGTTACGCCCGTATCGAAGAAGTTCTTGCCTTCGGTCGGCTTCGGCTTTTCGCCGCTATCGGCAAACTTCTTGATCGCCTCAATGCCGAGTGCCGCCATCTGCAGCGGATATTGCTGCGAGGTGGCGCCGATCGCGCCATCGGCGACGTTCTTGACGCCCGGGCAACCGCCGTCGACCGAGACGATCAGCACGTCTTTCTCGCGGCCAACTGATTTCAGTGCCTCATAGGCGCCGGCGGCAGCCGGTTCGTTGATCGTATGGACGACGTTGATGGTCGGGTCCTTCTGCAGAAGGTTCTCCATCGCGGTGCGGCCACCTTCTTCATTGCCGTTGGTGATATCGTGTCCGACGATGCGCGGATCGTCCTCGTCACCGATCTTGTTCGGATCCTTCGGGTCGATGCCGAAACCGATCATGAAGCCCTGGTCGCGCAGAATGTCGACGGAAGGCTGCGACGGGGTAAGATCGAGGAAGGCCACCTTTGCGTCCTTTGCGGCGTCACCGAGCGTGTCCTTGGCCCATTGGCCAATCAGTTTGCCGGCGAGCAGATTGTCGGTGGCAAAGGTCATGTCGGCGGCGTCGATCGGCTCCAGCGGCGTGTCGAGCGCGATCACCAGCAGGCCGGCATCGCGCGCCTTCTTGAGGTTCGGCACGATGCCCTTGGTGTCGGAGGCGGTGATCAGGATGCCCTTGGCGCCATCGGCGATGCAGGTCTCGATCGCCGCTACCTGGCTTTCGCTGTCGCCGTCGATCTTGCCGGCATAGGATTTCAGCGAGACGCCGAGTTCTTTGGCCTTGGCGGTCGCGCCTTCCTTCATCTTGACGAAGAAGGGATTGGTATCGGTCTTGGTAATCAGGCAGGCCGAAACGTCCGCGGCGTAAGCGGGTGCGGAAAAGACGACGCCAAGTGCCAACGCCCCGAATGACAGGGAAAGTACGGATTTTCTCATGATCTCCTCCCAGAGACGAAGTCCGCTCGCTGCGGACGGGTTCATTCAGGATGCAGGCCGGATCGTGCCCCAGTGCCTCCTCCGGGCGTTCCTGCATCCTTACAATCGTCAATAATCGCGAAAGAAAATCTCCTGTCAATAATTAATTCCGATTGAATTATTTATTCTGCCTTGTCATGCTATGTCCAACGTGAGAGAGCGAAGGCAAGGGAGGTGCTGGATGTCGATCACCGATGGCCCGCTTTCCGGGCCTGTTTCTTCTGCCGGTTTTTCCGGCGGTTCCAACCAGACGCGGGTGCGCGCCTATAACGAGCGGCTGGTCCTGTCGCTGGTGCGGCTGCACGGTGCGCTGTCGAAGGCAGATATTACCCGGCTCAGCGGCCTGTCGGCACAGACGGCGTCGGTCATCATGCGGGCGCTGGAGAAAGATGGTCTGTTGCTTCGCGGCGAGCCGGTGCGGGGGCGTGTCGGCCAACCTTCCATACCCATGCGTCTCAACCCGGATGCCGTCCTGTCCTTCGGCGTGAAGATAGGCCGCCGCAGCGCCGATCTGGTGCTGATGGATTTCGTCGGTAATATCCGCAAGCGCTATCACGAGACCTATGCTTATCCGCTGCCGCAGGAGATTCTGCGGATCATCACCTCGGGCATTGCCGATATCGAAGCGCAGATGAGCGGCGAGGAGCAGGCGCGGATCGCCGGCATCGGCATTGCGGCTCCGTTCGAGTTGTGGAACTGGGCTGACGAGATCGGCGCGCCATCAGGCGCCATGGAGGTTTGGCGCGGCTTCGATCTCCAAGCGGAAGTCGCATCGCGCGTTACTCACTCCGTCTATCTGCAGAATGACGCGACAAGCGCCTGCGGAGCGGAACTGGTATTTGGCGTCGGCCCCACCTATCCGGATTTCATCTATCTGTTCATCGGTTCGTTCATCGGTGGCGGCATCGTATTGAATTCGAGCATTTTTTCGGGCCGTACGGGCACTGCCGGGGCCGTCGGGCCGCTGCCGGTGCGGGGCAGGAATGGCGAAAATCGCCAGCTTCTCGATATCGCCTCGATCTTCGTACTGGAGAACATGCTGAGAGATCGCGGCATCGATCCGCAGCCGCTCTGGTATTCGGCCGATGACTGGGTCGATTTCGGCCAGCCGCTAGAGCTCTGGGTCCAGGCGACAGCTGCCGCATTGGCGCAGGCCATCGTCGCGGCCGCTTCGATCATCGATTTCGGTGCGGCGGTCATCGATGGTGGCTTTCCGGGCTGGGTGAGGAAACGCATCGTCGATGCGACGATCGAGGCGGTTGCCCGGCTCGACCTTCGCGGTGTCGTCATTCCCGATATCATCCAGGGCAAGGTCGGATCGCAGGCGCGCGCGATCGGTGGCGCCAGCCTGCCCATCTTCGCCCGGTACCTGACGGATCAGTCGGTGCTGCTCAAGGATTTCAACGGAGAGTGAGAGCCGTTCTTACTCTTGCAGCATACCGTCATCTTGCCTAGCCTTTGGTCCTCGGAGAAACAGGATGAATGAGGCCATGGAGACCAGCGAGACACATTCGCCGATGCCGAGCGAGCCGGGCATTCTTGAGTTTCTCGATGTCTGCAACAGCTTTTATCCCCCCGACGCCGTGAATGCGCCGATTGCGCAGCAGCGCGTCTGGTATGATGCGCTCTGTGCCCGTTTCGACCGGCCGCTGCCCAAGGGGATGATCTTTCAGGATGAGGTTTTGTTCGCGCCGATCCGGCGCTACCGACCTGCGCGTCTCACTACGAAAACCATTTTGCTCTATCTGCATGGCGGCGGCTTTGTCGTCGGCTCTCTGGAGAGCCATCATGCAATCTGTGCCGAGATTGCCGAGTTTGCCCAAGCGGAGCTCATTTCTGTCGATTATCGTCTCGCGCCGGAACACGTCTGGCCTGTTCAGACGGATGATTGTTACGGCGTGCTGAAGCAGCTTATCGGGCAGGGTAGCAAGATCGTGGTGATCGGCGACAGTGCTGGCGGCAATCTTGCTGCCGGCCTCTCAATTCGGGCGCGTGACGAAAACCTCCCCGGCATTATCGGTCAGGTGCTCATTTACCCCGCGCTTGGCGGCGATCTTATTTCAGGCTCGTATCGAGAAATGGCGAATGCGCCGGGGTTGACGACCGCCGATGTCGCCTATTATCGCGCAGTGCTGAAAGCGCCGGAAATTGAGCCGGTGGCGCATCCGCTTCTATCAAGCGATCTTTCCGGGCTTCCACCTGCCTATATCACGGTGGCGCATTTCGATCCGCTGCGTGATGATGGCCGGCTTTATGCAGAGCGGCTGAACCAATGGGGTGTCTCCGCAAGCTTTCGCGACGAGCCGCAAATGGTCCATGGATGGCTTCGCGCCCGGCATATGAGCGAGGGCGCACGAGACGGTTTCAAGACGCTGTGCGAAGCGATCCGAGCGTTTGCCGCCTAGGTCTTCGCCTTGGAGACAAGTACCGGATTGGCCCTGAAGGCTGCCGGGAAGATAGTCTTCAGATTATCGATCTTCGGCATGTCGTTATAGACGATATAGGGGTGGTTCGGATTGAGCGTCAGGAAATCCTGATGGTATTTTTCTGCCGGATAAAAGCCTTCCAGCTTCGAAAGCTTGGTCACGATCGGCGCATGAAACAGCCCGGTTCTGTCCAGCTGGGCGATGTAGGCTGCGGCAACTTTCTGCTGTTCAGCGCTGGCGGTGAAAATCGCTGATCGATACTGCGTGCCCTGATCTGGCCCCTGATAATTCAGCTGGGTCGGGTTATGGGCGACGGAGAAAAACACCTGCAGCAGTGTGCCGTAGCTCACCTCGTGCGGATCGAAGGTCACTTCCACCGCCTCCGCATGGCCCGTCTCGCCCAGACTGACGGTCTCATAACTGGCCGTTTCCTTCGCGCCGCCGGAATATCCCGAGACCGCGTTCTTCACGCCCTTGACATGCTGGAACACGGCCTGAACGCCCCAGAAACAGCCGCCGGCAAAAACTGCGGTCTCGCTGCTCCCCTTGGCTGCCTCATCAACTATGGGGGCCGGGATAACCACTGCCGCTTCTGCAGCAAACGCGGATGTTGCCGGAGCGGCAAGTAGCAACAAGGCGAATGTCATTCCAAGGTTTTTGCGCGCAAATATTGTCATGGCAGCTTCTCCAGTTGCCATGACTGTGTTCCTCGTAAAGCTTTCGGTCAACTCACATCGATGTGGCGAACGTGACCGTCTAGATGAGGTCACGCGGTATCGCTTTCTCGAATGTCTTTTCGAAGATCTGCTTTTCCCCGTGATAGGCCAGAACCTTGGCGCTTATCAGCCAATCCTTGTCCGTGCAGGCTATATTGGCGGTCGACACAGTACGTATCGACCAGTTGGAGCGGCTCATGTCGCAGGTCCAGACGCAGGCTCCTGTCATAGACAGTGGATCGTCCGGGCTGATCGACCAGGTTTCCTCGCGGCGCTGGCGGGTGGCAAGGCCGGTGCCGGGATGTTCGAAAAGTCCGGTATCCTCGGTCACCTGATAGCGCGTCTCGTTGGCAGCAAGGTCGCGGGTTACGCTGCGACGCGTTTCAGCCGGTGCATGTTCGATATATTTCGGCAGCGGATCCGGATTGTCCGGCTGCTTCATCTCGAAAGTCTCATGGCGCCCAAGAAGCGGCATGGCGAGACCAAGCGAAGCGATATCGATCGTCACGCCGGGATCGACCGGCGGCGGTAGAACCATCGGCCAGTAAGAGGTTGAAATCGATAGCCGGATTCTGTGTCCTTCGCCAAAACGATAACCGCATGCATCGAGTTCAAGCCGGATCGTTACCGGCTCGCCGGGCGTGAGCGGCTTCGGGTTCTCGTTGCCGTCACGATGGGCAAGGTTGATGACGCCGAACGAAACGCGTGTTGCGGTGCCGTCGGGATGGATGTCGACGATGCGGGCGCAGAGATTGGCAAGCTCGGCATCGGCGTGCAGCGTCAGCGTGATAACCGGGCGACCGAGATAGTTTTTCGCTTCCGTGAGCGGAGCTGTCTGGAAGGTCAGCGATCCGGCGTCATCGCCGCGCTGGTCGCCGGCCATTTCCGCATCCGGTTTCAGTGTGAACCATTCACCGGCGGCTGTTCCGGTGTCGAGTGGGGATTTCAGATAGACGTTATGCTTCGGCGCATGGGGGATAGGCATGCCTTCAAGCAGTGTCCCGAACTGATCGATATAGAAACACTCGGCTTCCGGTGCGCTCCAGCGGTCTTTCGAGATCCAGAAACCCGGATCGGCATCACGTCTGACAGCCGGCTTCGGACCGTCGAGAATATAGGCACGCATCTGCGGCAGCTGGTCGATGCCGTTGTTCTCGCCGCGCAGCCAGCGGTTCCAGAAGGCGATGGCCTCGCCAAGGAAATCGGCGCGTGGTTTTGGCCAGGCAAAATGCGGGTATTTGTGGACCCATGGGCCGACAAGCGCCTTGGCCTTTTCGCCCAGTCCCTCGACCGCCAGAAACGGGGTGTTGCGATAACCATCGGCCCAACCGGCAATTACCAGAGCCGGGATTTCGAAAGCGGAATAGTCCTCGCAGATCGAACCTTGTTTCCAGAACGCATCGCGGCGCTGGTGAGAGAGCCATTCCTCCATGAAGAAGGGTTCGTTTTCCAGCCGCTCCACCCACATGTCGAGCCAGCGGTCGCCGACGATTTCCGGATCGGGCGAGCGGGATTGGTAGGCAAGCATAGTTGCCGCCCAGGAGAGTTGGGCCGAGAGATGACAGCCATTCTTGTAGTGGATATCGTCATTGTAGCGATCGGTAGTGGAGGCGATCGAGATCACCGCCTTTAAGGCTGGCGGGCGAAGCGCTGCGACTTGCAGGCTGTTGAAGCCGCCCCAGGAGATACCCATCATGCCGACCGAACCGTTCGACCAGGGTTGTTCGGCAATCCAGGCGATTAGCTCGCAGGCATTCGCCAGTTCCAGCTCGGTATACTCGCCGTCGATCACCCCGTCGGATTCGCCCGAGCCGCGGATATCGACACGCACTCCGGCAATACCTGACGCGGCAAAGACCGGATAAGTGGATTCGTCGCGCGGGCTGGTTCCGTCGCGTTTTCGATAGGGCAGGAATTCGAAGACCGCCGGCACCGGATCGGCTTCTGTTCCATCCGGCATCCAGATCCGGGCGGCAAGCCGGGTCCCGTCCTTCAGCCTGATCCACTGGTTTTCGATAACGGTGAAGGGGCGGTCGTTCATCTGTTAAGATCCTAAAAGCAAACTCTTTGCGGGATTTTACCCCTCCCCTTCCCCCCTCTCGATGGTGGAAAGGGAAACTAGACGTTGGTACCTGCGTCCTCGCCCCGTTTACGGGGAGAAGGTGCCGGCAGGCGGATGAGGGGCAGCTCTCAGTTTCCGGCGCTTTCCATGCGCCGCGTGGCAAGCACCTTTTCCAGCCAGCGGAGTTCCATTTCGGGCACGGATTTGAGGAGAAGGTCTGTGTAGTCGTCGAAGGGCGGCGAAAGTGCCTGGGATTTCGGGCCGAAGCGGACCAGCCTGCCGCGATGCATGACGGCGACCGAATCGGCTATTGCCTTCACGATGGCGATGTCATGGGTGATGAAAACATAGGAGAGCTGCTGGTCTTCCTGCAGTTTCATCAGCAGCTTCAAAATGCCTTCGGCGACCAGCGGGTCGAGCGCCGATGTCGGCTCGTCGCAAAGGATCAGCTCCGGTTTCGCCGCAAGCGCACGGGCAATCGCCACACGCTGCTTCTGCCCGCCGGAAAGCTCTGCCGGATAACGATCGATGAAACCGTTGCCCATCTCGATCTGCTCGAGCAGTTCCCTGACGCGGGCGGTCTTTGCAGCACCTCTGAGGCCGTAATAGAAGGTCAGCGGCCGGCCGATGATGTCGCGCACCGTCTGGCGTGGGTTCATTGCCGTATCGGCCATCTGGTAGATCAGCTGGATACGGCGAAGATCGTCTTTCGGGCGGTTCCTCAGCGCCAGTGTCAGCGGCCTGCCGTCGAAAGTGATCTTACCTTCGCTCGGCCTCAGAAGGCCGGTGATGACACGTGCCAGCGTCGACTTTCCCGACCCTGATTCGCCAACGATCGCCAGTGTCTGTCCCTTGCACAGATGCAGCGAGACGCCGTGCAGAACCTTGAAGCCGTTCGAATATTCCGCGCTGACTTTATCCACTTTCAGCAGCGGGTTGGACTGGTCCGCAGCCTCCTCGCGTGCTGTCTGGCGCACGTTGACCAGCGCTCTTGTATAGTCCTGCGTCGGTGCCTCGATGATCTGCTGTACCGAGCCGTATTCCACCGTCTTGCCATGGCGGAGAACCATGATGTCGTCCGAAATCTGAGCGACCACCGCGAGATCGTGGGTGATGTAGAGCGCAGCCGTATCGGTTTCCTCAATCGCATGTTTGATCGCGGCCAGAACATCGATCTGCGTCGTCACGTCGAGCGCCGTTGTCGGTTCGTCGAAGACGATCAGGTCAGGGTTGGAGCAGAGCGCCATGGCGGTCATGGCGCGTTGCAACTGCCCGCCCGAAACCTGATGCGGGAAACGATCGCCGAAAGTCTCGGGACTTGGGAGGCCCAGTACCTGGAAGAGATAGAGCGCCCGCTGGCGCGCCTCCTGCTTGGTCATCAGGCCGTGCTTGACTGTCGCCTCGATTACCTGGTCGCCGAGCCGGTGGGCCGGGTTGAAGGCGGCAGCTGCAGACTGCGCCACGTAGCAGATACGGGCGCCGCGCAGTTTTCTGATGCCGCCCTTGCCGAGTTTGAGGATGTCCGTGCCATCGAGTTTCACCTCGCCGCCTGTGATTTCGGCGCCGCCGCGGCCATAGGCGAGGGCGGAGAGGCCGATCGTCGACTTGCCGGCTCCCGATTCGCCGATCAGGCCCAAAACCTTACCCTTTTGCAGATCGAAGGAAACGCCGTCGACGATGGTGATCCGTTTCGGCTGTTCGCCGGGCGGATAGCTGGTTGCTTCGATCTTCAGGTCGCGGACGGAAAGAAGATGGGTGTCAGGCATCGCCACGGCCTCCCTTCAGGCTGGAGGTTCGTTTCAAGAGCCAGTCGACCACAAGGTTGACGCAGATGCAAAGTGCCGCGATCGCCGAGCCGGGCACCAGCGCTGCGGGAATGCCGAAGATGATGCCGTCCTTGTTGTCCTTCACCATGCCGCCCCAGTCGGCCGTCGGCGGCTGGATTCCGAGGCCAAGGAAGGAGAGGGTGGAAAGAAACAGGATGGCGAAGGCGAAGCGCAGGCCGAATTCGGCCAGAAGCGGCGACAACGTATTGGGCAGGATCTCGCGAAAAATGATCCAGGTCTTGCCTTCGCCACGCAGTTTCGCCGCCTCGACGAATTCCATTACCGCGACATCGAGTGCGACGGCGCGGCCGAGGCGATAGACGCGGGTAGAATCGAGCACCGCCATGACGAGGATCAGGACGAACAGATATTGTGGCAGCACGGCCAGCACCACGAGCGCGAAGATCAGCGTTGGGATCGACATCATCAGATCGTTGAAACGGGAAAAAACCGTGTCAATCAGACCACCGGAGACTGCTGCGATGAAGCTCAGGATGATGCCGAGCGAAAACGAGATCACAGTTGCCGCCAGTGCCACGAACAAAGTCGTGCGGGTGCCGTAGATCAGCCGCGAGAGGATGTCGCGGCCGAGATTGTCGAGACCGAAGAAGAACTGGCCGTCTGCCATCTGCCAGACGCCGCCCACGACCTCCGTCTCGCCGTAAGGGGCGATGAAAGGGGCGAAAAGCGCGCAGAAGACGGCAAGCGCGATGCCTAAAAGGCCTATCCAGGCGGTGATGGGGATTTCTCTCAGTCTCATCGCGGATGCCTCAGGCGGGGGTTGGCGACGATCGCAAGTATGTCGGCCACCATGTTGAGGAAGATATAGACCGCGGCAAAGATCAGGCCGCAGGCCTGCACCACCGGCATGTCGCGCACCGTCACCGCATCGACCATGTACTGGCCCATGCCGGGATAAACGAAGACGACCTCGACGACCACGACACCGACCACCAGATAGGCGAGATTGAGCGCCACGACATTGATGATCGGGGCGAGCGCGTTGGGGGCTGCGTGCTTGACGATCGCCCGCCAGCTGGAAAGCCCCTTCAGTTCGGCCGTTTCCATATAGGCGGATGACATGACGGAGAGGATGGCGGCGCGGGTCATGCGCATCATGTGGGCGAGGACGACGAGAACCAGGGTTGCCGTCGGCAGCGCGATCGTCTGGATACGCTCGAAAAAGCCCATGCCTTCGTAAACAGTGGCCGGGAAGGTGGCGATGCCGAAATCGACGGCGAAATAGAGGATCAGCAGATAGCCGATGAAAAATTCCGGCAGCGAGATCGCCGCCAGCGAAATCACGTTGATGATCTTGTCGGGCATCCGGTCGCGGAAATGGACTGACAACATGCCGAGACAGATTGCCAGAGGCACGGCAATGATGGCGGCGAAACCGGCAAGAAACAGCGAATTGCCGAGCCTTTTGCCGACCTGTTCGGAGACCGAGTTTCGGCTTGCCCATGAGGTGCCAAAATCGCCCTGCACGACACCACCCAGCCAGTCGAAGTAGCGGGTGATGACCGGCCGGTCGAGGCCGAGTTCCGAGCGGATATTGGCGATCGTCTCAGGCGTGGCCGACTGGCCGAGATAGGTGGTGGCGAAATCGCCGGGCAGCGCTTCGACGCCGGCAAAGATCAGCACGGAAACGGCGAAAAGCAGAACGAGCGACAGAGCGAAACGTTCAAGGATGAGGGCAAGCAGCGGAAACCGCTCCCTCAGGCTGCGGGCAGGCGATTGGCCGGCCTCTGCTGGATTTGACATCTGGCGCGATCCCGTTTCCGACATGAAGGAATGGGATCGCAGGCGTTGACCCGCGATCCCTGTTCACCAGCGGGCAAAAGCCCACTTTTTCGGATCAGGCGTCGAACCAGACGCGGCTTGCGACATAACCGTTGGACATGTCGTTGCCGATATCGCTGACATAACCCTTCAGCTTCTTGGAACCGGCGTTCACGAAGTCGTTGAACATCGGCAGGATCGTGCCGCCTTCGTCGCGCACCAGCATCGCCATTTCGCGGTACATCGCCTTGCGCTTGGCCTCGTCCAGTTCGCCACGGGCAGAGATCAGCAGCTTGTCGAACTTCTCGTTCTTGAAGCGGGTGTCGTTCCAGTCGGCGGTCGACAGATAGGCGCCGGAATAGAACTGGTCCTGCGTGGCGCGGCTGCCCCAATAGGAGGCGGAGAAGGGCTGCACGTTCCAGACGTTCGACCAGTAACCGTCGCCCGGCTCGCGCTTGATCTCGATCTCGATGCCGGCCTTCTTGGCGCTCTGCTGGAAAAGCACAGACGCGTCGACGGCGCCCGGGAAGGCGACTTCCGAGGTGCGCAGAAGCACGGATCCACTATGGCCGGACTTCTTGTAATGGAAGGCCGCCTTGTCGGGATCGTAAGATCGCTGCTCGATGCCTTCGGGGAAGAGCGCGTAGGTGTCGTTGATCGGGAAGTCGTTGCCCACCTTGCCGTAACCGCCGAGAATGCGCTTGACCATTTCCTCGCGGTCGATCGCGTATTTCAGCGCCATCCTGAGGTCGTTGTTGTCGAAGGGCGCCTTGTCACAGTGCATGATGAAGACATAGTGACCGCCGCCTGATGTCGTCATCAGCTGCACCGTCGGGGCGCGAGTCAGAAGCGGTACGGTCTTCGGATCGACGCGGTTGATGAACTGGACCTGACCGGACGAAAGTGCCGCAATGCGGGCCGTCGCGTCGTTCATCGTGATAATTTCGACTGAATCTACATAACCACGGTCGGAGCGCCAGTCATTCGGGTTTTTCTCGAAGGTCATGCGAACGCCGGGTTCGAAGCTCTTCACCTTGTAGGGGCCGGTCCCGACGCCTGCCGTCGGCTTGTCGATGCCGCCATTCGGCTGGATGACGAGGTGATAATCGGTGAAGATTGCCGGCAGGTCGGCATTGCCGCTGTCGAGTGTGACAACCAGATCACCGCCCTTGTTTTCGATCGAGGTGATCGACTTCATCACGCCAGCTGCACCGGATTCGGTCTTCGAGTCGCTGTGGCGTTTCAGGGTGGCCACAACGTCGTCGGTGGTCATTTCCTTGCCGTCGTGGAACTGCACGCCCTTGCGGATCTTGAAGGTCCAGGTCTTGGCGTCGGCGGAAGGCGCCCAGGATTCGGCCAGCGACGGCATCGGGGCCCGGGTCTGCGGATGTGTCTCTACCAGCGTGTCACCCCAGCTGCGTACGGCAGCGAACATGACTTGTGAGGTTGCCTTGGCGGGGTCGATCGAGTCTGTGGCTGCGCCGCCTTCGAGGCCGAGCTTCAATGTGCCGCCCTTCTTGGGCGTCTGGGCTGCGGCGCTGGTGGCGAAAAGATTGCCAGCTGCGGTCAGCGTCAGGCCGGCGGCCATGGCGCGACCAATGAATTCGCGGCGGTTCATGCCGCCTGCCGTGACGCGTCCGGCCAGATACTTTGTGAAGTCGTTCATTTCCCTTGTTCCCCTTTATCCGATGCAGATTTCTGTTCTTGTCATCGACACCCGCTCGTCCGGTTTCCTCTTCCGTGGAGGGGCGTGTTTCATGCTGTCGATCGTGGGAAATGGTTCGGTTGCCGCCGACATAACTTCCTTTCTTCTGCAGTCTCCCGCTCATCTGCGTGAGCTTATCTGCCTCGGGAAAATCTGCTCTGTGATCGAAGGCCCGTTGAGGCTTGATGAATGGTAAGGGCGCGGTGTCGCGCGGGTGAGCCTTCGCTACGACATTAAGTGCCTTTGATGCGACACATTTGGCAACCTCCCATGGGTTGCGAAAATTCGACACCTGTCAGGCAGGTGCCCAATAGTCTCAATCGCGCGCTATTGCATGGAAAAATGCGCCGGTCACACGACCTCGTTTTCCACCCGATGGGCCTATTTCGACGCCGCGGCCGTCTGCAATCATGGCGAGAGGTTGGTCGTTTCCAGCATCGATCACGCGTGCGTAATGGAATTCATGGCCACGGATCAGGTCGTTGGTCGAACCGATCGCAGAGTGGCCCAGCAGGCGTGCCTGGCGGTAGCCGAGATTCATCTTGCGCTTCGCAAAGCTCGTGGCATGGGAGAGAAGCCCGGTCATGGCGTGAGTCACCCCGTCGGCATCCTCCAGCGCCTCGCCGAGAACCATGTAGCCACCACATTCGCCGTGAATGGGTTTTGTTTCCGCGAAGGTCTTCAGGCCTGCCTTGAAATTGTCGGCAGCGGCGAGCTTGGCGGGATACAGCTCGGGATACCCACCGGGTAACCAGCAGATGTCGCAATCGGCCAGTGGCGCTTCGTCGGCAAGCGGCGAAAAGGTGATGATCTCCGCCCCCATGGCGCGCCATTGCCGCTTGATATGCGGGTAGAGGAAGGTGAAGGCCGCGTCCTCGGCAAGCGCAATCCGCTGGCCCGGTGGTAGAAGCGCCTTTTCGGTCGAACCTGACGGTATGTCGAATGGTTTTGCGGCGGCAAAAATCGCATCGAGATCGAGCGAGCGCTCCATCGCATCGGCCAGACGATCGATATGGGCATCCATTTCCGGGTGTTCGCTTGCCTGGACGAGACCGAGATGGCGTTCCGGCAGTGTCAGCGTCGGATCACGCAGCACCGTGCCGACAACCGGCAGGCCAAGTGCCTCGATCGCGTCGCCGGAAAGCTTCTTGTGTCGCTCGCTGCCGGCCCTGTTCAGCACGCAGGCGGCCATCTTCACGTTTGGGTCGTAATGCATGAAACCGCAGGCGATTGCCGCCGCTGTCTGGCTCTGGCCGGAAACGTCGAGTACCAGAAGCACAGGCAGGCCGAAAAGCCGGGCCAGATCGGATGCGGCGCCGGAACGATTGGGTTCGGTCACGATGCCGTCGAACAGGCCCATGGCACTTTCGATCAGTATCAGCTCGGCATCATCCGCCTGTTCACGCGCCAGATGGCGCAGAAGATCGGGCGCCATCGCCCAGCTGTCGAGATTGAGGCCGGGCAGGCGGGTCGCCGCCTCGTGAAAACCGGGGTCGATATAATCCGGCCCGGTCTTGATGCCGCGAACCTTCACGCCGCGCCGCTGAAAAGCCCTTAGCAGGCCGATCGTGACGCTTGTCTTGCCGGAGCCGGAGCGCGGTGCGCCGATGATGAGCGCGCGGGCGGTCATGGATTCTTGCCCGAAAGAACGGCCTGCCCGGATAGCACAGCCTGCATGGAAACGATCCTGCCGATGACGATCAGTGCTGGAGCGGCAAAATTCTGGCGCTGGACTTCTTCCTCGACAGTGGCAAGTGTTGCTGTCATCGAGCGTTCGTCCGGCGTCGTTGCGGCCATCAGCACGGCAACGGGCGTGTCGGCGGCAAGGCCGCCTTCCATCAGCAGTCGGGCAATCGTGCCGATCGTGCTGACGCCCATATAAACGACGATGGGCTCGCCGGTTTTTGCAAGCGCCTTCCAGTCGAGATCCCCGGGTGTTCCGGCGGCATGGCCGGTTGCTAGCGTGATCGAGCGGCTGATGCCGCGCATGGTAGCGGGAATGTTGGCGGAGGCGAGCGCCGCCAATGCGGATGTCATGCCGGGCAGCACGCGAAAGGGAATGTTTTCCTTCACCAGCGCTTCAGCTTCCTCGCCACCACGACCGAAGATGAAGGGATCGCCGCCCTTCAGCCGCAAGACGCGCTTTCCCGCCTTTGCCAGTTCGATCAGTTTGGCCGTGATATCGTCCTGCGCGACGGAAGGCTTGCCGCCACGCTTGCCGACGAAGATCAGGTCTTTTGTCGTCGCCAGCGCCAGCACGCCGTCAGAAACCAGCGCATCATGCACGATCACATCCGCCTTTTTCAGCGCATCCGCCACTTCCAGCGTCAGATAACGAGGATGACCCGGTCCGGCACCCGCCAGCCATACGTGGCCCGGGGCAAATTCGGGGGCATCGACGATCGTTTCCAACAACTCATTCACGGACATATTCAAACCTTTTGCCGGCCGGTGGCGGCCGGGCTATAGAAACGGCCATGGAAGCGGCCATTGAAACAGAAAGCAAGAACCTGCGTCGTGGATGGACGACGGGCACCTGTGCGGCGGCAGCCAGTAAGGCCGCCTGTCTTGCGTTGATGACTGGCGAATTTCCGGCCTTGGTCGAAGTGACACTGCCCGGCGGCCAACGCCCGGCCTTCGCTCTTGCGATGGAAGAGAAGGGCAGCGGATTTGCCAAGGCTGGCATCGTCAAGGATGCCGGCGACGATCCCGATGTCACCCATGGCGCGCTGATCATGAGCACCGTGCGCCGTGGATTGCCCGGCTCCGGCATTACCTTCAAGGCGGGACCGGGCGTCGGCACCGTGACACGGCTTGGCCTGCCGCTGCCGCCCGGTGAGCCATCTATCAACCCGGTTCCGCGCAAGATGATTGCTCAGGCGATTTCCGAGGTCTGCCATGGCGAGCGGGATTTCGAGGTCGAGATTTCCGTTGCCGATGGCGAGAAGATCGCCGAGCGCACCCTCAACGGTAGACTTGGAATCCTTGGCGGCATATCGATCCTCGGTACAACCGGCATCGTCATCCCCTTTTCCTGCGCTTCCTGGATTCATTCCATCTGGCGTGGCATCGATGTGGCGCGCGCCGCAGGGCTTGATCACATTTCCGGCGCCACCGGCAATGTGTCCGAAAAGGCGGCGCAGGCCCATCATGGCCTGTCGGAGATCGCGCTGATCGACATGGGTGATTTCGTCGGCGGCATGCTGAAATATCTTCGCAGCCATCCGGTGCCGAAGGTGACGATTGCCGGCGGCGTCGCCAAGATGACCAAGCTTTCTCAAGGCATGCTCGATGTGCATTCCAAACGCGGGCTTGCCGATCTCGAGGCTCTGGCCAAGGTTGCGGCCGAAGCCGGCGCGGAGGCCGATCTCGTGGCGCGAATTACCGCGGCAAACACCGTGTCGCACGCCTTCCAGCTCGCCGATGACATAGGGCTTCCGCTTGGCAACCGCATCGCTGCACTCGCCTGGAAAACGGCGGCAAAGGCACTGCATACGCCAGATATCGCTCTGGAAATCCTGGTCTTCGATCGACAAGGCCAGCTTGTCGGCAAGACGGAGTTCACTCCTTCCGATCATTCCGAACCCTTATCGGCGTGATCCTTGCTGAACTGTTCCCAGCCGGGGCGAAAACGCCTTACATAGTCGGCATTGTATAGCTGGCTCTCGACAAAATCGGACGCGCCCAGGCCTTTGCCGATAAAGATCAGTGCCGTGCGTTCGGCCGGCTCTTCCGCCAGTTTCGCCTCGATATCGGCGAGCGTTCCGCGGATGATCCGCTCTTCCGGCCAGGAGGCGCGTACGACAATTGCCACCGGGCAATCTGCGCCATAAAGCGGCGTCAGTTCCTCGACGATTTTTTCCAGTGCATGGATGGCGAGATGGATCGCCAGCGTTGCGCCTGTCGCTCCAAAGGCCTTCAGTGTTTCGCCTTCCGGCATTTTCGACGCGCGGCCGGAAACGCGGGTGAGTACGAGGCTCTGGGCCACTTCCGGGATGGTGAGTTCACGCTTCAGTGCTGCCGCTGCTGCGGCGAAGGAGGGCACGCCCGGCGTCAGCGTATAATCGATACCGTGTTTTTCCAGCCGACGGATTTGTTCGGCGACCGCGCTCCAGACGGAGAGATCGCCGGAATGCAGCCGCGCGACGTCCTTGCCCGCCTTGTGGGCGGCAACATATTCGGCTTCGATCTCGTCCAACGACAAGGAACCGGTATCGACGATGCGCGCATCTTTCGGGCACCAGTCGAGCAGTTCCTTGGGCATGATCGAGCCGGCATAAAGGCAGACCGGCGCGCGGGCGAGAATATCACGACCGCGCACGGTGATCAGGTCTGCTGCACCCGGACCTGCACCGATGAAATGGACGGTCATGCTTGTTCTTTCATTTCTGCAAGCGCGCAGGTGGCGCCCTGCGATATCAGCCTAGGCACGATGATCTCTGATTTTTCGCCCGCAGCTGCCAGCGCGGCACCCTCCGAAAGGCTGGAGGACAGTGTTTTCGCAAGGCTGTGCCGTGACACGGTTTTCGTTCGCGGTTCTGCGTCCATCAGGGCATTGTCCGCCACGATATGGAGCGGCAGGCCCAGCATCTCGGCCAATTGCAGAATGCCGGCTTCCTCCCGCTTGATCTCGCCGGTTGCGAGCGCCGAGATGGATTCACGTGAAATTTTCGCTTCCATACAGGCGGCATCGAGCGCCGATAGAAGCTCATCGCGCGTGCTGCCCTTGCGGCAGCCGAGACCGGCAACGATCATGATTGCATTCCTTTTGTCCATGTCCATTGGGTCACCGGCATTGCCGGCTTCCAGCCCTGCATCGCGCCGACCGGTGCTGCGCGTGAAACTTCAATTCGGATCAGGTTGCCGCCGAGTTTCGCTTGTGCCGCCAGCAGTACGGTTTCCATTTCCAGCGTCACGGCATTGGCAACCAGCCTGCCGCCGGGCTTCAGTGCCTCTAAGGCTGCGTCGAAGACGCCTGGTTCGCTGCCTCCGCCGCCGATGAAGATCGTATCGGGTTGCGGGAGATCGTTCAGCGCGGACGGCGCCTCTCCTTCGACCAGAACCAATCCCGGAACGCCGAAACGGGATGCATTGCGCCTGATCCGCGCGGCGCGTTCCGGATGAGCTTCGATGGCAATCGCTCGCATCGACGGGTCAGCCAGCATCCATTCTATGCCGATCGAACCGGAACCGGCGCCGATGTCCCAGAGCAGTTCACCTTGCCGAGGGCTGAGCGCCGACATCGTCAGCGCCCGAATTTCGCGCTTGGTGATCTGACTGTCATGTTCAAACAGCGCGTCGTCCAGTCCGAAACCACGCGGCAGGATGCGCGCATCAGCACTTGCAACCACCTCGATGGCCACGACATTGAGGACATTGATATCCTGTAATGCGAATTCTGCGGCCTTGCCGGCGCGCATCGTCTCGGCCTCACCGCCCATCGCTTCAAGCACTGTCATTCCGGATCGACCAAACCCGCTTTCCGTCAGCAGTTTCGCCAGCTCCCGAGGGCCTTTTTCGTCAGAGGTCAGCGCAATGATCCGCCGGCCGGGATGCAATAGCGGGCGGATCAGATCGATCGGGCGGCCGTGCAGGGAAACGGTTTCGATATCCTGTAGCGGCCAGCCGAGCCGCGAAGCCGCCAGCGAGAATGCCGAAGGCGATGGGTATGTGGTAAACTCATCGGAGCCGATGTGACGCGACAGGGTGACGCCGGCGCCGTAAAAGAACGGATCGCCGGAGGCGAGCACGCAAACCTTTTGCCCTCTCAGCGCCACGACATCGCGCATCGCTGCATCGAACGGCACCGGCCATGGCCGCGCCTCGGCGGTTATCAGCGGCGCTGCAAGCTCCAGATGCCGTTTGCCGCCGAAGACGACCGAAGCGCAGGCGATCGCATCCCTGGCGTTTTCGCCCAGCCCTTTCACGCCATCCTCGCCGATTCCGACAATGGACAGCCAGCGGCTTTGGTTTAAAGCTTGTTTCTCTGATTCAGGAGGCAATTTGACCTACTCCATCCTCATTCTGGGAGGTACGGCGGAAGCCAAGGCGCTCGCCGCCCAGCTTTCGACGAGCCCCGATTACGATATTTTGCTCTCGCTTGCCGGCCGCACCAAGGCCCCGGCCGAACAGCCCGTGCCGGTTCGTATCGGCGGCTTCGGCGGTGCCGGAGGGCTTGCCGCATTTCTTCGCGAAAAGAACGTGGACCTGCTGATCGACGCGACGCATCCGTTTGCGGCAAACATTTCCCGCAACGCTGCCGAGGCGGCGGCGCTGGCGGGTGTCGATATTCTCGCTTTGCGCCGTCCGGCATGGTCGCGACAGAAGGGCGATCACTGGCAGGAGGTCACCGATATTGCGGCCGCCGTCCAAGCCCTCGACATTGCTCCGCGCCGGGTTTTCTTGACGCTCGGCCGGCAGGAACTGCTGCCTTTCGAAGTGATGCCGCAGCATTCCTATCTGGTGCGCAGCGTCGATCCGGTCGATCCGCCGCTGAAGCTGCCGCACGTGTCCTACATCACTGCGCGCGGTCCGTTCTCCGAATGGGACGAGACCCTGCTGCTTGAACAGCATGCAATCGATCTTATCGTCTCGAAGAATAGCGGCGGTGCCTCCAGCGTCGGCAAGATCAGCGCTGCCCGACGGCTCGGCATCGAGGTCGTGCTGATCGAACGCCCCCGTCTGGCGGATGTGCCATCGGCCAGAAGCGTCGAAGAGCTTGCCGGCATGGTGCGTCACTGGAAGCTCTCCCGCAGAAAACGGGGCGAATAGACGATCGGCCTTTGACTAGTCCGCTCGATAAGCCTCGTCTCGGCCGTGCCGACGATCACGCAGGTCGCCATATCGGCCATATCGCCTTCAGCTTCTTCGAGTGGCACGATGCGGATCGCCTCGTCGGGGCGGCCTGCTGCACGGCCGAAGATCACCGGCACCGAGCCGGGCAGATGGGCGCGCAGAATGTCGAAAGCCTTGCCCAGCTGGTGCGGACGCGCCTTGCTGATCGGATTGTAGAAGGCCATGACGAAGCCCGCCGTTGCAGCCGCCACGAGACGTTTCTCGATGATTGCCCAGGGTTTCAGGTTATTCGACAGTGATATGGCGCAGAAATCATGGCCCAGCGGTGCACCGGCCTTGGCGGCAACCGCAAGCATCGCAGTAACACCCGGCACGACGAACAGCTCGATATCACGCCATTCGGCCGGGCCGTCGTCGATCGCTTCGCAAACTGCGGCCGCCATGGCAAACACGCCCGGATCACCGCCGGAAACAACGCAGACCTTACCGCCCTTGGCCGCCATTTCCAGCGCTGCCTTGGCGCGCGTCAGTTCTTCGCGGTTGTCCGAGGCGTGGCAGCGCTGATCTGGTCTAAGGTTCAGCCGGTCGATATACGGGAAATAGCCAAAAAAGTCGGTGGATGCCGTAACTGCTGCGAGAGCCTCCGGGGTGATCTGGTCGGGATTGCCGGGGCCGAGGCCGACAACGGTCAGCGACCCGGTCATTTCTTTTCCCCTTGCGGTCTCGTGGTCCAGCCGGGAACGAGTACGATGGAGAAATACGGCGCCGGGCTTTCGTCGCGCGTTTCCAGTCGCTCGGCCGCTCCGTTCGCCATCGTGCCGCGCTCGACATAAAGTGCGCCGGAAAGCTTTCCGACCGATGCCAGGGCGCGGCGGATTTTCGGCAAGTTACGGCCAACCTTCATAATCACGGCGCCATCCGTAACTGCGAGCCGCTCCGCGAGCTTTTCTTCCGGCAGCGTGCCGGGCAGCACGCTTAAAATGTCGTCGCCCTGCACCAGCGGCAGGCCGGTCATCGACCAGCAGCCGGACATGGCGGTAACGCCTGCGATCACGTCCGCCTGATAAAGATCCTTCAGCCGCAGATGCAGGTGCATGTAGGAACCGTAGAAAAGCGGATCGCCCTCGCTCAGCACGGCAACATTCTTGCCGGCATCGAGATAGGAGGCGATCTCTTCGGCCGAGCGATCGAAGAAATCGTTGATCGGGTTCTTATAGTCGTCTTCGTCCTTGTGGGTCTCGATCGTCACCGGATAGACCAGTGGCAATTCGATCGTGCCGGGGCGGATATGCGCCTCGACAATGGTGCGGCCATTGCCGGTCGAGCCCTTCTTGCAGAAGAAGGCGACGACATCGGCTTCGTTGATGGCGCGAACCGCTTTCAGCGTCATCAGTTCCGGATCGCCCGGACCCGTGCCGACGCCGGTGAGTTTGCCCTTGATGATGGCGGCGTTCACAGTCCTGACCTCGCAAGCGCGTTAACTGCGGCGGCGGTCATAGCCGAGCCGCCCATGCGGCCGCGCACCACGGCATAAGGAATGTCGTGGGTTGATTCCATCAGCGCTTCCTTGCTTTCCATCGCGCCGACAAAACCGACCGGCATGCCGATGATCGCGGCCGGGCGCGGTGCACCGGCATCCAGCATTTCCAGCAATCGGAACAGTGCCGTCGGCGCATTGCCGATGGCAACGACTGCGCCTTCCAGCTCGTCCCACAGGTCGAGAGCAGCTGCCGAGCGGGTATTTCCGATAGTTTTTGCCAGTTCTACGGTGCGGCTGTCGCGCAGGGTGCAGATCACCTGGTTCTCCGCCGGCAGTCTTGCGCGGGTCACGCCATGCGCCACCATTTCGGCGTCGCAATAGATCGGCTTTCCAGCTCGAAGGGCAGCGCGTGCCGCCTCGACGAAATCGCTCGAGAATCGAAAATGCTCTGCCGCCTCGACCAGCCCGCAGGCATGGATCATGCGCACGGCGATATCGGCCTGTTCCTCGGTGAAGGCGGAAAGATCGGCTTCCGCGCGAATGATCGCGAATGACTTTTCGTAGATCGCATCGCCTTCGCGGATATAGTCGTAACTTGTCATGGTCGTCCTGTGGCTGCCGCTTCCAGCCGGTCTGAACCGATCCGGGCAAGGCACGCGGCTGAGTTTTCGCTTGGTCGTCTTTCCGATCTGACGAGATCGGCAAGGCGGCGAAGCGTGGCGTTGGTATCGGCAAAGCTCGAGAAAGCAAAGGGTTGGTCTGCAGCTTTTCCCTGCGCAATCAGAGAAACGCGATCAGCGGTGCCGCAAAGGGTAAGCGCTGCCGGTTGCGGATGGGCGCAGCCTTTCGGGCAACCGGTGACATGCAGCTTGAACGACCCGTCGAGCAGACCGGCGCATTCGGCGGCCGCTGCTGCGGCAATCTCGTGAGTGGCGATCGTCGCCGAATTGCAGGCGGGGCTGCCCGAGCAGGCGGCGATATGGCCACGCGGATCGGTGGCAGAGATGATGAACCCGTTGCTGTCGGCGAAGTCCCGCAATTCCCGGCAGGCGATCTCGGTGCCAAAGAAGAGAAGGGAGTGATCAAGCGCTGGTTTGAGAGATTTTATTCCCAGGCGGACGGCTTCGTTACAAAGCGCGATCAGATGTTCCGCCTTTGCCTGTCCAAAGGCGGGGCCGATGCCGATGGCGTGGAGGTGATTTGAAAGGCTGAACAAGTCAAAAGGAGATGCAGCCACTTTTCCAGCCGTCATGCTCGGGCTTGTCCCGAGCATCTGCGACGGATCAACTGTCGCGACGCTGGCAGATCCTCGGGACAAGCCCGAGGATGACGGCGGAGTGTGGGGTGCTGCCTCGTTCACGGCCAAGCGATGAGCCAGATCTCGTCCGCGAGCCTTGTTTCCCAGGCTTGCCAGCCGCTTCAACAGGTCGATGACCGTGTCGACAACAAGTGTTTCACGTAAAACATTGAAAACGTGAGTGGATTGTTCGGTGCCGCCTAAAAGCAACTTCCAGTCGTGTTTTCCGACCGCGATAAGACGGATATCGGCAAGCAGGTCCGAGAGCCGCAGAAGTCCTCCACCATCGACCACAACGGCCATTTTGGGTGC
Source organism: Rhizobium sp. ZW T2_16 (assembly GCF_044987325.1). Classification (NCBI taxonomy): domain Bacteria; kingdom Pseudomonadati; phylum Pseudomonadota; class Alphaproteobacteria; order Hyphomicrobiales; family Rhizobiaceae; genus Rhizobium; species Rhizobium sp. ZW T2_16. The sequence goes on from NZ_JBJDRG010000008.1 coordinate 158,881, forward strand.
CAGTCCGGTAATGCCGCGCGAGGCGTCACGTATGGCCTCTGCCAGCGGTCGGGGATCGGCAATTTCGCTGTCATCCATACCGGCAAGCGGTGGAACTTCGACGGTAAGACCTTCGCGAAGCGGCAGGTTCATCGCGCGCGCATCGGCATCCAGACGCGGCGCGGACATCTCGCTCAAGCCACGGACCTGAAGATTGCCGCGGGCGGAAATGTCGACCATGCCGTTGCCATGCCTCAGCGCCAGCAGGCAAATATCCGCCAGTTGTTCGGGCGAAATCGCTTCGATCAGCGAGATACGCGCCAACAGGCCGTCGCCGGTCATCATCGGGGCCGAAAGGGCAGGGCAGGCACCGCGTTGCAGAGTGAGCGGGAGCGTCGTCATGCGACCTCTCCCGTCAGCATCTCAAGCTCGGCATCGACCGCATTTCGGCGCGGATGCCATAGCCCGCGGTTCAGCGCCGAGCGGAAACGCTCGCCCATATAGCGCGCACCTTCCGGGTTCTGCGTCAGCAGAAATTCTCGCACGATCTCATCACCCAGATAGGCGTCATAAGTGGCTTCGATCAGGGATTGCGGAATGGCGTGGGTCGTTTCGGCAAAGCCGATCAGTCGGTCGACCGTTTCCACCAGTTCTGCCGCGCCGCGTGGGCCGTGGCGCATCTGGCCGGCGATGAAGCGCGGATTGATGGCCCGCGCACGGACAACCCGTGTGACGGCTTCGGAAATCGAGCGTGCTTTCGGTTTTGCGGGATCGGTCGTATCGAGCGCAATTACGTCCGCCTTGCCGCCAAGCGCTGCCACCGCTGCGGAAAAACCGCCGATAAAGGCAACGTCGGCCGAACCGTCCAGAAGATCGCGGCCTGGATCGTCGCCGGTATGGACGAGTAGGTCGGCATTGCCGATCCGTCCGGCAAATTCGCCGGGCACATGACTCGCCATACCGTCGGCACCGCCGAAAGCATGGCTGGTGGCGTCGAGATAGATGCGCCCCAGCTCTTCCCGCTCGCCCCACGATCCATCGGCAAGTTTTTCCTCGATGCCGGAGCCGTAGGTGCCGGGCGCCGAGCCGAAAATGCGCGGCGGAACCGCGCCTGTTTTCTGGGCTTCTTCGGCCAGCGGGTTGTCTCCCGGTGCTTCTTCGCGCGCGGCAATCGCCCGCATGGCGGCATTGAGCAGGGCGATCAGCGCCGGGAACATGTCACGGAACAGGCCGGAAATCCGGAGCGTCACGTCCACGCGCGGACGGCCAAGCTGCGCCGGAGGCAATACCTCGATGCCGGTCACGCGGCCGGTCACTATATCCTGAACCGGCCTTGCGCCCATCAACGCCAGAACCTGCGCCACTTCCTCGCCGCCGCTTCTAAGCGAAGCACTGCCCCAGAGATCGAAAACGAGGTTTTTCGGCCAGTCGCCATGGTCCTGAAGATAACGCCGCAGGATTTCGTCGGCGGCGCGTTTGCCCAGTTCGAATGCGGTCGGGGTCGGCAGGGTGCGCGGGTCGCTGGCAAAAAGATTGCGCCCGGTCGGCATCACATCCCGGCGGCCGCGGGCCGGCGCACCGGAAGGGCCGGGGCGGATATGCCTGCCATCCAGCGCATCCAGCAGAGCCTGCTTTTCCGTCCCGGCACTGGCAATCCGCAGCGGATCATCGTCGCCCTTGGCCACTTCGCCGAAAATATGCTGGCCGTCCTTGATCGCAAAGTCCTTGAGATCGCAAAGAAAGGCATCGATCCGGCCAAGCGCGGTATCCGGGTCGTCGTCGCGGGAAACTCCGGCATCGGTGGCAATCGTCGTGTCGCGAGCCGCATCGACGATCAGTTTTGCCAGCCGGTCACGGCGGCGGCGGTCGAGGCCATCGGCCTGGGCATATTCGTCGACCAGCAGTTCAAGCTTCTTCTCATCGTCCGAAAGACCGGCGCCGGTCAGAACCGGGGGCAGGTGGCCGATGGTGACAGCGGAAATCCGCCTTTTGGCAACGGCTGCCTCGCCGGGATTGGAGACGATAAAGGGATAGATCACCGGCAGGCCGCCAGTCACCAGTTCCGGAAAACAATCTTTCGATAGCGCCACCGTCTTGCCAGGGAGCCATTCGAGCGTGCCATGTGCGCCGACATGCACGATCGCATGAGCGCCAAGGGCGTGGCGCATCCATTGGCCGAAGGCGATCAGCGCATTGCGGGGTGGGAGGTCAGGGCTGTGATAATCGGCCCGGCGATCGGCGTTGCGGCCGCGATCCGGCGCCAGCGCCACGGTGACATTGCCAAACTGTGTGGCGCGGAAGCGGTATGCGCCATTTTCCAGATCCGCGTCGTCTTTCGCATCGCCCCATGCTTCGCTGGCACTTGGTGCTGCGACGTAGTCGCGAAGCGGCAAGGAGCCAGTTTTCCGATTAAGACGATCAAGGAGGTCGCGGGGCGTGTCGGGAATATCGGCAACCGAATAGCCGGCTAGCGAGAGTTCGCGCAGCATGGCAAGCACGCTTTGCGGCACATCCAGCCCGACGGCGTAACCGGTGCGGCCCGGCGCGCTCGGATAATCCGGCATCAGGATGACGACTTTTCGCTCAGAGCGAATCGTCATCTTCATCCGCAGGAAGGCTGCGATCCGCTCGGTCACCTGGTCGACGCGATCCGGCTCGGGGCCGTTGACGAGTTCCGCTGATCCACTGCCCTGCTTGAAGGAGATCACACCGGCCAGAATGCGGCCATCGAGTTCCGGCAGGACGACATGCATAGCAAGGTCGGCGGGATTCAAGCCGCGCCTGCCCTCGATCCAGCCTTCGCGGCGGGTGGTCGCGACAACGATCTGGAAGACCGGAATGCCCGACCTATCGAAAATCGTCTCGTTCCTGTCGTCCGTGCCGCTGGCAAAGGCGGTGGTCGTCAGGATCGCCGCGGGCTGAAGCTCGGTTATCGCCTGTTCGATAAAGGTTATCGCCTCGGCATCCTTCAGGCCGCTGACAAAGAGCGGCACGGGGGCGAAGCCGCGCGCGGCGAGCGCTTCAAAGAGTGCATCGATCGGTGCAGCGTCATTGGCGAGCAGCATGGACCGGTAGAACAGGATCGGCAGGCGCGGCGCATCCGGTGAAAATCCGGCCATAAGGTCTCGTCGGTCAACGATCCCTTTCCCAGGGCGATAAAAACCGGCCTTCGGCATCGCAATTGCAGGCGGAATCTCATTCGCCCCGCCGCTTGCCAATGCTCCCAGTCGCTGGACCAGAAGCCGCATATTGTCCGGTCCGCCCTCACGAAAACAGGCCAGGATTTCTGCAAGGTTTGCCTCGGAAACCGTCGAGGCGGCGGCTAGCCGCTCGTCGCGCATGCTGCATTCGCCGGGCAGCATGGCGAGCGCGATCTTTCGGCGTTTCGCCAGCCGCGACAATTCCTCGACGCCATATGGCCAGCGGTCGTAACCGCCGAGAATGCGCACGAGGATGACCTTTGCATGGGCCGCCGTCTTTTCCAGCCACAGATCGGCGGACATCGGGTGGCGCAGGTCGGAGAGGTTGGTGAGGGCGAGCGACGGGCTGTTGGTGTTGCCCGAGGCTTTACCCCCCTCTGCCCTGCCGGGCATCTCCCCCACAGGGGGGGAGATCGACTCGCGGCGAGGTTCCGCCCTATTCAATTGTTGAGGATTTAGCGGTGTTGCTACATCTTGCTGATCTCCCCCCTTCTGGGGGAGATGGCTGGCAGGCCAGAGGAGGGTATCAAGGCCACGAGCCTCGGCCGTATTCCACGCGCCACGGTCAACTGCCTCCCAAGCCGCCGCAATGCCGTTCAGATCGCTGCCGGAAAAGGACAGCACCACCACATCGGCCGGTGACTGGTTGAGGTCTACCGGTTCGATAAGGTCGTCGAGCGACGACGATGTGGTGGCGAGTATGTGCATCCTTTTCCTCGGCCGGTGGCTCTTATGCCGCCAGCATTTTTTCGATCGCGGCGCGGTCGATGCCTTTTTCGCCGATCACGACGAGGCGGCTCTGGCGGTTTTCGCCAGGTGCCCAGGCGCGGTCGAAATAGTGGTTCACGCGCGATCCTACCGCCTGAACCTGCAGGCGCATCGGCTTGTTCGCGACGTCGACAAAGCCCTTTATGCGCAGCACGTTTTCCGCTTCCGCGGTCGCCGAAATACGGGCAGCCAGCGCTTCGGGGTCGGTTACCGAGGCCAGATCGATAACGAAACTGTCGAAATCGTCGTGGTCGTGGTCGAGTTCGTCGTCATGATGGGTCTTGCGGTTCTCGATATCGTCCTCGACGGCAAGGCCAAGGCCGATCAGAACGCTGGGATCAACCGCACCATTTGCAGCCGGTACGATTCTCACGGCACGCGGCAGATGCGCCTGAACTCGGCCTTTGGCGGCTGCAAGCGAAGCCTGATCGAGAAGGTCGGTCTTGGTCAGCACGATCATGTCGGCACAGGCGACCTGGTCCTCGAACACTTCTTCGACCGGATCGTCATGATCGATCGAGCTATCGGTCTGGCGCTGGGCTTCGAGCGCATCGTGGTCATCGGCAACACGGCCTTCGGCCAGTGCTACACCATCAACGACCGCAATCACGGCATCTACTGTCACACGCGCCTTCACGGCCGGCCACTGAAACGCCTGTACGAGCGGCTTCGGCAGGGCAAGACCGGAAGTCTCGATCAGGATATGGTCAACGCGCGGCTCGCGGGCGAGAATCTGGTCGATCGCCGGCACGAAATCGTCTGCCACCGTGCAGCAGATGCAGCCATTGGCCAGTTCGATGATGTTGTCGTCCGGGCAGCTCTCGATGCCGCAGCCTTTCAGCACCTCGCCATCGATGCCGACATCGCCGAATTCGTTGACGATGATCGCCAGCCGCTTGCCGTCCAGCTTTTCGATCAGGTTGCGGATCAGCGTGGTCTTGCCGGCGCCGAGAAAGCCGGTAACGACGGTGCAGGGAACCTTATCGAACTTAGGGGCGAAGTTTTCGCTCATGAAGGCATGTCCTCGTGGTGATGAAAGGGTGGGATACGGGCCGTCATGCCTTTTCCACGAAGGCACATCGGGCGGCCGCGAAGGGGCAGGAAACCGCGCTCGTCTTCGGCCAGCATCATCGCGCCGGTGACGATGTCGTCGGCATCTTCGGTGGAGAGGTGGCCAAAGACATAGGACCAGCCGGAACGGTGGTTGAAGGCCGCACTCGGGCTCTTATCGCAATTGGCAAGGCAGGTGACCGGCTTGACGGTAAGCGGCTTGCCCTTAGCTGCCAGTTTCAGCGCTTCGATCAGGTCGATACCGGGGCGGGCCTCGCTGTCCGTCGCCTCGCGGCAATTGGTGCAGACGAAGATCGTCACGTCGACGTTGCCGGCATTGCCGCCGACGGTCGTTCCGGTTTCGTCTTTTCGCGCATCATCTGTCATCAGGCCGCACTACCGCCGGGTTACTCAAGTCGGGGTGCGGAACAGGAAAGCCAAGCCATCCTGCAGCGATGATTGAAGCCTTTGCCGGAGCACCCCGCCCGGAAAAGCACGATTTTCAAACGGCAGGTCTCCTGGCTCGCGGGTCGTCACCATCCGCCTGCCTTCCCAGAAGGGTCCATGGCCGGACCTCTCCAGTGGCGTCTCTGGCGTGATGGCTCGCCGCACACAGTTGCGGGGGCAGCCGCGGCATTGGACCGTTTTATCGGTCCGCACCGCATTCTCTCTTAGCCCCTGCCGTTGCCGGCAAGGGACCGTCGTGGCGCTCAAGTAAGCGTTCCGCGGTCAAACTGTCAATGTCGCAAAGGCGATTGCCGATAGAACCGAATTGACTATAGTGGATCTGTCTTTGGTGCCCGGAAGGGTTACTCAAGGGAATGCGGTGCGACGATCTTTCGTCAAACCCGCGGCTGCCCCCGCAACTGTAAGCGGAAAGCCTTTGCCCAAAACGGCCATCCGGTCGTCAAGCCACTGGAGCAATCCCTTTACGGATTGAACTGGGAAGGCGGGTGAAGGCGCCCGATCCGCGAGCCAGGAGACCTGCCAGAGACATTCGGCAATGGTAACAGCCCTCGGGTGGAGGGCAGAAAGACGAAGTCCATGGTTACGAATTCTGCTGCAGCCGCAGCCAGCGTTTCCGCATCAAAAATCATTCCTCTTAGCATGTCGGCCCTTCTTGGCCTGTTCATGGTCGGTTTCGTCGGCTTCTCGCATCTGGAAGTCGTACATAACGCCGCTCACGATACGCGCCATTCGCTGGCCTTCCCCTGCCACTAAGAGGAATTTCAAAATGTCGTTGTTTCGTAACATCGTCCTCGCGGCGGTGGTCGCCGGGTTATTGTCCGGCCTGCTGATGACCGTGATGCAGAGTTTTTCCACCGTGCCGCTGATCCTGCAGGCGGAAACTTTTGAAAATGCCGGCGGCGAAGAGGCCGGACACAGCCATTCGCATGACGCAGCGCCTGCCATCGGTGCGGCCCAACCAGCTGCCGCAGATCACCATCATGACGAAGAAGCCTGGGCGCCTGCCGATGGTTTCGAGCGTTTCATCTATACCGCTTCGGCCGATGTGCTCGCCGCCATCGGTTTTGCGCTCGTCGCGATCGCACTTGCCGAAGCGCTCGGCGGCTTTGGCGGCTGGCGAGGTGGTTTGATGTTCGGCATTGCCGGCTTCCTCACCGTCAGCCTTGCGCCGGGTCTCGGCCTGCCACCGGAACTTCCGGGCATGCCTGCCGCCGAACTCGGTCCGCGTCAGCTCTGGTGGGTCTCGACCGCTATCTGCACCGCTGCCGGCCTCGGTCTTCTTGCCTATACCCGTTCCGCCTTGCTGTCGGCTCTGGCGATCGTACTTCTGGTTGCTCCGCATCTGGCAGGTGCGCCGCTCCCGCCAAGCCATGAAACTGCTGTGCCGATCGAACTGCACGCCCGTTTCGTCAATGCCGTTTATGCCACCAATCTGATTTTCTGGGCGGTTCTCGGTGTTGCCGCTGCTGTGCTAAGGCAGACGTTTCGTAGCGGAGAACATGTGTCTCTCAAAACCGAAAGGGAGCTTGCAGCGCGTTGAAAAATATCGATGAAACCGCCGAGGAGCGTCATCGCGCCAAGATGGCGAACCGCAAGGCGGTTCAGGATGCCGAAGTCGCCGAGAAGACCCTGGAAAAGGGTCTTCTCATCGTCCATACCGGTCCCGGCAAGGGCAAGTCGACGGCGGCCTTCGGGCTTGCGCTACGCATGCTCGGCAACAACCGTCGTGTCGGTATCGTGCAGTTCATCAAGGGCGCATGGTCGACCGGCGAACAGCCGGCGCTTGCCGTGTTCGGCGATCGCGTCGTCTGGCATACGATGGGCGAGGGGTTCACCTGGGAAACCCAGGACCTCAAACGCGATATCGCGGCCGCGAACAAGGCCTGGGAGAAGGCACTCGAGCTGATGGCGGACGAGACGATCGGGCTGGTCATCCTCGATGAACTCAATATCGCACTTCGCTACGACTATCTTGATCTGGAAAAGGTCGTCGCCGCCTTCCAGGCCAGACGCCCTGACCTGCATGTTGTCGTCACCGGCCGCAACGCGAAACCGGCCTTGATAGAGGCGGCCGATCTGGTGACAGAGATGTCTCTGGTCAAGCATCACTTCAAGGCGGGTGTCAAAGCCCAGGCCGGCATCGAGTTCTAGATCATGGTCGCTCGCTCGCTGATGTTCCAGGGAACGGGCTCCGACGTGGGCAAATCGCTGGTCGTGGCCGGCCTTGCCCGCGCCTTTACGCTGCGTGGCCTGAGCGTCGCGCCGTTCAAGCCGCAGAACATGTCGAACAATGCGGCCGTCACCGCCGATGGCGGCGAGATCGGCCGGGCGCAGGCGCTGCAGGCGCGCGCGGCCGGCATGCCGCTCAGCGTGCATATGAACCCGGTGCTTCTGAAACCGCAGAGCGAGATCGGCTCCCAGGTCGTGGTGCAGGGGTGCGTCGAAGGCAATGCCAAGGCATCCGAATATCAGCATCTGAAGCCCCGACTGCTTTCGCGCGTGCTCGAAAGCTTCGAGATCCTGCGCGCCAAGGCTGATCTGGTTCTGGTCGAGGGTGCGGGCAGCGCTTCGGAAATCAACCTGCGCCAGAACGATATCGCCAATATGGGTTTTGCCCGCGCGGCCGATGTGCCGGTCGTGCTGATCGGCGATATCGATCGCGGCGGCGTCATCGCCAGTATTGCCGGCACCAAGCTGGTCATCGATGCCGATGATGCGGCGATGATCCGCGGTTTCATCGTCAACCGGTTTCGCGGTGATCCGGCGCTGTTTGCCGAAGGCATGAATCTGATTACCCGGTTCACCGGCTGGCAGTCGATCGGGCTTCTGCCGCATTTTGCCGATGCGGCGCTTTTGCCGGCAGAAGATGCGCTGGGTCTTTCCCAGTCCTTTGCCCGCAAGCCGGGCGCGAAAATCCGCATCGCGGTGCCGATCCTGCCGCATATTTCCAATTTCGACGATCTCGATCCGCTGGAAGCCGAGCCGGATGTGGAACTGATCCGCGTCCGTCGCGGCGAAGCCATTCCCGGTGATTGCGATCTCGTGCTGCTGGTCGGCTCCAAGGCTACGATTTCGGATCTTGCGGCGTTGCGCCAAGCCGGATTCGATGTGGATATCGCTGCCCATCATCGCCGCGGCGGGCGGGTACTCGGTCTCTGCGGTGGCTACCAGATGCTTGGACGCAGCGTGTCAGACCCGGAAGGCACAGAAGGTCCGCCCGGCTCCGTCGATGGACTCGGTCTGCTCAATGTCGAAACCGTTCTTTCCGGCGCCAAGCGGCTTGAAGCAGTTTCGGGTTCTAGTTTCGATGGTATTTCCTTTGCCGGCTACGAAATGCATATCGGCCGCACAGCCGGCGCGGATTGTGCCCGCCCGTTCTCGACGATCGGTGGTCAAGCGGAAGGGGCATCCTCCGCGGATGGCCGGGTCGTCGGCACTTACGTCCACGGGTTGTTTTCCGACGACAGGCAGCGGTCAGCCTGGCTCACCCGTCTTGGCGGTTCGTCTTCAGGCCTCGATTACGAGGCGAATGTCGATGCCATTCTCGATCGTCTCGCCGCTCATATGGAACGGCATCTCGATCTCAGCGGGTTGCTCAGACTTGCCACATGAGGACCGCCAGGACGCCGAAAAGGCCGATCAGCAGCATGTCGGCGATGCGGGCGATCTTCAGCGCGTCGTAGATATCCTCATAGACCAGTTCGCTGCGGCCGCCTTCGCCCATATAACTCGCCTCGATCATCTCGCCGCCATAACTGCGGGGTCCAGCAAGTGCTATGCCGAGCGCTCCCGCCATCGCGGCTTCAGGCCAACCGGCATTCGGCGAACGATGATTTTTGGCATCCCGGCGGATCGCCCTGATGGCATTGCTTGGCGAGGCATCGCGAACAAAAAGCGCGGCAACCACGAAAAGCGCTGCCGTGAGGCGCGAGGCAGGCAGGTTGACGAGGTCGTCGAAACGGGCGGCCGCCCAGCCGAAAGCTTCGTGGCGCGGCGAGCGGTGGCCGATCATGCTGTCGGCGGTATTGGCTGCCTTGTATGCCGCACCGGCAGGCAGGCCGCCGATCCCCATCCAGAAGGCCGGCGCGACCACGCCGTCGGAAAAATTCTCGGCGAGGCTTTCGATCGCCGCCCGGCAAACTGCCGCTTCGTCCAATTGTTCGACATCGCGGCCGACAATTCTGGAGACGGCCGCCCGTCCCGCCGGCAAGCCATGGTGCTTAAGCGAGGAAGCGACATCGCGCACATGCCGCTCGAGGCTCTTCTGGGCCGGGAGGCTCGCAGCGACAAGAATGAGCAGGATCGGACCCAACGGGATAACAAGCAGCACATCCTGCAGGACCGCAGAGACAAGAATGACAATCGCCATCAGAACGGCGAGTGCCCGGATCCCCATGCGTTTTCGCGTGGCGAAGTCATCCGCCTCGCGGTTCCATCGGGTGTCGAGTTGCGATATCAGCCGGCCGATCCACGTGACGGGATGGCCGATCAGCCTGAACAGCCAATCCGGGTAGCCGGTAAAGCGCTCCACGATCAGCGCGAGGAATGCGAGAAGGAACATTGCTGTGGCAAACCCAAAGGATAAAGATGTCGTTGGCGATCCGATCCAGCACGGCGGCAATCTGGCCAGGGCACGTGCGCTGTTTCCTCAGGCGCCGGAACCATGGATCGATCTTTCGACTGGTATCAATCCGCATTCCTATCCGCATTCAGCAATTCCTAGCAATGTTTTTGCACGGCTGCCGGAACCGGCATTGCTCGTTGAGTTGAAAGCGATCGCAGCTAAAACCTATGGCGCGCTGTCCGCGGCCCATGTCGCGGCAGGGCCAGGCACGCAGATCCTGCTGCCGATCGTCGCCTCGCTGATCGATGGGCGCAAGGCAGCAATTCTGTCTCCCACCTATGCCGAACATGCCCGCGCAGCAAAACTGGCCGGATTCGAGGTCACCGAAACCGATGACATCAATCAGCTCGCAGCGGCCGATCTTGCGGTCATCGTCAACCCCAACAATCCGACCGGTCGCGTCGTGCCGAGGGCGGATCTCCTGTCGCTTGCCGACACCATGAGGGCCAAAGGCGGAATGCTTGTCGTCGATGAAGCCTTTTCGGACGTGTCGGAGGCCAAAAGCGTTGCGGAAATGGTCGAAAGCGGTGGCCTTCTGGTCTTGCGTTCATTCGGAAAATTCTACGGCATGGCCGGCCTCAGGCTCGGTTTTGCGATCTCGCATCCCGATGTGGTGCGACGGATTGAATACAGGCTCGGTCCCTGGGCGATATCCGGTCCGGCACTCCATGTGGCAAGCGAGGCACTGGCCGATGGCTGGTGGCAGGTGATGATGCGCCGACGGCTGGAAGACGAAACGGCTCGCCTAGAGACGCTGCTCACGACTGCCGGCATTTCCATGCATGGAGGCACATCGCTGTTCCGGTTGATCCGGGATCCACGCGCCCAGGCACTTTACCGGCATCTTGCCACCCACGGCATCATCACCCGTCGCTTCGATGAGCGTCCGGACGATCTCAGGATCGGCCTGCCGGGCGAAGAAGGCTGGCATCGACTGGAAGAGGCGCTGGCATCCTTCGTTTAGGCGGATCCTATGCCGGCCATGTCTGTCGCTCGAGGTTGAAGGCACGACGGACGAAGTTAGCGGGTTCCATCCATGTGCCCTTCTGATCCGGAAATGGTGGTTCGGCGCCTGAAGGCGGTAGGTACTCGCCGTGCTCGTAGTCCAGCCTATTGTCGATCTGCCAGGGTTTTACGGTATTGCCGATCGCCCTAGGCGGCCCGCTGAAACCGAGCGCAGCGGAAAGCGGATTGCTGGTCGGGTCGAGAACATGCCCAAAGAAGTTGCCGAATGGAAAAGCCAAGCGAAGCACAAGATCCTTCTCCGACGCCAGAACATAGATATGTCCGGTCTTCTCGAAGGCATCGACATACTCCTTTTCCAGGCAGGTCCGCTCTATGGCTGCTGCCATCAGGCAGGCGGATCGCGTTTTGCGGTTCAGCCGCCTGATCGTCTCCAGAACGACCCGAGCACCAAGGCTGTGGCTAGCGAAGGAAAAGCTTGCCGCCTGCCGCAGTTCAAGGTTGCAGAAGGCCGCCAGTTTCTGGCCGGTAAGGTTCGCCGTCGGCTTCTCCACCGGGTAGCTGATGAAGCTCGCATGGGAATCACCCGGCCATAAGATGCCGATGAAAACAGCAGAGGGCGGCAGGTTGAGAAGTGTCTCGAGCCGGGAGAGCGCATGCACGCCATCGCTCTGTCTGTTATTGTAGCCGTGAACGGCGAAAAGGACATCACGGTCGGCTGTCTGCTGCCTGAATATATCCGGTCTTACCGGAGACAAGGCAAAGTCCGTATCAATCTTTTGCATTGCCGGCGTCATTGCTATGGCGCCGCCAATTGGTGAAACCCTGAAATTGAGGAATAGTGTCACAATGCCCCCTATCGTCTTACCGCCTTGAAAGCCCATGCGGCTTTGGAAATGGCCGAGGATAGATCCTTGGCTATAGGAGCGACGGGAACGGCGACGAGCCCGATCAGGAAGGCCAGAATGAAATGCGAAGACCCGAAATCCTCAGTGACTACGGCCGTGCCTACCTCGGCCAGCACGATCGCGATTGCCGCGGCGACGAAGCGTGACGTATTGCGGAACTGCTGTTCGGCGCGCTCGAATGCGGCGTCCAGTCTTGCGTCTATGATCGCGTCGAAGCGGGCCAGAATGGCCAGTTCCGCTTCGTTCGGCGTTTCGCCGATCTCTATCTTCCGGGCGATCGCGGCAAGAAGATCGCCGTCACCCGGCAACACATAGCCGGCAATCGGTGCGGCGGTCTGTGAATTGAAGCCCAGCCTTATCAGATTTCTGGCGGCGGCCTTCTGCTCGGCCTTGTCCATTCCGTTTAACCAGTTTGCCTTTACGACCGCATAAGGCTCTTCCGCATTAGTCGTCTTGAGAGCGGCTTCAAACGGCTGAAATGCCGATTCGATAAAATGATAACCGACATTGGAAATGCCGCCGTTAAACGGCTTGGTTACATCCACAAGTCCGAATGCTGCCGTTCCCAGAGCGGCAACCGCCGAGAGGGCGGTGCCGAATTGACCGAGGTCGATGCTCCCGATTTCCGCGATATCCATAAGTCCCCCATCTGGCAGACCGGGCGCATCGTGACAGCGTCTCCCGGCGATATCTCCAGTGAGAGGAGAGTGAAGTAATTTTCACCTGGTTGCAATTAAAATAAATTGCAACCTTTGGTTATTTGTATGTATCCCGCCATGCGGCCTGCGCATTTGGTACTGGTAAAGAAGTCGCCTCGTAGACACCGCGTGCCACCGCGCGTGCCGTCACCACCGTCGCCAGATGGCAGAGTTCTGCGAAGTCAGACATATCACCCAAAGGTTTTCTGCCGGTTGCGGCGGAAAAGATCGTGTCGCCATCGCCGGGCAGATGTGCCGGCAGAACGGCGCGCGCCAGCCCGTCATGAGCCATGATCGACAGTCGGTGCGCCTGCGCTTTTGTCAGCATCGCATCGGTGACGACCACCCCGATCGTCGTCGCCTTCAGTTTTACGCCCTTAATACGCATAGCCGTATCGTCATCGGTAAACTGCTGCGGAAAGCCGAGGCCGCCGAATTCGCCATTCTTCTCGAAGGCAGAAGCCCAGAAATGCGGCCCGGTGCCGATCGTGGTCGAGCCCAGGGCATTGACGGCAAGCAACGCCGCTACCCTGTGTCCCGATGGCGTAACACCGCTTGCCGAGCCGATACCGCCCTTAAACGTTGCGGTCGTGGCGCCCGTTCCGGCACCCGCGGTGCCAAGCGCAAAGGCGCCCTTTTGTGCCGCCTGAAAGGCATCATGGCCCATGTCGCGATAGGGTGAATGCAGGCCCCAGTCCTTGTTGCCGCCATTCAGCAGGTCCATCAGGATCGCCTGAGGCACGATCGGTACTCTAATCGTGCCGACCTCGAAACCACGGCCGATCTGGCGCAATCCCGCCTGCACGCCGCCTGCCGCATCCAGGCCGAAAGCCGAGCCGCCTGACAGCACGAAGGCATCGACGGCCTGAACGGTCATCGACGGATCGAGAAGGGCCGTATCGCGCCCGCCCGGTGCGCCGCCCAGAACCGAGCCGGAGGCAATCGCCGGCTCGTCGAAAATGATTGCCGTGACGCCCGAACCGAGCACGAGATCGGTCGCATGGCCAACGGCCACGCCTTCTATATCCGTCAGAAGGTTCAGCATCGTCACGGTAATCTCGTTATTCGATGTCGAACTTGACGCCCTGTGCCAGCGGCAGGGTGCGTCCGTAGTTCAGCGTATTGGTGGCGCGGCGCATATAGGCCCTCCAGGCGTCCGAGCCGGATTCGCGGCCGCCACCGGTTTCCTTTTCGCCGCCGAACGCGCCGCCGATCTCGGCACCGGAGGGGCCGATATTGACATTGGCGATGCCGCAATCCGAGCCACGGGCGGAGACGAAAGTTTCTGCCTCGCGCATGTCGTTGGTGAAGATCGATGAGGACAGGCCCTGCGGCACGTCGTTATGCAGCGCCAGCGCCTCATCGAAGGTCGAATATTTCATCACGTAAAGGATCGGCGCGAAGGTCTCTTCCTTCACCGTATCGGTCTGGCGCGGCATCTCGACGATTGCCGGGCGGACGTAATAGGCATCGGTCGCCTCCGCATCCAGCACACGCTCGCCGCCGACCACCTTGCCGCCGGCTGCCTTCGAGGCCTGAAGCGCTGCCTGCATCTTGTCGAAAGCTTGGCGGTCGATCAGCGGTCCGACAAGATTGCCATCTGTGAGGGGTGAGCCGATGGTGACCGACTGATAAGCCTTGGCGAGACGCGGAACGAGCGCATCATAGACACTGTCATGCACGAAGAGGCGGCGCAGTGTCGTGCAGCGCTGGCCAGCGGTGCCCATGGCGGCGAAAGCGACACCGCGCAGGGTCAGGTCGAGATCCGCCGTTGGGGTGACGATTGCGGCATTGTTGCCGCCGAGTTCGAGGATCGAGCGGGCGAAACGCTGAGCCAGCTTCGGTCCGACTTCGCGGCCCATGCGGGTCGAGCCGGTGGCGGAAACGAGCGGCACCTTTTCATGGTCGACCAGCGCTTCGCCGATCTCGCGACCGCCGATCAGCAGCGTCGAAAGGTTCTTCGGCGCCGAGCCTCCATTGGCGATATAGCGAGCCAGCGCCTTGTCGAAGATCGCCTGGGTGGCGAGCGCCGTCAGCGGCGTCTTTTCAGATGGCTTCCAGACGGTGGAATTGCCGCAAACAATGGCGAGCGCCGAGTTCCACGACCAGACCGCGACCGGGAAATTGAAGGCGGAAATGATGCCGATCACGCCGAGTGGATGCCAGGTTTCCATCATCCGGTGTTCGGACCGTTCGGTTGCGATCGTCAGTCCGTAGAGCTGGCGGGAAAGACCAACCGCGAAATCGCAGATGTCGATCATTTCCTGCACTTCGCCGAGACCTTCGGAGGTTACCTTGCCGACCTCGATCGAAACGAGACGGCCGAGCGCCGCCTTGGCGCTGCGCAGTTCCTCGCCGAGCAGGCGGATCAGTTCGCCGCGCTTGGGTGCCGGCACAAGACGCCATTCGAGGAAGGCTTCATGCGCCGCGTCGATTGCCTTCTTGGCATCTGCGGCAGTGACTTCCGGCAGTCGGCCGATCTCGGTGCCTGAAATCGGCGAGCGAACAGCAAGCGTTCCACCCTTGTACTTGTCGGCAGCAACGCCGAGATCGGCAAAGATCTTGTCCACTTCGGCGGCGAGGTCGAGTTTGGCGAGCGTCATGTCGGTCTCCGGATGTCTGTTTGGAGGGCAATCTACAAGTCGGCGGCGTTTTCGCAACATCTGCCGACCAAGGGAGGTTTCAAAACCGTTCAGTGGCAAAATGCGCGATCTGCGCGCCTGCCTCGTAATAGGCTTCCTTCATCGGGCGAAAGCGTGCTTCCTGCACTTCGGTTAGGGGCAGCGGCAGGTCCGCTTCGGCGATATCGCCCAGAATGTAGTTGGCGAGAACCTTGCCGAATGTCGAACCCGGCGAAATGCCGCGGCCATTGTAACCGGAGAAACCGATGACATTGGTGCCGAACCTGTGGAAGCGCGGCAGCGCATTGTCGGTCATGCCGATCTTGCCATACCATTCTGCCTCGAATTCCACCTCGCCAAGCTGCGGGAACAGCCGTTTCAGCGACCGGCGCGCCCAGGCCTTGTGCACCGCTGTGCCGGTGCCGCGCAATGCGCCGACCGAACCGAACACCAGTCGGCCGGCCTGATCCATGCGGAATGATGACAGCACTTCCTTCGTATCCCAGCAACCTTCGCAATTGGGCAGGATAGAGCGGCGCAGATTGGCGGAAAGCGGTTTGGTCGCGAGGTTGAAGTAGGGGAGGTGAACCTGTTCGCGCCTCACTTGCGCCCACGGCCCCGTCGAATAGGCATCCGTCGCAACGATAACCCAATCGGCAGAAACCTCGCCCTGCGCTGTGCTGACGATCCGTTTTCCGCCTACCTCGCCGGTCGAGATCACCGGGCTGCCGGTATGCAGCTTTGCGCCGGCCTTGATAGCGGCATGCGCCAGCCCGCGCGCATAGGCAAGCGGCTGCAGCGTGCCGGCGCGCATATCGAGCAGCGATCCGGCATAGGCCTTGGTGCCGATCCGGCGTTCGGTCTCTGCGGCGTCAAGAACGGTCAGCGGCGCGCCGCGTTTCTGCCATTGGCGAGCACGCTCTTCCAGTTCCTTCATGCCTTCCGCGCCGACTGCGCAATGCAGCGTGCCGTTCGTCTCGAGTTCGCAGGCGATATCGTGCTTTTCGATCAGCTCTCGAACAAGGTAAGGGCCATTACCGAGAAGCTCGAGTGCGCGCTCGCCATAATGCTCGCCGAGTTCCTTCGGAAAATCGTCAGGCATCACCCACATGCCGGCATTGATCAGGCCGACATTGCGACCGGCACCGCCAAAGCCGATTTCGGCGGCCTCCAGAAGCACGACATTGGTGCCGCGCTCGGCCAGATGAAGGGCTGCGGACAGGCCGGTATAGCCGCCGCCGACAATCACGACGTCGGCGGTGATATTTTCCTTCAAGGGTGTCGTCACAGGTGCAGGCGGCGCGGTCCTCTCCCAGAGGCCGTGCGAACGCGGATCATTCAGCATCAAGAAGTTCCCAAATTTTATTTGTTTTGCACGACTTTACAGAGGCGATTTCGCGGTGAATATCGACATAAATTCATCAGGTCATTCACTGGAGGAATGACATGCTGCCGCCCAGACGCTTCCTTCCGTCCTTTTCGCTTCTTTCCGCCTTCGAAGCCGCCGCCCGTACCGGCAGCGTCACCGCCGCCGCCAACGAACTCGGCCTCACGCAAAGCGCCGTCAGCCGGCAGATCTCGGCGCTCGAAAAGCAGCTCGGCGTCGCGCTTTTCCTGCGTGAAAGGCAGACGATCCGGCTGACGCTTGCCGGAGATGCCTATGCGCGCGAAGTTCGCGAAGCACTCAGGCGTATCTCTAACGCCTCGCTCAATCTGAGGGCCAATCCGGCAGGCGGCACGCTCAACCTTGCCATCCTGCCGTTTTTCGGCACGCGATGGCTGACCCCGCGGATCGGAAAATTCCTCGACCAGCATCCCGGGATGGTGGTCAACCTGATCACTCGGCTGGAACCGTTCGATTTCCGCTTCGACACGCTCGATGCCGCGATCCATTTCGGGCAGGCGCGCTGGCCCGGTGCAGCACTGAGTTTCCTGATGGACGAACAGACGGTGCCGGCCTGCAGTCCCGAGTTCAAAAACCGATATCTGTTGGCAGAGCCTGCAGACCTGCTTCATGCACCGCTTTTGCATCTAAGCACGCGGCCGGATGCCTGGGAGCTGTGGCTGGGTCGAAACAATGTCCCGTTCGATACGGTGCATGGCATGCTGTTCGACCAGTTCACCACCATGGTCGAGGCAGCACGATCGGGGCTGGGGGCGGCGCTTTTGCCGCGTTTCCTGATCGAGCGGGAGCTGCAGGAAGGGCAGCTGGTTTTTGCCGCCGATGGGGAGCCGATGCCGACGGGACAATATTATCTCGCCTATATGCCGGATCGGGCGAGCTATCCGCCGCTCGCCGCTTTTCGTGACTGGATCGCTCGGGAGATCCGCTCTGATATGCTTGCACCGGCGGCAAGCATCGGCCAATAGTCGGTCAGCATTTTCGCGGCGTCGATAGCCGCTTCATCAGTCAGTCCATAAAGGCTAAGCGATCCCATGAAACCAATCTTCGTGCAGCTCCGTTGCAAGCCCGGCAAGACCTATGAGGTTGCCGACGCCATTTACAAGACGGAACTCGTCTCCGAGCTTTATTCCACCAGCGGCGAGTGGGATCTGCTCTTGAAAGTCTATATCAGCGACGAAGCCGAGATCGGCCGTTTCGTCAACGAAAAGATCGCCTGCATTCCGGGCATCGAGCGGTCGCTGACGACGATCACGTTTACGGCCTTTTGAGCCGGAATTCATCGATAGACCGCCAAAACAAAAGCCGCCTCGAGGGCGGCTTTTCTGCATCTGAGGACCGGGCACGGTTTATACGTGTGCGACCGGCGCCGAATTTCTCGATGCGACCAGTTTGCTGATCGCCAAGCGCACGTCGTCAGCCGAATCGAAACGCTGTTCGTCGAGGTCGATGACGTGGAACTTCACCGCGATGAATTTCAAACGGTCTTCATCCGGGATCACGATGCCGACGGGCTCGCCGGCGAATTTGATGACTTGCTTCTGCATGGGTAGACTCCCGTATTGGCTGCAGAGCATGCAGCGCAAAACGAATGATAATTTCAGGAACGAATTGAACCGGAAGCGTTACATTCGACAGCACGGAAGGGAGCAGCGATCCGTGCTATTCACATCGAGCGCATGCCGATCGAAGGCGATGACGCGTGTAATCTCAGACATGTCACTCCCTTTCTCAAGCGTTGCGCGATAACGTCAGAATCGATTTTCTGACCACCAATCACCCTAGCTGAAACGCGCCGGATGATCAACGAAATCCAATTTAAACAGAATATTTTTCTGCATGATGACAGGAGAAAGGCGATATTGTGAAATTACGTTCGCAATGCCGCCGGGTGCTCCAGCGAGCATAAGGTAGGTATCGATGACGTCCAGACAAGGGCAGGCCCAAGTTAAATTCTATTTCGGCGGAAGGCGCAGGACATTGCGAAGATGATCGAGGCACAGGTTGATGCTGGCCTCGCTGACGCACAGCGGAGGTGCGAGGATCAGCCTGCCGGAATGGTCGAGCTCGTGCAGGAGATGTCCGTCGAGAGCATCCCAGATTTCGATGTCTTCGCTCACGGGTTGTATCGCCCACCATAATCCGCGGCCCTTGACCGCTTCGACGCGATCACTTTCTTCGGCAAGTTGTCGCAGGCCCTTTTCCAGAAGCTGGCCCATGGCCGACGCATTTGCCGCCAGGTTCTCCTCACGCAACACTGTCAGCGCCGCCAATGCAGTGGCGGCATCGACCGGAGAGACCGGATCTGCGAGCGGCGCAAGTGCTTCGGAAAGTTCCTCATTGCAGAACACGACAGACAGCCTGCCTCCATCGCAGCTGCCAGCCAGCAGAAAATCCGCTTTCATGTCTTCCTGCTGGGTGTTCCAGAGGTTTTCGCCCAGGCGGGCGTAGCCGGTGCGCGTTTCATCGACAATGATCAGCCGGCTGTTTTCTCGCGCTGATGTTATCTGCTCTGCTGCATAGACAAGGCCAGGGAGCGGTTCGATGATCAGAGGCGTGGCATACTCTTCCCGTTCTGCTTGCTCGCTTGCCACGGCATAGGAAACTTCCGCCTCGTCTTCCGATGATCCGTCGATTTCGTCCTCTGCGCTGTTCTCCTGATAGGCCGCGACCGCGGCCCTTTCCTCCGTCGTCTCCCTTGTTCGGGTAAGCTCAGTGATCGCTTCCATCGCTGCATGCCGGTCCTGAAACAGCACGACATCTGTAAAGCCTGGCGGCGCAATATCCACCAGCGTCTGCCTCAGCGCTTCCGCCTCGGCGCTTCCGTCGAAGGAAGCGGTAAGGCGCAGATGCTGCTGATAGCTGGCAGCGGCGATCGATGGGTGCCCGTGGCCGATCAGAGGTGCCTTGCCGCTGAAATCGAGAACGGTGTGCCCGGTCTCGTCATAGACGAATTCATGCCATGCCCGCACCTCCCGCCCGGAGATTGCAGCCGGTGCATCGCAATCGATCCCGAGAAGCGCCGAAGGCGATGGGGCGAGGCGCCGCCACACGGCGACCTCGGACGGCCGGCAGAACAGGGGTGGATGGTTTTCGTGATCCCGCGAAAGCCTCAGGCGCAGCCCGCCGACCGCCCCGGAAGCACCTGCCACCGTACCGAGCTGATCTCCCGGACCGATTTCGGTTCCTTCGGTCAAGGCAGTTTCCATGCCTTCGACAAGCAGCGTCACGCTTTCGCCGCGAAGCGACAGTTGCGGAGACACCTGCACCACAATGCCCTTGAACGGGGCGATGAGTGCCGTTCCCGTCGGCAGGCAGATGTCGACATGCAGGGCAACATTCCGCGGTTCGGTCGCGGCCGCGTCAGGCTTGCTTCTCGACAGTCGATATTCGCCGTAACGGGTACTGCCCATGCCCGTCTCCCAGGCAGTGCGGGCCAGAAGCCGCCAGTCGCAATCGGGATCAGTCCAGTTACCACCCTGAAACAGCGGGCTTTTCGAGCTCAGGTCAACGAGCCTTATCTTCTCCGCTTCCAGTTCCGGCATAAGCAGGTTCAGATCGAGAGATTCCGGTTCGATCCTGCATGCCTCCAGGATGCAGGCATGCATATATTCGGCGGGAACCGTCGAAGCATTGGCGAGGATCTGGCGACGTCCCCTGGCTTCCTCGGCGGCCGACTCGTCATCCGGGGCCTCGGCGTGGGTGTTTTCAGCAAGTGCTGCCGAAAACGCGATATCGGCGATAACGAGTGGCCAGAGCGCTTCCAGTTCGGCTGCATTCAGCGGATCGATCGCATGATAACCGGTCACGGCCGGCAGGATCGATGCCGGTTCTCCCCCTTGGCTGGCGAGGATGCGGGCACAGGTCTTGGCCAACGCCGAGACGTACCAGCTTCGTGAGAGGCCACCAAGATTGGTAATTCCTGTTGGATGCCAGTCGACGTCGTCCGTCTCGCCGGTGAGATCGCCGGGGCCAAGATCCGGGATCACCAGACCGATGCGAAATTCCGCCGCCAGCGGATGAATGCGGCGCAGCGCGGACACCATGGCGCGGGCAATCATGTCGCGCGCCTCCTGGTCGGCTACCTTGGAAAGAAGCGAGACAGTGCGCGGGCCTGCCTTGCGCAAGTCGTCCTCATGCTCGCCGTTCCAGATCAGCGGATCGAAATCCTCGAGGCTTTTCACCAGGCTTGCCAGCAATGCGCCGAGCTCGGCTGCGGTTTCCTCTGTCACATCGCGATCTTCGGGCGGCGGATCGCCATCAAGAGCCGTCAGCAAGCGTAAGACACGGGTCGTGCCGCCGATCTCGGCCGTCAGCACTTCCGCCCCGGCCTTGGTGGCGACCGGTTCAGGCACCTGCGGCCCATCCGGACTGCGAGTGATGTGGCGCATCACCTCGTGTTCGACGCGCAAAGCCTGCTCGTCCGCCAAATCCCTTATCTCGAGGAAATAACGCAGGTTGCCGTTATCGACGAGATATCCGAGCCCGTATTTTTCCTCTACCGGAAAGATCTGACCGGAGAGACCCCAATGGTCGCGCAACAGCGCCTCGATCGTATCCACGGACACGTCATCGGCACGGTCGTCGTCAATGGCGGGGGTATCGAGTACTTCGGACGCTTCGTCGCCTGGCATTCTCACTCTCCGGTAAAACCTTGACGTGAGGATAGCGCAGGTAAACGCTGCGTCCATAGGGACTTTCAGCCTTTGCTTGTGCGATTTATCCCATGCGTTCGGATGCGTAGGAACCCGGGCTTGGCGGGAAGACGACGGTGCGGTTTCCGTTGATGAAAGTCCGGTGGTGGATATGCGCGTGGATGGCGCGCGCCAGCACCTGGCTCTCGACGTCGCGGCCAAGCGAAACATAGTCATCCGGCGACTGTGCGTGAGTAACGCGCACCGTGTCCTGCTCGATGATCGGGCCTTCGTCGAGGTCGGCGGTGACGTAATGCGCCGTGGCACCGATCAGCTTCACACCGCGCTGATAGGCCTGTTTATAAGGGTTGGCGCCCTTGAAGCTCGGCAGGAAAGAGTGGTGGATGTTGATGATCCTGCCGGACATTTTGCTGCAGAGCTGGTCGGAAAGAACCTGCATGTAACGCGCCAGCACGACAAGTTCGGTGCCGCTCGTCTCGACGACTTCCATCAGTTGCGCTTCGGCCTGCGGCTTGTTGTCCTTCGTCACCTTGATGTGGTGGAAGGGAATGTCGTTGTTCACCACCAGTTTCTGGTAGTCGAAATGGTTGGAAACGACGCCGACGATATCGATCGGAAGCGCGCCGATCTTCCAGCGGTAGAGGAGATCATTCAGGCAATGGCCGAAACGGGATACCATCAGCAGCACCTTCATCCGATCTGCCTGATCGAAGATATCCCAGTCCATGCCGAATTTCTCGGCGACAGGGGCGAAGCTGGAAAGCAGCGCGTCGCGCTCGGCGCCCTGTTCGGAAATGAAGCTCACGCGCATGAAGAATTTGCCGGTATCGAGATCGTCGAACTGCGAACTATCGATGATGTTGCAGCCCTTTTCGGCAAGGAAACCGGATATCGCGGCAACAATGCCACGTGTGGATCGGCACGATACCGTCAGGACATAGTTTTTCATTCGTCGTTGTCTCCCCTGCACTGCGCTTTCAGCAAATGCCCTATACGTGATGACAGCCGATGGAAACTGCGCGGGTTGTCCGGGTGCTGTTTTTCTTGCGCCTGTGAAGCTTGCCATCGTCCTTCATCGCGTCACATTAGGCGCGGCGGTGCAAAATTCCGTTCCCATTGCGTCTTTCGCGGGCGCAGGACCGCCGTAAAACCATGTGAATGCTCTCGCCCGCCTATTAGCGATTTCATAATGTGCAGGTGCGAGGGTACTGCGCGATACCGGAGATGAAGTGTGAACAGACGCGTAGGATACAGAGCTTTTGCGCGACGGCTTGCGGTTGCCCTTTCCTGTGTTGCGGTCGCGACCGGATCGGCACAGTCGGCTGAGTGCATGCGAGGCATCAATCTTGCAGGCGCCGAATTCGGCACTCTCGGTCAGGAATACGGCACTGGCTACATCTATCCGTCCGAAAAGACGATCGCCTATTTCAAGGACAAGGGTTTTACCGGCGTTCGCCTGCCCTTTCTGTGGGAGCGTCTGCAGCCTAAGCTTTACGACAAATTCAACACCGCCGAATTGAAGCGGCTGCGTGCGACTGTGAAGGCCATCCGGTCTGCCGGCATGCAGGTGGTTCTCGATCCGCATAACTATGGACGCTATGAAGACCAGCTGATCGGCTCGGACGGGGTGCCGCAAAGCGCGTTTGCGGATTTCTGGCGACGGCTGGCCGCGACATTTGCAAGCCAGGACGGCATCCTGTTCGGCTTGATGAACGAGCCTTACGGCATATCCGCAGAGGATTGGCTTTCGGCCGCCAACAGCGCGATATCCGCTATCCGGCAGACCGGTGCCGATAACCTGGTCCTGGTGCCCGGCACCGCATGGACCGGTGCACATAGCTGGTCAGGTGGCGATTACGGCACGCCGAATGCCAACGTGATGACGGGCGTGACCGATCCTGCCAATAACTATGCCTTCGAAGTTCACCAATATCTGGATGTCGACTTTTCCGGCAAGAACGATGAATGCAGCCGTGCGGCCGATGCCGTGAAGGCCATCACCGATATGGGCGACTGGCTCGCCGCCCAGGGTCGCCGCGGGTTTCTCGGAGAATTCGCCGTCCCGACCATGCCGGCCTGCCAGCAGTCGCTCAAGGATATGGTGGCAGTGGTCGAAAGCCGGCCGGATGTCTGGCTCGGCTGGTCCTATTGGGCGGCCGGCGACTGGTGGAAACCATCCGAACCGCTCAACATCCAGCCGACCGACACCGGCGACCGCCCGCAGATGCAGGTGCTGCAAACCTATTTTGCCGATCGAAAGACCTGTGGCGGGTGAGGGTCGGACGGTGAAGTTTTGTAACCTCTCCCACAAGGGGAGAGAAAGCGATTTCCCGTTTCGGAATAAGACATGCGGCAGCTAAGGTTTGGCAAGCTGATCTGAGGGATCGCGAGGTGCTCTAGCCTCCTGAGGGCTTGTGTCTCATTTAGCTGTTGCTATCGTTTGCCCGCAAACGGACGAGGCTGCAGGCGCAATTACGGTGGAGGCGTATCTGAGCCTCTCTCACTCCGGCGGATACCGATGCTCGCCGCCGCGGAAATCGCTTACCGAATAACAGCCGCCTTCACCACGCATAGCATTTTCGCCGATCACCGCCTTGCCATGGCCACCTGGAATATCCAGCACATAGGTCGGCTGGCAGAGGCCGGAAATGTTGCCGCGCAGGGCCGAGACGATCTTCTGGCCTTCCTCGATATCCATGCGGAAATGGCCGGTGCCGGGGGCGAGGTCGGGATGATGCAGGTAATAGGGTTTAATCCGCGTCTCGACAAAGGCTCTCATCAGGTCGCCCAGCACGGCCGGATCGTCGTTGATACCCTTCAGGAGCACCGTCTGGCTCACCATCGCAAACCCGGCATCGACAAGCCTTGCGGAGGCGGCACGAGCTTCGATCGTCATCTCGCGCGGATGGTTGGCGTGAAGTGCTACATAAACGGTCTTGCCGCTTTCCTTTAGCGCCGCAATCAGCGCCTCGTTGATACGGTCAGGCTCGACCACGGGCACGCGCGTGTGAAAACGGACGATCTTCACATGGTCGATCGCGGCCAGCCCACGCATGATCTCGACCAATCGGCGCGGAGACAGAACCAGCGGATCGCCGCCGGTGAGGATGACTTCCCATATTTCCGGATGATCGCCGATATAGGCAAGGGCAGCTGCCAGTTCGTCGGGCGCCAGCGTGCCGTCACCCTGCGGCCCCACCATCTCGCGGCGGAAACAGAAACGGCAATAGACCGGGCAGATATGCACGGCCTTCAGCAGCACACGGTCGGGATAACGGTGGACGATGCCCTTGACCGGGCTGTGCGCGGCATCGCCGATCGGATCTTCCCGCTCCTCCGGCGTCGTTACCAGTTCGGCCGCATCCGGCACGAATTGCCGCGCAATCGGATCGGCAGCGTCTGCGCGGTCGATCAGAGATACCACGGCTGGCGTGATCGCGATTGCATAATGTTCTGCAACAGAGCGGATCGCATCGATCTGCTCGAGCGCGACAAGCTCGGCCGCCTGCAATTCGTCCGGTGTCTTCAGTGAACGGGCTGCGCTCAAGAATGCACCTCCGCCACCGGCGCCCACATGACCTGATCGATGCGCGTCGCACCCGTCGCCAGCATGGCCAGCCGGTCGAAGCCCAGCGCCGCACCGCTCGCTTCGGGCATGAAAACCAGGGCCGCGAGAAAATCCTCGTCGATCGGATAGGCTTCACCGTAGATGCGGGCTTTCTCCGCCATCTC
Source organism: Rhizobium sp. ZW T2_16 (assembly GCF_044987325.1). NCBI lineage: Bacteria > Pseudomonadati > Pseudomonadota > Alphaproteobacteria > Hyphomicrobiales > Rhizobiaceae > Rhizobium > Rhizobium sp. ZW T2_16. The sequence continues at coordinate 183,949 of NZ_JBJDRG010000008.1, forward strand.
GTGTTCGAAACGGCGGCGTTGTTCGCCGGCATCGGTCAGCTCGCCGAAGGCATTGGCCAGCTCTACGCCGCAGGCATAAAGCTCGAACCGTTCCGCCACGCGTGGGTCACGGGCAGACGGGCGGGCCAGCGCCGCCTCGCAGATCGGGTATTCGCAGAGGATCGTCGCACGATCCTGTCCCAGATGCGGCTCGATCTTGTCGACCAGAACCTTGCTGAAAAGGTCGGCCCAGCTGTCGTCTTCGGCAACGCGCATTCCGGCGTTGCGCACGAGCGCGGCAAGCAGATCGCGATCTGTCTCACCGGATGCGGCAACCGAGGCCAGGAGATCGATGCCGGCAAAGCGGTCGAAAGCTTCGGCAAGCGTCAGTCGCTCCGGCTCGGCAAACGGATCGATCTCCATGCCGCGGAAGGAGAAGCGCTTCGTGCCGGTCGTTTCTGCGGCAAGTTTCAGCATGTCAGCGCAATCCGCCATCAGCTGCTCGTAGGCCTCGTCGACGCGATACCATTCGAGCATGGTGAATTCGGGATGGTGCAGCGGTCCGCGTTCACGGTTGCGATAGACATGCGCGAAGGTGAAGATATGGGTCTCGCCGGCTGAGAGCAGCTTCTTGGCGGCAAATTCCGGCGACGTGTGCAGGTAAAGCGGGGCCGCCTCGCCGTCGATTGTCAGGGCTTCGGTTGCAAAAGCATGGAGATGCGTCTCGTTGCCGGGCGATACCTGCAGCGTCGCCGTATCGACCTCGATGAAATCACGCGAGGAGAAGAAAGCTCTCAGCGCCGTCTGCACCCGGTTGCGGCCAATCAGGAAGGGCCGGCGGTCGGCATGGCTGTTCTTGGTCCACCAGGGGAATGCGGAGACGCCGGTATGGTTCATGGACGAAGCTTTCTCGCCTTGTCGGGCAATGTCGGCCAATGCCAGGGCTGGCTATTTGGCGGATTTTGCGTTAGTTGCGCCGGCAAGGAAACCTGAAAAGCATCTCTACGGCCGTTTCGCCAGTCATCTACGACGTGGCCGGTCGAGTTACAAGGAACTCTTATGGTCAAGGTCATCGCCTCTTCCGTCCGCAAGGGCAACGTCATCGATGTCGACGGCAAGCTCTATGTCGTTCTCACCGCTGAAAACTTCCACCCCGGCAAGGGCACGCCTGTTACCCAGGTCAACATGCGCCGCATCGTCGATGGCGTGAAGGTGTCGGAGCGCTGGCGTACGACGGAACAGGTCGAGCGCGCCTTTGTTGAAGACGTCAACCATCAGTTCCTTTATGAAGATGGCGAAGGCTTCCACTTCATGAACCCGGAAAACTACGACCAGATCGTCGTCGACGCCGACACGATGGGCGATCAGAAGGCCTATCTGCAGGAAGGCATGGTCTGCATCCTGTCCATGCACGAAGGTGTCGCGCTTGCCCTGCAGCTGCCGCGTCACGTCATTCTCGAAATCACCGAGACCGAACCGGTCGTCAAGGGCCAGACGGCGTCGTCCTCCTACAAGCCGGCCATGCTGTCCAACGGCATCCGCACCGCTGTTCCGCCGCATATCGATGCCGGCACCCGCGTCGTCATCGCAACGGAAGACAATTCCTACGTCGAGCGCGCCAAGAACTAAGAAATTCGCCGGGGCATCGTCCCCGGCCTTGATAACGGCATTAAAAAACCTCCGAAGCTGGTGCTCCGGAGGTTTTTTGTTGTGTCCGATAAAGAGAAAGAAGCAAGGCCGGCGAACCGGCCTCGAATCCAGTCTTTAGTCCTTGACGACCTTGGCAGAAGCAACTTCCGTCTTGGCCGTTGAGCCGACTGCATAACCGCCACCGATCGCGACGTTGAGCGAGACGTAGTTCTGCGCCATCTGCTGAACGGCCTGTGCGAGATTTGCCTGCGAGTCGGAAACCTGACGCTGCGCATCGAGAACGTCGAGCAGCGAGGAGGCGCCGTCGCGGTAGCTGGCGGTCGCAAGCTCGAGGGCTTCCTGATAGGACTTCACGGTTGCGCGCAGGGCAGCAACGGTGCGGCCATCGCGGGAAACCGCAGCCAGAGCGTTTTCAACTTCCTCAACTGCGCCCAGAACCGTTTGTTTCCAGGAGAGATAGGCTTCGCGGGCAGCCGATTCGTTCGACTTGACGTTTGCCTTCAGAGCACCGCCATCGAAAATCGGCAGCGAAAGCGAAGGACCGAAGGACCAGGACAGAATGCCCGAGTCGTTACCCAACGCCTTGGAATAGGAAGGTGTGATCGAACCGCCAAGCGAGATCGAGGGGTAAAGCTGGGCCTCTGCAACGCCGATGCGGGCGGTTGCGGCTGCCAGTTGGCGTTCGGCGGCGCGAACGTCCGGACGGTTGCGGATCAGGTCTGCCGGCACACCCGACTTCGGGCTGAAGCGCGCAACCGGCTGGCGTGCGCCACGCTGCAGGTCTGCGATCAGCGAGGATGCCGGCAGGCCGAGCAGGGTCGCAATGCGATGTGCTGCCTGACGGAACTGGGTCTCGAGACCCGGCAAGGTGGACAGGGTGGAGTTGACCAGACCTTCGGCCTGAACGACATCCAGTCGCGATGCAGCGCCGGCTTCGAGCTGAAGCTTGGTGAGGTTCAACGTCTCGCGGCGTGAATCAAGGTTTGCGCGGGTCAGCGCGATGCGTTCCTGATAATAACGAACGTCGATATAAGCGCCTGCAACGGCAGAAAGCAGCGTCAAACGCGCGACGTCGACGCTTGCATAGCTGGCGTCGAGATCCGCAAGTGCTGCTTCCCTGGAGCGGGCGTAGAGGCCGAAGAGATCGAGGAACCAGGAGGCGGTCGGGCCACCGGAAGCAGAATTCTGCTCGGCGAGCGAGGTGGCGCCTGGGTTACCGCCGAGCCTGCTGGCACCGCTGCGTCCGGCCTGTGCGCTCAGGTCGAGCGACGGAAGACCACCGGCGCCGGCGCTGATGACGGCTGCCTGTGCCTGATTGATACGTTCCAGAGCCTGGAGCACGTCGAGGTTCTGCGAGAGACCCTGGTTGACGTAACCATTCAGGCGTGTGTCGGAGAATGCTGTCCACCAGGCATTCTTGGCAACATCACCATTGCTCGTCGCAGATCCTTCGGCGAACTTTGCCGGAAGCGAAATCTGCGGTGCAGTATGGTCAGGACCAAGTGTGCAGCTGGACAGCAGTAGCAATACGAGGGGGGCGGCTGCGCGAGTGGAAATCATATTTTTGTCCCAAAGCCCTTACTTACAAGCCCGCGTGTGTCGGGGCCGACATCATTGAATTGGCGACCGTAATCCGAATCGGTGACAGAATGCCACCAACTGGTAAACGGATTTAGATAGTTGTCTCCTGTTTTTCACGTTTTGATAACTGCCTGACGACAACAAAAAACGTCGGAACGAAGAAAATTCCGAGGAGTGTTGCAGAAAGCATACCACCCAGCACGCCAATACCGATTGCATTCTGTGCGGCAGAGCCTGCACCCGTCGCAATCGCCAGTGGTACGACACCCAGGATGAAGGCAAGCGAGGTCATGATGATCGGGCGAAGCCGAAGTCTTGCGGCTTCCAGGGTGGCTTCGATCAGGCCCATGCCGGTCGCCTGCCGGTCCTTGGCGAATTCGACGATCAGGATCGCGTTCTTCGCCGCCAGACCTATGGTCGTCAGCAGGCCGACCTTGAAATAGACGTCGTTCGACTGGCTTGCCAGATAGGCTGCGGCGAGAGCACCAAGCACGCCGATCGGTACCGCAAGGATGACCGAGAACGGGATCGACCAGCTTTCATAAAGCGCTGCGAGGCAGAGGAATACGATCAGGACCGACAATGCGTAGAGCATCGGTGCCTGTGAACCAGACAGACGTTCCTGGTAGGAAATCCCCTGCCATGCGACGGTGTAGCCACCCGGCAACTCGGTTACCAAGCGTTCCAGCTCATTCATAGCCTCGCCGGTGCTCACGCCGGGTTTGGTCGAACCTTCCAGCGACATCGCGCTGGTGCCGTTGTAACGAGCAAGCTGCGGCGTTCCGTTAACCCAGTCCAGCTTGCTGAACGAAGAGAACGGCACCATTTCGCCATCGGTATTGCGGGCATACCAGTATTTGAGGTCGTCGGGCTGCATGCGGTAAGACGCATCACCCTGAACATAAACCGGCTTCAGCTCGTTATCGAGGGTGAAGTCATTGACGTCACGTCCGGCAAAGATCGTCGCGAGCATCGAGTTGACAGCCGCGAGATCGACGCCCATGGCGCCGAGCTTTTCCTGATCGAGCAGGATCTTCAGCTGGGTCTCGCTGCGCTGGTTGTTGCTGCGGAGCGAACTGATGATCGGGCTTGTCGCACTTTCGCCGATCAATTGCTGCGAGACCTGGGTCAGCGCGTCATTGCCGTTATTGCCGCTGTCTACCAGATAGGCGGAGAAGCCGCTGGAATTGCCCAGCCCCTGGATTGCGGGAGGAAGCAGGGCAAACACCTGTGCATCGCGAAGGGTGAAGAAATGTCCCTGCGCGCGCTGCAGAACTTCCGCCGCAGACTGGCCCACACCTTCACGCGCCGAGAAGTCGCGAAGCTTGGTGAAGACGATGGCGTTGTTCTGGCCCGTGCCGCTGAAGCTGAAACCGAGTGCGCCGAAGACCGCATCGACATTATCCTTCTCCTTTTCGAGGAAGTAGGATTCCACCTGCTTGACGACTTCTTCCGTGCGCGCCGTCGTGGAGCCGACCGGCGTCTGGATGATCGTCATCAGAACACCCTGGTCTTCCTGGGGAAGGAAGGAGCTCGGCAGTCTGGTGAACAGCAAGGCGCAGCCGCCGACGATCAGCGCAAACAGCAGCATGACGCGCAACGGACGCTTCAGAAGATAACCGATCGTACCGACATAACCGTTCGTCGTCTTGTCGAAGCCATTGTTGAACTTCGCGCCGATGCCGCTTTTCTTTTTGGCGTGGTCGATCGGCTTCAGCATCGTGGCGCAAAGTGCCGGCGTCAGCACGATGGCGACGACAGCAGACAGAAGCATGGCCGAAACGATCGTGACCGAGAACTGTCGGTAGATAATGCCCGTCGAGCCACCGAAGAAGGCCATGGGAATAAACACGGCGGTCAGAACCAGTGCGATACCGATAATCGCCCCGGTGATTTCATGCATCGACTTCTCGGTCGCCTCGAGCGGCGAAAGACCTTCCTCGTCCATGATGCGTTCGACATTCTCGACGACAACAATCGCGTCGTCGACCAGAAGCCCGATCGCCAGAACCATGGCGAACATCGTCAGTGTGTTGATCGAATATCCCGTCAGGGCAAGGATGCCGAATGTCCCGAGAAGCACGACGGGTACCGCAATCATCGGAATGAAGGTGGCGCGCAGGTTCTGAAGGAAGACGAGAAGAACGACGAAGACGAGAACGATCGCTTCGATCAGCGTGTGAACGACCTTTTCGATCGACAGTTTGACGAAGGGGGTCGTGTCGTAGGGGTAGGTGATCTCGACGCCATCCGGCAGCGATCCTGCGACTCGATCCAGTTCGGCCTTCACGCGGGCTGCCGTATCGAGCGCATTGGCGCCGGTTGCAAGGTTAACGGCAAAACCGGCTGCCGGCTTGGTGTTGGAACGCGAACTGCCGCCATAGGACTCCTGGCCGATCTCGACGCGGGCCACATCACTTAGACGAACCGTTGCGCCGTCCTGCTCGACTTTCAGAATGATGCGTTCGAATTCGTCGACGGTGGTCAGCTGGCTCTGCGCTGTCATGGTGACCGTCAGCTGCTGGCCTTCCGTCACCGGCTGGGCGCCAAGCGAACCAACAGAAACCTGGGTGTTCTGTGCCTCGATGGCGGAGGTCACGTCAGCCGCGGTCAACTGGTATTTCTGCAGCTTGAACGGATCGAGCCAGACGCGCATGGCATAACCGGAGCCGAAGACATTAATGCTGCCGACACCTTCGAGCCGCTGGACCTGATCTTCGATCGAGGTCGCGAAAATATCGCCGAGATCGACAGAGCTGCGCTTGCCGTCTTCGGAAACGAGTGCGCCGACCATGAGGATGCTCGATGTCGAGCGGGTGACCGAGATGCCCTGGCTCTGGACGACATCCGGCAATTGCGACTGTACCAGCTGAAGCTTGTTCTGCACCTGGACCTGGGCAATGTCTGGCATGATGCTGTTGCCGAAGGTCAGCGTGACACTGGCGCTGCCCGTCGAGGATGACGAGGTCATGTAGGTCAGGTCATCAAGGCCGGTCATGCCGTCCTCAATGATGCTGGTCACCGACTTTTCGACCGTTTCGGCACTAGCGCCATTATATGTTGCGCTGATGCGCACGGTCGTCGGGGCGATATCGGGATATTGCGAGATCGACAGCGTGCTGATGGCAAGTGCGCCACCCAGCATGATGACGATTGCGATGACCCAGGCGAAGACAGGCCGCCGAATGAAGTAATGCGCCATTTCGAAATTCCTTGCCGCGTTTTGGGGCCGCGTTTACGGGCGAGCGTCAGCCGTTCCTACTTCTGGGGCTTTGCTTCATCGACTTTCGGCTCTTCGACCACGAAACCCTGGTCGTTGACCGTTGCCTCGACTGCTTGAACCGGTGCGCCATCGGCGATCCACTGGAAGCCGTCGACGATGAGGCGGTCACCATCGGCGATGCCGTCGGTCACAAGCCAGTTGTTGCCAGAGGATTTGCTGGTGGTGAAGGTGCGGGTCTCGACCTTGTTGTCAGCCGTGGCGAACTTTGCCGAAAGTTCGCCACGGGCATTACGCGTCGCGGCTCTCTGTGGAATGAGATACCCGTTCTCGGTGCCGACGGTAACAGTCGCACGAACATACATGCCCGGCAGGATAATGTGATCGGGATTGTCGAATATGGCACGGATCTGGTAGGTTCCTGTGGTCTCGCTGACGGCAAGTTCCGCCATGTTCAGCTTGCCGTTATGGTCGTATTTCGTCCCATCTTCGAGCATCAGGCTGATATCTGCCGTGCGAGGATCGCCGTGAAGACGGCCCGAAGCAACAGCCGCGCGCAGTTCCAGGAGATTGGTGCTGGAATCGATGAGGTCTATATAGATCGGGTCGATATTGCGCAAAGTGGTCAGCGCGGTGGTCTGGTTGGCCGTGACGATATTGCCGATGCTGACGGTCGAGATCGTCGTCAGGCCATCGAACGGCGCACGGATCTTGGTGAAGTCGAGATCGATCTGGGCCGAGTTCAAGGCCGCCTTGGCAGATTCAACATCGGCTTCGGCCTGCAGCAGCGTCACCTTGGCATTTTCATACTCGATCTGGGTCGCGCCGCTGTTCACCAGCCGTTCGTAACGGGTCATGTTCGCCTGGGCCGCAGGAATGCTGACCTGAGCCTTCTGCAGCGCAGCCTGCGCCTGGGCGACTGCCGCGGCATAGGTGTCATCGTCGATCTGGTAAAGAACCTCGCCGGCCTTGACCTCGCTTCCTTCCTTGAAGGTGATCTCGCTGATGGCGCCGGTGACGCGCGGACGGATCTCCGTGGTCTGGAATGCGACGGCCCGGCCCGGAAGCACGTTGGTGATCGGACGGTCGGTCTTCTTCATCATGACGACGCTGACGGGTGACGCCGGCTTCTGCGGGCTTTGGCCTACGGATTGCTGTCCCTGATCACTGCAGGCGGAAAGCGCAGTTGCAAGGAAGAGTGGAAGCACCAGTTTGCGAAGGTTCATGATTCTTTTCCAGACGCTGAGGCGTGAAGGATATCTCGATTGCCGTCTTTGGGGACGAAGGCGGCAATTAGCCGGCAGGATACCGGCAGAACTAGGGCGCAGACATGAAGAGTTACGTCCGCTTGCTCGAAAAGTGACGTAATTTAATTTCCATCACTTTGCAAGCGGGTTTCGAAGGGCTGCATTGGCAAGGTCAACGAGACCATTCAGCCGCTCGTCCAGCTCAGCCTGCGTTTCGTGAATAAGAAATATAGGATGAAGAACACTGGCAAAAGACGCAGCGACGTAGCGGCTCGTCTTGCGGCTATCGGCGCAATGATAAACGCCGGCATTGACGCCATCCTGAATAAGATTGAAGAAAAGATCCTCGATGAGCTGCTTGTAATGAAAGCCGCTCTCCAGCTCGGTCTGCGTCACGAGAAAGATCATTTCAAGGAAGAATGCGTTCTCGCGAATATCTTCCATATGGGCCTGCATCAACCGGCGGACTACGAGCCCGAGCTTTTCAGGCGGCGGAGCAGGTGTGTCGACCGTGTTGAAGCGGCCGATCATTTGAGTGATGTGACGATCACAAATGGCGTCTATCAGCGCCGTCTTCGAACTGAAGTGCTTGAACACGTTGGCCGGCGACATGCCTAGTTCATGGGCAATGTCGGCGATGGACGACTTGGCGATGCCCCGTTCGCGGAAAAGGGCATCGGCAGTCCGCAAAATATCTTCGCGTGTTTCTTCAGCTTTGCGGCGCGGTTTTCGCACGCTTAAGTCCTCGTTGTTTTACCTCGATAAACGGGCGGAGCCCTATTTCACGAAATAAGGCGCAAGATTGGCGCGGATACGCTGTAATACCGTTTCGCCATTCCGGTCAGGAACGAAGGGCGTGCCGGTGATCATTTCGAAGGCGTGCCGGTAGACGGACGACGTTTCCTCGATGAGGTCCGAGGGAATGGGTGGGAGTTCATCCTTATAGGGGTCACAGCGCTCCACGACCCAGGCCCGAACAAAGTCCTTGTCGAAGCTTTTCGGACGTCCGCCGGTGCGAAAAGCCTCATCATAACTGTCGGCGATCCAGTAACGGCTGCTATCGGGCGTATGGATTTCGTCAGCGAGAATGATGGTGCCGTTGGCATCGGTGCCGAATTCATATTTCGTGTCGACGAGGATAAGGCCGCGTTTTGCTGCAATCTCCTGGCCACGCGCGAAAAGAGCGAGCGCATAGGTCGAAAGTGTCTGCCATTGCTCTGCTGTCAGCAGGCCCTGATCGATAATGTCTCGGGGTGAGAGTGGCTCGTCATGGCCGCCATCGAAGGCCTTGCTGGTCGGAGTGATCACCGGTTCGGGAAGCACCTGATTATCCTTGAGGCCATCGGGCAGGCTCAGTCCATAGATGTTGCGCTCACCTTTCTTATAAAGGGTGAGAAGCGAGGTGCCTGTCGTGCCGGCCAGATAACCGCGCACGACGATCTCGACCGGCAGAATATCGAGACGCTTGCCGACTACGACATTGGGATCCGGGTAGGCGATAACATGATTGGGGCAGATGTCCTTGGTCGCCTCGAACCAGTAGCGGGCGGTCTGGGTCAGGACATGGCCCTTATCCGGAATGCAGGTAATGATGCGATCGAAGGCGCTCAGGCGATCCGTGGCAATGATGATACGTTCCCCGCTCGGCAGGTCGTAATTTTCCCGCACCTTGCCGCGATAATATTTGGGCAATTCGGCAATAAAAGCTTCTTCCAAGACGCGCACGATGATCGCTCCGAAAATGGCCAGAGGGCCAGGGTCTATATAAAGGGTGCCTTCGCTATCGCATGTTTCTTCTTTTCGGCACAAGGATATTGCGGCCTTACGGTTCAGCTGTCGCCCCGAGGAGATCCATCGTCGAATTCCGCCTGGTTAACGGATGGTGAATCGCGGAACATCTCCGGAAAATCCGTAAATCTATTTAAAATCAATTGTTTGCTCTTTTTTTGAAGTTTTTGCGACTGGGCGTGTTGACTTGAAAAAGGTGTTCCGACTATAACCCGCTCACTGACGAGGGCGGCGGCGCTGCTAGCGACGAAGCTTCTCGTTCTAAAGAAAACCACTAAAGATTGGCATTTGCTGATTGGGACCGGGCTCCGGTTAGGTCTCGAAGAACTG
>NZ_JBJDRG010000009.1:0-170507 GCF_044987325.1 Rhizobium sp. ZW T2_16
CCCGGTCGCGATAGCCGTTACGCTGGGCCAGTCGGAAGCCATTCTTCTCGCCATAGCCCGCACCGGTCTTCGTGCCGACCTCCAGCGCCATCAGCTTCTCGGCAGCAAAGCCGATCATCTCGCGCAGCAAATCGGCGTCGGCGCTCTTCTCAACGAGTGAGCGCAGGTTCATCATGTCGTCGGTCATCGGTGGTGTCCCTCAGGTTGGCTCTAAGCAACCCGACCCTACCGGAAATCACCGATGGCTATGAAATCCAGCTACACCACTCCATGGGACACGATCCCCATTTCCTCCAAATACCGCGACGCGCTTGCTTCAAGGTGGCTGATCCGCAATTCGATCTTGCTGGAGGTGAAGTTGCGATCCCGGTTGTTGACGGCTTTGAACTTGCTTCCATCGATCGCGACATTGCCGCCGCTCAACACACCGATCTGGCGGCATAACTCGACAAATCTGGCGCAGGCCTTACGAATTGCCGAGCCGTTGTCCTTCCAGAAGTCGGCTATGGTTTTGTGATCAGGCACCAGCCGCCCGGTCAACCACATCACCTCAACATTACGCCCCGCTTCACGTTCCAGCCTCCGACTTGAAGGGATGCGGTTCAGGTAGCCATAGATGAAAAGCTTCAGCAACACCGAAGGGTGATAGCTGGGACGTCCGGTTTGCGCAGGCGACATGTGGCCGAAACCTGCGCCCGCCAAATCCATCGCGTCAACGAACGCCTCTATCACTCGAGCGGGGTGATCGTCGTCGATCCAATCATCGAGGCGGTCCGGAAACAGCGTAACCTGATCACGACTTATGCCTTCGATATAGCCTGACATTGCCACCTCCGATCGACGAAGATGATTCTACATCAGGACCGGGTTTTCACACAGCCTCGGCCCAAAGCCGCCATCAGGCCTCCAGTATTCTGCAACCGTCGGCGTCGCAAATGATCGCCTGATCGCCCTCCATCCGCTCAATCCTGAAGCAAAACCCCGCTCAAGAGCCTTGTTGAACACCTCCCGCGGTCGCGCTCCCGAGGGCGCCACCTTGCCGTCGATCACGAAGAGCGGCACCCCGGTTACGCCGATCTCCGGGGCGGTCTTCAGATTCGCTTCAATATTGGCGTCGATGTTGGGGATGAGAGTGCAACGGCGATTTCTTCGGGGCTCAGACCGATGCTTTTAGCGATCCGCTCGATCACGGAGCGCTCGCCAGTGGCCTCGCCGTCATTCATGTAGGCCTCGAAAAAGAACCTCAGCCACTTTGGCGCCCAAGCCTTGTTTCATGCCGCCTCCATATGACTTTTGTCAGGCGGATTGCCCAGTAGTGAATTCTGGGAATAACCCTAAGCAAGAGTCATTTGATGTAGAATATCAGGCTGCCATTCATAGTTCTCTCAACCCATTGAATATCATCTGGTCTGATATTTCTTGCCCTCAGCTCTGCTGCAAGCCATTTGTTCCCTCGCACACCAGATCGATAGCTTCTATTTCTTTTTTGTTCCAGGCTTGGGATGGTGCCCTGTTTCATGCTGCGTGTGGTAATACAAAACGGTGAAGCGTTTACCATGAAACTTACTGACGGATTCAGGCAGATTTTCTGCCCAATTCATTCTCCGATGTTCTTTCCGTGTCATCTCTTGCGCGTTGGCAGATGGTTGCGCCAGGATCAAAAGTGACAGGGCTATCGCAAGATTAAGAACCGATATCCGCTTCTTCATTGGTTGCTCCTTCCCATGGCGTTCTGATTAAGCTCAAATCAGGAAGCACCATGGTGGTGGCTTCTGCGATAGATTTTACCGGATCTTACGCAATTTACTCTGGCTGCGAGGTGAAGAGGGGGCTTTTAATGGGAAAGTTCCGACGGGCGAACACTAGATCGGGTCCAGTCCTCTCACTTCGTCATGAGGCCAGCCTACTGCGGCCACGTGGTGTGATCACCGCTTCAGCGCCAATCAGCGTTTGGCATCGCGTGCCTGTCCAGACGCCCGCAAATCTTCCAGGCTTTTTCCTGCGCAACTGCCACCTGAGAGTGCGTCACCAACCGCCTTTGCCTGCCCGGTCACTGTGATCGTTCCAGCCAGTCGATCGGAGGCCGTAAAGGTTGCCGTTCCGTCTTTAGCTATCCTTGATAGATAGAACACATGATAGGTGTCCTTATTTTGGCAGGTTATGACGAGCGGAAAGTCGTCAAGCGGTCCCTGTGCGTTGGCTGCCGGGCAATGCACGAGCGAGATGGTCGCAGCCGCAAGAATGGAGTTCCTGAGGGAGGAAAAACGCGCCTGTGTATGGTGATATCGCATTGTCTTATCCTCACAAGATTGACGGGGGCAATTTATCTGCGTGGTTGTCTTGCCTCTCCATTGCGGGCGGGCGAGAAATATGCGGGCCAACACTGTCCGGCCCAATGGACACTTACGGCTGAGCTGTCTGTCCTTTGGCGGCACGATAGGCCTGAAGATAGCCGCGCGCGACGGAGCGGATGCCGCGCCCGATGGCTGAATAGGATTCGTCCGGTAGGTTGGCGAAAGACACGCGTACAGACCAGTTCGGCGCCTCGAAGCCAGAGCCGTTCAGAACAACGATACCGTGATCCTCGGCAAGCTTGAACGCAATGTCGAGCGGGTGCACGTTCTGCTTGACCCAGTCCGTGACTTCATCGCCGACATATTTTCGCGCCCAGTATTCGTAGTCGATGACACCGTAATAGCGGTCGAAATAGGGGCGGGCGGCAAACTCGATGCCCATGCCATCCATAAGCATTTGGAAGCGCTTTTCACATATCGCCATACACGCTTTTTGATAGAGTTTGTTCTCGTCCATCATCTCCACAAGACCGAACAATGACATCATGACCTGTTGTGGCAAGGACAGGCCGGCAGTGTGGTTCAGCGCAACATCGCGGCTGTCGGCTACAACTCGGTCGATGAACTTGATGTCGCGCGGCTTCGGCGTGAGCGCCTTGTAGCGGGCGTCCATGAGCTTCTGCGTCGCTTCCGGCATCACCCGGATTGTCTTGTCGAAAATATTGTCTTGGGCGACGGCGACGACGCCGAGCCGCCAGCCGGTGCAGCCGAAATATTTGGAGAAGGAATAGACGCCGATCGTGTTGTAGGGGAGATGTCCCATGACGGACTCGAAATTAGGCACAAAGGTCCCGTAGACATCGTCCGTCAGGATCATCAGGTCGGGCCTCTTGGTGCGCACGAAGGAGACCAGCCTTCCCATGGAGTCTGGATCGATGGCGACGGCGGAAGGATTGCCCGGATTGACGATGAACAGCGCCTTGACAGTCTTGTCTTCCAGCGGTCGCAGATCGTCGTCTGTCAGCTGGAAACGATCTTCCGCTTCCGCCGAAATATGGATCTGTTTGAGGGCGTAATCTTCGAGATGCGGCATTTCGAGATAAGGGGTGAAGATCGGCGTTACGAGCGCGATCGTATCGCCGGGATTGAGCAGGCGAGCATTCTTCAGTGCCTTGAAGATATAGCACATAGCCGCCGTGCCGCCCTCGACCGGGTAGAGATCGAACTTTGCCGTCGGGCGGTGACCTGCACACATCGCCCACATCAGATATTCATGGGTTATGGCCTCATTGTGCACTAACGACCGGTCCGGTACCGGGTAGTGATCGCCGATAATCGAGTCCGTCAGTTCGTTGACGAACTTGTCGGGATCGAACCCGAATTTCATGATTGCAAAATCGACGGCAGCTTGCAGCGTATCGGCTCCCGGTGTCTCGGGATCTGACTTGCGCCTTGAAGTCCACGTCTTGAGACGATCGTAGCAGCCGCTGGTTGGTGGCATGCCGGCCACCCCGGCTTCAGCATCGAAAAAGGTGCGCTTGGATTCCGTGAGGGCGAATTGGCCGAGAAGAAAAAATGCCTCGCGTGCTCGGGTGGCGATCCAGTTGGGATTTCCTCGCCCGGCATTGAGGTAGGCCTTTCCGGCCTTGTCGACCTGCGCAAGTCTGATCAATTCATCCTTGATCTCGAACGGGCTCAGTTCTTCGAATTTCGCATAAATGCTTGCGTCACCCATAATATCCTCCTCGCCAACCCGAACGGGTGGGACGTTTCAGTTCGTGGATCTGTTGAGCGGTTCCGGATGGAAATGATCATCTCCGAAGCCACGGCATATGCGCGGATATGCGGTCGGGCGAACCCGGCCTTACGAAAACGAGCGCCGGCGATCGCTAGGATCTGCGCTTGAACACGCCGAGATTGATGAGCTGGACCCGGCGGTTTACGGATGCGTCTTTCTTACTCCCCTCGATCGGCAGATGCTCTCCGACACCGACGGCGTAAAGCCGCGACGGATTGACTGCAAACGTGGTCGCGAGGACCTCCTTGATCGCATCGGCGCGTCGGCCACTGAGATCGAGATTATGTGCGTCGCTGCCTGTGGCGCTTGCGTTGCCTACGACGAGGAAATTGTAGTCCCAGAGGTTCGGATGATGCAGCGCATCCGCGATCATTCCAAGCGTTCGGTAGGATGTTGGCTGGATAGCAACTGAATCGTTTTCGAAATTGATCTCGACCACCATCTGCGGAAGCTTTGCTAAACGTCCCCAGTTGGGGAGCGCGGACATTGGCTTGTCGCCGCCATTGACTGCTTCCTGGCGCAGGATCTCGATATCGATTGCCGGGGCTGCGGCGGTAAGCTTGCCGAGGCCCTTGACGATCCGCTCCTGGGAAACTTCCTGAGCGAAAGCTGGCTCCGGCACCGCCATGGGCAAGGCCATTATGGAAAGCAGCAGAAGTGCGGCTCTGGAATTCATAGGCTGCATGGCATCATCTCCAACCTGCGTCAGTGATCACCTGGTAGCATTCCGGGCTGACACGCTTTTCCTTCTTGACCAGGCAGGCAAGAACGAAGCCGTCGCCTTTGACGCCGGCGCATCGCGCATTCATGTCTCGCTTGCATGTCTGTTCGTAGGAGGACTGGGCCTCTTCGCGCTTGCTGATGGATTGGAAAACCTGAGCAAAGGAACCTTTGCAGCCTGCCGAGACCTTGGCGGCATTCTGTTGCAGGCACTCCAGGATCCGCCCGTTGCCGAGATTGAGGCCTTTGCAGAGCTTTTGAATGTCGCCTCCGCAGGTGTCGGCCAGCCTGGTGGTTGCTTCGGCATAGCTGAGCGTCTGCGCCGCAGCGGGCATGCCAAAACCGGCCGCACCAGCCACGATGGTGACGATGAGCATTCGTCTGTTCAGCATCTCGCGCTCTCTTTCTGTCGGTGATCAACGCATTTGAAGCGTGGCACGACGAGAGCCGTTCGGGGACGTATTTTACGGTAGTAGACGTGTCATGCCGGCTATCCCTGGCGGTCGAGGTAGCGGGCATGGCCTCGATGAGCCTATACGGCCATCCCGTTCCTATCGAACGAGCTGCTGAGGCTTGAGGTCTTCGTCGAGTGTCGTTTCCGCGGGCGGCCGTTTTGTCTTGGCTGACAACGGCCGCTCGACGATCGTCGCCGGTGCGGCCACGGCGCTTGCGGCAACGGTACCGATATTCGTCACCGTTCCGCCGACAACTGCGGTGATACCCTGACCGAGCGTGACATTGGAATCAGTCAGGGTTTGTCCCATGATAAGGCGTTGCCCTATCAGCTGCACGATCTCGGGGCTCTCGGCGAATTTTCCGTGGTTGAGCCCGTCTTTCGTCTCCACTTTCGTGAGGTCGATTGCGGTGATGCCCCCTTTTTCTAGCCGTGAGCGATAGGGCTCTTCGGCTGGATTGATTGCTCCCAGTCGGGACACGCGTCCGGTTATGAAGCTGGAGGCTGCAAGTGCCTTGTCGTCGCTCGACATGAAGATCGTGAAGCGCGGCCGCGGTTCACCCATTTCTACATATTGCTTTGCGAATACCTGAATATCGATATCGGGTGAGGCAAGGATCACGTTCTTGATTTTCGGATCAACCCGGCCGTCTCTAATTCCCATCTGCCGCAGCGCTTCCATCGCGAGCCATGAGCCCATCGAATGCGCCAGCACGGTTATGTCCTTCACACTGGGATCGCCGGCAAGCGTCCGCAGCGCCTGTTCCAAGCCTGAACGGGAGTAATTTGTGCTTTCCTTGTCGTATAGATAGCCAGTGATTTCCGCGCGTGACGGCCAGGTAAACAATATGGGGGTCGCCTGCATGTTGCTGTCGTGGACGATCTGGGCGAGGCGAAAGACGGCATCGCCATAGGTGTTGTTGAAGCCATGGATGAAAACAAGGGCATGGCTGCCGTTCGCCTGTTGCCTGAACCAGGCGCGGCCCTCGGCAACTGTCTCCATCTGCCTGACATTCGTAACGGCAAAGTCCGTCCTGGGGTCGGGAGGCAATTTCTTTGGCCACTGGACACTGCCCTGCTCACGGCCATTGGGAATTGAGACGGTAATCTCGGTCAAATGCGGTTTCGAGCCACGTTCGCCTTCGAACAGTGTTGCTGTCGATCCGGAGGGTTGGCGTGTCGTCGCGACAAGCATATCGACCTTGCCGGCGACTTTTGTGCCGCCGATCGGTGTCGGAACCGGTGCCATTACTCCTTTCGGATGCCCACAACTCGTCAGAAGAACGATCAGGGCTGCCGTGCCATATTTCTGCATGTGTATCCCAGCGAAATACCCTGATACTGAGTGAGGAAGCTACCATGCAGGTTCGAAGGTGCCCTGTAGCATCGCGTATCATCTACTGTCGTCGACCTGGCTGATGCAGAGATGAGTGAGATCAGTTGGAGGTCGGGTTCGCTGTGAGTGCCAATCCGGCTGCCCGCAAACCAGCGAAAACCTTTTCCTGATCTTCGGGCCTGGGGAGTCGTGCCGTCACTTCCCGTTTTATGTTTGGCATCAAGTTCTGCGCATTCGCATTCAGCCAATCCAACTCCTGGCGGGCCTGTATCGTCTTTCCCGAGGCGCCAAGTATCGAGGCCAGTACCATTCGATGCATGGGGTTATAGGTCAGGTCTGACATCCGCGACCAGAGCTCCGCGGCCTGAAGGTCTCCCCTCATGAACGCACAAAGCGCCATCCCCGCTTCGTAATATCCCGCTGGGCCGGCACCATGACTGACCGCCTTGCTGACAAGATCGCAGCCGGTGTCCCATTTCCCACTCATGGACAACCGCAAGCCATACTCGCCGACGACCTCCGTGTCGTTTGGGTTCAGGGCATAGGATGCTGCGCCCGCTTCCAGGGCGGCAGGGATATCGTTGCTGAAGAAATAGGACAGCATGAGTGCCTGTAGCACACGAGCATTTTGCGAATCGATGGCGAACGCACGGTTGGCGAGTTCAGAGGCCCTTTCTAGCGCATCTTTTGGCGCAACGAGTCCGAGTTTGTAGGCGAAGCGTACCTGGTCAAGATTGGTCAGCGACAGCATCGCGAGCGACGTGGCATCTTCCGGGTATTTCTGTATCAGGGCTGTTAGGCAC
Organism: Rhizobium sp. ZW T2_16; assembly: GCF_044987325.1. Taxonomy (NCBI): domain Bacteria; kingdom Pseudomonadati; phylum Pseudomonadota; class Alphaproteobacteria; order Hyphomicrobiales; family Rhizobiaceae; genus Rhizobium; species Rhizobium sp. ZW T2_16. The sequence continues at coordinate 7,406 of NZ_JBJDRG010000009.1, forward strand.
TGTTGTGATGTCGCCAGGGCGGCTTTTGTCATGATCCTGCGATAACTGTAGTACGAAAGGGTACAGTCATAAGCCTCCCAGCCTCCGGTCGCCGCCACATCGGACGAAAAAATGACGCCGAATGGTTGCGCTACGGCCGTTGCAATCTTTTCGGCGACTGCAGTTTCCGCCTCCAGCACGCTCTGGATGCTGAGATCCGTGTCATAGTTGCTTGCCCAGATGACAGCATTGTCCGACTGGCGAACCAATCGTACGCTGGATCGAATTTTGTCCTCGTGTTTTCGCAGGTTACCCTCAAGCAGATATCTCGCATTCGAAGGTTTCCCTTTTTCTGCAGCTGCGTCGATCACCACGATCTCTTTGAATTTCACGAGCTTGGTAATGAGTTCATCGATGGTGCCCCGCGACATCTTCGACAGGTCCCTGTCGTCGGCAGGATAATCGAATAGATCGACGGCAATGGTCGCGCGGCCGTCACCATTAGTCACGAGCGGGTTACGCAAATCGTGGAGGAAGAAAGTGAGCCCGGCTAGCACCGCACCTGCGGTCAGTCCCGCGATGAAGAGGCGGCTCACTATCAGTCGGCCGTCGGACGACGGAAGATCCACCAAGGGGTGCGGGGCCGGAATAGTTACGCTGCTTGGCGTAACTGCGAGCGGACCATCCGGGTTTTCTTCGATAAAACCTCCTCCCCTCTCGAATGTCGGAACATATCCGCCTTTCGGGATCGTGATGATGACCGGCTCTCGCGGTCCCGCCATGAGATAGTAGCGCTCCAGTTCACGGCGAATGCGGCCAGCTTCTATCCGAACTGCAGGATCGCTTTGCGCATCGAAATTGCGCCTTCCGAAGACCACATCCGCGATCGTATATGCTTTGAGATATATCGAACGTCCCGAAAGCGTTTCAGAGACAACGAAGCGGAGAAATTTGCGTGCGCGTTCCGGTAGATTTACTCGCTCGCTGGAAAGTATTCGTTCAAGCTGTGTGTTTATTTCTTCCGCGCAGGGCTCAATAAAAATCGCCTCAGTGGGTCTTGTATTTTCCATCGCTCCCCCCTCGTACTTTGAAAGTACAGCTTTCTACTCGCGACGCTTCTACATAAGCACAACCTTAAATAGATGACAATATGTCAGTTGTCGCACTGCCGCCATGGACCGCGATTGGGGATGTCAGCGCGACGACCTGGAACTGCTGTCCATCTGCTCTTTCGTTCGACAAAGGCGCCAAGCTGCAGGCAGCAGGCGCCTTGAATCTTCCGGCCGTCATCTACGGGGCGGACCTATATTGATCAATTGCAGTTCAGTGGCCTGTCAGAACCAATGTCTGCACCGGGAGGAAAAGAGCCTGCATGCGCAGGATCATTGCATGCACAAGACCGACTGCATCGATTGCATGCAGGAAAAACCATTGCACCACGCCGATATTCTCGTCCGCGAGAGCCTCGTGATTATTGGTATAGGCATTTGCGATGCAACTGCTGCCGGGTGGAATATTGTCCAGGCCGCCTTCGTAAAGAGGCTGCAGGAAAACCGTCAGTGTTCCGGGCTTGCTCAGTTGTTGGACGTCAAGAAGTTGGTCGGTCGGGCGCAGCTGTCCGGCGGCGATCACGTCCTGGACCTCGGTCACGACGAGAGGGATAATGGTGAAAGGCTTGCCGATGCAGGTCGCCTCTGCGATCATACCCTTCTTCATGACTTGCGCTTCGATCTGCCCGAAACCCGCGACAAGATTACCCCGTCCTGCCTCGGCCGGCACGAGAATGCCCGCCGGACGCAGCATCGTGTTGACCACGTCTCCGACGCGGAGGGTAAACTGCTGTATGGTTCCGGTAACGCCGGCGTAGACAACTGTCTTGTCCAGTTCCACCTGTGCCTGGGCTAGAGATGCTTCGGCGCTTTGCTTTTGCGCCGGCAAAAGGACGTTGATCTGCGTGATGAGAGTTTGCTTCTTTGCCATCGCGGCGCCGAGAGTTCCCTTTCGGGCCTCAATGGTATTCGCAAGCCGCTGAACTTCCCGCCGCGCAACGGCATCCTTTGCCAGTAGTTGGACCTTCATTTCGTATTCGTCGACAGCAACCTGTAAGGAGCCCTGCGCCTCCTGTATCTGTGAATCTGCCGTCGCCAGTTCCGTTTGCGCCACATGCGCTTGGGCATCGATCTCCGCGACTTGTCGTCGAGCAGTTTCGACTTCGGCTTTCTGTTTTGAATCATCCAGCCGGAAAAGAGGTGCTCCAGCGGTAACCTTTTCGTTGATCCCGACATAGATCTCGTCAACACGGCCGACCGTTTCGGGCAGAATGGTCACTGTGCGAAAAACAGCGGTTACGCTTTTGGTCGAGGGATGGAAATAAAAGATCAGCGTGATCAGCGAGATGGTGAGCAACAGGCAAGCCGAGATACCCCAGCGAAGTTCATACCACATGGTGTAGAGCGTAATTTCGCGACCGATGAGCTTATTCTGCCCAAAGCGCCGATAAAGGTAGTCCGGGAAAATTGTCAGGAGGGAGCAGAGCATCAGTTCCAGCATTGTCAAACTCCCTCGCTACCAGGTTTGTTTTTCAAATTGGCGTCGTCCGGAGGTGGCGTAATTTCCTCCTCGGGTCTGTCGTCAAGCTCCATGCGGACATCGCGACCGGAAAGCTTTCCGAGCGATTCCGCGATTGAGTAAAGCGGCGTGGAAAAGTCCGGGATCTGGATGAAGGCGAGCAGCAGGCCAGCGATCCAGAAGAGATGATTGTGCGTGAAAAGCGAAATCAGGGCGAGAACCGCGACAACCTCCATCTGCACCTTGCTGGTGCGATGTGCCAGTCGTTCAGGCACGGCGTGAAGCTGGAAGTAGAGGTTGCCGATGACCAGAATGGCCACGATCAGGAAGACGACAACGGCGACGAAGAGGTAATCAGCCTGGCCTGGCTCGGTAATGAACGCTGGCAGGTGATCGATCGCCGCCGGATGAATGTCTTGCGCCATTGCGATTTCCTTTAGCAGAATAAGTCATAATCAAAACGGGACCTGCCGAAGGTGCTTGATCTGCCGTCTCTCGCGACGTCGACCAGCCGTAGGACTCCCGCGAATAGGCGTCTGCACAAGCGACCTTGGGGTTCATAACGACGATACGCGCCTAGTGGGGTTTCACGCTCGTAACATCGTGTAATTTACGGCGGATTCGCTTCTGGTTTTCCGGCATTTTCCCCGCCGCTGTTAGGGGAAGTAGGAGAATTGACTGACTGGTGGATCCGTATCGGTTTCGTTGCGGATAACCGAACAACATCGCGAGGCCGATAAGGACACTGCGGCCTCAACAGATGCACTTGAACGCCTGAGGGTATCTTGCCGCCTCAGCCGTTTTTCGTCCTGCAGGACGCGTCAAGGGCGAAAAGTAGGATCGCGTAAACTACGCCCCAGCGCCGATTTGGCGGTTTATATGTGCCCTGGGCTGCCGCAACGTCCGTTGCTGCCGAACTGCGTCGAGACATAGAGATTTATCCTCTGTGTCCCATACTTTGTGACGCGAACGCGACCTCTCCAGCCCACAAGATCTTTCATTAAACAGGATGAGGTTGACGAGTGATGAAATCGAAAAGCTTCACGTTGGTCGCCGGGCTGTCCGCGCTGACACTTGTCTCGTCATATCCCGGCCCGCCTGCCTTTTCCCAGGCGCCGGTGCCCCAGCCTAATCCGGCCGCGACATCCGTTCAGGCGCCTGCGCAACCCCCCTTGTTGTCGGAGGACCAGCTCGAAATTCTGGTGGCGCGGATAGCACTCTATCCGGACGAACTGGTTGCTGCGATTTCCGCCGCTTCACTCCTCCCGTTGCAGATCGTCGAGGCTGATCGGTTCCTGCAGGCCAAGCAGAAGAACAAGGACTTGAAGCCGAATGAAGGGTGGGATGGAAGCGTTATCTCGCTTCTCAACTACCCCGACGTCGTCAAGATGATGAGCGATGATCTTGCCTGGACACAAGCACTTGGAAATGCGCTGACCTATCAGCAAAAGGACGTGCTTGTGGCCATCCAGCAGCTTCGAGACGAAGCAATGGCCAAGGACTTGATCAAGACGGATGAAAAGATCACCGTCGTCGTCGAAAATGAAAACGTCATCATTCGCCCCACGGATCCGGAAAAGGTCTATATCCCACAATATCCGCCGCAGATGCTCTATGAGCCGGGCTATGCCGCCCAGCCGGTTTATTATTCCGATAGTTATTACGACAACTACTACTATCCCGGCGCCGCATTTTTCGCTGGGGCGGTCACAGGCATCGCCTGGGCAGCCATCGTCAACTGGGACGACTGGGGCGTCTGGGGCGGAAGATGGAACGGCGGCGATGTCGATATCGACTGCAATAACTGCTTCAACGACCGGAATTTCAACGGCAAACTGAAATGGAACGACGTTGATTGGAGCAAGGTAGATCGCAGCAAGCTGAATATCGGCAAGGACCAGTTCGCAAATTTCGATCGCTCCGCGATAAAATCCGGTCTGGTTTCGGACAATCGTAATTCCCTCAAAAATCAGGTCCGTGATCGCAAGGCTAGCGACGGAATTGCAAACAGGCAAAACCTGTCCCGCCCCGACGACGTTCGCCGGAAGACTGCTGAGGGGCTGAAACAGGGAACCAGACCCGCAACCAACAGGGCTGCCGAAAATCGGCCCGCAGCAAACCGTAGCAACCAAGCGGCCAGTCGGCCGGCCGCAGAACCGCGTCGCAGTTCGCAGTCCGCTCCGAAGGCCAAGCAGGCGAATAAGCCTAAAATGGCCGCCCGGCCCGACAATCGCGCGCGGCAACCGAATGCGCTCGGCAATGTCCAGTCGGGACGGCGGGAATCCGTCGCCTCTCAGCGTGGAGGACACAGCATGGGCGGCGGACAGCGTGGCGCCCCGCGCGCGGCACCCCGTGGCGGCGGACGCCCCATGCATCACGGTGGCGGTCGCGGCGGCCGCGGCGGCGGTGGTGGCCGCAGATAAACGTTCCTAACAGTGTTTGGAGACAGATCATGAGGCAGAAGATTAGTTTATTGGTTGGACTGACTGTCATGGCCGCTGCAGTAGCCATCGCGACACCGTCAGAGGCCGCGCAGAAGACAAACCTTCAGGAATTCAAAGGCGAGATACCACCATCCTTCGTGGAGCCCTCAGCCGCGATGGACGAATTCGGCAAGGTGCTGAAGGCGCAGGATGTCGACGGCTTGGCAAAGCTGCTTGGGCTCAATGCCAGCAAGCTACGTGACAGCAGCGAGGCCATGACGAGCCTCGATCTGATCCGCGAGGGGGCAGCGAGACAGTTGCGCCTTCAGGACGTGAGGGGATTCAAGGTCGTTGCCGTCGGAGATATCCTGTGGCCTTTGCCATTTCCGCTCTCCAAGCAGGCCAACGGGCAATGGTCGTTCGACACGGAGATAGGGCTGGAAGAGATCGTTAACCGACGGATTGGCGAGAATGAACTCGTCACGATCGATACCATGCGTGATTATGTCGACGCCCAATACGAATATGCCCGGATAGACGAAGACGGGGATCAGATTGTCGAGTTCGCTCAACGGCTGATCAGCTCGCCCGGCAAACGCGATGGACTATATTGGCAAGCCAACGACGATGAAGAGGAAAGCCCGGCAGGGCCGATGCTCGAATCTGCGGCCTTCAGCAAGGCCAAGCAGGGTGAAGGGTATTACGGTTACCGATACCGTATTCTGACGGGGCAGGGACCGAATGTGCTAGGCGGCGAGTACAGCTATATCGTGAATGGTAACATGACGAACGGTTTTGCACTGATCGCCTGGCCGGTTACCTATGGCGTCACGGGCGTCCAAACCTTCATCGTCAACTACTCTGGGGTCGTATACGAGAAGGACCTGGGAGACGAAACGCAAGAACGTGCGTCGCAAATCCGGTTGTTCAATCCGGGTGACGATTGGGATATCACGATGGACTAGCCTCTGGTGGATGCGGTTCCGTAAGACTTAAAACAAAAGCGACAGCGCGGGATCACGCGCTGCCGCGTTCTGCGCAATGGGTAGCTTCCGAGAGAGACTTACCGCTATCGTGCTCCATGCGTTGCCCGGCCCGAAGCGGGTTGCTGAGATACTTTCAGGCTTTTGATTGCGACACTGGAACTATCTGGCGCCTCGTCGAATTTTGTCGGAGAGGTTGAACCAAGGCAATCGGGATGCAGTCTTCCAATGCCCGCAGCGGGCGCAACAAACTCATGTTGAAATTGCCTGCACTGCGAGATCAGCTCCGCAGCCATGTCAGCGACACGATTGCCGATCTTTTCGAATCCTACGACCTCGCGACAATCGCGCTAGATCGTCTACGATTGGAGCGGCCAACTGACGTGAAACGCGTTCATGAATACGAAGACCTCTGCCGTGAAATCGAACGCGAAGTTTCTCGCTATTGCTCTGAGATGAGTTGAGCATGTTGGGTGCGTGTTGATTTCAGCTTCCGGGTAGATTTTCCGACCCGATCTCATCGGCTGATTTTATGATAGAGGTGGATGGTTGTGAAACGGGCGGTTGCGGCCATGCCCAAGCGACGATCAAATCATAAAATACGCCCAAAACGATCGGACCGATGAAAAGTCCCACGAGCCCGTGGGTCAGCGTGCCGCCAATAACCCCGACCAGAATGACGGGCATGGGCGTCGAAAGTCCTCTGGAAATCAATATAGGTTTCAAAATATTGTCCACCAGCATGACCGGCACGATAATTGCCGTGAACAGAGCGGAGACGTTGAACGGCCAAGAAAACCAAATCCAGACAAGGAGCGGTAACAGGATGAGGGCTGGCCCAATCTGTATCAGGCACAAAATGAATACGCCGTAGGTTAAAGCCCCTCGCACCGGCACACCAAAGGCCATGAAGATCAATCCGCATAAGATGGCCTGGAGCAGTGCGACGCCAATCACGCCGCGCGAAACGTTCCTAACCGTCGTGCCCGCCAGTTTCGCGAATCCTACACCTCTTTCGCCAGCGATGCGGCTTGCCAAGATCTGAATGCCCGAGGCGAGGCGAGGCGCCATGGTCAGGAAAACACCACACAGAATTACCGAAACGATGAAGCTGAGGATCCCACCGCCGATTGATAGAACCCTGCCCAGAATGACCCCACCCGCCTCACGCAACGGCTGCTTGAACGACAGTATCGCTGCGGCCACGTTGGTGGCAGCCTCATTCCAGGCAGAGTAGAGTTTTGTTCCGACGATCGGAACCTCATTCAGTCGCTCTGGCGCCCTCGGTATGTGGAAGCCGACGGCATCCGAAAAAAATGTCTGCAGGGTATCGACAAAGTTCACCGCAGCGAGCGCCAGAGGGCTGATGATCACGATAAGACATGCGGCGACGAGAGTGGATGCTGACAGGAACTGCCTTCCCCCGAGGAGCTTGGTCAAAAGGTTGAACAACGGATAGAGCGCCACTGTCATTATTGCCGCCCATATAACGATCAGGGCGAAGGGCGCGATCAGTTGCGCCGACCAATAGGTGAAGGCCGCAATGACCCCGATCCGGACGATATCGCTTACGCGCGCCTCGATCGATATATGGCTTGCCGCGACGGGATGCGGCTCCTGCTTATCGGCTGGGGCAGCGGCGTTCATGATCTGGCCTCGCTGGCTGACGAACGGGCTCAATTACCGTGGCGTGCTGATCGGCTGATGTCAGGCACGATATGTCGAGGACTTTGATCTTCGATATAGTCGTTCGGCCGCTTCTGGCGTTTGCCGAGATCAGGGATCTTGAACGCTATTCTCTCATAGGGAATGGATGAGAGAATGTGGGCGATGCAGTTCACGCGGGCACGCTTCTTGTCGTCTGAGGGGACTATCCACCAAGGCGCGTGCTCGGTGTCGGTCATGCGTAGCATTTCGTCATAGGCCTGAGTGTAGTCCCACCAGCGCCGGTAGGATTCGACATCCATCGGGCTCAGTTTCCACTGCCGCAGCGGATCTTCGATACGCTTCTTGAAACGGCGTTCCTGCTCTTCCTCGCTGACGATGAGAAAATACTTCAGGAGCAGAACGCCGCTTTCGACGATTGCGGCTTCGAAACGTGGTGCGAGCTCCAGGAAACGGCGCGCCTTCTTCTCGCTGCAAAAGCCCATGATCCTGTCAACGCCGGGCCGATTATACCAGCTGCGGTCGAAGATCACGATCTCACCGGCGGCAGGAAGATGCGCAATATAGCGTTGCATATAGATCTGAGACTTCTCACGCTCTGTCGGAGCCGGAAGCGCGACAACCCGAAACACTCTGGGGCTGACCTTCTCAAGGATACGTTTGATGACGCCGCCTTTGCCGGCCGCATCGCGTCCTTCGAATATGATGACGACCCGCATGCCAGAATCCTTGACCCATGCCTGAAGGTGAGCAAGTTCCACCTGGAGCCTCTTGAGCTCCTTGTCGTAGTTCCACGACTTCTTTTCCTTTTTTCCGATCTCGTGATCCGCGTCATGCAACTGGTTCATCCTAGCCTCCTGTACTGCCTGAATATGCCGGGCCATGATGAGGCCGAGCCGTGATCGGAAAACGCAGTCCAGACGGCAAAACCATTGACGGTGTTGAGAGTGGGCCTCAGGAAGAAATGAACAACACGGCCAAAAAATAGCGGTATGCTGTCGCGTCGATTGCGAGCCTTCGGTTAATCTAGTGCGGCCCGTTTCGCGTGGCTCGTAACTTCCCGTAATCTCTGTGTTACGGCGTGTCGCGGCGAGCTAACGGTCGTGAGTTCGACGATCGCATGCCTTCGATCGCATCGGATCCGGCGATGCAATGACGCGATGGCTGTCGGACAGGTCAGGCGGCCGAGGAGAGGTCTCCCGTCGGAGGCTTGGTAATTTCGAGTATAATACGTCACGCTTTCCCGAACCGCGCTACGATAATCAATCTGTCGCAATCGAAGCCTTCGTGGGGGTGTGATGGGATCCAGCTCAGATAAGGCACCACATTCGCGCGGACTTGCCGCAGCTCGCGAACGATTTCCGGATTTGCTGAGACAGATAGATAACCTGTTCGAACTCGATGAAGAGTTCAGGGTTCTTTGCGAGGACCTTGCGGATGTCAAAACCGCTCTGAACGAATGTCGGCATCTGCCTGCCGTTATCAGAGATGCAAGGCGGCTCGAGTATGAAGAGCTTATCGACAGCCTTGCCAAGGAAATCGAACAGGCCCTCTCACGAGCCAATGTCATCCTGTTGCGGCCGCCGCGTCACTAGCCGCATGCACGATTTGCGGACAGGCTCTCTGGCTCGGGGTGCGCGCTTGTAACCAGTGTCAGCCGCCGCGGTATAATACCGTATTCTACTTCGCGAACACTCTCCGGTGAGCGACCCTGAACTCGGCGCTCCACCCACAAGCGGTTTGGAGCAAAGGAGAGCCGTCCGGGTGCATTCAGAGGGAAACGACCTCCCATGCCCCTGTGATCAACCGAGAGAGGGACCGATGGTTGACTGGTTCGTAAACACGCTCCGCACCTATCCTGAAATTGCAATCTTCCTGTCGCTGGGCCTTGGCTATTACTTCGGCTCATTCACCTATAAAGGGCTGGGTCTGGGTGCCGTCACTGCAACGCTGATTGCCGCGGTTCTTATCGGCCAGCTCGGCATCACCATTTCCCCGCCATTGAAGTCGACATTCTTCCTGATGTTCCTTTTCGCGATCGGGTATGGGGTTGGCCCCCAGTTCGTGAGAGGGATCGCGAAGGACGGAATTCCGCAGGCAGTCTTTGCGGCCGTGGTCTGCCTCTTCTGCCTGGGGGCTGCCTATTTCGGCGCACTCATCGCCGGTTATGACATAGGCTCCGCCGCCGGGCTCTATGCAGGTTCCCAGACGATTTCGGCCTCGATGGGGCTGGCGACGGATGCCATCAACCGTCTTGGCCTTCCGCCTGAACAGAGCAAGGCGATGCTGGATGCAATGCCTGTCGCCTATGCTGTCACCTATATTTTCGGGACGGTGGGCTCCGCCATTGTTCTTGCGCTGATCGGGCCATCCCTGCTGGGCATAGATCTGGAAGCGGAATGCAAGCGTTACGAACTCGAGCATGGCGGCAAGAAGGCTCTGGGTGGTGCAGGGACTGCATGGCATCATTACGAGCTGCGCGCCTACCGGGTGAAGGAGGGGGGACGAGCCGCGGGCCTGACCGTACTCGAGGCAGAACGTATGCTTCCGTCCGAACGCGTATTCATCGAACGCATCAGGCGCGATGGAAAGGTGCAGGACGCAACCGTCGATACCGTAATCGCCGCCGGCGACATTCTCGCCGTGGCAGGTCGACGGGAAATCCTCGTCGATCTCATCGGCAGTGTGGCGGAGGAGATAAACGACCAGGAACTGCTCGCAGTCCCGGCCGGCGGTGTCGATGTCTTCGTCACCAACAAGGCGGTGGACGGCAAGACGCTTGCCGAGCTTGCATCCATGCCGCTCGCCCGCGGCGTCTTTCTGCGCAAGATTGTTCGCGGTGCAACTGCAACCGAAATTCCTATCCTGCCGAACACGCAGGTGCAGCGCGGCGATATTCTGACGATTGTCGGGCGCACACAGGATACCGCTGCGGCAACAAAGGCTCTTGGACGGCCGGACGCACAGACGGACATTGCCGACGTGGCTTTCATCGGCGCCGCTATCGCAATCGGCGCTTTGATCGGGGCGATGACCTACAAGGTTGGCAGCGTACCCTTGACGCTTTCGACATCCGGCGGGGCATTGATTTCTGGCCTTTTCTTCGGATGGCTTCGATCTGTCCGTCCGACATTCGGGCGCATACCTTCGCCTACCGTCTGGTTCATGAATTCCGTGGGTCTCAACGTTTTTATCGCCGTGGTCGGTATTTCGTCGGGACCTGGCTTCGTCGCCGGTCTGCAGCAACTCGGGTTCAGCCTGTTCCTCTGGGGTGTGATGGTAACGACGCTCCCGCTGATCCTTGCGATGTATGTCGGCAAATACGTTTTCCGGTTTCATCCCGCAATCCTGCTGGGATGCTGCTCCGGCGCGCGCACGACGACGGCCTCCCTCGGAATGATCAACGACCGGGCAAAAAGCCAAATTCCGGGCTTGGGCTACACGGTGACTTATGCCGTCGGAAACACGTTGCTGACCATCTGGGGCATGGTTCTGGTTCTGCTTCTGGCCTGAAGCAGACAGCAGGTCGAGGGTGAAGAAGTTCGTCACCCTCGGCGATGCGCAAGTCTTTGCATCTGCAGTTTCTTTCATCGCGGGCGGCGGGAAGTGCGGCACGGTTCGACCAGTGCCGCCAACCATAATCGGGAAACAACGGGAGCGTGAAATGTCAAATCGAAACGTACAGATCGACCAGTTCCTCCTCCTCCATTCGGCGCGTGCAGACAAATGGCGCGAACTGACGACAATGGCCGATGCCTGGGCGAAACAGCAGGGTGACAGGTTGAAGCTGGAAGCAATCTTGAGCGCCCTGGAGGCCGTGGAGGAATATCACGCCTATCCGGGGCCACAGCTTCTTGCAGCGCTGCGGGAAAGTATCGCGGCGAATGATGCCGGCGGTGCTGCACGATTGGCCCGGCGGATCTCCAACGGCCTGCTCACAGATGCATATCGCAGCCGGTCAGCGGAATGGGACGTTCACGACGAAATGTCGGCGTCTGAGGTTCCCGACATCCTGCCGCCCTCGACGAATGATGCCAGTGAACGGCGTCCCTATTTCGAGGTCCTGTTCGTCAACAGTCAGCCGGCTGCCAGATGGCCGGCCTTTGCACGTGAAATACGCCGGTTGCGGCGGCGCGAGGATGCCTTCATCTACGAGCCGGTGATGGTTGGCTCCTTTGAAGATGCCATCTGCGCGACGATCCTCAACCCCAACATCGTTGCAGTCGTTCTCGCGGAAGGTTTTCCCTATCGCTCGCGTCACGATGCGCCGATCCTGCGTTCCGTACTTGATCCGCTCGGCGAGGTGGAGAGTGCAGACGCTTCTGCCCTTCGTCTCTCCAGTGCCCTGCGGAGGCTTCGCCCGGAACTCGACGTCTATCTGCTTTCCGATCGCGAGGTGGAGAAGATCGCGGGCGACCCCAACGCGAAGGGCGTGCGACGCGTCTTTTACGCGGTCGAAGAGATGCTCGAATTGCACCTTGCCGTGTTGGAAGGTGTTTATGCACGCTACGAGACGCCATTCTTCGACAACCTCAAGAAATACGCCCGCCGGCCGATCGGCACATTTCATGCTTTACCGATCGCCAGAGGAAAGTCGGTCTTCAAGTCGGACTGGATCCGCGATTTCGGCGAATTCTACGGCCTGAACCTGTTTCTGGCCGAAAGCAGTGCGACGACTGGCGGACTGGATAGCCTTCTGGAGCCAACGGGCAATATCAAACGATCTCAGGAAATGGCGGCAAGGGCGTTTGGCGCTGACCACGTCTTCTTCGTCACTAACGGCACGTCAACCTCCAACAAGATGGCCGTGCAGGCGCTGTTGGCTCCGGGCGATATCGCCGTCGTCGACCGCAACTGCCACAAGTCGCATCATTACGGAATGGTTCTGTCGGGCGCGCAGCCCTATTATGTCGAAGCCTTTCCTATGACGGAATATTCGATGTACGGGGCCGTGCCGCTTGCAACGATCAAGCGCGCGCTGCTGACCTTGAAGGCCGAGGGACGGCTCGATCGGCTTAAGCTTCTGGATTTGACCAACTGCACGTTCGATGGCCATATGTACAATGTGCGGCGGGTGATGGAGGAATGCCTTGCGATCAAGCCGGATCTGATTTTCCTGTGGGACGAAGCCTGGTCGGGTTTCGCCCGCTTCTCGCCCTTCCTGCGCCCAAGAACAGCGATGGGTGCCGCGGAGGAAATCGAAGACTGGCTGCGTGATCCGGCGTCTTTGAAAGCATTCGAGGCGCAGAAAGCGCAACTAGGCGAAAACCCAGGCGATGATGCCCTGCTTGCGGCGCAGCTCATTCCCGATCCGCGTCTTGTCCGGTTGCGTGTCTACCAGACGAATTCGACCCACAAGTCGATGTCGGCTATTCGGCAGGGGTCGATGCTTCTCGTCAAGGACGTCGACTTCCATACCGTCGCGGCACAATTCCGCGAGGCCGTGTTTACCCACGCATCGACGAGCCCCAATCAGCAACTGATCGCAAGCCTTGACGTTGCTCGCCGGCAGATGGAGCTGGAAGGCTACGGGCTGGTGATGAACGCGATCGAGATTGCACTCAAGATCCGGCGTAGCGTCAACGAGCACAGGCTGATCTCGAAATATTTCAGGGCGCTCGACGCCGATGATATGATCCCCAAATCCTATCGTCAGTCGGGGTTTGAGGGATACATCCGCGACGGCACCACCTGGGCGGATGCCGTCAAGGCAATGCACGAAGACGAGTTCTATCTCGACCCGACGCGTATCACGCTTGTTTGCGGCACGGCCGGCTTCGACGGCACGCAATTCAAGGGCCTGCTGGCCGAGAAATACGGCATCCAGCTCAACAAGACGTCCCGCAACAGCGTGCTGCTGCAATCCAACATCAACAACACCCGCAGCGATGTCGCGCATCTGATCAGGGTTTTGGTTGAGATATGCCAGTCCATCGAGGAGCGCCTCTCCGATGGCGGGGAAGGCGAGCGCACTGCCTTTGCTGCGCGCGTGAAATCGCTCATGACGGACGTACCGGATCTACCCAACTTCAGCCACTTCCATGAGGCGTTTCGTCACGATGCAGGCCGCGACACGCCGGAGGGCGATATCCGGACGGCGTTCTTCAAGGCCTATGATGCGTCGGTATGCGAATATGTGCCACTGTTCGGTACCGAATGCGACAAGCGTCTCAAAGACGGGCCGGAAATGGTCTCTGCCAATTTCGTCATTCCCTATCCGCCCGGCTTTCCGATCATGGTTCCGGGCCAGGTCCTGACGCAGGAGACGATCGACTTCATGCGTAAACTGGATGTGAAGGAAATCCACGGCTTCGAAAAGGCGAGGGGGCTGAAGCTTATCCGTTCAGACGCGATCGCGGTGGCTGAACGACCACGAAAGAGCAAGGACGAGAAGCGATCGCATTGAGAATGGTACCGGATCTTCGGCGTCGGGCATTCTGGCCCGGCGCGTTCCGGGAACAGACAGGGCTGGTTTTCAATGGTCTGGACCGAACAATTCCTTATCAAGTATCCGGAACTTGCGGTGTTTCTCGCGATCAGCATCGGCTATCTGATCGGGACCTTCAAGATTGCAGGCTTTAGCCTGGGGCCTGTGACCGGTTCACTGTTTGCCGGTATCGCGATCGGACAACTGGCCGATGTGCCGATTGCCTCCATGGCAAAGTCCTTCCTGTTTCTCCTTTTCCTCTTCGGAACAGGTTATTCGGTCGGCCCGCAGTTCATGAAGTCGATCAGGCGGGACGGGTTGAAGCCTATGCTGCTCGCCGTGGTGGTCACCGTCACCGGGCTGGGCCTGGCGATCACTATCGCCAGGCTGCTGGATCTCGATCCCGGCTTCGCGGCTGGTCTTCTCTCCGGATCGCTGACGGAAAGTCCGGCGATCGGCACTGCCGCCGAGGCGATCAATGCATTGCCGTTACCCGATGCGGAGCGCGAACGACTGGTGGCGCATATCGCTGTGGCCGATGCGGTATGTTACGTTTTCGGCGCCTTAGGCGTGATCCTTTTCTGCAGTGTCGTCGCTCCCCGGCTGCTCGGGATCGACCTGCCCGCCGAGGCGCTGAAACTCGAACGTGAACTGGGTATCGTCCGCCGATCCGAGGGGGTGGCGTCCGCATGGCGTCGGTTCGAGTTGCGGGCATATCGGGTTGCCGAAAACGGACTGGTCGCGGGTCTTTCGATCGCTGCCGCCGAACGGCAGGCTTCGGGCGAGAGACTGTTCATTCATCGGCTGCGTCGAGGCGATGCCCTGATCGATGCGACACCCTCGATGGTGATCGTTCCTGGCGATGTTCTTGCCGTCTCCGGGGAGCGCGCGAAGCTCGTGAGATTGATCGGTCCGCATGCCGAGGAGATCGAGGACAAGGCTCTGCTCGATATGCCGGTCGTCTCCACCGACGTCATACTGACCAACCGCGATCTCGATGGGCGTACGATTACACAATTGGGAGAGGGAAACCTCGCCCATGGCCTCTACCTGCGGGGGGTTACCCGTGGTGGAAACGAGGTGCCGATCGCGCCCGGCGTTACCGTGCAGCGTGGCGATATTGTTGGACTTGTCGGGCCGGAAGCGGTGGTCGAGAAAGCTGCCCGGCAAATCGGGACAGTCATATCCGCAACGCAGACGACGGACTTTTTCGTTCTGGGACTGGGGATTTTCCTAGGTGGGCTTGTCGGCGTCATCGTGACGTTTCCAGTCGGCAGCATGCAGATTTCGCTCAGCACCAGCGTCGGTGCCTTGTTGTCAGGCCTGCTGGTCGGACATTTGCGCACGCGCTTCCCGCTTTTCGGCCGGATACCGGACGCTGGTATCTCGCTGATGACCGGCCTGGGGCTTTCGGCGTTCGTGGCGATGATCGGTTTGCATGCCGGACCTGTCTTCTTCTCGGCGATTGCTGAAGCGGGATTGGGTCTTCTCTTAGGAGGCATGATCGTAACGATAACGCCATTGATCGTCGGGCTGTATTTCGGCCGCTATGTCCTCAAGATGAACCCCATCCTGCTTCTTGGCGGACTTGCGGGGGCGCAGACAATGACGGCGGCCATGGCGGCAGTTCAGGAACGTTCCGGTAGCACAGTCGCGGTGCTCGGGTATACGCCGGCAGTGCCGCTCGGACACATCCTGCTTACGACCTGGGGAAGCGTAATCGTCAATGTGATCGCAGGTTAGGGATCACCGATGCCGGACGATCTCGTGAGCGAATATCCGGTTTGGCGGGAGAAAGGCAATTTCCGCCATGATTGTAAGGAACGGTAACGATGATCGGGCCATCATCCTCTGGCAGCACTGCCGATCTGTCCCCCGCAGGAGGCATCCGGCGAGATGTCATCGCTGGCTTGACGGCGGCAGCTGTCGTCCTGCCGAAGGCTATGGCCTACGCGACGGTTGCCGGATTGCCCGTGATCGTCGGCCTTTATACGGCATTCGTGCCGATGATCATTTATGCCTTTCTCGGTTCGTCGCGGGTGTTGAGCGTCAGCTCGACGACAACCATCGCAATCCTGACCGCAGCTGAGCTGCAGTTAGTTGTACCCGATGGGGATCCAAGCGAGCTCATCGTCGCTACCGCGACCTTCACGGCTTTGACGGGCGCGCTGCTGCTCATTGCATCTGGTCTGCGGTTGGGCTTTGTTGCCAATTTTATCTCGGTGCCGGTGCTGACTGGGTTCAAGGCAGGTATCGGTCTGGTAATCATCCTGGACCAGTTGCCGAAGCTCTTCGGGCTTCATATTACCAAGGCCGGCTTTTTCAGAGACATATTGGCGTTTGTGGAACAGCTTCCCCAAGCATCGGTAATCACTGCAATTGTAGGACTTACGGCGCTTTTCCTGTTGTTATTGGTAGAATGGATCCGTCCTCACTCTCCGGCGCCGCTTGCTGTCGTCGGTGGCGCCATTGCCGCCTCATGGATGTTGGGCCTGAGCGACAGAGGAGTTGCCATCATCGGCGAGATTCCACGGGCGCTGCCAACGGTGACCGTGCCCAATCTCGATCTGATCATGATGCTGTTGCCTGGGGCGATCGGTGTGGCACTGATGAGTTTCACCGAGACCGCGGCTGCAGGACGCGCTTTCGCAATTTCTTCGGATCCTCCAATCCGCCCTAATAGAGAGTTGTTCGCGATCGGTGCGTCCAATCTCGGAGGCGCATTTTTCGGTGCCATGCCAGCCGGGGGCGGGACGTCGCAAACCGCGGTCGTACGGGCAGTCGGAGGGCAAACCCAGCGCGCCTCACTGGTCACGGCCGCGGTTTCCGTTGCGACGATGCTGGTGCTCGCTCCCCTGCTGGGGCTTTTGCCTCAAGCAGCGCTTTCCGCAATCGTCATCGTCTATTCACTCGGTCTGATCCGGCCCAGTGAGTTCAGGAGTATACTCCAGGTTCGCAGGATGGAGTTCCGCTGGGCCTTGGCTGCGCTGGTGGGAGTGCTGTTCTTTGGCACGCTCCAGGGTATCGTTGTCGCTATCATCGTCTCTTTGCTCGGCCTATCCAGCCAATCCGCAAACCCACGGATACATGTAATCGGTCGTGCTCGCGGAGACAGGGTTTTGCGGCCCGTTTCTGACAAGGACGATGAAGAGAATATTGTGGATGGGCTATTGATCCTGCGCCCGGAAGGGCGGCTTTTCTTTGCCAATGTGCAGCAGGTTGCCGATCGAATCCGCGACCTAGTACTGCAAAGAAAGCCGAAGGTCCTGTTGCTGGATCTGAGCAGGGTGTTCGATATTGAATATTCCGCGATGCAGATGGTAATCGCGAGCGATCGAAATCTCGCGGATCAGGGAGTGACATTATGGCTCGCGAGCCTCAACCCCGATGTACTCGACTATGTCCGCGCCTCAGGCTTCGCTGAAAAACTTGGTACAAGCCGCATGTTCAAGCGGTTGGATGACGGGGTTCGCCACTTTCAGCACAGTATCGAGGCACCTGTCTCAAGCCCGATGAAGCCCGGTCCGCATCATAGCTGAAAGAGGGAGCGGAAACGCGAATATGTGATTGCCGATCAGCACTTTATACAGGAAACGGGGCATCCTTCATGTTCATGGTCATCCTTCTTTCTGCCGGCATACTGTTTTTCACCATCATCATTCACGGGCTGGTCGTGACATGTCTGTACAGCCTGTGCATAGGCGCGGTCAGAAATGCTCGAAACCTATCCGGCATAGCCCGGCTTTGCCTCACCTACGTCTTTGTCTTGGGGTTTGTTTTTGCCCATTTTTTTGAAATCTTCATCTGGGCTGTGGCCTACCGGGCATTGGGTGCGCTCGAAAGCATGGAGGAGGCCGTCTATTTTTCGGCCGTCACTTTTGCAACAATTGGCTATGGCGACGTCACGCTTTCCGGTGGCTGGAGGATCGGCAGTGCAATCGAAGGCGTGAATGGCATCCTCCTTTTCGGCTGGACGACAGCATTCCTTTTCAAGGTTTCGGGAACGCTCTGGTTCTCTGAAGACAGTGAGGAGCCGAAGGCGGGTCAGAGATAGACATCTACGGTGTCAATGAACGACAGAGGGCATGCCAGTTCGTACGGCTCGCCAGTAGGTTACGGTATTCTACGTATACGCAGGCAAGGTCCGCGATATCATTCGGCACAATAACTTTTACTGAGTAGCTATCCAGGACATACGGATAATGAAGTGGCTGGCGCTATCGCTGTTTCTGCTTTTAGCCGCCGCGCCTGCCTATTCGCAGCCGGCGCCCCCTCTGCCCGAAAAGATCGAAGCGCTTACAACACTGCTTCAGGATCCCGAGGTCCAGTCGTGGATCAAGCGGGCCGAGGATAAAAGCACGCCGCCTCCAAAACCATCTTCCGAACCTTTGATCTCGACGTGGGAAACGGCCATCCGGGCCCGCATGGACAGGATTGCCGCGGCAATCCCCCGGATCCCAACCGAAGTTCTGAAAGCTGCCAAACGCGTCAGGGGGGATGCTGTCTCGAACGGATACGCACCAGTCTTCCTGATGTTTTTCGGGCTTATCCTTGTCGGAATGATTGTCGAGCGGCTTTATCTCCGAATGCGGTCACATGCCGACAATGGCGTTTACGGCCTGCTGTCCGTTTTCGTTTTTGCCTTGCCGCTGGCCATCATATTCTTCGCCGTTCACTGGCCGCCACTCGTGCGTGTTGCTCTGCTCGTCTACCTGATTGCCTTCGTGGGCTTTCGGTTGGCTTCTGCATTGGTTGTGCTTGCAGTCCCAAGGGAGGGCCTGATACGGGCACAGCTTCTAGTGGGAGCCGCAGTGCTGGCGACCGCGAATTCGGTCGCCGGTTCCTTGATCGGTATCGATCAGGACGTGGTGGATGCCTTGTCCTATCTCAGCTCGATCCTCCTTCTGGCCTTGCTGCTGGAAGCTGTCTGGTCGGTGCGGACGCGCAGCCTGCAACGTAGGTTCACGTTGACTTTTGCCATCGTCGTCATCTGGGCGCTTTGGTGTCTGGGATTAAAGGGGCTTTTCTGGATCGGGTTTTTTGCGCTGATCCTGCCTGCTACCCTCCAGTCCGTGGGAAAGGCAGCACTGCGTCTGGTGCCGAATGCCACAGGGATGCGTAGCGTGCTTATCACACGCGGCGCGCGTGCCGCGATCATCGTCGTTGCCTTGGCCTGGCTCGTCTTTGTCTGGAAGATGAATCCGGAAGGGCTTGCGCAGCGGGATCCTGCGCTCTCGGCGGTCTTTTATGGGCTGTTGAAAAGTGTCGCAGTCGTGCTTGTTGCCGATCTTCTGTGGCACATGGCAAAATCCTGGATCGACGGACAGCTCGTCACAAGTGACGATGCAGGTTTAACAGCTCAGGAAACGTCGCGCCGCGGTCGTCTACGCACCTTGCTGCCGATACTGCGAAATGCGCTGGCGGCGGTCGGCCTGACGATAACCGTGCTTCTCGTCCTGGCGGAACTCGGGGTGGAGATCGGCCCGCTGATCGCCGGAGCAGGGGTTTTCGGGGTTGCGATCGGCTTTGGGTCACAGACCTTGGTGAAGGATGTTATCAGCGGTGTCTTTTATATGCTCGACGACGCGTTCAGGGTCGGAGAATACATTCAGGCGAAGAGTTACAAGGGTACCGTCGAGGGCTTCAGCCTCAGGTCTGTCCGTCTCCGGCACCACCGGGGGCCTATTTTTACCGTCCCATTCGGCGAACTCGGTGCGGTGGAGAACATGAGCCGGGATTGGGGTGTGGTGAAATTCCGCATTTCCGTCGGCTTCGACGCCGATGTCGAGAAGGCGCGGAAATTGACGAAAAAGATCGGTGCCACGATGCTGGAGGATCCCGAGTTCGGCCCAATCTTTATCGAGCCCCTGAAGATGAAGGGCGTCGAGGAATTCGGCGATTACGGAATGGTGCTGAGTTTCGGGATGACGCTCAAGCCTTCTCCGATGCAGTCCTTCATTCGAAGGCGTGCAAACCTTTTGTTGCGTGAGGCTTTCGTCTCGAACGGAATTCAGTTCGCACAGCCAACGGTGAATGTCGGAGGAGAGGGGGCTGCGGGCAATGCGTCAGCGGCGGCATTACAGGCATTGAACAAGCACACGCAGCTAGCCGCAACCATCGATGGAAGCCCGCCATAAATACGAGGCCGCTCTGAATGAACGGGCGTCAATCAGGAATGAAACAGGAAGCCAGTGATTTTGGTGGTGGAGGCGAGACACAACCGGCAATGATTTCGGGTTTGTCTGCGAGGTAACGGATTGTGATCGCTCGGGAAACAGATGTTGAGGCGCTGTGGAGCAATCTTTCTCACAGACAACGTCAAGCGGTGTTGGGAATCTTGCTTCGAGATATCGCTGAAGCGTATCGAATGTCGGACGACGAGTCCAAAATGCGGTGGTCCGGGCCGATCCTGAAGCTGATCGAGATGTTGGAAAGACTTAGACGTGATCCTGCCGATAGCAACCGAGGCGCGGCGCTTGAGGCGATAGAGCTTGGCTGTCGCTTCACCAGCCAGATTTTGCCGAAATGCCAAGCTCCATCTGGTCGAGAGACCCAATAGAGTGACTGCGTTCCGAAAAGGCCCAGCTTTGCTTGGCGGGGTCGTACGCAAATTGCATTGGCCGGCTTGACTGCAGGATAGCCAAGGCTTCCGGTCTGCCCTACCATTTTTCTATTGCTTCAGGTTGTTGCCCCGGTGGACGAAGAGGGCTCCGGAACTTCTCAGCGAGGACGATGCCTGGACGAGGAGGAAATTATGGATACACCACCCATCATCAACCAGTATGCAGGGATAATTCAGACATCGTTGGCTCCTGTATTTCTGCTTGCCGGGACCGCAGCATTCGTGAGTATCTACAGCCTGCGACTGGGCAGAGTTGCGGACCGCCTGAATGAAGTCGGGGACAAACCCGACTTGGGAGATAGAGGGGTGCAATGGATAACCTATTTGAGCCGTCGCACGCTTATTCTGGAGGTAGCAGTTATCTTTGGAGTGGTATCGGGTTTGTGTACTTGTGCCGCAATCCTTAATCTTCTTGCAGGCGGCCTTTCCATTCGGCTTCGACCGGAAAACCTGCCATGGCTTTTTGGCGGGGCGATCATTTGTCTGATGCTCTCGCTGCTCGCGTTCCTCCTGGAGCTTGTTTATGCGGGCAGGAGTATGCTCCAGCAAATCCGCGAGCGGCGCTAGCCAGCTGAGCTTTTCACGCCAATCCCCGTCTCGGCTTGCTCACGAACCGCACCACAATCTCTTGGATATCGCCGTACTTCGGGTGCTGTTCGGATAAGCTGGTCTCACTGACGAACCTGGCACAAAGCCTGGTCTGGTCTTATCAATAGCTTGAGCTTGAAACCACGAGTGCGCTGGCCATTTCGCAGCGTTTCCGTACATCGCGACTAGGTGGATGGCCCGAAGCTGTCTTGAGTGGAGTCGTCGGCGGGATGATTGCGTGCGGCATCATTTTTCCTTCGGCCGAAAATGGGCATTACTTGAAGTCGGATCCACGGTGTTTTTCTGTTCATGTCGCGTTGCGCTCGTGGATGAGCGCAACGCATTGAGGCTCTCCTGACCTACGATACAGTTGCGGAACTCATTTCATCAGGCGGCGCGCATTCTTGAGCCTTGGACAGCTGCTTGACGCATCTCAAAACGCATTAGCAGCTCTGAAAGGCGGCCGCTTTCATCAGCAAGGCCAGCGCCGGCGGCATTCATTTCTTCCACCATGGCGGCATTCTGCTGGGTTACCTGGTCCATGTGATTGACCGAGGTGTTGATTTCAGTCAGACCCGATGCCTGTTCCCGCGCGCCGAGGGCGATCGCGTCCATGTGCTGGTTGATGGCGGAGACGAGATTCGCAATCTCGTTCAGCCCGTTACCGGTATCGTTGACCAACGCCACTCCTTGCGTGACCGCGGCTTCCGAATTGCCGATCAGCGTCTTGATCTCCTTGGCTGCGTTGGCGGAACGCTGCGCGAGTTCACGGACTTCCTGAGCAACGACCGCAAATCCCTTGCCCGCTTCGCCCGCACGGGCAGCTTCCACACCGGCGTTAAGGGCCAGAAGGTTGGTCTGGAAGGCGATGTCGTTGATGACACCGATGATCTGGCCTATCTGTGTGGACGCTGCCTCGATCTTGCTCATTGCATCGATCGCGTTCGATACGACCGAACTGGAGGAGTTTGCGCGCGCGCTGGCATGGCGAACCATCTCGCGAGCCTCGGAGGCTCGTTCCGACGTCTGCTTGACGTTTGTCGTAACCTGTTCGAGCGCCGCTGCCGTTTCTTCCAGCGAGGCGGCCTGCTGTTCGGTGCGCTTGGCGAGTTGGTCCGAGGCAGTGGAAATCTCGTCGCTGCCGCTGCGAACCGTCAGTGCCGACTTGGCGACACCTTCCAGCGCAGTCCGCAGTTGGCGGATCGAGCTATTGAAATCGTGGCGCAGGGCTTCGAACTGCTCGGAAAACTCCTCTTCGATTTCGCAGAGCAGATCACCGGCTGCAAGACGGCGCAGGCCGGAGGCGAGGCCGGAAGTCGCTTGGGTGAGGCGGGCTTCGGCTTCGCTTTCAGCGCGTTTCTGGAAGGCAACGCGCTCGGCTTCGGCCGCCTGGCGGGAGCCGATTGCTTCTTCTTCAAGCTGGCGATTGTGGATTGAGGCCTCGCGGAAAACCTCGACGGCGCGGGCCATGTCGCCTATTTCATCTTTGCGGGTGGCACCATCGATCTTGGCGGAGAGATCGCCGGCGGCGAGCGTGCGCATGGCGCCGGTCAGGGCGGTGATCGGGTTGGCGATACGGAAGATGATGGTAGTGAAACCGACGATGGCGAGCGCAAGAGCAAGAAGCGTGGCAACGCCATAGATGACGATCGACCGTGTAGACGCGGCCGCATTGGCACCGGTCAGAGCCGTCATTTCCTTCAGCGATGCCGAGGCGATATCGGCAAGCGATGCCTGCGCCGGGCCGGCGGGCTTGCGCCAGTCATCGACATTCATGGCAAAGGGCTGCCCGGCCTGGAACTGCTTGATGGCGGACGACTTCTGTTCGGCGTAGGCGCCGGAGAAGTAGGTGTTCTGCGCGACCTTGTGCAGATCGCGGATGGCGGCCGGCGTCGTGTCGCTTGCGACAATCTGCGAAATCACGTCCCAGGCCAGAAACACGCGGGCGTCCTGCACAGCGATTTCGGCCAGCTTTTCTGCCGAAAGCGGCTGCTTGGAAATGATGGCACCAACGATCGAGGAATTGGCGGTACCGAGCTGCGTGCGGGAGGTCCAGGCAAGCGAACGCAGCTGCGTGAACATGATCATGGCAGGCCCGCGAGCATTGATGACCGCTTCGACCTGATAGGAGGCCTTTTCGAGATCGACGAGCATCTGGTCGGCAAGGCCGAGTGCGTTCTTTCCGACACTGGCATCGCGATCCTTGACCGGAAGGGCGAGTCCTGCATCCACCTTCGCGCGAAGATCCAGCCATTTGCGGTAGTTTTCGAGAACCGGGCCGAGGCTGATCTTCAGGCTCGCCGGTTCGACCCTGTCGATGATTGATTTGGTATCATTGAAGGCGGCATCGAGATCACGTCTGCCATCCTCGATATTCTTGCGGGTGGAGGCCATATCCACCGGTTCCAGCTTGACGGCTGAGCTGATGGCGCCGCGTTCGCCGCGCATGCCGAGCAGCGCATCGAACAGCGATTTATCGAGCGAGGCCAAGCCTGCCAGTTGGGTGGATACGCGCTGGGTTTCGATCTGTCGCAGCAGCTGCTGCAACATAAGACCCATAACTGCGAAACTGAGAACCGCAAACACGGTGACGAGTATGTTTCGAACCGAAAATTTCATTGCAATGCCCCCAAAGAGACCGGCACGGAACGCAATTCCCCTTGCACACGCCGATCCAATATCCTCCGCGCGATCAAGGCGATCTCGCATTACAAGATCAATGTTCAATATTGACTAAATCTTTCCTAATTCACGCCCGTATCGATCGAATTATTGTGCGTATTTGTTGTGCGGCGCAACATTCGGCATGCGGGTGATGGAGGGTGTGCGCATAGGTTTGATTACCGCGTGCCCTATCGACTACTTACAGATGATCCGAAGTCGTGGCGACAGCCGAGCGTTTCCCGAGTTCCTGTCGTAGGAGGACTGCAGACGTTCTTGGAATACAATGTCAGGCATCACGGAATGAAGTCATTGGCTGAAACAAGCGCAAGGACCAAGGTTTCGATGGCTCCCGCTGCCTCTCACTTGGCCTCAATGAGGCCAGGAACGCGACACAAAGCGTTGCGGCAGCGCCCGGAAAGGCAAGGTCGCGGCAGGAAAACCACCGGGAGTAATGGTCAGATTCACGATCTTCTTATGTAGTTCCGCGGTTCAGCGCAGATGTGTGCTGCGGCAAAGGCGTTCTGAAGGGCAGTTGACAGCTAAAACAGAGACTTCACGCTTCAGAACCATGAGCTTTCCAGATCCGTCTTTGCGCGCCGGGCTTCTTCGAGCTGCAGCAAACCGCCGATCCTATTCAAGGGAAGGCGGTTTATGTTGCGCGGCTCCAGCTGACAGGTGTGTGCTGCGTCCTTTGGCGCAGGTGTTACCTGTCAAGCCAGGTAGCTTATGCCGGTTGCAATGCGCTTAGCGTCAGATTCAATCCGGTATCCGCATCGAATATGTGTGCCTTGTCCATCACGAAACCGAGTGGGATCGTCTGGCCACGTTCTGCTTTGTCGATCTCGCCGGCAAAATCGGTCGGGACGCGGGCGGCAAACTCGTGGCCGCCAAGATCGAAATAGGTATAGACCTCGTTGCCCATATGCTCGCGCAGGCGGAAAGTGCAATTGGCGACGGAAGCACGTTCCTGCGATCCCGCAGCAAAAATGCTGCGTGGCGTGCCGATATTTTCAGGGCGAATACCGAACTGCACCTTCTGGCCGATCCGATTGCCAAGGGCATCGGAATATGCAGCGGGAAGCGGCAGCATCGTATCGCCCATCTCAACGCCCAACCCGCCGTCGCGCGCCACCACCGTTGCCGGGCGGATGTTCATTTCGGGCGAGCCGATGAACCCGGCGACGAAGGCGTTGACGGGACGATCATAGAGCGTCGTCGGCGTGTCCACCTGCTGGATCGTGCCGTCTTTCAGCACGCAGATGCGTTCGCCCATGGTCATTGCCTCGACCTGGTCATGGGTCACGTAGATTGCCGTCGATGGCTGTCCCCGGTCACGCAACTCGCGATGAAGTTCCGTCAGACGCACGCGCATCGAGGCACGCAGCTTGGCGTCGAGGTTGGAGAGCGGCTCATCGAAGAGGAACACTTCCGGCCGCTTGACGATGCAGCGGCCGACAGCCACGCGCTGCGCCTGACCACCCGAAAGCTGGCGCGGCAGGCGATCGAGCAATTGCTCCATTTCCAGCATTTTGGCGGCCTGGGTGACACGTTCGTGGATTTCCTGCTTGGGCAGACCTGCCAGCTTCAGGCCGAAGGCCATGTTGTCATAGACTTTCATATGCGGATAAAGCGCGTAGTTCTGGAATACCATGGCAATCCCGCGCTCCTTGGCGCGCAGGTTGTTGACGACAGTATTGCCGATCTTCAGTTCTCCGCCGGAAATCGATTCCAGCCCAGCGATCATGCGCAGAATGGTGCTTTTCGAGCAGCCGGACGGGCCCACAAAGACCATGAATTCGCCATCGCGCACTTCAAGGTCGACACCGTGCACGGCCTCGAAACCGTTGGGATATGTCTTGACGATCTTTTCGAGATTAACGCTAGCCATGATGGCTCCTTCTCCTCAACCCTTGATACCGCTCGAGGTTGCGCCCTCGATGAAATAGCGCTGCGCCAGGAAGAACACGGTCAGTGACGGCAGCAGGGCTACGATGGAAATTGCAATAATATTGGCCCACTCGACTTCGCCGCTGACGTCCATGCTCATCTTGAGCGCGAGTGACACAGGGTATTTCTCGACGGTGGAAATGTAGATCAGTGGCCCAATGAAGTCGTTCATCGTCCAGATGAACTGGAATAGAGCAACCGAGATCAGCGCCGGTTTTAAAAGCGGCACGACGATGTGCCACAAAAGCTGCAAGGCGTTGCAGCCGTCGATGATCGCCGCCTCTTCCATGTCGCGAGGCGTGCCGCGCAGGAACTGGACGACAAGGAAGGTAAAGAAGGTATCGACGGCAAAGGCCGATGGCAGGATCAACGGCCAATAGGTGTCGATCATGCCCAGTTCCTTGAACATCAGATATTGCGGCACGCGCAACACGATCGGCGGCAGGAGCATGGTGCCGATCATGATGGAAAACAGGAACTTTTTCCCCGGATATTCGAAGCGTGCGAAGGAATATGCCACCAGCGTGCACGAAATCAGCGTGACGATGACCCGCGGGATGACGATGAGGAACGAGTTCAGGAAGTAGGTTGCGAAGGTAAACTCGGTCCGCGTCATCCAGCCATTGTAATAGGCGCTGAAATCGAGCAACTGGGTAAGGTCACGCGGCAGGAACCAGATCGTGGTGAAGATTTCCTGGTTCGATTTGAACGATGCTCCCAGCAGCCAGAATAATGGATAAAGCATCAGCAAGCCGACGCTTCCCAGTATCAGATAGCGCAAGGCGAGTGAAATCCGCTCCCTGCGTTGTGTGCGCAGCACTTCCGCGTTCGACGGGATTCGCGTTTTCGGCAGCGCGGTTGCGACTGTGTCACTGCTCATCGCGCTTTCTCCTTTTCCCCTGAATAGAAGACCCAATATTTCGAGGACCAGAACAGGACGCCTGCAATCGCGACGATCAGGAAGAACAGGACCCAGGACAGGGCGCTGGCGTAGCCCATGTTGAAATATTTGAATGCTTCGTCGTAGATGTAGATGGCCATGAAGTAAGTGGAGTAGAGAGGGCCGCCTTCGGTAATCATGTAAGGCGCGTTGAACTCCTGGAAGCAGTTCACGATCTGCATGATCATGTTGAAGAAGATGACCGGCGTGATGATCGGCAGGGTGACACTGCGGAACTGCTGCCAGAAGGATGCACCGTCGATTTCGGCTGCTTCGTAAAGCGATTTCGGCACACCCTGGAGCGCGGCCAGAAAGATCACCATGGCGGCGCCGAACTGCCAGGTGTTGAGCGCGACAATGGTCCAGACCGCATAACGCTCATTTGCCAGCCACGGGATCGGATCGATGCCGACGGTATCGAGGATGATGTTGACCAGCCCCTTCTGCTGGAAGAGGAACTTCCACATCACGGAGATGGCGATCGAGCCGCCGAGAATGGTAGGCAGGTAATAGGCGGCGCGGAAGAAATTGATGCCGCGCAGCTTGAAGTTCAGCACCTGCGCGATGAAAAGCGCGACCGCCAGCCGGGCCGGAACGACGATGAGGGCGAAGGACACCGTAACCGTCAGCGACTTCCAGAATAGATCATCGTCGAAAACCATCTTTTCGTAGTTTTCCAGCCCGATATAGGTCGGCGATCCGATCAGCGGATAGTCGGTAAAGCTCAACGCGAACGAGGCCGCGAAAGGGAATAGATTGAAGGCGAGGATGCCCAGAATAAAGGGCATCACAAAAAGATAGCCAAGGCGTTTGCTTTCATACATCCGCATCACCTGAGAAATGTTCGGCCGATGGCCGCGTGGAAGGGTGAGTGCGCCGACAGCAGCCGTCGCACTCTTCCGGAAAGGTCGGGCTCATCCGGGCCTCACGGGCCGGTGACCCTTGTCGCGCTATAGGCGGGACAGTATCCGGGTGGCTTCCTTGATCAGCTTCGGCGCAGCTTCCTCCGGTGTGGTCTTGTCGAAAGAAAGCTCCTCGAAGGTATTGAACAGAAGCTTGTAGATCAGCGGATGTTCGAAATAGAGCGAGAAGCGTGGCACAAGTCCCTCCTCATTGAGCTCCATGATCTGACCTGTTCCGATCTTCTGGATCGGCGGGATGAGATTTTCCTTGGTCAGGACATCCCATTGCGTTTTGGAGGCGGGGATGGCGCGTGACGTGCCGATGATGCGGGCGGCTTCCGCATCCGTTGTCAGGAAGTTGATAAATTTCGCCGCCGCCTCCTGCTGCTTGCTGTGCTTGCTGATCGAATAGATGAAGCCGGTACGGCTCATGGTGCCCGCTGTCTTGGCGTCTGGCAGCATGATGTAAGGGCCGACTTCCAGCTGATCGAGACCGCCGGTCAGGGTATCGGCGCGCGATGTCAGCGTTGAATCCTGCGAATAGACGCCGCCCCACTTACCTTCCACCCAGTCGGGCATCTGCGATGTAGGCTTGTTTGCACCGCCCATGGCGGTACGCGCCTTGATGCTGACCAGAACATGTTCGTTTTCCAGTCGTTTGAAGAAGCGCAGCCAGTCGGCCACCTGTTCCTCGCTCATCGACACCTTGGGTTCGTCCGGATCGATGAAGTTTACATTGTATTTCTGCATGGCCCAGGACAGCGAGATCAGGAAGCTGCCCTGTGTGGTCGGATCGAGCGGGTAATAATCGTCGCCTAGACGCTCGCGCATCAGTTTCCCGGCTTCGAACAACTCGTCCCAGATTTTGGGATAGTCGATTTTGGCCTTCTGCCACGGTTCCTTATTGTACAGGAACAGGAAGCCGGTCGAGCCGATCGGCACGCCCTGCATCTTGCCGTTGATACTTACCTGCTCAAGCGTGGTCTTGGGGAATTCCTCAAGATTGATCAGGCTGGAGAACTTGTTGATGTCTTCAAAGCCGTCGCCCTTTTTCGAGAACATCGGCAGCCAGGCCAGTAGTACCTGCATGACGTCCGGTTCAGTTCCGCCGGCAAACTGAGTGCTCAGGCGTGTCTGGTAACCATCATAGCCGGAATATTCGGCTTTCACAGTGATGCCCGGGTTTTTCTCCTCGAAAAGCTTTATGACTTTAAGTGTATTTGCGGCGCGTGCTTCGTTACCCCACCAGGCGAAACGGATCGACGCGTCCTCGGCAAAAGCCGCAGATGTAAGTGAAACAAGCGCTGTGAATGTCAGCGCCGCAAGTGTCTTTCGTTTGAACATGGTCTCCTCCTAAATTTCCTCTTCAGCTTGTTATGATCGCCTCCCGGCGGTCAGGCATGTGCGCATGAGACTGCGGCCGACGGGTATGGAGCCGAGCAAGGCAGGCACTGCGGAATGGGGGTGGACAAGATTGGTGTTCGGCGCACAGGGCAGCACGCGGCGCTTTAACCTGCCATCGAGATCGCGCAGGTCGCTGAACAGCGTCAAACCTTCAGCTACCGGCCTTTCCTCGGAAGACCCTTCGCTTTCGATCACCTGCTGCAAGGACTGCGGCGCTACCCACAGATCTGCCGCATGGCCCGTTGCAAGAACCTGCAGCGGGAAATCTGCCTCGATCGTACTCTCGCGCAACTCTCCTGCATCTCTCGGTCGCTGTCGTGTCGTCACGCGGCAACCGGGAAAGGGTGACCAGACCGCTTTCAGTTCACCGTCTTCGAGAACGGCTTCGTCGATCTCAGTGCGAAATGCCCAGGTAACGCCATCGCGACTAAACGCGAGCAGGTTATCGCCGGCAAAGCCGCTTGAGATCCAATCCAGCGATTCCACGCAGAAGCCGTGATGTGAGGAATAGGCAAATTTTGCGTATTTATCGGCGACATGCCGGATCTCTTGATGTCTCGGCGGCGGCGCGACCAGATAGGAAACGCCGTTGGAGCGCCAGGTAATCTGGCGCGATACGGCAACTGCATGGAGAGCAGGCGGAGTGTCCGCCTCCTCCGCGGTGCTCCAAAATGGATGGTCGGCAGGAAGGGCCAGCGGAGCGAAGGCTTTCAACGCCCAGAGTGGTGATTGCGCACTGTTGTAGAACTCGCTCATCAGCAGGTTAGGGTAGGCGTAACCTACGGTCAGGCGTCCTTCCGTGTCGAAGATCGGCTGACCAAGCCACCAGCGCATCGCCCGCGACCAGAGGCCACGCAACTTTCCTGCACTCAGTTCAGGATGGCCGAATTCGGCGAGGAGGCCCCAGAAACCGGCGGTTCCGAAGCGATAGGTCATCGAGCGGCCATAGGCGATAGCCGCACCATCTTCTGCAAACCAGTGGCGATACGAGAGAGCAAAGGTTCTCGCCCGCTCGATATAGCGCGCCGACCGCTCGGGATCGTCAACCGCGTGCCAGCGCGCATAGAGAAGCCCGTAGAAATGGAAGGCGAAGGGATTGTAGTAGTCGAACCGTCCCACCTCAGCGCCGTCCTTGTACCATCCTTCACCGACATATTGGCTGTCGATGAAATCAAGCTCTTCGGCGAGGCCTTTCCTGTCGACCGGCCAGCCGACGCTGGCAAGCGCATCGATCACCAGAATTCTGAAGAAGCGCCAGTTGCTTGGGTTGATGCGGGCGTGCTGAATTTGCGATAACCAGCGGAAGAGGTTTTCGCGGCAAGCCTGCGACATCAGTCTGTTCAGGAGCTCGGGTTGTTCACGCAGGAACACGGCAAGCGCTGCCATCTCGACCAGCCGCTGATCCATGTCGCCGGCTTCACCCCAATAGGCAGGATGATCCGGGTCGGAGCCGTTGGCCAAACCTTCGACGATGGCCTCAACTCCGGGCACTGAACAGCCGCCCGCGAGCGCTGGAATCACACCCCATAACAGGCGTGAAAGCCCCTCAAGGCGCGCGGCGCGTTCATCATAGGCAGCAACCGTCGATCCGAGCTTGAGCCCGGCATTGCCTTGCGTGAACGCGCCGAGATGGTTGCCGACGAGCCGTGAGAGGAGATGCGCGGCGGCATTCCGGTCGATGGCGGCATCTGGATTGATTGGTGGCGAAGGACGCATCGTCGGTCTCACCAGCAGAAACGGGAATGGCCGAGCGACCGCATGAGCGCTTCCATGAAATAATAGTCGCCATAGGGCAGCATGTTGCGCACCGAGCCGCGCCGTACATGGGCGGCGCCATAATCGAGCAATCCCTGCGCCCCTTCAATTTGCGTAACGTCGCAAGTCTCGATCAGCCCATCGAGCAGTCGATCGGCAAAGGCGCGCCAGCGGATTTTCTCTTCACCGCTTGTCACATCCGCCAGGATGAAAAGCCCGGCCGACAGAATGGCCCCTGCCGAACTGTCGAGATATTGCGGCTCATCGGCCGGAAGGCGCAAATCCCAGAGAGGCACCTGGTCATCGCCCATAAGCTCCTCTGCCTTGGCCGCGACCAGCCGAGCCGCATCGAGATATTCGGGATTGCCCGTCGTGCCGTAGGATTGTGCAAAGCCATGCACCAGCCAGGCCTGGCCACGGGCCCAACAAGAATCATGCGCATAACCCTGATGGGTTTCACCGCGTAGCGGCGCACCGGTCGTGGCGTCGAAAACGAATGTATGGAAGGACGTGCCGTCTTCCCGGATCAGATTGCGGCGGGTGGTTTCCGCATGGGCGTCGGCGATCATCTTGAAATCGGGCGCGCCGGTTTCTGCATGTGCCCAGTAAAGCAGCGCAAGGTTCTGCATCGTGTCGGCAATGATGCGTCCAGCGACGAAGGTGGAGCGCGTCGTATTTTCCGTACCATGCGAGTTCCAGGCCTGGATATAGCCGCCGGCGGGTCTGAAGCGGGCGCGCAGCGCTTCTGCAGCGCGCAGGGCCATCTGTCGCGCTGTCTGCGATCCGGTCAGTTTCCAATCGGCCACGCAGTTCAGTGAAAAGATGAAACCGAGATCATGATCCTGCGCAGCGAGGTTGGACAAAAGCAGGTTAAGGTCAGACTGACGGGCTCGGGCGAGATTGGCCAATCCAGGTTCGCCACCGAACTGATAAGCGAGCCAAAGCTGCCCGGCATAAAAGCTGATGACCCAGTCGAACGGATTGCAATACTGCCAGCCGTTTTCCACGCTGCCGATCTGAGGGTTGCGCAGCCCGAAAATACGCGATGTCGACTTCACCCGTTCGACGCACCGCTCCAGGACCGCCTGGCGACCATTTGGTTTTGCCCTGGCAGGAGATTGGACGGAGTGTGGAAGGGTGGCGGTGAGCATGCAGGTTTCCTCGCTGTAGATGCGAAGACTTTGGCATGTGCGAAAATTTTGTCAATTAAGAAAACTTTTCGCACATGCAGCGAAAAATCCTTTCGCAAATTGTCGATTGCTAGGCGTGCCAATCATGTAGAACTATCTCGCGTGTTGATTTAAATGCGAAAATTTACGAAAATCGCGGAAGAAGGCGCACAGCTTTAATACCGAAAATTTTCGTGATAGACATTCTGTCGGGGAACCGATCGCGGGCGTTAAGAACCGCAGAGACAAAGTGAATGATGAGCGATCCAGACTCGTATCTTTCAACGGCGACACTTCACGATGTTGCAGCTGCAGCCGGCGTTTCGGTTGGCACTGTATCCAAGGCGCTCAATAGACGTGGTGGCGTAAGTCCGAGCGTTGCAGCGCAAATCATTGAGACGGCACGCCGGCTCGGATACCAGAAGCGCCAGCTGCCACCGGAACCCGCATATAACGTGGCGTCCACGACGATCATCACCTTCGACCGGTTCGTGGTGAGCGGTCAGTTTTACGGCGAGATCCTCGACTCGATATTGAAGGAAGCCGAAAGGCGCGGCATTGCCACCAATGTAGAGCTGCTTCCTTCCGTCGAAGTTCCAGCACTGCTAGCCCAGGAAAGCTGGTTTGGACGGCAGCGCCCCGAAAGTCTCATCGTGCTTGGCATCGATACGCCGGAAATGCTGGATGCGATTAGCGAACTTGGCTGTCCTGCCGTGATTGTCAACGGTGCCGACCGCCGGATGCGGATCCCGAGCGTGTCGCCCGACTATCACTTCGGCGGGTGGTTGGCGGCACGGCATCTACTGGAGCAGGGGCATCGCAAGATTGCGCATGTGACGCATCCCTGGCGCGTGTCATTTGCGCTCCGGCTCGACGGCTTTCGTGATGCGCTTTCGGATTTCGGAATCACTTTCGATCCCGAAATCCACCTTATTGACACACAGAGCCGGGCTCTGATGAGCCTCGATGCGCGACGTGCCGTCGAGGAAAGGCTGGCGGCCGGCAGGCTGGATTATACCGGCTTTGTCTGTGCTGCAGACATGTTGGCGCTCGGCGTCATACAGGCTGCGACCGCGGCCGGTCTCTCGGTCCCCAATGACATCTCGGTTATCGGCTTCGATGATCTGCCTGTGAGTAGTCACTCAACGCCTCCGCTCAGCTCGATCCGCATCGACAGACAGGAAGTCGGCCGCACGGCGGTCGATCTGCTGCTTGAGCGAGCTGCGATGCCGGATCGCGTTGCGCGGCGGGTCGGCATCGGCGTCTCGCTTGTCTCGCGTGCTTCGGTTGGCACTATTTAGTCGTTGCTAATTGATTGTTCGGGAAACAATGGCCTTCATAGGCATTGATCTCGGAGCGATTGGACCCGCGACATGCATTGACGCTATTTGGACAGTATGTAACTGCCATAGAAAATCGCGTAGCCGCAGAAGGCTAGAACCCAGAGCAGACCGGCGAGCGGCAGAAGCAACATCGTGTATTGTGGCGCAAGCGCTGCAGCGATGCGTAGTGCGGCAGCGATAACGATTGGCAGGTAGATGACGAAAACCGTCGAAGCCGGCGCATGCAGCGCCTGACCGGAGTGGCCACGGGTTGCGCGGGTCATAACCGCGAGCGTCATGGTGCCGATCGCCCCCGATGTCCAGGCATGGATACCGGCCGAGGCGAAGCTTGAATCATAGGCAAGCAGGGCGATGCCGGTCAAGACAAAGCCAAGTGGCACGAATAGGAAGGCGACGTGGAGAATGGTGACGAGCGGTTCGTAGAGCGTGCGTTCGGGACACCAGCGCGCCTGTCGGACCAGTTGAAGAGTACCGGCGAGCAGCATCAGGATTGCAGCCGGTTTTGCCAGAGCGTCCCAGTGCGACGCCAGCGGCCAAGTGGCAAGCGCTATGGTCGAGATCACCATTACGAAAAGATCGAAACGACCGAAGGGTGGCGGCTCGCGGCCGGGATTATTCTTTCTTAGCCAGTTGCCGGTAAAGGTGGGAATGATGCGGCCGCCGACGATAGCGATCATCAGGATGATGGCGGATATGGCAAGGCGTCCCGCGACATCGACATGGGCGAAGCGGGAAAATTCATAAAGGAAAAGCGCCTGCGCTGCCGCGATCAGGCCGATCACGGCCGCCAGTTTGTAATTACGTTTGTTTCTGGCTGCCACGACTTCGCGTAGCGCATAAAGGCCGAGCACGACCAGGAAGGCGAGGTTGATGACGCTTGCGGCGGTGAGGCCGGTATATTCCGAGAGGAAGGTCGCTAACCGTCCCGCTAGCCAGAGGGCAAACAGAAGAACGAGCGGCGTGCCGGTCAACCGTTTGCGTTTGGTCCAGTTCGGCATGGCTGTCAGTAGGAAGCCAGCGATAATCGCGGGCACATAACCGAACAGAAGTTCATGCTGGTGCCATGCGATCGGCGACAGTGCCGTCGGCACATGCAGAAAACCGAGATACCAAGGCACCCAGAGCAGGATCGACAGTGCAGCATAAAGTGCGCCGAACAGAAAGAACGGTCTAAAGCCTTCGAGCGCGAGGTTTGAAAGACGGATTTTCGGGGCGGAGGTGTTCGACATGGTCAACATCTGTCCTGGTCGATTGTGGTGGTTGACCACAAGAGGGGAATATAGGCGTAAAGCCAGAGAAGGAAGGCGGCAGCCCAGGCGAGGGCAGACGGGCCATATTGCCCACCGGGCAGGATGAGAGATGGCCAGAACTCCGGTGTGACACGCAGCGCCACAGCAGTTAGAAGGCAGAGAATGGCAGCGCGGGTGAGGCGCGAAAAATCGAGTGGCTGGCCGGTATGCAACAGACCGGCGATCGACAGGACCTGCAGCACACCGAGGCCAAGACCACCCATCAGCATCAGGTGCAGGCCCCCGAGCGTCGGGATATCGACGCCGATCCTGCCAAGGCCGATGAGGAGAAGGCCCAGGCCGGCAAGCAGGCTGGACAGCCAGAGGCCTGCGACCTCGAACGTCCAGCCTTCCCGACCGATAAAACCTTCGGCGACGCGGTCGAGAAAGGCAGCGCCCGTCGCCAGTACCAGGTAACCGCAAACAGCATCGGAAAACCCCGAAAACTCGGCGGCGATCAGCAGTCCTGCAAGCCCCGGCGCGAGATTGATCCGGCCCGGATGCGGCCGGTACGGCGAGGTTTCCTCACTTGGATCGAGAACGCGGTTGGTAATCGGCACGCTGATGCGGGCCAGCGCCAGACCGAGAAGACCGAGAAAGGTATATTGCATGAGCCTTATAGCGCGCTCGGCCAGATCATAGGCATCCGTCAGCATGGAAAAACGCAGTAGGCCGGCGGCGATTGCCAATGTCGCGAGCAGCAGGACGAAGCCGGTCAGCGCCATCGTCCGTTTTTTCCAACCCAGACAGGCAGCGTAACCAACAAGGAAAACCAGCCATATCTGATCAAAAATGCCGCCGAGAAGGATTGCGGCGTCAATGCCGAACAGGCCGATGAGCCGGGCTGAAGTCCACAGACCTGCGAGGATGAGCAGTGGCCTTCCCGAAAATCCCTTCGTATCCGTCCATTCCGGCAAAGCCGAGGTGAGAAACCCGAGCAATGCGGCTCCGAACGATCCAATCAGCATTTCCTGGGCATGCCAGTGGGCCGGCAGGGTGTTGTGAGCGAAGGGCAGGCCGAGTTGCCAGCCTGCGACCCAAAGCAGTGGCCAGAGAGCTGTGTGCAAAGCGGCAATCGGGAAGAACAACCGCAGCCCTTCGGCGGTCGCGGCCCGCAGGATATTGCGCCATCCCGAAGTTGTATCAAAGGGCATCACCGTCATCCCGCCCTCCGTTCGTCGAGTTCCTCAACATGTCGAAACAGCGGGTCTTGCTTCATGAAGTGCTGAACGGTCTCGAAAACCATCCGCTCGTCACGTTCTCCAGGCATGAGCGATATGTGACGCTTCCCTGATATTCCGTTTCCGCGCCGGTCCAGCGCGACGACCCGATGAGCGATCCGCACGGCCTCTGCCATGTCATGGGTGATGAAGAGGCCGCCGCGTTTGCCGCTGCCCACATGGCCGATGACGATATCCTGCATATGGCGGCGAAGCGCGGGGTCAAGCGCGGTAAACGGCTCGTCGAAAAACAGAAAATCGGCTTCGCTTGCCAGCGCGCGGGCAATCGCGGTTCGCTGCTTCATGCCGCCCGAAAGCTGGACCGGATATTTGTCGAGATCTTCGCCTTCAAGAGCGGCCGCTGCCGCTGCAGAGAGGATACGATCGTGACGGTCGCGAACCGAGAGCCTTTCCGGAAGCGCCATGCCGATATTCTTGCGCGCCGTGGCCCATGGCAGGAGCCTCGGTTCCTGAAACACGACTGCGTGTCGTACATAGGTCCGGTTGATGCGGCCATGTCGCGGTTCGACAAGCCCGGCGGCGATATGCAGAAGCGTGCTCTTGCCGCAACCGGATGGCCCGACCAGGGCCACCAGTTCGCCTTCGCCGATGTCGAGTGTAACCCGATCAAGAACCGTGCGGCCGAGAAAGGCGTGTCCGATGTCGTTGAGGGTGAGGGCGCTCATCGCTTGACACCCCATGGCCGGGCGGCATGGCGCCATGCTTCCAGCTCGGAACGTGTCGGCTGGATCAGCCCATATTCGACGGCAAGCAGTGCACTTACCGATAGCAGGATCCAGGCAAGTGCGTTCGCCACGTCGAGATTGGAACGCGAGACCGCAAGCGCTTCGCCGATCCCTCCGGCATTGGCGAGAAGTTCGGCCATCACGGCGGCCTTGAAAGCGGTTCCGAGCGCCATGACGAGGATCGGGAAGAGGCGGTTCAGCATTTGCGGAACGGTGATGCGAACAAGTCTGCGAACCCGCCCCATGCCGAGCGAGAGCGCCATGTCGTCAAGCAGCCTGTCGCGGCTGGCGATACCTTCCGCCGCACCGAGAAAAACGATTGGCAGGCAGGCGACGGCAGCTGTCGTCGTCACCGTCGCTGAACCGGTGCCGAACCAGATCATCAGAAGCACGATCCAGGCGATCGGCGGCACGCCGAGCATCAGGGTGATCTGCGGTTGAACGAGGCGCAGGATCGCCGGATGAAACCCGGCAAGGCATCCGGTCATGGTGCCGATCACACCGGCAAGCGCGAAGCCCGAGAGTGCGCGTGACGAGGTGGTGAGCAAAAGCTGCCAGGCGGAAGCCTCGCCCAGAAGGGCCCACGCGGCGGCAAGCGTTTCCAGCGGCGAGGGCAGGATGAAGCTGCCATAGGCTTCATGCGCCACCTGCCAGAAGGCTGCAAAGACGCTCAATCCCGCAAGGCCGGACCAGCCGGACCAGAGAAATTGTCCCGTTCTTGAGGCGCGCTCGGAAAGTGAGGGCATGGTTGGGCTCACAGATACAGCGTGTCGTCGGGTAGTTTTCCGCCGATCATTGGTGCGTTGGTCTTCGCGATAGCTTCAAGCAGCGCCTCGATCTCGGGGCGAGCCCTAGCTGCGGGCGTTGCGACGAGATTGGAGAAAGGCACGGATTTTTCGATGACCGGCCAGGGCAGTTCCAGCGCCGAAGCGGCGTGGCCAGCCGCGGCTGCCGGGTTGGCAACGACCTCTGCTGTCGCTTTTTCGAGACCGGCGAGAAGGGGGGCGATCCTCTCCGGGTAGTCGCGCAGGAAGGCAGGCGCCAATGCCAGTCCCGCCTGCGGCATGATGGCCGCAAGCCCTGTCACTGCGCCCCATTCCTTTTGCATGTCTATTGCGCGATGGACGGTCTTGCTCGTACTCGAGGCCTTGATCATCGCCGCGGTCGCGGCCGGTTCTGGCACCAGTGCCGTTTCGATCCGGCCGGAAAGAAGCAGCTGGATCGCC
The DNA here is from genome assembly GCF_044987325.1 of Rhizobium sp. ZW T2_16. NCBI lineage: Bacteria > Pseudomonadati > Pseudomonadota > Alphaproteobacteria > Hyphomicrobiales > Rhizobiaceae > Rhizobium > Rhizobium sp. ZW T2_16. The sequence goes on from NZ_JBJDRG010000009.1 coordinate 45,266, forward strand.
TCGATCGGGGAGCCGGAACGGCTGACCTTCACCTTGTCAGCCAGACCGTGATGCGCCAGCACGGCGTCGAATACCAGTGCCGGCGTATCGTTGGGGAAGGGCACGGTGATTTCTCTGCCGGACAGGTCGGCAATGCTGCGAATTTCGGGGTTAGTCGAGATTACATAGAGAAGGCCATTGGTCATCACATTGGCGAGCTTGACGCCGAAGCCACGGTTGCTGAGGTTTGCCGCTGCCGTCACCGGCATGACCACGGCCTGCATGGTGCCGGAGGTAAGGCCTGCGCGCATTTCGTCCGGCGTGCGCCAGATGCGGAAACGAACCCGCTCGGCGACATCGCGCAGCAGGCCGGCGCCAACGGCATAGGCAAGCGTGATCGAAGGGCCGGCCGGAGGTCCGTAAAGCACGAGTTCATCGAGTGTGGCGGCATTGACGCGGCTGACGAACGGAAGCGCAAGCGCTGCAGTTGCGGCCGTCCTTAGCAGGGAGCGGCGGTCGATGCCGTTCAAGGTGCTGGAATTCTTCTCGGGTTTTGCAAAAAGGTTCACGACGGATTCTTTCCAAGGGGGCGATAAGGATCTTATCCGGTCATCACGCCGGCTCTTTGCGTAAGCGCAAGAAACGGCGCGACAACAGGGGCGGATTTTCAGAAGCGGCTCCTGAGACCGGCATAAAAGCCGCGACCGTCGCCCGGAATGTAGGCGGCCTGTCCCGCGGTCGCCTGATCGACCACCAGCGTCGAGGAAGCGTATTTTTCGTCGAACAGATTGGTGATCTCGCCGAAGATCGAGAGTTTGTCGTTGATGCGGTATTCGGTCTTCAGATCGATCACGGCGTAAGGATCAGCCCATAACGTGTTCATGTTGTCGACCGGCGTCTCGTCCGGCACCCATTTCAGGCTGGTGGAAATCGTCCAGTCGTCGGTCGCCTGATAAGCGAGCGCCAGGTTGACGATGTGGCGCGGTGCGCCGGCAAGATAGTTGTCGCCGCGCAACGGATCGTCGACGAAGCGGAAATCCTGGAACGTGTAGGCAATCCGTCCGGTCAGACGGTCGGTGAGATCAGTGGATAGGCCGATCTCGATGCCGAAATGGCGGGTTCGATCAGCATTGATGGCGCCAATGGGTGCGCCGGTCGCATCGCGCAGGCTCAGAAGCTCATTGTCGATCCAGGAATAATAAGTGGTGAGGTCCCAACCGACTCTACCGGTCTGGCCGCGCCAGCCTCCTTCGAGTGTCGTTGCCGTCTGAGCTTCTAGAGCGGGCGTGATGAAGGCGTTGGAGGGCAGAGACGGGTTCGCAGGTGCCGGGCGTCCGGGGCTGCTGTTCGGGGTACCGTTGATGGTCGCCAGCAGATCGTCATGGGTCGGTGGTTCGAAGCTGCGGCTTATGGCGGCAAAGAAGATGTGATCGGCGGACGGTTCGAAAGTCACACCGAGGCTGGGGCTCCAGGCCGTATAGCTGCGATCATAGCTGGTATCAGTCGCAGTTATGGCGCCGTTCGGCAGGCGTACCGTCGGGTTCATCGGATTGTAGGCGATCGTCGGACGCGTTGCCGACGAATAGGTATCGCTATTGCGCCGCGAGGCATGCGCGTATGAAATGGCAGGCGAAACTGTCCAGCCGTCGGCGACCGGAATGTTGAAACCGGCATGCAGCGACAGGCTCGAGGCGTCGAGGTCGTTTTCACCGAACAGGCTGCCGCGTGTACCGGATTCATTGAGGTAATAACGGCGGTCCGCCGAGCCGATCGTATAGAGCGCCGAGGTTTCGAACAAAGGCAGATCGCCAAATCCGTCCGGTGCATAGCTGTAGCGGGCCATGCCCGTCAGGTCGCCGCCAACCGTTTCGCGAATGCCGGCGGAAACCGGAAAACGGAAGCTGTCGTCGGTATGGGTGTAACCGAGGCCGAGATCGATGCGGTGTTCGCCGAGATCGATCGTGGTACGGGAACCGAGCATCACCTGCGTTGCATCCCGGCGCGGCTTGTCGCGCAGCACATTGGGGCCGGGATTGGTGGCGACACCACCGACGATGACCGGGCCTGCCGAAACCTGGCTCGGATCGCTGTCGAGCGCCGCCTTGTTGATCGGGCCGGCGACGTCAAAACCGAGATCGGTGTAATCGAAGAACACGCGGGTGGTCACGACGTCGGAAAGCTCGGCGACGAAGCTGCCGCCGAAACTCACGCGCTCGGACGAATTGTAGTCACGAAAGCCGTCTCGTCGTGTCGCATCGGCATAGATCGAGGCGCCGAGGCTTTCATCGCCGAAATTGGCGCGCGCCGTGCCGCCGACCTGGCCGAAGCTTCCGCCGCCGGTGCTAATCTCGACGCCGGGCGCGCCGGTGATCGGTGGTGACATGAAGTTCATGGCGCCGCCGAGCACGGTGGCACCGAGCCGGTTCGCCATGTAGCCACGATAGACTTCCACGCCCTGCGCGGTCGAGGGATTGGCAAGCCCGACAATATAGGAGCCGTCGGCGCGGTTGATCGGCAGGCCGTCATGCAGCATCAGGATGCCGCGCTCGACCGGGTTCTGCTGCAGGCCGGAGCCGCGGATCTGGATGCGCGGCTGGTCGTTGGCGCAGAAGAAATCCTGCACCACGACGCCCGGAACTCCAGCCAAAACATCCGACAGGGTCGGCGCAATCACACCTTGCCAGCTGTCGGCCTGAACCAGCGTGACGCCGCCGGCCATCCTGTCCATCACGCCATTGGACCAGCCGGTAGTCGTTTTCTGCCCGGATTCCAGAACGATCGGCTCAAGTGCGGTTGACGAACCTGGCACCGCGGATTGCGCCAGCGCTGTCTGGCTGAGCGAGGTGGAGGTAATAAGGAGAATGAGCGTATGGCTTGCGAAACGCTTGACGCCAGCGTTTCGCATGAGCGGTGTCTGGACGACGCGCTCTTGTGTAATGGACATGATGAAAGGCCCCCGGACTGCATGTTTTGGATGCCACGCCCGTGCGCCATCAGGCGCCGCGAGGTGGCTACGGACAGAGCGAGGGGAATTCTTGGGGAAGGAGCACAGGCGCAAATGTCATGTAGCCAGCGTTAATTGAGCGCCGGTCCGGCTTCTTTGTCGGAGCGCAAACAAGGCTGACAAACCGACCTTCGTCAGGACGTTCTATATGGTAGCCATACTCAGCGGATCGGCGCCGAACAAAAGGGCATGGCCGCCGAGGAGAAGCCAGAGGGTCATTGCCGCTGTCAGTGCAAATGCAAGCGCCATCGGGGCATCGACCTTGATCCTTTTTCTGCCGGTCGCGAATGTGGCCAGAGGCAGCAGCGGATGGTCCGCGCAAAATGTGCTCCAGCCCTGGCCAAGCCGACGCTTCGCGCGCCTGTCCAGCATCAGGAAACCGGCTGCGGAAAATAGGCCAAGTCCGCCAAAGAGGATGAGAGACCGCAGGTCGCCATTCGCAATCACGTGACCACCAGACCAGAAGAGGAAACCCCACAGAACCGGATGGCGCGTGACCGCGACAAGGGCGCCCGGTCGATCACCGTGCCGGAAGGTTATCGAGGCGGGGTTGGGTGTGAACAGGCCGGCAAGGACGAGAAATATGCCAATCGGAGCGAGCACCAGTGCTGCTGTCGCATGGCTGCCTGATGGCTCCCAGAGTTCCACATAGGGCGTATTCAAAGCGGCATGGAACACCCAGACGAGCAGCAGAGTCGAGACGACCGAATAGATCAGGAGATAGGTTTTCCGGCCGAAAATAGCGATTGCGCCGTTACGAACCGGTGGGAGTGCCGGTACCGAATGCAACAATATGAATGCGATCAGGGCGAGATAAAGCTGGCTCAAGCGAAAATCTCCCGCTCTTCCGCCTCCGCGGCCAACAGGGCTTCCATCATCAGTTTCTCGGTGGAGACGTGGCGGCGCAGGCACTCCAGGAAGCTACGTAGCATTCTTGCTATCGTGTCGAGGTGAAGGGCGCACCGGCCTTCGGAAAGCGCCGTGAGGGTCAGCCGCAACTCTTCTCCCGCCAGTCTGTCGTAACGGTGCTCGGCCTTCAAATGTTCGATAATCATGACCGAAAAACACGAACCTGCGCGATGGTCAAAGCCGGGAAATAGAACCCGCTCCTCCAGATCATGCGCTTCCCTGAGCAGCAGGAATATGGAATTGGAAAGGCGTTGCAGATCGACGTATTTCGGATCGGTTCCAATCTCTTCCATAGCCTGCTCGAGCTGAAGACTCAGACTGAGGAGCTGCTGGTGATTGGTTTCGAGCCGGCGAATATCCGGTGCGTTCAGTGCAGTGACTGAGACTGTCATGACGCTTCTTCCCTTATTGTTGCAGGAACAGAATGCCGGCGATGATGACCGAGGCTGCAACTGCCGAAAGCGTGCCGGTGCGCTGAAGCACACCCATGCGCTGCAGGGTGAGCGCGAAGCCGATGATGATGGGTGTGGCGACGAGGAGGCCGACCTGTGCATCCGTCATGATAGAATTCCTTTCGATGCTCCCACCATGCCTTGGTGATGCGCAATTCTCTTTGCCGAAGCGCAAAGAAGGACATTTTCGCGACGCCTATCGTCGGGCATGACCATGCAAAACGAGATATCAGGTGGCGCGCTGCATCAGACGTCCAATGAAGCGGCTGTCGATGAAGATGTGCTGCTCCTCTGGATTCTGGTCTGGAGTGAACTTGTCGCCTTCGGCATTCTGCTCACGGCATTTCTCATCATGTCAGGCATACACGCAGACGACTTTGCGGTCGCCCGCATTCACCTAAACCCCGGCCTTGCGGCGGCAAACACTCTCGTGCTTTTAACCAGCGGCTGGCAGGCCGCGATTGCGGCACGGCGGCGGGCGTCGCCTTCAACAGCGCGGATTCCACTTTGCCTGGCCGCGGCCTTCGGGTTTCTGTTCGTCGTGATCAAATGTATCGAATACGCCGCCGAGTTCCGTTATTCTTTCGATGCGACCTTCTCCTATTTTTTCCAGCTTTATTTTCTCATTACCGGGTTTCATCTTCTCCATGTCGTCTTCGGCAGCTTCGTCCTGCTTCTCGTCGCGTGGCGACCGGCGCGGGGCAATATCCTTCTCATCGCCACACTCTGGCACGCGATCGATCTTGTCTGGCTGGTAATGTTCCCGATCATCTATCTGGTTTGAACGATATGCATGACACCCGTTTCCCAATGCTTGGGACATTCATTCTCGTTCTTATTCTGGCTTTCGGTGGTGCCACGATCGCGGCTCTCTCTGACGGAAACCCGATCGCCATCGGTACCGTGCTGTTGATCGCTTTCGTCAAGGCGCGGTTCGTCATTCTCGACTTCATGGAACTGCGTCATGGCCAGCGTGGCATGGCACTCTCACTGTTGGCATGGTGCGCCCTGTTGCTTCTTGTGGCCCTGGCGCGGCCGCTTCTAGTTTCATATCTCACCTAAGCCAAACCGCTCCCTTCTTTGCCAATGCACAAAGAAGGCTTTTCCCTGAACAATAGAAAGAGGACGTCCCGCATGGCCGGCGAGGTGATCGTCCGGCCGTAACATGGCGGGGGATTTCGAGCCGTGGTCACTGACTGCGTCAGATGAGAGGACGTAAGGTATGGCAGAACGCCTCACCAAGACCGGAGCCCGCAACGTCTTTTACGGCGGGTCCATATTCTTCTTCGCGATTTTCGTGGGGCTGACAGCCCATAGTCACTGGTACATCCGCACGACCTCGACGGATGAAACGGCGCTCACCGACAGCGTTGCCCGCGGCAAGCATGTCTGGGAAAGAAACGCCTGCATCAACTGTCACACCTTGTTGGGGGAAGGGGCCTATTTCGCGCCCGAGCTGGGCAATGTCTGGGTTCGTTATGGCGGCAAGGACGACCCGGAAAGCGCCCGCGACAGCCTGAAGGCCTGGATGGCGGCGCAGCCCTCGGGCATCGAGGGGCGGCGCCAGATGCCGCAGTTCAACCTGACCGAACAGGAACTGAACGACCTCGCCGACTTCCTCGAATGGACGAGCAAGATCAACACCCAGAAATGGCCGCCGAACGACGCCGGTTGATGAGCTCGGACCCAAGGAGAAACATGCGATGAAATACCAAACTCAAAAGGTCGCGATGCTGTATTTCTACGGCGCGATCGGCCTCTTCCTGGCGCAGGTGCTGTTCGGCGTTCTGGCCGGCACGATCTATGTCATGCCAAACACTCTTTCCGAACTTCTGCCGTTCAACATCGTCAGGATGATCCATACCAATGCGCTGATCGTCTGGCTGCTGATCGGTTTCATGGGGGCAACCTACTATCTGCTTCCCGAAGAGGCGGAAACCGAACTCTATAGCCCAAAGCTGGCAATCGCGCAGTTCTGGATCTTTCTCATCGCCGCGGCCGTTGCCGTCGTGGGCTACATGTTCAAGATCCATGAGGGACGCGAATTCCTCGAACAGCCCTTTGCCATCAAGGTCGGCATCGTCATCGTCTGCCTGATGTTCCTCTTCAATGTCACCATGACATCGCTGAAGGGCCGCAAGACCGTCGTCACCAATATCCTGATCTTCGGTCTCTGGGGCATCGCGATCTTCTTCCTGTTTTCCTTCTACAATCCGGCCAACCTCGCGCTCGACAAGATGTACTGGTGGTATGTCGTCCACCTGTGGGTCGAAGGCGTGTGGGAGCTGATCATGGCCTCGGTCCTGGCCTTCCTGATGATCAAGCTCAACGGGATCGACCGCGAAGTGGTCGAGAAGTGGCTCTATGTCATAGTCGGCCTGGCGCTGTTTTCCGGCATTCTCGGCACCGGCCACCACTATTACTGGATCGGCGCCCCGGGCTACTGGCAGTGGATCGGTTCGCTGTTTTCGACGCTCGAAGTCGCACCCTTCTTCACCATGGTCATCTTCACCTTCGTGATGACATGGAAGGCCGGACGCAAGCATCCGAACCGCGCCGCTCTTCTATGGTCGATCGGTTGCTCGGTCATGGCATTCTTCGGTGCCGGCGTCTGGGGTTTCCTGCACACACTGTCCTCGGTGAACTATTATACCCACGGCACACAGGTGACTGCAGCACATGGCCATCTCGCCTTCTTCGGTGCCTATGTCATGCTCAACCTTGCCATCATGGCCTATGCCGTTCCGGAAATCCGTGGCCGCAAGCCCTATAACCAGTGGCTGTCCATGGTGTCTTTCTGGATGATGTGCACGGCCATGTCGGTGATGACCTTCGCGCTCACCTTTGCGGGTGTCCTGCAAGTTCATCTGCAGCGCGTGCTGGGCGAAGGCTACATGGACGTGCAGGACCAGTTGGCGCTTTTCTACTGGGTCCGCCTGGGCTCCGGCGTCTTCGTCCTCATCTCGGCACTGATGTTTGTCTGGGCCACTCTTGTACCCGGCAAGGATCGCGTCCCGGCGATTAGCGGCATCGCTGAGCCGGCCGAATGAGTGACTTCCCGGCTCGCGATCCTGAAGCGCGGGCCGGGAATTATCCTTTCATCCTTAAGGAAATCTCCGATGAACATGCATCTGCGTCACTCGACCTCCCAGATCCCGGCCTATGCGCCGGCTGGCAATGAATGCGCCCTGTTCGAAACCGCCTGGACACGCCAGCTGCCTCTACTGCTGAAAGGCCCGACCGGTTGCGGGAAGACCCGCTTTGTCAGCCATATGGCGGCAAAGCTCGGCCTGCCTTTGACCACCGTGTCCTGCCATGACGATCTCGCCGCCGCCGACCTTACCGGCCGTTATCTGCTGAAGGGCGGCGATACAGTGTGGGTCGATGGTCCGTTGACGCGGGCGGTGCGCGATGGCGGCATTTGTTACCTCGATGAAGTGGTTGAAGCCCGCAAGGATGTTGCGGTCGTGCTTCACCCCTTGACCGACGACCGCCGCATTCTGCCCTTGGAGCGCACCGGCGAACAGCTGGAAGCGCCGGGTTCGTTCATGCTCGTCGTTTCCTACAATCCCGGTTACCAGAGCCTGTTGAAAACGCTCAAACCCTCGACACGCCAGCGTTTCGTGGCGATCGAGTTCGATTTTCTGCCCAAGGCACGCGAGATCGAGGTCGTAGTTGAGGAAAGCGGTCTTGATGCGGCGCGGGTCGAACCGCTGGTCGAACTCGCTCGCCGGCTGCGGGCCCTGAAGGGCCATGATCTGGAAGAGGGCGTTTCCACCCGTCTCCTGGTCTATTGCGCAAGCCTGATCGATGCCGGCCTTGAACCGCGTGATGCGGTGCGCTCTGCGATGATCGAGCCGCTGACTGATGAGCAGGATGTGCGCTCGGCGCTTCTCGAACTGATGCAGGCGGTAATCCGCTAAGGGGAGGACGCGATGCTGGATTTTCTCGAGCTCGAAGAAACCGTGGGGCGCGCCTGGCACAATTTTGCCGGCAATACCCGCACCTGGCCGCGATATGAGGCGGCGGCGGTGAAGCTGGAAGAGCTGCTTCCGGTGATCTCCCTCTGCTTCCGTGGTTTCGGTGGCGAGCGGGCGGTACAGCTCGTTCCCGCCCGGGGCAAGGCATCCGCGCATCGCCTGAAACTTCGCCAGCGCATGGGTTTGGGAGAAGAAAAGCTCGTCCACCCGGCCCGCGACGAGGCATCGTTGATGTTGCCGCCGGTGCTAGACCTGATGCCGCAGCGCGATCTCAACCGCGATCTCTATCTGTGGCTCGCGGCGGTCATGGCGCGGATGGATCTTTCGCCGATCCATGAAATCGATCCGCTTCGCCGCGATCTTGCACTGCTTGAACAGGCGGCGCACCGGGTGGAGGATGTGCTTGAAGCCTTCCCAGGATTGATGCCGCGTTATCAAAATCTCTGTCTGTCGCTGATCGAACAACGCCAGCGCGGAAAGCTGCCGCGTATCGAGCAGATGGTGGAAAATCGCATCAGCGATCTGTTGCGGCATGGCGCCGGTCTTGCGCCGCTTTACCAAGCGGGGCCGTGGCCGCTGAAGGCGCCGCCCGGTTATTTGCCAATGCTGCCGGTGCCGCTCTGGCCGGATGTGTTTTCGCGGGAGGAGGCGGAACCGCGGCAGGAGGAGGATCGTCCCGCCGGTGGCGCAACGCAGGATGCCATGGCGGGTGGCCGCCATATCGCCGTGCGCGAAAAGGATTCTCAGAGGAAAGGCGAGCGCAGCCCTTTTATCCTCAACCGTTTCGAAAAAATCCTCGCCATGGCGGAGATGGTTAATGTCGATCGCCCCGGTGACGATAGCGACGATCATGACGCGGCGGCTGCCGACGAATTGGACGAGATGACGCTCGGCGAGCGAAAGGGGCGACCATCGGCAAAATTCCGTTTCGATCTCGACCTGCCGCCGGAAGCGCTGGTGCATACGCCTCTTGTCGCTGAACTCACCTATCCGGAATGGGATTATCGTCGCGGCGTCTATATGCGCGATCATTGCCGGGTGTTTGCCGGTCCGGCTCCGCTGGAGGGCGAGGACTTCCAGCAGTCCGAGCAGGTCAAAAACCTCATTCGCCGGGTGCGACGGCAGTTCGAGGTGATGCGGCCGAAACGTGAAATGCTGCGCGCCCAGTTCGATGGTTCCGATCTCGATCTGGATGCCGTGGTGCGCAGCCGCACCGACTTGAAGGCCAGCGGCGAATGCTCGGACCGCATCCATCTGATGAGCCGCCCGCAGGCGCATGATCTGGCGGTAACGCTGCTGGTCGATGTGTCGCTGTCTACTGATTCCTGGTTCAACGACCGCCGTGTTCTCGATGTGGAGAAGGAAGCGCTGATGGTGCTGACGGAAGGCCTCTCCGCCTGTGGCGACAACCACTCCATCCTGACATTTACCTCGCGGCGTCGCGACTGGGTGCGGGTGGAAACCATCAAGGCATTCGACGAGCCGATGAACCAAGCTGTGCGCCGCCGTATCGCCTCGCTGAAACCGGGCTATTACACCCGTATCGGCGCTGCCATTCGCCATGCGGCGGCAAAACTGTCCGAACAGCCCAACCGTAAGCACCTTATGCTGGTGCTGACCGACGGCAAGCCCAATGATGTCGATCACTACGAAGGCCGGTTCGCGCTGGAGGATACGCGGCGTTCGGTGATCGAGGCGCGTCGCAAGGGTGTGCAGGTGTTCGGGGTTACCGTCGATCAGGATGCCAAATCCTATGTGCCGGCGATTTTCGGTCAGCATGGATTTTCTGTCGTGCCGGATATCCGCAAGCTGCCTTCGGCACTTCCGGCCATCTATCGCGGGCTGGTCGGTTAATCGCCCAACCGACTCCAGCGAGGACCCGGCCTTACCCGAAGGCCGGGTCCATCTTTTACAATGAGCGTTTAAGCCGCTTTGGAATGGGTGCGGCCCGCCTGAGCAAGATAGGCGTCGAAACAGGTAGCAACTGCCCTCACCAGGAAACGCTCCTCGCCGCGCAGGAGCAAAACCCCATTCTCCAATGTTACGATTTCATCTGCGAGCAGGCGTTGAAGCTGCGGATTCCCATTCACGACCGTATCTGCCGAGACACCGTGAGATTGGCATATCGCAGCAAGATCGACCGAAAAATCGCACATGACCCGCTCGATGATCTCCGCTCTCAGCCGATCGTCGGCGGTCAGCCGATAGCCTTTGGCAGTGGCAAGCTGGCCAGTGGCGACCGACTGCGCATATCGGCCGATAGCGACCTCGTTTTGCACGTAGCCATGAGCTGAACGGCCGATCGCAGAAGCGCCGAAGCCGATCAGGGTCTCACAGGCGTCCGTCGTATAACCCTGGAAATTCCGATGTAGCGATCCGGTTTTGGCAGCTATCGACAGGCTGTCGCCGGGAAGGGCAAAATGGTCGAGCCCGATCTGCCTGTATCCGGCATCGAGCAAGGTCTCGGCAATCGCCTCGGCCTGTGCATGGCGTCCGGCTGCGTCTGCGAGCGCTGCCTCATCGATAAGGCGCTGATGTTTCTTGAAGGTCGGGACGTGGGCATAGCCAAAAACGGCAAACCGGTCGGGGCGCATGGATATGGCGGTTTCTGCCGTTTCGATTGCGGAAGCGACGGTTTGATGCGGCAAGCCATAGATGAGGTCGAAATTGATACTTCCGACACCGGCGGCGCGTAGGCCTTCAGTTGCAGCGCGGGTCTGCTTTGGCGTCTGAATGCGGTTGATCGCTTTTTGCACTTTCGGATCAAAGCTCTGCACGCCTAGGCTCGCACGCGTGACACCGGCCTTGCCGAGGGCAGAGATCATCTTATCGGTCAGGGTGCGGGGATCGATCTCTACCGCCAGTTCCGTTTTCTCGACAAAAGCGAAACGGCTGCGCAGGTGGAAGTCGAGATCCAGAAATTCATTTGGTTCCATGATCGTCGGCGTGCCGCCACCGAAATGGATCGTGGCTATTTCCGGCTTTCTCGGCATGGCGTCAGCAACCAGACTTATCTCCCGTTTCAGGACATCGAGATAATCGAGTATCGGCTGGTCTTTCAGGGTGATCGTCGTGTGACAGCCGCAGTACCAGCACATCGACCGACAGAACGGAATATGGACATAAAGAGAGATGGGATCGTCGCCCTCGATCTGGGACAACCAGTCGCCATAGGTTCCACCACCAATGGACGGAGAAAACCGCGGCGCGGTCGGATAGCTGGTGTAACGCGGCAGGCGGGCGTCGCCATAGCGCTCAAGAATGCTTCTCTTCATCGTTCAACTCCTGTGACAGGAGCAACATTAGAGGTCGCACACCTATCCTTCTTTGCCGAATGCCAAGCAGCGAACGGATTGGCTGGATCTGAAAGATCTTTGAGCCGAAACAACGAGGGGGCGTTTTGCGTGTGTTAGCGAAAGATCATAGGCCGCGCCCCAGGCCCGACATATCTCGCGGGCAGATGAAGGACGATAAACACGATGACTGCAAAGCTTGGTGAGGTTCTCTCGATCGATGTTCGCGAAATTCCGGGGGCTCAGCGCCATCGGCGCATTTTCGGCACGCTCGAAACGCTTGAGCCTGGTGAGGTGCTGCACATTACAGTAGATCACGATCCGATCCCTTTGCGCATGCATCTCGATACTAACTTCGCCGGCCTGTTTGGGTGGGAATACCTCGAGCACGGCCCGCAGCTTTGGAAGGTTGAGCTCAAGCGGCTCAAGCATGATGGTTGCGGTTGTTCCTGCGGTGGCAATCACTGATATAAGGCGGCTGTTTTGAAACTGTCGGGTTAATTGCAGCGGCCCACATTCCTTTATTAGGAGAATCCGCATGTCGCAGGTTTACAAGGAACTCGATGTCCGCCCTATTCTGCGCGAAGGCGGGGAGCCTTTTCAGGACATCATGGCGGCTGTTCAGTCATTAGCGCCAGGAGAGGGGCTGCGGCTTCTCTCCACATTCAAGCCGACACCGCTTCTGCCGCTGATGAGCAGACAGGGTTTTTCAAGCGAAACCCTTGAGCTCGATACCGGCGATTGGGAGATTATCTTTTCGCCGATTACAAAACAGGCGGCTCATGTCGCCGTATCGAGCGGCGCCGAGGACGCTTCGGATTGGCCGGAGCCCTTATGGCAGCTCGACCTCGTCGGTGCGCAACCACCAGTCCCGATGGAAAAAGTGCTGTCGCGACTTTCGTTGATGGAGCCGGGCGAAGTCTTGTTTGTGCTTTTTGACCGCGAGCCAGCATTCCTGGCGACCGAGCTCGAAAACAGGGGGCACCGCTGGGTCGGTGCTTCGGATGGTTCAGGCAACGTCTATCGAATGCTTATCCGGGTCGGATAGCGGACTGGACCTATTTCCATCCTGATCGTATCGCGTGTCATCGCCACTATATAGTATAATCAGCCCCGTTTCGGGGCTGATTACATCTAGCGATCAGTCGATGATGTTACCTTCCCGGGCGGCCAGATAGGCTGCCAGCTGATCGGTGTCCTGAAGACCGTGCGAGGCGGCTTTACCCATCAGCTCGGCCGGAACCTTCCAGCCGGGATCGACACCATCCATGTTGGGAAGTTCATGCGCAATTCCCTTGTGGCAGTCGATGCAGGTCGCCTTGCCCGAGAGGAGATAACGTGTGTGAATGTCGGCGGCGCGTTTCGTCTGCTTGGTCAAATCCATAGCAATCGACGAGTGGCAATTCCGGCATTCCAGGCTGTCATTGGCCTTCAGACGCGCCCATTCGTGCTGGGCAAGCTCAAGCCGCTTGTCGAGAAACTTCTCGCGCGTGTCGATCGTGCCGAAGATCTTGCCCCAGACTTCTTTCGAAGCCTGCATCTTGCGGGCGATCTTATCGGTCCATTGATGCGGGACGTGGCAATCCGGACAAGATGCCCGAACACCCGAACGGTTGGAGAAATGCACCGTTTGCGTCAATTCCTCGTAGACGTTTGTCTTCATTTCGTGACAACCGGTGCAGAATTTTTCAGTATTGGTCACTTCCAGTGCCGTGTTGAACGCGCCCCAGAAAATCACCCCTCCAACAAAACCGCCGAGCGTGAGGAAGCCCAGGCCCAAGGTTCCCGCGGGCGTGGCGAGAATACGCCAGGCCCAAAGGATCACTGCTTTGATCATGCCGATCATTGTCCAGATCCCGCCGGTTTGAAGCCGAGTTCGCTCATATCCTTGAACGTGTTGTCGACCAAGGGCCGCGTATCTGCCTGCGGGACGTGGCACGCAGTGCAGAAATAACGGCGCGGCGAAACGTCGGCCAGCATCTGGCCCTCACGGTTCATATAATGGGTAACGCTGATCATCGGCGCACCGGAACCTTCTGTCAGTTCACGTCGGTGACAGGACATGCAGCGGTTGGTGTTGACCGACAGCTGGTATCCCTCGATCGAATGCGGGATGACCGGCGGCTGATCGGGATAGTTGCGCATCTTCTGGATGTCGTCGACGATCCATCTCGGCAGGGGATCCGCTCCGGTGTTTTGCATCGGGCTTGAACGGCCCGATAGTTGCGGCACGGTCTGTGCGAGAGCGACCGTGCCGGTGACCAGACACAGAGCAAGCGCGAAAAGCGTCCAGAGACGCCGACTCAGGCGACGGGAAGGATCTTGACTGCGCATTTTTTGAAATCCGTCTGTTTGGAAATGGGGTCGGTGGCATCGAGCGTGACCTTGTTGATCAGCTGGCTGGCGTCGAACCAAGGCACGAAGATCACGCCATGCGGCATGCGGTTACGGCCGCGGATATCCACCCGGCTGATGATCTCGCCGCGGCGGGACTGGATTTTAACCTGTCCACCCTGGTTGATGCCGAGCCGGCGCGCGTCGTCGCCGTTCATGAAGCAGCGGGCACCTGGGAACGCTCTGTAGAGTTCGGGAACGCGCATGGTCATAGAGCCGGAATGCCAGTGTTCGAGAACACGGCCGGTGACCAGCCAGAAGCCGAACTCGTCATCCGGTGATTCCGCCGGCGGCTCGTAAGGGGCGGCGAGGATGACGGCGCGACCGTCCTTCTGACCGTAAAATTTGACGCCTTCGCCTGCTTTCACGTAGGGATCATAACCTTCACGGTAACGCCATTTGGTTTCCTTGCCGTCGACCACCGGCCAGCGCAGACCGCGAACTTCATGATAGAGGTCGTATGGACCCAAGTCGTGGCCATGGCCACGTCCGAAGCTCGCATATTCCTCGAATATGCCTTTCTGGATGTAAAAGCCAAAAGCCTTGGCCTCGCGGTTTTCGTAGTCTGGCGAGATTTCGGTGACCGGGAACCGGTCGACCTGACCATTCTGGAAAAGGACTTGATAGAGGGTCTTGCCTTTATAGTCCGGGTTCTGGTCGAGAATGTCCTGCGGCCAGACTTCCTCGGTGGTGAATCGCTTGGAGAACTCAACCAACTGCCAGAGGTCGGAGCGGGCTTCGCCCGGCGCGTTTACCAACTGATGCCATACATGGGTGCGGCGTTCGGCATTGCCGTAAGCACCTTCCTTCTCCACCCACATCGCAGCGGGCAGGATAAGATCGGCACTTAGGGCCGTTACCGTCGGGTAGGCATCCGAAACAACGATGAAATTGTCCGGGTTGCGATAGCCGAGATAGGCCTCGTTGCTGTTGTTGGCGGCGGCCTGCATGTTGTTGTTCACCTGAACCCAGTAGAAGTTCAGCTTACCATCATGCAGCATGCGATCCTGCTGGACGGCATGGTAGCCGGGCTTTTCCGGGATGATGCCGTGCGGGATCTTCCAGAGTTCCTCTGCGTGTTTGCGATGCTCCGGATTAGTCACAGTCATGTCGGCCGGCAGGCGGTGGGCAAACGTGCCGACCTCGCGGGCGGTGCCGCAGGCCGAAGGCTGGCCGGTCAGCGAGAAGGGGCTGTTGCCCGGCTCGGAGATTTTACCGGTCAAGAGATGGATGTTGTAGACCATCTGGTTGGCCCAAACGCCGCGGACGTGCTGGTTGAAGCCCATAGTCCAGAGCGACATGACCTTGACCTTGGGGTCGGCATAAAGCTCGGCCAGCTGTTCAAGAAAGGCTTTGTCGACACCTGCAAGCTCGGCAACGTTGTCGAGCGTGTATTCGGAGACGTGCTTCTTGAAGGCTTCGAAATCGATCGGCGTCATCTCGGCCGCCTTAGCCGCACCGGTTGCCTTGACTTCCAGCGGGTGTTCGGCGCGCAGGCCATAACCGATGTCGGTCGTCGCCTGCATGAACTTGGTGTTCTTGTCGATGAATTCCTGGTTGACGCGACCGGTCTGGATGATGTGGTTGGCGATGTAGTTAAGGATCGCCAGATCCGTGCCGGGTTTGAAGACCAGCGGAATGTCGGCAAGGTCCATGCTGCGATGGGTGAAGGTCGATAGAACAGAGACCTTTACATGCTCGTGGCCCAGGCGACGGTCGGCAAGACGCGTCCACAGGATGGGATGCATCTCAGCCATGTTCGAGCCCCACAGCACGAAGGCGTCGGCATGCTCGAAGTCGTCATAACAGCCCATCGGCTCGTCCATGCCGAAGGTGCGCATGAAGCCATAAGCTGCCGACGCCATGCAGTGGCGGGCGTTGGGGTCGAGGTTGTTCGATCGGAAGCCAGCGCGCATCAGTTTTGTCGCGGCATACCCTTCGAAAATCGTCCATTGGCCGGAGCCGAACATTCCGAGCGCTGTCGGGCCCTTTTCCTTCAGGGTCTTCTTGGCCTTCTCGGCCATGATGTCGAAGGCTTCTTCCCAGGTGACGGGTTCGAATTCGCCTTCCTTGTCAAAGACGCCGTTGCGTTTGCGTAGGAGCGGTGTCGTCAGCCGGTCCTTGCCGTACATGATTTTCGACAGGAAGTAGCCCTTGACGCAGTTGAGGCCGCGATTGACCTCGGCCTCCATGTCGCCATGGGTGGCAACCACATGGTTTTCCTTAACACCGACCATGACGCCGCAACCGGTGCCGCAGAAGCGACAGGGGGCCTTGGACCACTTGATTTCCAGTGCCGCAACGCCACCGGGGACGGATTGGGCGGCTGCCGGCATGGCGATACCGGCTGTCGATGCTGCGATGGCAGCAGCTTGCGCTTTCAGCACGTCACGCCGCGTGAGTTCTGCCGTCATCCGACATCTCCTTCTCTGTAATTGTCTGTTCGAAGACCATGTGTGCGGCGATGACGTCATCCATCGCCGAAATTCCGATCAATGTTTCACCGAGAAAGCCGGAACTCGGGCCTTCGATGACGATGACGATCTTGCCGCCGCCGGTGGCATGCACCTCGACGCCTTCGATATCGGTGAGGGCGGCAGTCATACGCTCGACCGCTTCCGGCCGCACGACGACCACGGCGCTCGATATATGGTGCTGTGGTTCACGCATGCGCCACCTCCATCCTGTTTGCCGTCATGGTGATGGACTGGGTGGGACAGACTGAAACGCATGCACCGCAACCGGTACAAGGATCAGTATCGAGCACCGGTACGAAAGGCCCGCCCAGCCGGGGTTTGAACCGGATTGCCGTCGTCGGACAGGCATCGCGACACGCCTGGCAATCAACGAAGTTCAACGCGAGACAGCTATCTGCGATGACGGCATGATGCGCGAATGATGTGGCGGGTTCAGGCGGGAAAACCCGCTCAGGACATCGCGCGGAACATTCACCGCAGAACGTACATTCGCCGACTTGAAAATCGACGGTGGGAATACGATCACGCAGGCTGATTATTTTTGTCGGACAGGCATCAACGCAGTTACTGCAGCCCGTACAGTTGCCTACGGATTCATCTGTAACGCCGGGCGGATAATAACTGCTGTTTTCGCGCAAAACGCTGCCGGTCAAGAATGCGCGACGCGTGCTGGCCATCTGCCCCATGTCACTCACTCCGCCGAATTTGGCCGTGCCGGGGTTATGTCGTGCGGGCCAGGGGGGCCATAGACGATCTGGTAGGTCCAAACTGCGAAGCCATAGGTGGCAACAGTGCCGACCGCGACTATGGGCCAGATACCAAACGCGAGAACAACAAAAGTCAGCAGCTCGCGACGCCGCTTTTGACGGAACGATGTCTGTTCGAGAGTTGCGGTCGGCTCAACCATATTCGCTTCCGGTTCTTGCAAGATCTGAAATGCAAATATGCACCAAATGCCTTAATTATAACCAAATCCGACAATCGTTCACCTTGATAAAAATCAAATAAGCCGCAGTTCGCCAAAAAAATATGCGTAAAGATTAAAAAGAAGACGAACGAAGGCTGTGCCGCGGGCGACGCACAACATTCAAGACGATATTGCCAATGTACTGAAACCAAGTCCCATCATGGTTCGGATCGGCCACTGCCCCAGGGCTCGATGAGCAAAACTTTCTTCGCCCGGTACTTCAGTGTTCCCTAAAAATCAGCATTGATCAAGTGGACGAGTGTCTCTTCGCGTAATCTACCTATACGCGATAACTCTCGTTTTTATTTGTGTTGGAACAATAACGCGCATTCAAGTCGATCTAACTTCGAAGCTGCGGAACAGACATTGGTCCGCTTCTTGAAAAAGGGAGAGACTTTCATGAGTGAACAGTTTCGGTTGACCCGCCGGAGCATGCTGGCCGGCGCAGCTGTCGCGGGAGCATTGGCGCCGGTCGTCACCTCTGTTGCACATGCCGAAGGTGGAGATATCAAGACAAATCCCGCTGCAACAGCAGCAAACATCGCGACGCTGAAGCGCGTCAAGGTTGACTTGGTCAGGCCGCCGTTCGTACATGCCCACACCCAGAAGGGTGAGGGCGCGCCAAAGGTTATCGAGTTCAAGATGACCATCCAGGAAAAGAAGATTATCGTCGACGACAAAGGGACGGAAGTCCATGCGATGACATTCGATGGATCTGTTCCGGGGCCGATGATGGTCGTTCACCAGGACGACTACGTCGAACTGACGCTCGTCAACCCCGATACCAATGAGCTGCAGCACAATATAGATTTCCATTCGGCGACGGGTGCGCTGGGTGGCGGGGCGCTGACGGTGGTCAATCCCGGTGAGACGGCGGTGCTGCGCTTCAAGGCCACCAAGGCGGGTGTCTTTGTCTACCACTGTGCCCCCGCCGGCATGGTGCCATGGCATGTCACTTCGGGCATGAATGGCGCGATCATGGTTTTGCCGCGTGACGGACTCAAGGACCACAAGGGCCACGACCTCGTTTACGACAAGGTGTACTATGTCGGCGAGCAGGACTTCTATGTCCCTAAGGATGAGAACGGTCAGTTCAAGAAGTACGAAAGTGCTGGTGAAGCCTATCCGGATGTCCTGGAAGCAATGAAGACACTAACCCCGACACATGTCGTGTTTAACGGGGCGGTCGGCGCTTTGACGGGTGAGAACGCCTTGCAGGCAAAGGTTGGCGACCGCGTCCTGATCCTGCATTCGCAAGCCAACAGAGATACGCGTCCGCATCTCATCGGGGGCCATGGCGACTATGTCTGGGCTACCGGCAAGTTCGCCAATCCGCCAGAACTCGATCAGGAAACATGGTTCATCCCTGGAGGCGCTGCAGGTGCGGCTTACTACACGTTCCAGCAGCCTGGTATCTATGCATATGTAAACCACAATCTGATCGAGGCGTTCGAACTTGGCGCGGCCGGCCACTTCAAGGTGACGGGCGACTGGAACGATGACCTTATGACAGCCGTGGTCTCGCCGACCTCGGGTTGACGATGTTTGGCTCGGCCTCGGATCGAGTGCCGAGCCGCATCTCCGTGCCGGTCAGAGGAGGCCGGAGGGATCGGAGGATCCTATGACGTTTGTCAATGCCGCTCTTCTTCGTAATGCCTTTTCGTCAATCGCTCTTCCGTTCGCACTTGTTGTCGGCTTGACGGGCGCAATTGGCTTTCAGTCTGGATTACTACCGACGCGTGGAAACGGCGGCCCAGTTCCTGAAACCATCAGCATCCCTGCGGGTCGCTCAGAGTATCGTGAAAGTGGGGAGTTCTTTCGCAATGGCCTCGCCGTCGACGCGCCGATGACCAAAACTCTCCGACAGCCGTTGGAAATCATGAAGTATCAGGTAAGTGCCGAGAGCTACGATCAATGTGTTCTCGAAGGGGGCTGTACTCGCCGCGATTTGCCGACATCGTCAGGCGCGGATTTGCCCGTGACCGGGGTAAGCTTTGACGATGCGGCCATGTATGCCCGCTGGCTTTCTCATAAAACCGGAGAGATCTGGCGATTGCCGGCCATTGAAGAACTGGCGTTTGCTGCAGGCTCGAAATATCCGGATGATGCACTCGGCATCGATCCGGACAGCAAGAATCCCGCATTGCGTTGGCTGGCGGACTATGAACGCGAAACCGCGCGCAAAGCCTCGCGTCTTCCTCATCCTCAACCCTATGGGAGTTTTGGCGAGAACGAACACGGCCTTGCCGATTTCGGAGGAAATATATGGGAATGGACATCAACCTGCCTGCGCAGGGTCATGCTGGACAGGTACTCGAAGCCGATATCGGAAGCCGAAAGTTGCGGTATCTATATTACGGCCGGCAAACACAGCGCCCCGTTGAGCTCGTTTATTCGTGAACCTAAAGGTGGCGGTTGTTCGGTCGGCGCACCACCCGACAACGTAGGCTTTCGCCTCGTGCGTGACAGACGGTGGTATGCGCCGCTGCTTTTTGCCATTTCGGGTCGTCCGATGTAGCGTTACTCATGCCGATTCCTCAGGGAGGGAAGTGGGCTGCGTTTCACTATGAACGCGACCTGACCGGCTTCGCACCGAGGAACAAGCCACCTTGAAAATCGACCGCTCGCTTATTCGATCTATTTCGCTTTTCGACCTTATGCCGGACGATGAGTTGGATCGGTTGCTGCAACATGCGTCTGCACGGCGCTTTGCCCAAGGGGAGGCAGTTTTCGAACAAGGCGGATCCGCCGACAGTTTCTTTCTTCTTCTGCACGGCCGGCTCAAGGTGACGCAGGTGACGGAAGACGGCCAGCAGATCATTGTCAGGGTCGTGCATCCAGGTGATTTGTTCGGCTTTGCCAGGGCACTGCAGCGTACGGACTACCCAGGCACGGCAACGGCCGTAGCCGAAAGTGTCACGCTGGCTTGGCCAACGGAGCTTTGGCCGAGCTTTGTAGAGCACAATCCGCGCCTTGCCGTGACGGCCATGCAGACTATTGGGGAGAGACTGGAAGAAGCACATGTTCGCATCCGCGAAATGTCGACCGAGGAAGTGGAACGACGGGTTGCTCACACCGTTCTGCGCCTTGCCAAGAAGGCGGGGAAACAGGAGGAGCGTGGCATCCGCATCGATTTCCTGATTTCCCGGCAGGACATTGCGGAAATGACCGGCACTACCCTTCACACAGTTTCGCGCATTTTAAGCGCGTGGGAACAAATGGGGTTTGTGCTGGGCGGGCGACAAAAGCTCTTTGTAACAGATATGTCGGGGCTTGAGAGTATTGCCGCGGGCGAATTTCGACGGAGAAAATAAGACTCCGCTTTATTTTCCTACGAGGTACGGAGACGAAAGAGTTCTCGTGCCTGCGAAGAAATCCTCGAATTTTGGAAGACAATTCTTCTTGGGAAGGACACCAGGCACTGCCTGACTTCGTCCGAACTATGGATGACCACAAGGCACTTGCAGACAGTGCTAGCCGATGATTGCATGCCTATAATGGCATCAATTGTCTCTATGATTTGTTCTTCTCGATAAGGTCGAGAAGAAAACTGTTTCGGCTGGAATTAGATCGCCTGGCGTCGTCGACATGGTCAGACACAATGATCTTGATCGGTGGCGAGCGGTCGCGAATAATCGCGGCGAGCGGCATGCCATCCTATGCCAGGTGGCATGTCAACGTCGGTCATGGGCCGTGACCAGAGTTCAGAAATGAAAGCTTGGCAGAGCAGGCTTTGATTTGAAGAGGGCCTGCATTGGATGCCTCTAACCTCAAAGGTCGGTTACCTTCGCTTTCCGAATTCATTGCGGAATGGCCTTGCAGCAGTCATCTGCCGCCATAAATCTGCCAACAACCAATCGGGAACACGATGTGCAATATCGCAGCGGCAAGTAGAGCGGGTACCAATGCGAAGCGAGACTGGAAAAACCTTCAAAGGGACGGACGAGATCTCGCGATTGATCGAGAGCGGAAGATGGGACGGTTCTTTCCTCGGTCCGCCACCAGCATGGCCTCGCTGTCTGCAATCCGCTGTCGATATCATGCTGCCGGCAAAGGCCCAGATCGTCATGTTCTGGGGACCAGATCTGGTCGCGCTCTACAATGAGTCTTACGCTCCGACCATCGGCCATCGGCATCCTATAGCTTTTGGCCGACCCGCGCGAGAGAATTGGCCCGAGCTTTGGGACGATCTCGAGCCACTCTTGTGCCGTGTGATGGACACCGGTGAGACAGTCGCCGCGAAGGATCGCCCCTTCTACATCGAGCGTCATGGCTACCCCGAAACCGTCTATTTCGACATCTCGTATTCCGCTATCCATGACGAGGACGGGGTCGTGCGAGGCGTCTTCTGCATCGTGAATGAAACGACGGACCGCGTTCGCGCCGATCAGGCCCTGCAGGAAAGCGAGGAGCGGCTAAGAGCTGTCGTGTCGCAGTCGGCAGCCGGCATCGGCCAAGGCAGCCTGAAAGGGGAGATCCTGCACGTCAATCGGCGGTTTTGCGAAATCGTTGGTTATGAAGAACGGGAGCTCATCGGAAAGAGTATCGCCGACATCACCTACCTCGATGACATGCCCGAGCAAAACCGGCTGTTCAGCCAGCTTGCAGCCACCGGCGAAAGCTTCGACATGGAGAAGCGATATGTGAGGAAAGATGGCAGTCTCGTGTGGGTTAACAATACCGTTTCTGCGCTGCGCGATGCACAAGGGCGTATCCATCAGGTTGCTGTCGTTTCGATCGACATCAGTGAAAGAAAAAAGACTCAAGAGGCAGAGCGCCGGTTAGCCTCGATCATCGCGTCCTCAAACGATGCGATCCTTGCGATAGACCTGGACATGACTATCGCATCATGGAACGGCGGTGCTGAACGGCTTTATGGCTACAAAGCCGATGAGATCCTTGGTCAGTCTGTTCTGGCTTTGGTGCCAGAAGACAGGGCCGAAGAGGAGCCGGCTCTGCTCGAGCAGATCAAAGCCGGCTCCGTAATCGAGGCCTATGAGACCAAGCGTCGCCGCAAGGACGGCCATCTGGTCGACGTTCTGCTGAGCGTCTCACCCATTCATGACACTGCCGGCAAGATTGTCGGGGCATCGAAAATCGCCCATGATATTTCCACAAAAATGGAGGCCGATCGGCTTCAGGCGGTTTTGATCGGCGAGTTGCATCACCGGGTGAAGAATGTCTTCGCGACAGTGATCGCTATCGCGCGTCAGACCTTTGCGAAGACGACTTATACAACAGATGCGGTAGCCGCATTCGAAGCGCGGCTGTCGGCAATGGCGCACGCTCACGATCTGCTCGCAGAAGGTGACTGGCAAAGCGCGGATCTCGCTGCTGTGGTCGAGCGGGTGGCTGCACCTTACCCGCCGGAGCGTTTCGAAATCTCCGGTCCATCAGTTCTGCTGCCCCAAAAGGCCGTTGCAACATTGTCGCTCGCCCTCCATGAACTTGGAACGAACGCGGCCAAGTACGGTGCCCTTTCCGTACCGACGGGCAAAGTATCGATTACCTGGCTCTATGCCCCCCAAACCACTTCTCTTCGTCTCCGCTGGCAGGAAAGGGACGGGCCGAGCGTAGGTGCCCCGACCAGGACGGGCTTCGGATCTCGACTGGTCGAGCGTTTGCTGGCGGCCGAGCTCAATGGAACATCGACGATCATATATGATTCTGCCGGGGTCATCTGCGAAATCGAAGCGTTAATGCCGCCACACGGCAGGGCATGACCAGCAGGAACTATTTTCCCCGCCATGACTTCTCTCGTGACGCAACTCAATCAGGGCTAATATGCAGGAAAAGGATCAACACCAACGCGAAGCACGCAGCGCCGGGGACCGTTTGGTCGCCGGGCACGTGAGTGAGGACCCATTCGCGGCGGCGTTCAAAGCCACGCGTATGCCAATGATCGTCACGGATCCAAACCAAGCTGACAACCCGATTATCTTCTGCAACGAGGCTTTTAGAAAGCTAACGGGCTATAGTGACGATGAGGTCATCGGCCGTAATTGTCGTTTTCTGCAGGGGCCTGAGACTGATCGGGATACCATCGCGCTCATGCGCGAACGGATCGGAGCCGGTCAGGACGTGGCCGTGGACATCCTCAATTATCGCAAGGATGGCTCCACGTTCTGGAATGCCGTATTCATTAGCCCTGTGCGCGATGAAGCAAATAGGATCATCTATTTCTTTGCTTCCCAGCTCGACTTCACGCCGGTCAAGAGTCGGGAAGCGGATCTGGCCGCCGCGCGGCATCAGGCCGAGGCGGAGGTTGCAAAACACACGGCGAACCTGCGCTCTGCGCTGGACGCCCGCACGCTCCTCGTCCACGAGGTCGACCATCGGGTAAAGAATAATCTTTTGACGATGGCCTCGATCGTCAAAATTCAGGCGCGTGTCACCAAGGATGATCGACAAAAACGCACTCTAATGTCGGTGCTGAACCGGATCGAAGCGCTCAGCACGGTTCAGCGCAAGTTGTTCACCCTGGACGATGTCTCGAAGTTCGACATGTCGGAGTTCACACGAGAGCTTGTCACCGACCTTGTCGATGCAACGGGCCGCAAGGACATTCGCCTTTCGCTGGATCTGTCACCTCTGCTCGTGCCAGCCGTCAAGGCCACACCACTCTCGCTGATCGTCAACGAGCTCGTCGGGGATGCCGTCCGGCGCGGGCTAAGC
Source organism: Rhizobium sp. ZW T2_16 (assembly GCF_044987325.1). Lineage (NCBI taxonomy): Bacteria > Pseudomonadati > Pseudomonadota > Alphaproteobacteria > Hyphomicrobiales > Rhizobiaceae > Rhizobium > Rhizobium sp. ZW T2_16. Next base: position 69,396 of record NZ_JBJDRG010000009.1, read on the forward strand.
GATGGCGGCGGCGATATCCATGTTGTCGTAAAACGCCTCAATGGCCACTTTCTGATCCGTGTCGAAGACACCTCGGAGCCGGTCGAGCCTGACAGCGAAAGTGCTGAGCTTGGACGGATGTTGCTTGAGGCCTCCGCCCTGCAGCTCGGCGCTGAAATCGAACGGAAGCGGGACGGGCAGAAGACGATTGTCGACGTCGTCCTTCTCGTCGGCGACCATCAGGAGAATACGCATTGAAAGTTATGATCGTAGAAGATGAGATGCTGCTTGCCATGGAGCTCGAAAGCGAGGTGGAAATGGCAGGACATATCGTGACCGGGCTTGCCATGAGCAGCACTCAGGCACGCCATCAGATTGGCAGTTCCAAACCGGATTTTGCGTTTGTGGACATCCATCTCATGGATGGTCCCACGGGCATCGATGTCGGGCGAGAGCTTGCTGCTGCAGGTATTCCCTACGTGTTCGTCAGTGGCAACATCAAGAAAATTCCCGATGATTTCGCTGGTGCTCTTGGCGCAATAGAGAAGCCTTACACGATGAACGGGATGAAGAACGCACTCGCTTATGTGTCGGCAATCATCCAAGGAGACGATAGCGGCTCGCCGCCGGTGAGCCTGGTTCTTGCCGAAGATGCGAATGCGGGACGGCGATCTACGTGAACACCGACAGTGCAATTGATTTCGGCCCTCAAGGGAAGATACAGAGCTGCCTTAACTCAGTTCGGTGTCTTCGCTTGTCGCTGCCTTCCTTCTGATCGTAATTTTTGGCCCGGCAGTTTCCGACTGAACGTCGCGTCAGCTTGACAATTACGGCTCACTGAAAGCCGTTGCTCTGACCTCGAGCTCCCTCCCCGTCGGATTTTGCCGAAAAATCAGTCCGCCGGCAGCCTTGGAATGTCCGGGAACGTAATCCAAGATGGTTTCCTTACTTTCCAGCACCGAGCCTTGCTCTCTTATTTCTCCTAGAATTTTCACTTGGGATGCGGTTGCACTGGAAGCGTTTTCGATTGAGAATAAGACCTGAAACCCATCGCTGCGCTCTTCTATCTGCACTACCTTCCCATGAAGGTTCGGCGAGGTATCGCGGTCCAGGAACCCGTCCTTTCCTATCCAGACGATCACGCCAACTACGATGATCCCGGAGACAGCACCTGTGATCCATTCGATCCAGTGAGGGGCGCCGGCCTCGATATTTTTACCGTTCGAGATTTTGGTCATCGCGGCCTCACAGGATCAGGCGAGCGGCCGCGGCGCCGATCGCGCCGGGGAAGCTCAGGATGACAATAGTCATCAGGATTTGGGTGGATCCGATGTCATCGGTTCTGTGGAACGTCCAAAGGCAATAGGCACTGATCAAACAAGCGATCAGATATCCAGGTAATGTGAAACGGACAAAAGCATGCCAGCTTGGCGTTCCCTCGGCGAGATCATGGCTCCCCCTAAAAGACAGTGCGTAGACGAAACCATGCATCACCGCCAGCGAGGCGGCGATGATGACGAGGGCGTGCCACGGCGTCATCTTATAAGACAGCAGGATCATTTCTTCGGTGGGCGCAACGTTGAGATTGAGGAACAAGGCACCGACAGCCATGAGAAACAACTCCCCAGCGTAGCCTGTCTCCCTTTCGTGAACGGGGTCGTCATCGTTTCCGCCCGCTTCGTCGTTTCTATTATCCGACTGCCCACCGAGTTGGCTTCGGCCCAGCATCGCACCTATACTCGCGGGCACGGCCTGAAGCGCGATCATGCCAATAATCTCGTGCGCTGACTGGTCTTGCTTGATGACTCCCATCGCAACCAAGATCAATGCGCAGGAAACGATACCAAGAGCATAGGCAATGCTTGCATCACGGATCGCTTGCCGCCACGTGGATGTCTCTTCGAAGCCGACCCTGTCGGAGAGAATGATCAGCAGGGGGATATTGACGAGGAGAAGGAGCAGCAGACGGCTGCGGTCCATGTAAACGCCGAGCTGCCACATTTCCATTGTCATAAGCATCGGCAGCGCGAAGAGAAGGGCCCCTGCAATACCGCGTGCAATCCCTGCGAAAAATTTGCGGTTTTCAAAATCCTCGCGCGTCGTCGCGATACTCATGCCAAGTTTTCCTTAAGCAAAAAATTCCTACCAGCCGAAGATAGAGGCAGTTGCGTTGGGGACCAGGGCGCTTGTAGCCGAAGCCCGGTTGGCTGGAGAAGAGCGAGCGCTGGGTGGATATTTCCAGAATGTGTAGATCCGCTCGTCTGGATGCAGATGGCGGATCGCATCCGTCCAGCCTTGTTCGATAAAGTCCGAATTGGCTTGACGGACCTCGGGGCGATAAAGCTGTCAGGCGAAGTGAGAAACTGACCCCCCGGAGGTACGGACGAAAACTTGGACTAACAGGAGATAGTTCATGTATTCGTACGAAGACCGCATGAGGGCCGTGAAGCTCTATATCAAGCTTGGCAAGCGGGCGAATGCCACCATCCGCCAGTTGGGGTATCCGACGAAGAATGCTCTGAAGCATTGAAATCGCGAATTCGCATCTGGCAACGACTTGTCGGCAAGATATGTGCTTATGAAACAGCGTTATTCGGATGAGCGAAGGAGGATTGCTGTTGAGCACTATCTGGAGCATGGCCGTTGCCTGGCATGGACCATTAAAGCGCTTGGCTACCCTTGCTGTCAAAAGCTTTCGGATTGGATCGATGAATATCAGCCCGGCGACAGGCGGCGAGTTCATACCGGCAACTCAAGCGGTACCATCAGATCGGAGCAGCAGAAGCGAACGGCCGTGATCGATCTGTGCTCCAGGCGTGACAGTGCCCGCGTGGTGGCTCAGAAGGTAGGCGTAAGCCGGCAGACGTTGTACGACTGGAAGAACCAGAAACTTGGTCGTGAGGTCCCTGCATCCATGACACGCCGTCGCAAATTATCACCAACCGCCAGCCGAGACGAACTCGAGCGTGAACTTGAAGCCCTGCGCAGTGATGTGTAGCGCCTTAAACTCGAACATGATTTGCTTACGAAGGCGAACGAACTCGTAAAAAAAGATCTGGGCATCGATCTGCGGCTCCTGGGAAACCGGGAAAAGACACTGCTGGTTGATGCCCTGCGAGACACATATCCATTAGCAGAACTTCTCATCCGGCTTGAGTTCGCCCGCAGCTCCTATTTTTATCACCGGTCTCTGCTTTCTCTCGAGGACCGATACGCAGATCTTCGCCAGACCATCGTCGTGCTTTTCGAAACCAACCGTAACTGCTACGGCTACAGACGCATTCATGCGGCACTGGCCAAAGGCGGAGAACAGGTCTCCGAAAAGGTGGTCCGCCGCTTGATGAAGCAAGAGCAGTTGGTCGTGACCATTGGTAGGCGGTGTAGACACTGCGCCGGAACATTTGGTCAATCGTGATTTCCATGCTGCAAGGCTCAACGAGAAGTGGCTTACCGATATCACCGAATTCCACCTGCCAGCAGGCAAAGTGTATCTGTCGCCCATGATCGATTGTTTCGATGGCCTTGTGGTCAGTTGGTCTGTAAGCACACGTCCAGATGCCCCAGCTCGTGAACACGATGCTTGATGCCGCGATCGAAACAATCACCGGCAGTCCCGACCGACCTATTGTGCACTCCGACCGGGGTGCCCATTATCGCTGGCCCGGCTGGTTGTCCCGTGTGCAGCGAGCTCAACTGATCCGGTCTATGTCACGTAAAGGGTGCTCGCCGGACAACTCGGCCTGCGAGGGGTTCTTTGGGCGGCTGAAAAACGAGATGTTCTATAATCGTACCTGGATCAATACGACCCTGTTCGACTTCATGCAGCAGCTGCATTCCTACATCCAGTGGTACAATGAGCATCGCATAAAGCTCTCACTCGGCGGCTTTGGCCCCGCCGAATACCGCCGAAACCTCGGAACTGCAGCATAAGCAGTCCAAGAATTTGTCCGCACCTCCAAGAGGGGGCAAATCTTCACTTCGCTTGACAAAAGCATGTCAGCGATCCAACGCTCCGGCTTGTAAACGCCCAATGCAGTCGGCATGACATTGAAATCGCCAACCAGCAGGGCGAGAATGTCCGGCTCCAGAATTTTCATTAGATATTCCTGGAGCCGCCGGAACTAGCGCAGTTTGTAGTCGAACTTGGGGCCTGGGGCAGAGTTGCCGTTCGGCAGGTAGAGGCACCCTATCCGGAGCGGTAGATTTGCGTTTGGGGAAAGGAAGTGGACTTCAGTTGCTGCAGACAAACAACATCCGGCTTGTCTTCCTTTAGCCAACGCAGAAGGATTTCAAGACGACCGTCGATTCCATTGACGTTGTAGGTATCGATCGTCATCGAAGCGCTCGCATCATCAATGCGTAGTTTTGAGCGCTACGTTGTCATCTTCGAGATCACCATTACTCAACGCGTCGTATCGGTTTAAAGTCGGTTTGCCGCCTCGGGTCCCGAAGCCTGTCAGCTCGATCATGACACGCTTGGCTTGCTCCACGATGCGGTCTTCGTCCGACAATTCGTGGTCGGTTACCTTCACTGATACGGCCTCCCCGTCATCTCCGACGAAATCGACGACCCAGTGACCGGCGCCTTCATGCTGGACGCGTGTATGTTTGAGGCTCATCGTCATCCTCTCACTCGATAAAATTGAAGCTCGCCCGGGTCCTGCCAGTCCATCACGCAAAACTCAGCAAGCTTCGCGCTTTGCGAGAGGGATGCGGCCGTTCTCCTCGCCGTCCCAGTATTGTATCTCGGTGGCCGAGACCTTGATCAGCACGATTCCAGCGGTATCGATCCCTTCCGGAAACCACCGCTCAAGGTCTTTGACCCAGTGAGCCTCAAACTGCGCCTTGTCACGGATCAGGCTTGCGGTACCGTCGATCGCCAGGAATATGCCGGGCTCACCGAGTAAGCTGGGTGGCGCGGTAAACGTCAGGCCGACGCGAGCGTCTTGCTCGATGTCGCTGACCTTACGGGTCTGATCGTATGAGAAGAAATAGGAGTCGCCGTCATAATCGACGTCACCATTGTTGCTCATCGGGCGAACGCTGAACACGCTAGGTTCGTTCTTCGTTTGGAGCATGCAGAAATCGATTTTCTGCAGCTGTTTTGATAGTTCTTCCAAGGTGTGCGCCGCCATGTGGCTCTCCAGAAGTCGAGGACGTGCCACTGAAACTCGCTGCCACAGCGTTCGTTCCGTGGATGCCGGGCCGGGAGCCTGTGCCAACCTCTTCTAGTTCAGAAAGAAGAAGGCGGCATTGAGCGACGTCGCGTAGGCAAGCCAGAGCGCATAGGGCACGAAAGACCATCGGGCCACTCGGTCTTGGGCCTTGATCAGAAAAGCCATGACCACCAGAAGTAAGCAAACGATGACGGCAAGGCCTAAGCCGACTTGGCGAAAACCAAAGAAGACTGGTGTCCAGGCCCAGTTCAAAAGCATCTGCAAGGTCCACAGGCGGAATAGTGTGGAACTCAAACCATGACCGATTGTGACCCGCCAACCGGCGATGGCAATGAGGATGTAAACTAATGTCCACGCCGGCGCGAACAACCAGTTCGGGGGCGTAAACCACGGTTTCACCAACGTCTCGTACCAATCGCCAGGTCGGATGGTTATCCCAAGGGTGAAGCCCGTGATGAGTACGAGCGTCAGGAAAATACCGAGAGTTCCATAGTGTTTACGTGTTGTATTCAATGCAAACGACCTTGCAGATTGAAGCGTTCGTTACTGGTCAGGTGTAGAGTGAGGTCGGCATGTCTGGCGCACGCTCAATGCCGGCGGAGATCGAATTGTTTGCGAGCTTCGGCCGCCGCCGCTTCAAAAGCTACTCGTGCCTCATCGATCGTCTTGTATCCAGCAATCGCGCCGCGGCAGGCGCTTCGCGCGCGGACGAAATCCAGCCCCTGTGAAGCAGGCCAGTTTTCCATCATGTGTGCAAGCGCTTCGAACGGGCCGCTCACCTTATGTGAGCCGTTTGGCAAGGCGATCTCAACAGGCTCTTTCCATCGTGCGTTTGGACCAGACATAATGCTCTACTCCCTACATATCTGCGGCGTGAGAACGTCGAGTGGCGGGACAAGTTCCGATCTCAGCGATAATATTAGGCAATGGATACAAAGGAAGTCAGGCCTCGATCGCGAGCTTGCTCGCTTTAAGGACTGCTGCCATCTGGCATGCCTGAGACGGACATCGCATTAATCAATCAGCCTTTCGCGCGATATCTGTTGGTTCGACCTCTTCGAATTTGTCGCTTGCGATGGAACAGTGAACGCCGCGGGCCTGCTTGATCAAACACCTTGGAAACTCCGCGCGGCGGGCGACGGGTTCAGGGCTGCGCGCGCCGGTTGCGGTTCACATAAATGAGCACTTGCACGCCCGCCTTCGCAGGAACCTTCTCTTTTGCTACCGGTTTTACGGTATCCGCGGTGTGGCCGTACGGGCTGCAAATCTCGCTGTGAAGGGTCAGCATATGTCTGCTTTGTTTGAGGCCAATTGCAAACCGGAATGGATTTTACTGGTCGCGGGAGACGATACCGGCTTGCGACGTCAGCAGCTGGATGAACTCCAGCTACACGTGCAAGAGCTACAGGAACGGGCAATCGTTGTTTTCGAGGTTTCACGAACCGAAGTTACGGCCCTCGAGCAAGGCTGTCGCTGCGTGGCAGGTCCGGCCGATGTTGCCAAGACTTACAGATTCACCTTCGACCGCTTCACGGCCTCCCTCGTTGATGGAAACGATTCCGTGAAATGGGTGGCACCAATCCCAGTATGTTTTGCAGACATAGTCGCGACTATCGAAGAATTACCGCATCGTGAAGCAGAGAACGCAGCGAGGGGGCCATCGTTATCTGGTTAACCTCTGGCTGGACTGCAGTCAATGTCGATCCTTTCTCTTCCCCCACATCCGAGAGATTGACATGCGGTTCCCTTTCTTCGGAATGAGGTCCACGTCGCTGACAAGCCTTGCCCCGCCATCCCGTTTTTCAAGAGTGATCTTTCGGCTGTGAAATGCCTCAAGTTCTGCTCGGTGACCAACACTCAGTATCGTAACATCCGGCAACTCATTAATGACCGTCTCCATGATCTTGTCCTGGCTTTTGTCATCCAGCGCCGAAGTTGCCTCATCCAGTACAACAATGTCGGGGGCATTCAGCAGAAGCCGGGCAAACGCCAGCCGTTGTTTTTCGCCGCCGGACAAGGTGTGGTCCCAAGGGGCTTCATCGGCGATCTTGCCCTTGAGATGTCCCAAGCCAACTTTCTCCAGCGCTGAACCGATTTCTTCGGTGCCCCAGCTATCAGCTTCTTGCGGATAAGCGACCGCCCGGCGAAGTGATCCAGTCGGAATATAAGGCTTCTGCGGAAGCATGAACAATCGAGCGTTGGCACGGAAATTGACACTTCCTTCGCCCCAAGGCCATAGCCCTGCGATTGCCCGCACCAATGTGCTTTTGCCAGAGCCGGACTCTCCGGCTACCAGCACACGCTCGCCCGGTTCAATCTCTACTTGGGTTTCCTTCACGACGGCTCTACCGTCACCGAGGGACACGGACAGATCGCGAAGACTGAGCATGGTATTGTCAGCAGCTTCGCCTCTGGCGATGCGGCCGAGGCTGTCGCTGGTTTCGGCGCGTTCGAGGCCGTCTAGCGACATCATCAGCGACGCGACGCGGCGAGCACAGGCGTTCCAGTCTGCAAGACGGGGATAGTTATCGACCAACCACCCAAAGGCAGTCTGGACTATGGTAAACGCCGATGCTGCCTGCATGACTTCACCAAGTGACATGCTTCCATCTAGAAATTTTGGCGCGCATAGCAAGACCGGCACCACGGGAGCAATCAGCATCGATCCGTGCGAGACGAGCGTAGTGCGCATATATTGATGAGCAAGCTGGCGCCATTGCTCACGCACCTTCTGAAACGTTCTGTCGAGATCGTTTCGCTCCTCTTCTTCACCTCCGAGCAGAGCAATGCTTTCGCCATTCTCCCTAACCCGAGTGAGTGTATAGCGAAACTCGGCCTCGACCTGGTTCTTGACCTCGGAGACCTGCACAAAATTGCGGGCGATGTAAGCGATCGAGCCTGACGTTACGAATGCGTAGATCACCGCGGCGACAACGAGGAACCCCGGGATCGTAACAAGCGATCCACCGACCGGCAGTGTTAAGGCGCCGCCGATCGTCCAGAGTACGAAGATGAAGGTCGAGGCAGAGAGAAAGGCAGAGATGACACCTGACACAAAATCCACTGGAGACTCGGTTGCGATCCGCATGTCTTCGGAAATTCGCGCTTCCGGGTTTTGATGGTCTCCACCGATCAGGTTCAGTTGGTAATATCTACCATTGGCAAGCCAGCGCGCGATCAATGCCTTTGTCAGCCAGGAACGCCAACGTCGCTGGATCAGCATCCTCACGAATACCTGAATGGTAACCAAGGCTACGCTGCCTAGTACCAGCGGCGGGAACAGAGCTCCCAGATAATAGACCGACGAGGCATTGCGTTGCTCGATTGCGTCGAAAATTTCTCTGTTCCAGACGTTAATTCCATATTGGAAACCGACGTTCAGACCAATCAACGCGAGGAGCCCAATGGAGACTGGCCATGCCAGACGGTCACCACGACGGCTCCAATAGCCGCGCGCACTGATCCAGAAGCGCTTTAAAAGATAGGATTTGCGGGCCTGCTCGGCTTCCTCGGGTGACATTGCATGATCGGGCTCAATGGCCTCAGGTACCGGCTCAGCCTCTGAGTGTTCTTCATCCTTCGGTGGAGAGACTTCAGCACCCTGGAATGTTGCAAGTTTTTCAGTGGTGGGGTCGATTTTGCGATCACTCATGAGCCCCTTAACGGCGCTTGAGATAAAAGGTTTCACGCTTTGATGATGGAATTTCAATACGCTGATTAATGGGCGAGCCCGGGCTCATCCCTCTCGTCATTCAAGGAGGAAACCAACGTCTGGACATCTCGTCGCTCTTACTCCGGCGGGCCTGAAGGCACTGAAGCTTTTTCGCGAATGCATCCGGGACTACGTGATGAAGATTGGCGAAGTCGCGTCGGCTGGATTGTCATCGCCGACGCGTAGAACGTGTCAGAACCTAGCGATAAGTGCGGCTTCTTCGTCGTCTCGCTGTCGTCCCCCAAGTGCCGCTGCCGCAGAAGCGATGAAGGCACCTACCAAGAGCGAGAGTGCGCCAAGCATCGCCGTTGTGGAGGCTGACTTACGAGCCTTTTCTGCTGCTTCCTGCGTTTCAACTTTCGCCTGTGCGATCCGCTGCAGCACGGCATCGACGCGCGCTTTTGCTTCCTCGGGCGTGAGCCCAGTGCGAGACGCCACGACGGCCGACAAGTAGGTCTTGTCTTCGTCGGGCATCGAACCAGCCGTTGCGGAATTGAGGAGGATACGGGAAACCTCCGCAACTGCGGCCGCATCGTCAGTCTGCACGCGACTGCGCAGATCCTGGGGACGAAGCAAGGCATCAGTGAAATATCCGGCCGCCCCGTTAGGACCTGTGTTGTCAGTGCTGCCGGATGTAGCGCCGGCAATCGTCGCAGTCGAGGTGGCAGATGCCAATGCTTGAACCCCGCCGCCTACAAGGCTTGTGAAAGCAGATCCGGCCAATCCTGCAACGACCACTGTTGCAAGCGCCCAACTGAGAAAGCCGTGCGCGGTGTCCCGAAAAAACACCTCGTCGGTATGCACGCCGGCCCATTTCGTGCGCAGCCGCCCCGTCAGATAGCCGCCGAGCGCGGAAGCGAGCCACTGGACCACCACAAACCAGATTGCTGCCGTGATACTTACTGTGGTGAATGAAGCGCTTTCTCCCGACCATGGCGAAACCATCGTCAGGCCAACGCCGGCCCCCAGCAGAAGCAGGATGAGCGCAGTGGCCGCTGCAGCGACCGCGCCACCTATTACCGGAGCCCAACTGAGAGCCGAGGCCGAGGATTCAACTCCGACATCTGATACACCAGATTGATAGAGAGGCATGTCATTCTCCTAGCGCATAAATAGAACAAGAAGGATGACGATCGGCAACGGCACGCCGAGAAGCCAAAGAAGAATACCGCGACCCATAATAACCTCCGATAAACGACTTGTTGTTGGTATCGCCTGAACGCTTCTGAAACTTCCCGGTTCCTCGTCATGTTGCTTTGTACGGTCTTCGAGAATTTCTGCCCATGAGAGCCGCCGTCACCGCGGCGTAGGTCACGGAGTTCCTCAGGCCGTCCTCAATTGCCCGAACACCTTACCCGCCATCGAAGACCACCGCATTACATGCTAAGCGGCTTGATAATGTCCATCCTGATATCGCCCTCAACTACTCCGCGAACCAAGTCGCACCGCCCGTGCTCGATTTCGACAACCGTGTAGAGCTTTTCATCCCTAAAAGCGCTTGCGGTCCGGGTTGATACATCGTCGGCGGGAGCCGCGTCGATTTCCATAAAATCCAGCTCTCGTTCCGCGGCCACTATTCGTGCGTCTCCGGATGTACGTGCCGCGACGACCACCACACCGTGTCCCGGCTTGTTAGCCCACGCGGGATCATCTGCAGAAGCTATCGGCTCAAGCCGGTAAATATTGAGAGCCTCCCCAACGAACTTCGACGGTGCAGAGTCCGCGATCTGACTTTTACTCTCCACGGATCGACCGAACGTCGTGCTGCTTGTTGAACTTCCGGTAAGCTCTGGATGAATGTCTTTCAACTGGGGCATTGCCGTTCCTCCGATTGAGACGAGAACACTCTCGGCCTATCAGTGTTCCATTAATTGTCTGGAACAGGCCACTGTGTACGTTCACCGCTCTTCCAGCGGAACACGCTGCTCCTATCTTCAATTCAAAACATGGGAGGAATGCATTTGAACGTCAGGATCGACGAAGTTGAGCTGTTTGGTTCACCCGGGCTAAATCGTATCAGCCGAAAGGCCGGGTTGAAGCCCGCCAGTTACCGAGAACGTCATCGTGGAGCCATTTACGGTCGTAATGCGAAAGTTCGCCAATAATGGTGTCATCGCAGATCCGAGCGAAATCGGGGTCCGGCAAGCTCGACGCCGCCGGTTCACTCACCCATCAGCAGCCGCTCCGCCACGCGCAACCCCTGTGGCTCGCCAAACCGCGTGCATCTATCGTGACAAGAAAGGTCCCGTCATCCGATCGCTTCGATGTCATTGTGGTGGGTGCGGGAATCGGCGGCGCCCTCATGGCCCACTCACTCTGCGGCAAAGGATTGCGCATCCTGACGATCGACCGCCGCCATCCGGTTCGTGGTAGCAGCGGTGCGAGCACTGCCATGATCCAGCATGAGATCGATGTCCCGCTTCATCGTCTCGCTCGAACGATCGGTCACGAGAAGGCTTCACGCGTCTGGCGCAGGTCGGCAGGTGCAGTCGAGGAGCTGAAGAGTCTCATTCGGGATCTCGGCATCAACTGCGACTTCCAGTCGCGGCACACGCTTTTTCTCTCCGGGCAAGAGCTTGGCACGCGAGCGTTGAAAAGAGAGGCGCAGGCTCGCCAAGAGGTGGGAATCCTGGCCGAATATCTCGATCGGGCGGCGCTCCTGGAGCGTTATGGCATCAACCGAAGTGGAGCGATCAATAGCGCGATCTCCGCATCGTCAAATCCTGTGCAGATGACAACGGGCATTTTTCGCGTTGCCAGGCGACAGGGGGTGGAAGTCAAAGGCGGGCTGGAGGTCACCGATGTTCGCGAGGGCGGCGATAACGTCATCGTTGCGACAGATCAGGGGAAGATGATTGAGGCGGCCCACGTCATATTCTGCAGTGGATACGAGTTTCTCGAATGCCTGAGAAATCCACGCCACAAGCTCATGTCGACATGGGCCTTGGCTAGCAAGCCAAGGCTGAAACGACCTGACTGGCTGGATAAATACCTCGTATGGGAGGCCTCGGACCCTTACCTCTACTTTCGTTCCACATCCGATGGACGCGTCATCGTCGGTGGGGAGGACGAGAAAGGTGAGGCTGCCTATCTCGACCCGACAAAGATCGAACACAAGACAGCGGTCCTTGTCGAAAAGCTGGCTGATCTGACCGGGATTTCGCTCGGCAAACCTGATTTTTCCTGGTCGGCCGCGTTCGGCGTCACACCTGACGGGCTTCCGATGATAGGGACTGCGCCAGGGATGAGCCGGATCTTTGTATCAATGGGATTTGGAGGGAATGGCATTACGTTTGCAAAAATTGCGGCAGACCTGATATCCGCCGCGGTTCTCGGCCACCAGGACGTCGATTGGGATCTGTTTCCCCTTCGGTAGCCTGGAACGGTTGCTAGGTGTGGCGATGCGCTAGCAGCGCACCGCGTCGAATTCTTCGGCATTTTGACTAATTGAATTTGAGCGCGGACTTGAGCGGGACAGTCAGCGCTACCGATCCATCTGGTCTGACGACCTCAAGAGAGTCACCATCGATGATCTTCCCATTTTTGACCTTGTCTGCAAGAATCTCTCGGGCCGAACTAACGGCGTAATCATGGGCTTCATCTAACGTCGTGAATTCCGAGCCGTCCGGATCCTCGGTGAGAACGCCATCCTGCCTGATATGAAAGAAATATTTCTGCATGAAACCTCCTTCGCGGCTGTCTTAACCATGGAAAGTGGTGAACGTTCCAGTCTTGTTTCACCGTTCATCTGAGTGGTGCAGCGTTGCCGAACGCGCGATAAGTGTCACGACTTTGGGGTCACCACCTCCGATGCCGGGGCGGTTTCAGTCTCTCCGGGAGCCGAATACGTAGTAACCAGCGAGCAAGAGCCCGATAACGAAGATTATACTGACGAACACATACATCCTTGATCGAGCTTTACCACCTGTACTCATGTTCTTCCTCATCTTCCATCCATATTGGTAACATGCGGATGCGCCATGAGATGCGCTGAGATATAGCCGCTAGAGGCAGCTCCCACTCCAGTAGGGACGGCCGGCTGCGTGTTTGCACCACGTTGCGACCGGCGCGAAGCGCGATGTCTGGTCGAACCGCCAGCTCTTTTGCCAATTGACGGAGAACGCGGCGCGGCCTGTTTCGTGGTGCAGGACGAAACAAGGCTGTTGGATGACAGACTTGCAGGGAACGACCGAAGCTCTCGTTTCAGTGCGCAACCTGACCCGTACCTTTGACGTTAAGGGAGGGCAATTCGGGCAGTCGCGATCACAGGTGCATGCGCTGCAGGATGTAAGTTTCGACGTCTTTCCCGGCGAGACGCTATCGATCGTCGGCGAGTCCGGTTCGGGAAGATCGACGCTCGGCATGAGCCTCCTGCAATTAACGCGCCCGACCTCCGGCTCCGTCTGGTATCGCGGCAAGGATATCATCAAGAACACTGCAGCAGAGAACCGGGCCATGCGGCGTCACCTGCAGATCGTTTTCCAAGACCCGTTCTCGACGCTCAATCCGCGCGCAACGGTCGGCTCCGCCATCGCGCTTCCGCTGCTGCATCATGGCCTTGCGACACGGGAAACAGTTCGCGACCGCGTCCATGCAATCCTGTCGGACGTGGGATTAGGCCCGTTATTCGAAAACCGTTATCCGCACGAATTGTCGGGCGGCCAAGCCCAATGGGCGGCGATCGGCCGGCCGATTGCCTGCGAACCGGAATTCATTGTCTGCGACGAGGCGATCTCGGCGCTGGACGTTTCCGTGCAGGCGCAGATCATCAACCTGCTTGTTGACCTGCAGGAAAAGCGTGGCCTGACATACCTGTTCATCGCCCATGACCTCAGCGTCGTGCGCCATATCAGCGACAGGGGCGCAGTGATGAAAGCTGGCAGGATCGTTGAAATCGATGTCCCGCAACGACTGTTTACGAATCCGCAGGATGCATACACACGGGCACTGATTGCGGCCACGCCGGTTTTCGAAGATCGGCGAAGCCGATAACCGTCTCGTGAAAGGAGGCAGCGATAGTTACGCCAAGATAGTCAACGAGGGAACGCCGTGCCTCGTGTATGATATCGCCGTAATGATGACGGTCTTTCGCTTTTGCCACATAGCGCCGAGGATGCCCGGATCTCATCGTATGAAGGATGGTACGTATGAAAACGGCAGAGGCTGCGCAGGCTGCGAACACGACCACCGATTTTGCGGCGCATGTCGCCTCGAAACTGGTGACCGCCAATCTTGCTGAATCAGGGCGTGGTCGAAGCGGGCATGGACGGGGTTAAGAGCCGCAATACTTTCTTAAGCGATGCTGACCAAACCGCATAACCCGCCGCATTCATGTGGACCAGATCGGGCAGATAGTATCGGAACATCGGCAAGCCGTTCTCGCCGATCAGGCCGGTACCGAGCTCAATCCACGAGGTGTCATCCCGGCCGCCGCACCAGTCGCTTGCCAGCCGGTTGAACAAATCGAACTCGTGCCGATAAATCCAGCGTGCCGGGCTGTGCTTGATCGATAAAACAAAAACCTCCGACTGCGGAATGACGCGCGAAATCCGCTCTCTAAGATCCTTCAGATGGCCAAGCGTCGTATGGGCGGTGAGGCCATCACTGGCGATATCGTTTTCACCAAAATAGAGCGCTATCCTGCTTGGTCTCAGCGGCGTCAAAAGCTGATCCATGTAGTGGATGCCTGAAAGAAATGTACCTCCTCCGAAACCCAGGTTAACGACGTCCAGCGAGCCTAGATCTTCTGTGATGGAACTCCAGATACGGAAGGAAGACGAGCCATAAAAGGCGATCGGATTGGCAGGAAGGCCGACGCGCTCAAGTCGCGTCAGCACCGTGATGATATCGTTTTCGTGTCGACCTGTGCCGATACTGACTGGAAAATCGTACATATTTACCCTCGGACATTTGGTTAGAAGCTTTTCACCGGCGAGCTGCCGCCTTGCTGCATCGCGTCTATGAAAGCGAGCGACGCATTACATCGAGCGCGCCACGGTTCAGGACGTCGTCGGCACCCAGGGTAATCTTGAGATCGAATACAGTCGCGGCGATCAAATAAAGGTCGGTGAGACCGTCATTCCCAACAATGGTGGCCTCGTCACCTTCCGAATACCAGCCAGCCTCGCGCGCCTGCCTGAACTCTTGGCCAATTACCATGCCGTGGACATAGGACCGCAATTGATCCGCGGTAAGCCTTCCCACCAGTCCGCCGGTCCGCGCCGAAAACAGCAGGGAGAGCATCGCCGAGGAGCTCTTCGCCTCTTCAAGCCCCCGGAGATAGGCTTCCGGATCATCCACCGGTGGCTGCGTTGCACCGCGGGCGATGAAGGAATTGTTCAAGAGTAGCGCAAAGATTTCGCCGGTCACAAAGGTTTGAAAGCTGTCTATACGGCCGGCTTTTACCTTGGTCCACTTGCTGTGGGTCCCGGGGATGATGATTGTTGCGTCGTCAGCCAGCCCGTGTCCGGCAACCTGAATTTCCTCACCGCGCATGACGTCGGGGAAGGGCCTGCGTGAGGGATCCGTCAGGCCCGGCAGAAACACCAGATCAGATCCGTTCGGCAAGGATTTCCGCAAGCTGCCTGCAGCAAGCTCAGCCGGACCTGCAGGGCAGGGCACGTAGGGAACTTCGATCCAGCCGTTGCGGCTGGTGATCATCCCGAGTGCGGCAATGGGCAAGGCTCCGTGAGTGGACAGCCATGGAGCAAGCGCCGTCATCAGGACCGCTTCATGGTCGCCCTTGCTGAGCTTCGAGATACCTTGGGGCGTCTCGATGTTCTCCATTTCGTTGCCGTCGTCATCGATCAGCGTTGCTCGAAAGGAAGTGGTTCCCCACTCGACGACGATTGCCGCTGTTTCTGCTGCCATGTCGTGAGCCTCCTCCGCTCATTTCATCTGGGGGCTTGTCATAGGGCGCAAGCATATGTAGTGTCAATTAGTGAATTCATGGTGTCACATTATGATACTTCATTGGGAGGTGAAGAGATGGCAACTGGTCTGAAGGGCATCTTGCCTGTCCTGCCAACGCCCTTTTTGGCGAATGGCGATGTTGATGAGGCGGGGATGTCGCGGCTGGTGCAGTTCGCCCTCGATCAGGGTGTGGATGGTGTCGTATTTCCTGGTTTCGCCAGCGAGGTGGAAAATCTCACCACAGAAGAACGTGCGGGACTTTTGAAGATCGTCGTTGCCAGCGTGGCGGGCCGGGTACCCGTGGTTGCCGGCGCAAGCGCCGCTGATTGGCGCGACGTGGTGGAGCATGGCCGGATCGCGGCAGGCCTCGGTATTCGCCATCTGATGGTACAGCCACCGAAGTCGGTAGGAACCGATGCAGCGGCCCTTATCGAATTTCTTGGCAAGGTGGTCGAGGCGCTGCCGGACGTGGAGATCATCCTCCAGAATGCGCCGGCCCCTCGCGGTTCAGATCTGTCGCCGCAGGCGATCGTCGAGATCATCCATGCCTTGCCACATGTTTCCTATGTGAAAGAAGAGACGCTGCCGGCAGGGCCGGCGATCAGCCACATCATCGCCCATGCGCCGGAAAGCCTGAAAGGCGTCATCGGTGGCGGTGGCGCGCGTTATATTCTCGACGAATATGCGCGCGGCGCGACTGCGGCCATGCCGGCCTTGGAGATTGCCGGCGAACATGTGGCGATTGACCGGGCGCTTGCCGCCGGCAGGCGCGATGAGGCCCGCCAAATCTATGTTCGCACTCTGCCGCTTCTCGTCCTGCAGGCGGTTTATCGCATGCGGTTGACCAAGTATGTATTGGCGCGTCGAGCCGTGATCGAGGGCGTCGGTGTGCGCGCTCCTACACCGGAACTCGACGCCGCGGCCATTGCGGACATTGATGCAAACCTGGTTGAACTCGGCCTTCTGGCTCCGGAGGCTGCATGAACAGCCCCGTCGAAACCATTGAGGTTTTTACTCTCACCCAGCCGCGCAAGGTGCCCTATCTCGGCGCATTGCGGGAAGGTGAGGTAGTTAACCCGAACGGTTATATCGTCCGCAAGGGTAACCGCACGGTCTATCCCACCTTCGACCGCAGCGTTCTCGTCCGCATGACGACGCGGGCCGGTACGGTTGGATGGGGTGAAACCTACGGTATCGTCGCGCCCGGTGCCGTTGCCGCTCTGATCAACGATCTTCTTGCCGGCTTCGTTATCGGTCGTGACGCGTCGGACCCGTCCGCGATCTACGACGATCTCTACGACATGATGCGGGTCCGCGGTTATACCGGTGGCTTCTACGTTGATGCACTGGCAGCCCTCGATATCGCGCTGTGGGACATTGCGGGTCAGGAAGCGGGAAAATCGGTTCGTGATCTGCTCGGCGGGGGCGTCGAAAGCTTTCCTGCCTATGTCTCCGGTCTGCCGGAGAAGACGCTCCAGGCCCGCGGCGAGCTGGCAAGATACTGGCAGGATCGGGGGTTCGATGCCTTCAAATTCGCAACGCCTGTGGCCGATGACGGCCCGGCTGCGGAAATGGAGAACCTGCGCAAGGTTCTCGGACCCGCGGCGAAGATTGCCGCCGACATGCATTGGAACCAGACGCCGGAGCAGGCGCTTGAACTGATCGCCGAGATGGCGCCGTACGATCCGTGGTTTGCCGAGGCACCTGTCTGGACCGAGGATATTGCCGGTTTGGAAAAAGTCTCCAAGGGTACGGATATTCCAATCGCAGTCGGCGAAGAATGGCGCACCCATTGGGACATGCGTGCCCGTATCGAGCGTTGCCGCATTGCTATCGTACAGCCGGAAATGGGGCATAAGGGCATTACCAATTTCATCCGCATTGGTGAACTTGCCACTGATCACGGTATCGACGTAATCCCGCATGCCACGGTCGGCGCCGGTATATTTCTGGCCGCGAGCCTGCAGGCGTCATCGACACTGCCGACGCTCAAGGGGCACGAATTCCAGCATTCGATCTTCGAGCCAAACCGTCGTCTTCTCTCAGGTGACATGGATAGCCGCGAAGGTCTCTATCATCTGCCATCCGGGCCTGGACTTGGGGTGAAGCCATCGGAGGTGGCGCTCGGTCTGCTTGAACGTATCTGAATTGGTTCTTTGGAGGAGGAAGCCATGAACAAGAGAGTGAAAAGACTGGCGCTCGGCGCCGCGACTGCAGCTTTGATGACGATGGGCGGCTTTGCACCGGCCATGGCCGATACGGTATTGAAATTCATTTCCTGGCAGACCGACGACGCCGGAACCGGTGATTGGTGGCATTCGGCCATCGCCGAGTTCGAGAAGCAGCATCCGGGCGTGAAGATAGAGTTCACCAAGGCTGAGCGCAGCTCCTATGCCGATACGATGACCACGCTGTTTGCCGCGAACCAGCCGCCGCAGATCGTCCATCTCGCCTCGTTCGAATTCCAGATGTTCGCAGACAGCGGCTGGCTGGAGCCACTCGACCCCTGGCTGAAGAAAGACGGCATCGACATGACCGGCTGGGCCGGCCAGAAGACGTGCGAATGGAACGGCGAAACCGTCTGCATCATGACGAACTATTTCGGTTTCGTCATGGCCTATAACAAGAAAATCCTCGATGAAGCCGGCATTGCCGTGCCGAAGACCTATGACGAATTCCTGGCCGCGGCAAAGGCGACGACCAAGGATCTTAACGGCGACGGTATCATCGACCAGTTCGGCACGGGACATGAGACGAAAGGTGGTCCGGGCCAGTATCTGACCGAGATGCTGAACTACATCATCGACGCGGGCGCCTATTGGACCGACAAGGAAGGCAATATCACAATTGATACGCCTGAGATGGTCGAGGGGCTGACGCGCTGGAAGACTGTGATGAAGAGTGGCATCAGTCCGGTCGACATGAGCGCCAGTGATGTGCGCAAGCTGTTTGCCGATGGCAAGATGGCCATGCGCCTGGACGGACCGTGGCTTTACGGCACAACTGAAAAGGGTTCGGCCAAGAGCGATATAGTCTATGCCGCGCCGCCGCTGACGCCGCCTCTTGGTGGATCATCGAATGTGCTGGCCATGCCGTCCGATATTCCCGATGACCAGAAGCAACTCGTCTGGGATTTCATCAAGCTGACGATGACGCCGGAATTCCAGCGCAGCTATGCGACGATGGGCGGAAACACGCCGCCAAGCCCGAAGGCCGATGTCTCCGGCGTGGAGAAGACCATTCCGCATTTCCCGGTGCTGCTCGCGACAATGAAGGCGGCATCCGAGAAGGGGATAGACCGCGTGCCGATCGGCCTTGAGCTCTATTACAACGAGTTCAGCAAGATGATCATGGAGGAGAGCCAGCGGATGATTATCCAGGATCTCGATCCGGCGGCAGTAGCCAAGACCATGCAGGCAAAGGCCGAAAGCATCAAGGGCTGACCCGCTATCAGGGCATGGTTCGCCCAGCGGGCCATGGGCAACTCAAAGCATTCGTAGGAGACCATCATGACCGATACCGTTCAGGCGGGGCGGCGCAAGTTCTTTGACCTTGCGCGTCCCAGCCGGCAGCATCTTCTCGGCTATATCCTGATCGCCCCGGCGGTGCTGATGGTCGCTGCCATCATCGTCTGGCCGCTGATCCTGGCGATTGACCTGTCCTTTCAACAGGTCAAAATCCCGAGGCTCGGCGGCGCCAGCCGGCCGTTCTCAGTGAGCAACTATGTGTGGCTGTTTTCGTCGCAGGAATTCTGGCTGGCCTGCTGGGTGACGGTCAAGCTTGTGGTCGTCGTGACCGCCGGTAGCGTTGCGGTTGGCTTGAGCACGGCGCTTCTCGTCAACAACCGTTTCGAGGGCCGCACGGTTGCCCGGCTCGGCATGGCGCTGCCCTGGGCTGTGCCGGAAATCATCGCGGTCGTCATCTTTGCCTGGATGTTCGACACCTCGTTCGGTCTGTTCGGCTGGCTGGCGATAAAGCTTGGCTCCACCGACCAGATGATCCCTTGGGTCAGTAGTTCGACAGCGGCTTTCTGGGCTGTTGCGATCACCATGGTATGGAAGGGTTTTCCCTTCGTCTCGATCATGTGCCTTGCGGGCCTGCAGTCGATCCCGTCCGATTATTACGCCGCCGCCAAGGTGGATGGTGCAAATACCTTTCAGCGGTTCCGCTGGATCACCATGCCGCTTCTGATGCCAGTTCTGGGCGTCACGCTGGTGCTCACGCTGCTCTGGGTGTTCCGGGACTTTTCCATCATCAAGGTCCTGACCGGCGGCGGCCCTCTGCGTTCAACGCAGACACTGTCGATCATGACCTACGATCAGGCCTTCCAGTATCACAATTTTGGCCGTGCCGCCGCTGTCGGTGTGCTGACGCTGGTCATCTGCATCATCGCCAGCGTGCTGATGCTCGGTCGACGTTCGAAATCTATCTATTGAGGAGGCCTTGATGAGACGCACACTGGCACAAAGCCTCGCACTTTATGCAACCGTGATCTTCACGCTGGTGATGATCCTCTTCCCGGTCTACTGGCTGCTGGTCACGGCGCTGTCCACCACCGACGAACTTTACCGTCTTCCACCGACTTTCTGGCCGGATAATCCGCAATGGGATGTATTCGCCCGCGTCTGGGCGGCAAAGCCGATCCTGCTCTGGCTGTGGAATTCGATGCTGGCGGCGGTGGGTTCCGTGGCGCTTTCCATGCTGGTTTCGGTCAGTGCCGGTTATGCGTTGTCGCGTTATTCGATGCGCGGTGGTGCAACGATGGGGCTTTTCGTCCTCACCGCAAAGATGCTGCCCGCCACGCTGCTGGTCATCCCCCTGTTCTCGATCTTTTCAAGCTTCGGCCTGATCGGAAGCCTCTGGACGCTGGTGCTCGCACATTCAACCATGATCATTCCCTTCGCGACATGGATGCTGAAAGGGTATTTCGACACGATCCCGAAAGAGCTTGAACAGGCGGCCATGGTTGATGGATGCTCGCCGATCGGTGCCATGGTGCGTGTCGTCCTGCCGATCGCAACCCCGGGTCTGGCTGCCACAGCACTTTATGCCTTCGTGCTCAGCTGGGCCGATTACGCCTATGCGCGGACATTCCTGGTCAATTCCCCCGACAACTGGACGGCCAATCTCGGCATCACCACGATGCAGGGCGAATATGTCACCTACTGGAACGACATCGCCGCCGCATCGGTGTTCATCGCTCTGCCGATCATCGCAATCTACCTGTTCCTTGAACGTTATTTGGTCGGCGGCCTTACCGCTGGCGCGGAGAAATAAGCATGGCCAATATTTCAATTCGCAATGTCAGCAAGTCTTATGGCGCGCTGAACGTGCTCAGACCCTTTTCGCTGGAAATCGAAAATGGAGAGTTTGTTGTACTGGTCGGCCCCTCCGGCTGCGGCAAGTCTACCATGTTGAAGATCCTGGCAGGTCTGGAGCCTGCCACCGACGGTCAGATCTTCATCGGCGACCGCGAAGTGACCGATCTGGCGCCCGGCGATCGCGATATCGCCATGGTGTTTCAGAACTACGCGCTTTATCCCCATCTGACGGTGCGCCAGAATATTGGCTTTGGCCTTAAAATGCGGGGCACCGACAAAACCGAGATCGACCGGCGTGTCGATGATGCGGCGCGTATCCTGGAAGTAACTCCCTATCTCGACCGTAAACCCAAGGACTTGTCGGGTGGTCAACGCCAGCGTGTGGCACTGGGGCGTGCCATCGTACGCCAACCGCAGGCATTTTTGATGGATGAGCCGCTGTCTAATCTCGACGCCAAACTGCGTGTCCATATGCGCGCTGAAATCGGCGCTCTGCATAAGCGTATCGGCGTCACCACCGTCTACGTGACCCATGATCAGGTCGAAGCGATGACAATGGCTGATCGCGTTGTCATCATGCAGGGAGGGATAATCCAGCAGATTGCCGCACCTGACGAGTTGTTCAATAATCCTGCCAATCTGTTTGTTGCCGGCTTCATAGGCTCGCCGGGCATGAACTTCCTGAATGCGGAACTGCGCGACGGCAAGCTTACCGCTTTTGGCCAGCAGATTTCACTTCCGCGAGCCACCAGCGGTCAGGGGCCGGTGGTGGTGGGCCTTAGACCGGAACATCTCGTTCTGGGCGATGCCCCCGTCACCTTTGGTGTAAGGCCAACACTCGTCGAAAGCTTGGGATCCGAAAAGTACGTCTATTTCGACGCCGAAGGCGCCCGGATCGCTGATGGTGAAGAGGGCAAATCCAAGGGGCTGATTGCTCGCGTATCGCATACGGGCAGCCTGCCGCGGGACGAGGAGATCAGGCTTGGCTTTGATCCTGCTCAACTCTACCTTTTTGATCAAAAGACGGGTGAACGGCTATGATCCTTGTTACCGGATCGTCCGGGCGTGTCGGCCGCGCCGTAGTTGCAGCCTTGCGCGACAAGGGCCGGATGGTGCGGGGGTTTGATTTGCGTCCATCGGGAACAGGTGGAGACGAAATTATTGGCTCGCTTGAGGATGCAGACAGACTGGCGGAGGCTACTCACGGCATCACCGATATCCTGCATCTCGGCGCATTCATGTCCTGGGCTCCGACGGACCGTGATCTCATGTTTGCTGTGAATGTCGAAGGTACGCGCCGCCTGCTGGATGCCGCCTCGGCTACTGGCGTACGTCGTTTCGTGTTTGCCTCTTCCGGTGAGGTATATCCTGAAAACCGCCCGGAATTCCTGCCGGTAACCGAAGACCATCCGCTCAAGCCGAATTCACCCTATGGACTGAGCAAGCTGCTCGGCGAAGAACTGGTGCGCTTTCACCAGCGGGCCGGCTCGATGGAAACGGTGATCCTGCGTTTTTCGCATACGCAGGACGCTTCCGAATTGCTGGATGAAGACAGTTTTTTCTCCGGTCCACGCTTCTTCCTGCGCCCACGCATCCGCCAGCAAGAGAGTTTCGGGAACACGGCTGTCGCCGATCTTCTGAAGGCGAAGGATATCGGAGTGCCGGCCCATGTGTTGGCGCGCAACGAAAATGGCCGGCCGTTTCGAATGCACCTAACCGACACCCGTGACATGGTGACCGGCATTCTTCTTGCGCTTGATCATCCCAATGCGGCCGGCGGCACATTCAACCTGGGTGGAAATGAACCGGCGGATTTCGCCGAACTTCTGCCGCGTATCGCGACGTTGACCGGTCTGCCCATCGTGCCAGTCGATTTTCCCGGTGAGGGCGTTTATTACCACACCTCGAACAAGCGTATCAGAAACACGTTGGGGTTTGAGGCGGAATGGACGATCGACCGGATGCTGGAAGAGGCCGCCGCAGCAAGGCAGCGACGCCTCGCCGGGGAGAAGAGGCAATGAAACCTGAGACACCGGGTGGCACAGCAGCACTGGCGAAAGGCCTGACCCTTCTGGACATGGTTGCCGATGCGCCCGAGCCTTTGCGTTTTGCTGAACTCCTGCGCGCGTCCGGCCTGCCAAAACCCACATTTGCCCGTATCCTGCGCACTTTGATCGCCTATGGGCTGGTGCGCCAGGACGAAGCCCGCGGCACCTATGTCCTTGGCCAGCGGTTTCTCGAAATGTCCCACAAGGTCTGGGAGAGTTTTGATCTGGTCTCCGCTGCTACACCGGAGCTCGAACGGCTGGCGGTCGAACTCGGCGAGACAGTCGCATTGTGCCGGCTGGATGGCGTTATGGCGCAATATCTGGCCGAACGCTCGCCCAATGGACTGTCAGTGCGTGTTGAAGTTGGCCGCCGCGTGCCGCTGCATTGTACCGCTCCCGGCAAGGCCCTTCTCGCATTCCAGGACCCCGCGGTGGGACGGTCACTTACGGAACGCCTGACGCTGGACCGCCAGACGCCGCAGACGATCACTACTCTTGAAAGTTTGCAAGCTGATCTGACCCTGACGAGGGCACGCGGTTATTCGATTTCCTATGAGGAGCATCTGCTGAGTGTGAATTCAGTCGCTGCCCCCGTGATGGGACGCGACAACACGCCGATCGGTGTGCTGGTGGCACTCGGCCCTTCATCGCGTCTTGAGGCATCCAATATTCACCCGGTGGGGCGCGAACTGATCGCGGCCGCCCGTCGCATAACCGGTGCTGCAGGCGCCGTTGCCATCAGCTCGCGGCCCCGGCCACGCTCCACGACCGGGAAGCCTACGGCCGAGCTGAGCTGCATTCTGCCTTGGGGAGCTCAGCTGGGCGAAAGTCCGGTCTGGCATGAGGCCGAGAATGCGCTCTACTGGGTTGATATCCTTCACCCCGCCGTTCACCGTTTTGATCCTGCAACGGGTCGCAACGACACCTGTGAAACGGGCAAGCTTGTCAGCGCTGTCATTCCGGTCTCCAAGGGACGCCTGTTGGTTGCATCTCAGGACGGACTGGAATGGCTTGATTTTGCCTCCGGCCGCCTTGCGCCTTTTGTCAATACGGAGGCCGACCTTGCCGGCAACCGGCTGAACGACGCAAAATGTGGGCCGGATGGAGCGATCTGGGTTGGTTCGATGCGTATCGATGCCTCCAAGCAGACCGGTGCGCTCTATCGCATCGATGAAACTGGTGCGTTTGAACGCAAGGAAGGTGGCATCATCGTTTCCAATGGCCTTGGCTGGAGCCCGGATGGCCGAACTTTCTATTTCGTCGATACGGTGCCAGGTCTGATCCACGCCTACGATTTCAATCCCGCGACCGGCACGCTCTCGGCGCGTCGGGAATTTGCCCGCATTCCGGTCGCCGATGGTCGGCCCGATGGTCTTGCCGTTGATGCGGAAGGCGGCGTCTGGTGCGCAA
This sequence comes from Rhizobium sp. ZW T2_16, assembly GCF_044987325.1. Taxonomy (NCBI): domain Bacteria; kingdom Pseudomonadati; phylum Pseudomonadota; class Alphaproteobacteria; order Hyphomicrobiales; family Rhizobiaceae; genus Rhizobium; species Rhizobium sp. ZW T2_16. The sequence goes on from NZ_JBJDRG010000009.1 coordinate 93,955, forward strand.
TCTGGGATGGATGGTGTGTGCGACGTTACCTGCCCAATGGCAAGCTGGATCAGGTAATCGACATGCCCGTGCCGCGGCCGTCGAGCATCGCATTTGGCGGACCGGACCTTTCCACGCTGTTCATCACCAGCGCACGCACACGCCTGCCTGCGTCGACACTGGCCGATGCGCCACTATCCGGCGGCTTGTTTTCCTGCCGTCCCGGTGTTGCCGGTGCGCACATTTCATTGTTTGGGGGAAATAATGAATCTTGAAACCCTCTTTGGTTTGAAGGGGCGCACGGCACTCGTCACCGGTTCCAGCCGCGGCATTGGCGCGGCCATCGCGGAAGGACTGTCGGCTGCAGGAGCACATGTCATTCTGCATGGCACCAAAGCCGGCGGAGCGGCTCTCGTGCACCAACGCATTGTCGAAAACGGTGGCACGGCACACGAACTGGTGAGCGACCTGTCGGCACCTGGTGCCGGCCGCGATCTGATCGAGCAGGCCGAAGACATCGCTCCCGTCGATATCCTGGTCATCAACGCCAGTGCTCAGATCAACGCAACTTTGCCGGATCTGAAGCCGGAGGATTTTGCTTTTCAAGTGGCGGTGAACTTCGGTTCGACCGTGGACATGTTGCAGACGGCACTGCCACTCATGGCTGCCCGCAAATGGGGAAGGGTGGTCTCCATCGGTTCGATTAACCAGCTTCGTCCAAAAGGTGTCGTAACCGCGTATGCGGCAACGAAAGCTGCACAACACAACCTCATCCAGAGCCAGGCGCGGGACTATGCGATGGACAATGTTTTGCTCAACACGCTTGCTCCCGGCCTGATCGATACCGACAGAAATGCCCATCGACGCGACGATGATCCGGAAGGATGGGCTGAATATGCCCGCACGCTGAACTGGATGGGACGGGCTGGTCGGTCTGAAGAAATGGTCGGCGCGGCAATCTTCCTTTCATCGCAGGCCTGCAGTTTCATGACTGGCGAGGCCGTTTTCCTGACCGGCGGTTATTGATGGATCTGCAGGCAAACTAATCGACCTGCGCCAGCGCGGACCGGCGGTTCATATCCCATCAAGACCTAAGTGCGCGGCTCGATTGGCAGGACATGAGACTGAGAACTGGCTTACGCCAGTTCCAGCAGGTGCATAATGGAGTATCCGCTATTGCTCGGGAAACTCCAGCCTGCGAACATCATAACCAAGCTGACTTGCTTTACGGACCATTGTCTTGAGTTTGGCCTTTGATGGAACTGTGCGCGCATAAATCCATAGATTGGTCATGTCGGGATCAGCGCTGATAAACCAGTTCTTGTCCGGTGATTTATAGAGGACCCAATAGTTGAAGGTGATCAGCAATGGATAGCGGACACGCATCTTGGCCTTGTCGCTGTCAAAATCGAGTATGCGCCCTGTTCCACGGACAGTCTTCAATCGACCCTGCGGATTACCGACGCGACATCCGTCTTCGACAATTACCTGATCTGGTGATTTGCCGCGGTGATATGAGGAATAGCCGGCGACGCAACCATCGGTCAGCCACATCGGCCGGCGACCGATCTCAAGCCATGTCCCGCGATAATGGTCAGCACCAACCTTGACCACTTCAGGCTCGGCTGCCGTAGCGGTGTGCGGCGCGAGTGTTCCGGCGAGCCAGAAGACGCCGACGAGGCATTTCCAAAAGTCCTGCATGTCATCCTCCAGTATATTTACCTAGCATTTCTCCCGGTTCGCGGGTTCCGCAACCGTCGACAAACCTGCGTATCGTATAGCGATGAGCGTCATCAGGCATGCGGCCGCGAAAATGTTGAGATCGAGAAGCACGGCAAGATCAGTATCACTCCAGCCGTGGAATGGCGGTCCACCGATATAGCGCGACAAAAGGAAGATGGCGAAAGTGACAGCTGTCACACTGCGTTGAATCCATTTTTCTTTCGTTCGGAAAGAGACTGCCGCGAGCATGATACAGGCCCCGAAGAACAATTCCGTCCCGGAGCTTTCGCCAAATAACTTTGTCTCGAACAAGGTGTCGAATGCCCCCACGATGGGAAGCGAAATCCGCGCAATGATGGGCCAACGACGGGCGATGAACGGAATTGCCAAAAAGACCGGAGCCGCGAGCAGCGAACCAAGTGACGCAACGACGCCATCGCCGACGAGATACCAGACATAGACCGGATAAAATGGCTTGTTGAGACATATGACCCAAGCGATCGTAACCGTCGCCTGGGTAAGAGGATCGAGAGGAACTCGTTGCGCGCTCATAGCCTTGCCGGTTTCAGCAGATAATGGCCTACACCCCAGATATCGCCGTCATCGTGACCGAACAGGCCGGCGGTCGCGAGGAAGAACAGCCGCCAGCGGCGTAGCCAGAGGGGTGCGTCCTTGCCGTAAACCTCTGCGAAAATAGGTTCGATCTGATCGGACTCCCGGTCGAAATTGGCGAGCCAGTCGAGCGCCGTACGACGATAATGAGTTCCGGACCACCGCCATTCCTCCTCGACCGCGAACAGATCCTCGAAACGATGAGGCAGGTCATGTGCCGGCATGATACCGCCGGTAAAGAAATGATGGGCGATCCAGTCTGCAGGATCGTCGTGGTCGAAGCGGTAGGAGCGGTCCTTGTGAGTGAAGACATGCAGGAAAAGCCGACCTTCCGGCTTCACCCAGTCGCGGGCACGCTCAAAGAGTTTCCGCCAGTTGGACATGTGTTCGAACATTTCGATCGAGACGACACGATCAAAACGCTGTTCGATCGAAAATTCGTTCATATCGGCGGTTATCACCGACAGGTTGGAAAGTCCGCGCTGATTGGCCGTCGCCAGGATGAAGGCGCGTTGCGAGGAGGAGTTGGAAACGGAGACGATACGCGAGTTCGGAAACTGCGCCGCCAGATAAAGCGAAAGCGAGCCCCAGCCGCAGCCGAGTTCCAGGATCGTCATGCCATCCTCGATCGCGACATGCCTCACCGTTTCGGCGAGGGCATGAACCTCCGCTTCCTTCAGTGTCGTATATTCGGTCGGATAAAGGCAGCAGGAGTATTTTCGGCTCGGGCCGAGAACCCGCGAAAAGAAAGCCGCGGGCACTTCATAATGCTGGCGATTGGCCTCGTCCGCATGGATCGCCACCGGGTATTGGTTCATGGCATCGACAAACAGAGTTTCCTGGCTGGCCGCCGTGGCGGCGAGACGACGCTTGGTACGACCACAAAGGAAGTCGATACCCGCGAGCGTCATACCATCGGTCAGAGGCGCGCGTTCGGCGGTGTTGATAGCGAAGGCCAGCATGTTCATTTCAACTCTCCTTCTGGGTGGATATCCTGCCTTCTGGGGCCGGGGAAAAAAGCATTCACACGCCGCTGCAGGGCGCGAAATTTCTGGCCGCGCGAGCGCAGCATATGGTCTTCGAGCGGTGGGATGCCTGAGACATGCACGAGCAGCCAGTACATGAGGAGCGGCGCCAACAAGGACAGCCAGCTCGCAATGGATGGAGACGCGGCAAACAGAAACCAGCAACACCAGAACATCCACTCGAAGAAGTAGTTCGGGTGGCGCGAATACCTCCAGAGGCCCGTCTCGCAGATCTCGGTCTTTGCCTGCGGCGTCTTTCGAAAGCGGCTTAGTTGCAGATCCGAGATTGCTTCGCCTGCGAGCGCCAAGACGGCGATGACGATGCCGACAAGGTCGAGGATGCGAGGGAAGGGCGCTTCGTTCGTGGCTGCCATGTAGACCGCCAGAACAAGAATGAAGGCGGCGAGAGCCTGGATTTGCAGAAAGACGAAGAGCCGCCAAGAGGCGTTTTCGCCCCATTCTTCGATGAATTTTGCATAACGGGGATCCTCGCCTGCTCCCCTGGTTCGGGACCCGATATGGCTACCCAACCTCAGTGCCCAGGCCGCTACCATCACCAGAATTGCAACGCGCCGCTCGGAATCTCCATCGGCGAAGAGCGCCGAGAGGATCCCACCTACACCGACAGCAAATGACCAAATCGTATCGATCCATCCACTCAAGCCGGTCGCGCGCTGGATAGCCCATGCGCCAGCCATGGCCAATGACAGCCAGAATGCGATGACGATCAGCAGAAGCATGTCCATGGGCTCCTCCCAAGGCAAGGTCTCATTGCCTTCACTGAGATCTACGGAGAAAAAGCCCATCCAGTTTCATGACAATCAGAAAAAATCGAAAAATTCTTCTCCTCCGGGAAACTAAAAGCCGGAAGCGCTCGTAACCTCTTGCAGATGCATCGAAGCAATCCTCGCAACTGATGGAGGGAGAACTGCATGAGTTGGTCAGACGAGGTCACCGGGACGCAACTTGATCTTTCGCAGGCGCCCGCAGAATTCGGCTGGGCGGGCACCATGCTTGAGAGGTTCTTGGCGGGTGTGAGCTACGGCCATATCAAGATCGTGCTTCCATCCGGTCAGGTCATCAACAAGCAAGGTGTTCAGCCCGGTCCCGAGGCGATCATACTGATCCGAAATTGGCGGATGTTGCGTCGGGTGATTGCGGCAGGCGATATCGGATTTGCGGAAGGCTTCATCGAAGGTGACTGGACAACGCCCGATCTGACGGCGGTCATCCGTTTTGCGGCCAGGAATGGAAAGGCACTGACGCCGGCCATCGAAGGCGGCTTGCTGATGCGTGCCGTCAACCGCATGAAGCATCTGTTTCGCGCCAACACGAAGCGTGGCAGTCGCAAGAATATCGAAGCGCATTATGACCTCGGCAATGACTTCTATGCGCTGTGGCTTGATCCCTCCATGCTCTATTCTTCAGCGATCTTCGAAGAGACGACGCGAACTCTGGAGGAGGCGCAGAGCAGAAAACTGGACCGTATCGTCGAGAAACTCACGCTTGCGGGCGGAGAAAGCGTTCTCGAGATCGGCTGCGGCTGGGGCGCACTTGCCACTCATCTGGCAAAGGTGAACCGCTCTAAGGTAACCGGGATCACCTTGTCGCCCTCTCAGCTTTCATGGGCGAACGGTGTTGTCAGACAATCCGGCTTATCAAGCGACGTCACGCTCCTTCTCAAGGATTATCGCGACACCGACGGGCAGTTTGACCGTATCGTTTCCATCGAAATGTTCGAGGCCGTTGGCGAGGCCTATTGGCCGAGCTATTTCGATAGTTTGAAACGTTGTCTGAAGCCCGGCGGTCGTGCCGTTCTGCAGATAATCTCGATAGAAGAAGAGCGGTTCAGGACATATCGGGGAAGCACCGATTTTATCCAGCAATACGTTTTCCCCGGCGGTTTCCTGCCATCGGACAGTGCCTTGTCGGCGTCTGTCGCTCGATCGGGTCTGGCTGTCTGCGAGATCGAGCATTTCGGGGCTTCCTATGCCCGGACGCTGGCGGAATGGCGAATTCGTTTCGAGGAGCACTGGCCACAGATCGCCGCACAGGGTTTCGACGAGCGATTTCGGCGTCTGTGGCTCTACTACCTTTGTTACTGCGAGGCAGGTTTCGAGGAAGGGACGATCAATGTCGGTCTCTACACGATCGAGCATGCATCGATGCCGGGAGAAGGAGGTCTGTCGTGAAAAAGATGAGCATAGTGATGATTGGTGCTTGCCTCACATGGGGAGCGGCCGCCCATGCCGCCGATATAGACGGCCAATGGGCCCGTGGCGATGGAAACGCAAAGGTGACGATCGCGCCATGCGGATCCGACATCTGCGCGGTCAATACCTGGATAAAGCCGGGCACGCCGAAAGAGAAGGAAGGCGACAAGCTGGTCATGAGCATCAAGCCTGATGGTGACGGCATCTATTCCGGCAGCGCTTTCGATCCGCAGCGGGACCTGACCTACCGGCTCACCGTGACGGTCAAGGGAGACAGGATGACGACGAAAGGCTGTATCGTTGCCGGCCTGTTGTGCAAAGGCATTAACTGGACCCGGATCGATTGAGTGCACCTCAAGAGGAAATGCCTATGAAAAGGTATCTTGTCGCCTACCTGGTAACGTTGATCGCGATGGTTTTGATTGATGCCGTGTGGTTGAGCATCATGGCGGACCGCCTCTACCGCCCTGTGATGGGCGACATGCTGGCGCCGGAATTCCGGCTTATCCCGGCGATAGTGTTTTATCTGATCTATCCGGCTGGACTGGTGTTTCTGGCAGTTCGGCCCGCATTCAGGCAAGGAGCGCTTTCTAACGCGGTCCTCTCTGGTGCCGTCCTGGGCTTTACTGCCTATGCAACCTATGACCTGACCAATCAGGCAACATTGATACGCTGGTCGACAGCATTGACGCTCGCTGATCTTTGCTGGGGTACGTTCCTGTCTGCAATTGCGAGTGGTGCCGGTTATTGGATAACCACGCGCCTTTTCGGCGGCTTCACTTCGGAAGGGCGCGGCTTGTAATGTGATTTCCTTATCACGATGCTTCTTTGGCAATGCCAGGCGGGATTGTTGCCGAAAAAAGTTCGCCGGGCACTCTTGAGCAAGCCGACGACAGTCAAGCGAAATAAAAGGCTTCAGGCCCACGAGGCTTTTTTCTAGTCGTCGCCGGTGTCTGGAGCGTTACAATGATGGTGCACTTCAGGTCGTGCCGGCCTCGGAACAGGTGTCCGAACCAGACCCTGTTTATCACCAGATTACCGTCCCAAATAGTTCGTGGGCGAAATTGTCGAGCTACCAATCGGCGAGGCTGAGAACGAGAAAGGCTGGCATTGCAACCGGCAAGAGGGGCGCCTACAGACGATTGATGCAGCCGCATGCGCCGGCCGATCCCGTCCTGGGCTACGGGAATGGCCGGCCGGCGCATTATGAGATGACGTCAGGCGGTGAGGTGCTGGTCGAAGAAGCTGTTGAGCTTGTCGAACGGGATCAGATCGACGCGGTCGTAGAGATCGACATGGCCCGCTCCCTTGACCCATACCAGTTCCTTCGGCTCGGACGCGCGCTTGTAAGCGTCTTCGCTAAATTCCTTCGAATGGGCCTGGTCGCCGGAGATGAACAGCATCGGGCGAGGGGAGATCGTCTCGATGTCGTTGAACGGATAGAAGTTCGCGAATTTGACGATACTGCTCATCGTCGGCTTCGTTGTCGTCTGGGGCGTGGCGCCGGTGGGGGTAAACTCGCCCCGCGGCGTGCGATAGAAATCGTAGAATTCGCGCTGCACCGGATCTGTGTCTGCCGTAAGGGCGAGCGTCGTTCCGCCGACATACTCGATTGCTCCACCGTCGGCTTCAGCCCAGCGCTGCTCGGCCGCTGCTGCGATGAACTGCTTGCGCTGCTCGACCGTCTGCGACTTGTTCAGGGCGTCACGGAAGGCAGCTCCCATATCGTACATGCTGACGGTGGCAATTGCCTTGATGCGCGGATCGATCTTGGCGGCGCTGATGACAAAGCTACCACTGCCGCATACCCCGATCGCGCCGATCCTTTGGCGATCCACGAAGACATGCGAACCGAGGAAATCTATGCCGGCACTGAATGCCTCAGCATAGACTTCAGGGGACACAAGATTGCGAGATTGTCCTTCGCTCTCGCCCCAGAAAGGCAGATCGATCGACATGGCGACAAAACCCTGCTCGGCAATCTTGGTCGCATAGAGGTTGGCGCTCTGCTCTTTGACAGCACCCATCGGGTGGCCGACGATGATGGCCGGGTTCTTTGCCGCCTGGTTGAGATCCTTGGGGAGATAGAGGTTGCCCGCGACATGCGTCTGGTACTGGGTTTTGAAGGTGACCTTCTGAAGGGTCACCCTGTCGCTGGTGTAGAAATTGGCGGCGCCGTTGGACATGTCTTGTGCCTCTGCAAAACTGGTGTTGAAAATGGACATCATGCCGAGAGCGGCCGCGGCGGCGCTCGACATCTTCAGGAGATTGCGTCTGTCGATACTGGAGTTCAGGGGCTGCGCGTCATTGAGTGCTTGCTTGTTAGTCATTTGCTGTCTCCTTCATATGTTGAGTTTGAAACTGGGCCACGGTGGCATCGGCGGGAGCGTTCAGATCGGAATGATCCGAAGTGGAAACTCCCCTCGGGTAAGAAGCGGCTCGAAACCGAGATCGAAGCGGCCGAGACGGATCAGCCCTCTCGAATGCCGGTAGTCGGCGTGGTAGAAGACGAGATTGCCCCAAGGCGCGAAATAGGCGATGTCGCCTGGACGCCCGTCGCCAAAAGGGACATCCTGATGTTTGGTCAGCTTGCGCGGCAGATAGGCGATCTTTTCGTTGGTCGAGTAGTCCTCGATCTTGAGATCGAGCGGCAGCAATCCGAAAAGCTCCAGCGACGCCGGGCTTTCGTCGAGGGTTGCTGCCATCTGGTGATCGCTGAATGTCATCTTGAACTTCATGGCGCGTCCCATTTTATTCGACTGTGCGTGTGACCACGCCGGAGCTGAAGCCATGGCGACCATCGCTACGATCGCGGAACGGCGGTCGATCATGGCCAGACCCTTCGTGCCATCGGCCCGGCTGCGAATGCGAGGGTCGATGAAGCGGCAAGGAGCAAAGCGGCGAGCAGAAATGTCGTCCCCCAGCCGGCGCTGTCGAACAGTATCCCTCCGAATGAAGCGCCCAGTGTAATGGCCAACTGGATTGTCGCGACCTGCAGACCGCCGCCCGCCTCAGCATCGTCGGGCATCGTCCGGGTCAGCCAGGTGCCCCAGCCGACAGGCGCGGCTGTGGCGAACAATCCCCAAGCTAACAGCAGGAGAGCTGTGGCCGTGACCGATGAGCCGAAAGCGATCAATCCGAGTGCAATCACGGCCATGATGAGAGGGATCGCACCGAGGATACTGAACAGCCGCTTCTGGAGAAGGTGGCTCACCCCATATGTCCCAGCGACACCCGCGAGCCCCATCAACAGGAGCAAAAGCGAGAGTGTGGAGATGGTCACGTTCGTCACGGTTTCCAAAAAGGGGCGCAGGTAGGTGAACAGTGCGAACTGGCCCATGAAGAGCAGCATGATGGACGCCATGCCAATAGCGACCTGAGAATGGGTGAGCAGCCTGAAGACGTTGCTCGGGCCTTCGCTGCGTTTCGGCGGTAACGAGGGAAGGCTGACCCACTGCCAGACGAGAGACAACAGCGCCAGCGGCACGACCGCGAAGAATGCTCCACGCCAACCGACATAGTTCCCGAGAAAACTGCCGAGCGGCGCAGATATCGTCGCCGCAATGGCATTGCCTGCATTGAGCATCGCCAGTCCCTTAGGAACAGATTGTTCGGGTACCAGCCGCATGACGACCGCCGCCGACATCGACCAGAAGCCGCCGATCGCCACGCCGAGCAGAGCGCGGCCTATCATCAGCACCAGATAGTTCGGGGCGAAGGTTACGATAGTTCCGGAGACGATCAGGAACAGCGAAAACGACGTCACCACCACACGCCGGTCGATCCGCTGCGTCAGCCCTGCAACGAAGAGACTTGTCACCACCGCGAAGACGCCGGAAATCGAGATCGCCTGGCCCGCATGTCCTTCGGTCACATCGAGATCTGTGGCGATCGGCGACAGAAGGGCGACAGGCATGAATTCCGATGCGATCAGGACGGCGACGCAAAGCGCCAGCGAGAAGACAGCGCCCCAGGCAGCAACCGTTACTTTGGTGTCTGGCGCATTTTTGAGTATCGCGTCTGGCCCGAATGGGCCGATGTCGTCTGTTCTTTGCTGAGCTTTATAGGTCATGGCCAAAATATAGTCTGACGCGACTTTCATGATTAGCCATTGCAATCCTCTTGGACTTATCGATTCATGACATGAATGACTAAGCTTGAGGGCTGCTGATGAAGCGCGAAGACCTGAATGACATGCTTTGGTTTCTGGCGGTTGCCGAGGAGCGCAGCTTCACGAAACCCGCGGCCAAGCTCGGAACGTCTCAATCGACGATCAGCCACACGATCAAGCGGCTTGAGGCTCGCATGGGGTTGCGACTTTTAACCCGCACGACACGTAACGTTTCCCCGACAGAAGCCGGCGAAAGGTTGATACGTTCGCTGGCACCGAGGATCGAGGAGCTCGAAACCGAGATCGACGAACTGATGGAGATCCGGGACAAGCCGTCCGGGACCGTTCGGATCACCCTGTCGGACTATGCGCAGGAAAGCGTGGTATGGCCGAAACTTCGGTCCGTTCTGCGCCATTATCCCGACGTCAGGGTTGAGCTCAATATGGACAACGGGTTTCGAAACATTGTCGAAGAGAAGTTCGACGCAGGTGTTCGTCTTGGCGAGAGCGTCGACAAGGACATGATCGCCGTCCGAATTGGTCCCGACTGGCGCCTGGTCGCAGTCGCCTCTCCAGAATATCTGGCGGCGCATGCTACTCCCAGGACACCCCAGGATCTGGTTGGCCACGACTGTATCAACCACCGGCAAGCGAGCGCTGGTGGGCTCTATGCCTGGGAGTTCGGAAAGGATGGCCGGGAAGTCCGTGTTCGAGTCGACGGGCAGCTGATTTTCAACACGTCCTATGCGATGATAGGCGCCGCGGTCAGCGGCTATGGCATCGCTTACGTGCCGGAAAGCCTCGTCGTGGACGAGATCGCTTCCGGGCGGCTTGTCCAAATCCTGGATGATTGGTCCCCGATGTTTCCGGGCTACTATCTCTATTATCCGAGCCGCCGGCAGAACTCGCCGGCATTCAAGGTGATTGTCGATGCCTTGAAGGTTTGATTTTACGCTTTGTCACGCCCGCACCTTCCCAGTGCCATCGGCTTGGCGAGCCAAAGGGACATGTCACCATCAGCATCGGAGTGACAACAGTGTGAGGTGAACTTTCTCAGTCGGCCCTTTTCACAGTCCGCCGACCAAGCGCTATACATTGCAAGAGCTGGCGGGCTTGATCGCGTCGCTGCGTCCACCGTCGATATGAGACAGCGGGTTGTTGATAGTGAATGCTCATCGGCTTGATCTGCAGATCCCCTTACTTGAGCGCAACGTCACAGTTGGCCAGCCAATGAAACAAACACGGATTATCGCTCGTTTATGTGTCGCGAGCGCACGTAAATTCGAGCGCCCCGACAGGTAAAGGTTTATGGGGCACTGCCTTGTTTGGTTGGAGTAGCACACTAATTCACATGGTCTCAAGGAGAGCACATGACAGACCTTAAGACGGAAAAAGCACGGACAGGCGTTGAAGGTCTGGATGATATTCTTGCCGGAGGCCTGACCCGTCGTCATGTATTCCTGCTTGAAGGATCTCCTGGTGCCGGAAAGACGACTATTGCGTTGCAGTTTCTCCTTGAGGGCGCCTCACTCAAGGAGCGGTGTCTTTATATCAGTCTGTCCGAGACGGAAGACGAGCTTAGGGATAGTGCACTCTCACATGGCATCGACTTTGGCGACACGATCGAAATTTTTGAGCTGGTTCCACCCGAAAGCCTCCTCGACGAGGATCAGCAGCAGAGCTTGCTCTATTCGTCTGATCTGGAGCTTGGTGAAACAACTAAGCTGATTTTCGAGGCATTTGAGCGGGTGAAGCCGCATCGTGTCGTTATCGACAGCCTGTCCGAAATCCGCCTCCTTGCACAAAGCTCGCTTCGCTATCGCCGACAGATTTTGGCGCTCAAGCATTACTTCTCGCGCTCAGAAGCAACGGTTCTGTTGCTCGATGATATGACATCCGATCAGTTCGACAAGACGGTCCACAGCGTCGTTCATGGTGTTGTTCATCTGGAGCAGCTTGCTCCGGACTATGGGGCGGAACGCCGGCGGCTGAGGGTCATCAAATATCGTGGCCAAGCCTTTCGCGGTGGCTATCATGACTTTATTATCAGGACAGGCGGCGTAGCCGTCTTCCCTCGCTTGAGGGCAGTTGAGCACAGGGTCAACTTCGAGCGCACAACATTGAAGAGTGGTATTGCCGAATTCGACGACCTGCTTGGCGGTGGCATCGAGCGAGGTTCCAGCACGCTGCTGATAGGCCCGGCCGGCACGGGCAAGAGCTTCTTTTCTATGCAGTTTGTCGAGGCCGCGGTCAAGCGCGGAGAAAAAGCGGGGGTGTTTCTCTTCGACGAGGAGCTTGGCCTGCTGTTCGCGCGGACCAAGGCTATGGGCCTCGATCTCGAACAGATGCGAGACGAAGGTCTCCTCCACATCGAACAGCTCGATGCCGCAGAGCTTTCGCCCGGTGAATTCGCACAGCGCGTCCGTGATCGGGTCGCGGGTTTCGATGCCAAGACCGTCGTCATCGACAGTATCAACGGATATCAGGCATCCATGCCCGGCGAAAATGCTCTGATCCTGCACATGCACGAGCTGTTGCAGTATCTTAATCGACAGGGCGCCAACACATTCCTGACCGTGGCACAGCATGGTCTTGTCGGGGACATGAAGTCGCCGGTTGATGTGACCTACCTTGCCGACACGGTCATCTTGCTCCGCTATTTCGAAGCCATGGGTAAGGTCAGGCGTGCTATTTCGGTGATCAAGAAACGTACTGGCAGACATGAGGACACGATACGCGAATTCAAGATCAGCAATGCTGGCCTTACCGTCGGCGAGGCGCTTTCCGGCTTTCAGGGCGTGCTACGCGGCGTGCCGACCTTTGTCGGTGAACGCGGCCCCCTGATGGCGCTTTCTGACGAGGACCGCAACAATTCCTAATCGCAACGCCATTGGCCTGATTCATGCCCCGCGCGGCCGCGATGCTCAGATCGCTGCCTCCCTCCTTGCAGCGGCAGGCATCGAAAGTCGCGTCATCCCAGACCTTGTCGGGTTTGTCGAGGCGCTTGGTGACGACGTGTCTTTTGCCGTCGTCACGGAAGAGGCGGTGCGATCAAGCGACTTGCGCGGGCTTTCGGCTTGGATCGAGAGGCAGCCAAGCTGGTCCGATCTTCCTTTCATTATCCTGACAAATCGCGGCGGAGGGCCGGAGCGCAATCCGGCTGCATCTCGCCTGTCGGAAGTGCTCGGCAATGTCAGCTTCATCGAGCGGCCGTTTCACGCCACAACATTCGTCAGTGTCGCCCGTTCAGCATTGCGGGGACGACGTCGCCAATTCGAGGCGCGCCTCAGGATCGAGGCGCTCGACGAAGGTGAACGGCGCCTGCAGACTGCACTGGAAGCTGGCCACCTTGGTGCCTGGGAGCTTGACCTCGCCACAATGGTACTGACGACGTCGCCGACATGTCGGAGCGTTTTTGGTCGTGGCTCAGAGGAGCATTTCACTTACGAGGACCTGATTGCCAGTATCCATCCCCACGACATCGAGCGAATGAGAGCGTCGGTTGATCTGACGATCACAACAGGCCGAGACTATTCGATCGATTACCGCACGATCTGGCCGGATGGCTCACAACACTGGGCAGAGATTCGTGCGCAGCTCTATCGGGACCGTGCCGGCCAAGCCATCAAACTGGTCGGCGTATCGGCAGACATTACAGACCGCATTCGCCAAGAGGAGCAGCAGCGTCGTCTGAACGAAGTGCTGGAGGAAAGGGTTCTTGAACGAACGAAGGAGCTCGAAGACGCCCACGCCATCGTCATGGCAGAGATCTCGCAGCGCCAGCACGCAGAGGAGCAATTGCGCCAGGCCCAGAAGATGGAGGCGATTGGCCAGCTGACCGGCGGTGTTGCGCACGATTTCAACAATCTGCTGATGGCGGTGCTTGGTAATCTCGAGCTCTTGCGAAAGCATGATGCCGGAGATGCCAAGGCAGAACGGCTGATCGACGGAGCCATGCAGGGCGCTAGGCGCGGCGCATCGCTTACCCAAAGACTGCTGGCCTTTGCCCGCCGGCAAGATCTCCAGATCGGTCCGGTAGATCTGCGTGGACTTGTGTTTGGCCTGGAGGATTTGCTGAAGCGCTCGGTCGGCACCACCATTCTAATCCAAATTATCGTTCCGGACCATCTGCCATCGGTATCCGCGGATTCGAACCAGGTCGAACTCGCCCTGCTCAATCTTGCCGTCAATGCCCGAGACGCCATGCCGGGAGGCGGCTCCCTGCGCATCGAGCTCAGGCAAGCGGAACAGGTCACTCCCCAAGGGACACTTTCGGCTGGCCGCTATGTTGTTGTGTCCGTCACCGACCAGGGGGTGGGCATGGACGCAGCAACTTTGAAAAAATCCGTCGAACCGTTCTTTTCGACCAAGGAACTTGGCAAGGGCACAGGTCTTGGCCTTTCGATGATCCATGGGCTGGCACTGCAGCTCAAAGGCGATCTGAAGCTGACCAGCAAAGTGGGTGTAGGCACCACCGCCGAATTGTGGATCCCCGTGTCGAATGACGACGAAATCCGGCCGGATGTCGCTAAGATGGCTGTTGAGAAGGCCGCTGCCGCAGCAAGGCCCCTGCGGATCCTGCTTGTCGATGATGACGCGCTTATCGCCATGAGCTCGGCGGACATGCTAACCGATTTGGGACATGATGTCGTCGAGGCGCATTCCGGCCGCGAGGCGCTCGAGTGTCTCGGTGATGGCAACGGCTTCGACCTGATGATCACCGATTTCTCTATGCCAGGAATGAACGGCGGTGAGCTTGCAATGGCGGCGAGAGCCGTGCTGCCGAGCCTGCCAATCCTGATCGCTTCCGGCTATGCGGAGTTGCCGCCGGGCGTGGGGCTCGATTTTGCGCGCCTTGGAAAGCCGTACACCCAAGACCAGCTTTCAGCCGAAATCGGGAAGTTGACCACCCATTGAACAATAAGCCCTGTTGCTTCATTACAAAACAGAGCGGGATAAATGCTGATCATCGAATAGTGATGCACAGTCAATAGCCGGTTATTGTCGGTTAAAGCAGCCGAACTGTTTCAAACCGCAACCTGTGCCTAACTCGTCTATTGCATTGAATACCTGGCATGCTCCATCGGCATCCATCTCCCAGTTACTTGTTGCACGGCTCACGGCTCGTTGAGATGTACCCATTCGCCTTAGGGTTCGACAGTGCCGCTTTAGCAGCTACTTCTGGCGGCAAAGTGGATTTCAGCCGAGAAGATGCCCAGATCACCAACGCACAATCGGTTTTCATCGCAGTGTCTATCCGCTACCCCAAGCTACCGGTTCGTACGACCCTCCAATCCGGTTTGCCTAGGTTATAGGGCCAAGGATGAACCTCGCGGTCATTGAAATAGACGACCTCTTCAAGAAGCGGAAATTCTTCGCGATCTCGTGTGACGTCGCCCATCCAAGCAGTCAGATAGCCGTCGCCGCCTTCATAGCCCAGTTCGGCCACCCAGACGGGTTTGGAGAATTCTTCGACAAGACCGTATCCCTGAAGAAGATTGTCGCTGAAGCTGCGCGGATTTCCGTGGGCAATCCTGTCGAATGCCTCGAGCCCGAAAACCGACAGGCCGACATAATCGACGTAATTGCTGCCGGGATAATAGTCCCGCAAGCCGGGAACGCCCTTGGGCGACCACATCAACTGCGCTTTCGGCGCTTCCTTTCTGACGATATCCATCATTCTGCGGTAGGCGGTTATATAGGCGTCAGGCCTCCAGCCTGCCCAGGAGAAGCGACTTTCACGATCTTCCATTTCCTGCGCCCAGCGAACGACGGCCGGGCTCTTCAGCTGTCCGATCAGATGTGCGATTTCGCGCATGTTCCGATCGTATGTGCCATTGAGGATACGTGTCTGGAGCTCGCCGGAAGTGAGACGGAAATTTTCGTCCCATGACCACGGCTCCACGGTGATCAGCAGGTTACGCTTGCGTTGCAGGGCATAAGCGTCGGCTGCGGGTAATGACGATAGGTCTACATCCTCCCAGGGCATGAACAACGCCTCGGTCGTTACATTCGCCTGTTCGGCAAAATCTCCGTGCGGATCATAGGCGCCGAACCTCAGTCCCGGCGTATGCACTGTCGGACGTTTGTCCCGGATACGGCTACCGGCGGTCGCCGATAACAGGTTTTCCCCCTGTGCGAGGGCAAAATGACAGGCGCCAGCCACTGCAATGGTCGCTATGCCTGCTCCGACGAATTGTCGTCTGTCGATCGATTTCATAACGGGCCTCCTTCCGTCAATTTCCAGATGTTGATGCCTGCCACTTGCGAATATGCGATGCGACCGTGTCGGCGCTGACAATCTTGGCAGATTCATCGCCCTTACGCTCCGGCGCATGGCGGAACACATACCAGTGACCGAAGGGATGGCGCCGCTGGAAGATGGTATCGCCGATCCTGACATGGCCGAAACAGGTCGCAGCGCGCGCGTTGCTGTTGCTGGCATACCATTTTGCCAGAATGCAGAGCTTTCCATTGTCATCAACGACCCAGCGTCCCTGGCCCACCGACGGCTTGCCGCCTTCACGTGTATAGGCGGAGAAACGATTGTCACCGGTATCGAACCGTCCTCCGCCCGCGCTCCAAAGCCAAGTCCTGTCGCCGTATATCGCCTTCAGTTCCGAGGCCGGAACGGGGGCGGTCGGCGGCGGTGTAAACGTCTTCTCGGCCAGGGCAGGCAAAGGCCCCAGGACGGTGACGAGGAAGACGCCAGCCAGCCATAGATGTTTCTGTTTCATTGTCTCCTCCTTGTTCTCAACGCAAACATCCGGGTGAGAAACCGGTCTAGATATCCTGTTGCGCACCAAAGCCGTTCCAGTGGAAACGGAACGTCGTGATCTTGGTCCGGCTGCGATGACCGGCGCCTGCCACGGTGAAGCGTGTTTCGCTGAAGCTGACGATGTTCTGGCCGTAGGAAAGTGCCTCGACGGAGCCTACGGCGTGTTGGCCCAGTTGCCCGCCGCCGACGAGAACGGCAGCGACAGCACAAAGGGATGCCATCGTGATGCCTTTGGCCCGCGCCACTGTGAGCATGCCGTTTTCCCGGCCATGCCTGAAGGCGATCAATGTCGCAACTGTCGCATAGGCAAGCGTGTTGATCGCTGCGAAGATATAGAAACCACGCGTCTCGTTCACCTCCGGTGCGCCGACCATGGCCGCCGCGCTGCAGGCGGCCAGGGCGAGATAGGGAAGAATGATCCTTGTCGGTAGCATTCGCGACTGCTCGCCCTTGGGCGTAATGCGAAAGTCGACAAAGCGGCTGCCGAGGGTGTCACGAACCGCCATCAGGGTACCGGCCAGCGACCATGGCCAGCGGACCAAAAGGAAGAGCATGCCCTCCCAGCCGAACAGTTTGGCACCGCATGGACGATAAAGCCCCGTTGAACGCCAGAAGAATGCCAGCCCGACGAGCACGATCGAGAGGGGCATGAAATGCTGCAGAAACTGCGCATAGCTTACCTCCGCGAATGCACGGCCGGTCGCCAGCGAAAGGAGCGGCATGGCAAACATGACCGCCATAAAGAGGGAAAACAGCGGATACCACAGTTGCGAAAAGACGAACTGAAACCTCAGCCTTGAAGGCAGCCTGCCGATCAGATGCGGCGAATATTGCAGCAGCAGGCTCGTCAGGCTGCGTGACCACTGAAATTCCTGGACGGCAAGGTCTGCGAAGGTGGCAGGGCCGTCGCCGTGAGCGATCGCATCGACGGCATGAACACCACGCCATCCGCCGGCATTCATCATCAAAGTGGTGGAATGATCTTCGGCAAGTTCCGGACCCAGTCCGCCGATCTGTTTCAGCGCCTTCGTACGCACGGCATAGTGGGAGCCAATGCATAGTGGCGCCCATCCATTATTGTATCCGACCTGCAAGGCGCCGTGCAGGCTCGCTTCGACGTAAAGCCGGCCGCGCGCTGCCCAACTTTCTTTCGCATTGGCATCACATATGCTCGGCGCAGAGACATAACCGACTGCCGGATCGGAAAAGGGCTTCATCACCTCTCTGAGATAAGTGAGTTCCGGCACGTGATCCGCATCGAACTGTGCAACGAAGTCATATCGGTCATAACCGTACTGATCGTAGAAATAGGCGAGATTGCCCTCCTTGCAGCGCGTGCGGCGCGGCCATTCGGACCTATGATATGCTTCCACGCCCTTGCGCGTGGAAATGAACACGCCGCGCTCATTGCAGAATTTTCGCGTCTCTTCGGATGGGTCCTCGTCGGCCAGCCAGACATCATAGTCCATTTCGACCTGGTCAAGCATAGCAAGCAGGGTTCGGCGCACGACGCTGAAGGGTTCTGACGGGGCCTTGGTGACCACCATGGCAATCCGTCCATTCGGAGGCGGGACGGAGGCCTTCATGCGTCGTGCGCCGAAGAAGATTGCGATGAAATAGAACGGGATGAGTGTGATCCAAGCGAGAATGACGCTCATCGATATGAACAGCGGCCAGTTGCCGACATGTTCCGGCTGCAGCCACCAGCGCCAGAAATGGATGACCGCAGCAAGCCATATGAACGCACCAATACCGTAGAAAAGCTTTTGCCGCCCGCAGAAGATGGGTTCAAGCATCGACTGATCGACGACGTTCTGATGCCGGGCCGGGATGTTGATCTTTCTCATCATCGGACAATCTCCAGACCAAATGTCGGGCCGGCCGTGCGGATGATTGTGGCAAGGTCGGAGCGCCAGGGCACAAAGCCCAGCGTTGAATGTGCCATGGCCGTATCGGCAAACAGGATCGGCGGATCCCCCGCACGCCTTGGGTGAAAGGCGACCGGAACCTGCAGCCCCGTGAGGTGGGATATGGACTGCAGGATCTCCCGGATTGACGTCCCACGCCCCGAGCCGAGATTGACGCGAAGCGTATCGCCTCCGGCGAGAAGATGACGTACTGCGGCGACATGGGCATCAGCGAGATCGGACACGTGGACATAATCCCTGACACAGGTGCCGTCGGGGGTGTCGTAGTCAGTGCCGAATACTTCGAGCAGGTTCAGCCGCCCTGCGGCGGCCTGCAACGCGCGGGGGATCAGGTGTGTCTCGGGCTCGTGCCGTTCGGAAAGATCTCCTGCAGGATCTGCTCCGGCGGCATTGAAGTAACGCAGGGCCACGTAGCTAAGTCCGTAAGCGCTGCCGTAATCCTCGAGCGCATGCTCGAAAACGAGCTTGGTACGGCCATAGGGGTTAATCGGCTTCTGCTCACAGTTTTCGCGGATCGGAAGCTGATGCGGCACCCCATAAGTCGCACAACTGCTGGAGAAGACCATGTGACCTACGCCGGCCGCCAGGCATGCATTCAGCAGTGAAAGACCGCCGATGACGTTGTTGCTGTAATATTTGCGCGGATCGTTGACGGATTCGCCGACATAGGCATTGGCGGCACAGTGGATCACACAGCGCACATGGGAACGCTCAAGGTTTTGCCGAAGTCTTTCAAAATCTGCGATATCGAGCCGGATCAGCGGCCCCCAGCGAACTGCGTCGGCGTGACCGGTGGAGAGATTGTCGAGGGCAATTACCTGGAAACCAGCTTCCGCAAGCGCCTTGCAGACATGGCTGCCGATGAAACCTGCTCCTCCGGTCACGACGACGGTATCGGTCATGTCAGGCGACCTCCACCGGCTGGGCTGGTGTCGCTGAGCGAAGGACGCCGTCAAAATAGCCGATCGTGCGGGAAAGGCCCTCACGAAGCGGCACGCGAGGTTCCCAGCCGAGCTTTTCGCGCGCAAGGCCAATATCCGGGCGGCGTTGTTTGGGGTCATCGATCACTGCGGGCATGTGGATGATCCGTGAGCGCGAATTCGTTAGTTCCAGTACGAGTTCGGCGAGCTCAATGACGGGTATTTCGACCGGATTGCCGAGATTGATCGGCCCGATGACGTCGGGGCCGGCATTGGAGAAACGAATGAAGGCCTCGATCAGGTCGTCGACATAGCAGAGCGAGCGTGTCTGCATGCCGTCTCCATAGATCGTGATATCTTGGTTGGTCAGGGCCTGGACGATGAAGTTCGAAACGACCCGGCCGTCATCGAGGCGCATGCGCGGCCCATAGGTGTTGAATATTCGGCCAACCTTGACGTCGGTCCGGTATTTGCGGTGGTAGTCGAAAAGCAGTGTTTCGGCGCAGCGTTTGCCTTCGTCATAGCAGCCGCGCGGGCCGATCTGGTTGACGTTGCCGCAATAAGCTTCCTGCTGTGGGTGCTGCAGCGGATCGCCATAAACCTCGGATGTGGACGATTGTACGATGGTTGCACCGTGCAGCCGGGCCAGTTCGAGGCCATGAAGTGCTCCGAGCACGCCAGTCAATAGCGTGCCGACAGGATCACGTTGATAGTCCGGTGGCGAGGCAGGGGAGGCGAAATTGAAGATCAGAGAGACATCGGCATCATAGGCATCGCGGACATCCTGTTCGATGACACTGAAATCCGGGTTGGACATCAGGTGGCTGACGTTACTACGGCGCCCGGTCGAGAAATTGTCGAAACAGATGACGCGATGGCGATCCTGAAGAAGTCTTTCACATAGGTGCGATCCCAGAAAGCCCGCGCCGCCCGTCACGAGCACGTATCGTGGCAGAGGCCTTGTTGCAATATCCGCCAGACCTGGAGCCGTAATCCCGATTTTACGCATAAACCTACCTCCTCCGGCAGACGCGGCCTGCCGGTCGATATTTCCAGAGTTGAAAGGAGCAAGCGGGTTCGCTTGGATGCTATCTGCGTGGTTCGTTTGAAGAAAACGCTGGAAAACTTTAACGCTCTCTTAACCGAATTAGCTGCCTAAATTTTAATCTCGTCAAACAAAAAACTTCATCATTACACGAATTTAGGAGGGGATTAAGGTTAATTGCCGAGGCGGATTAACCCGTATGGGCTAGGCTTTCCGCCAGGTGTTTCATGCGTGCATGATTTGCTAATGTAAACGGATTAGCCTAGGCGGCGATTACAGTTGAACACCCCGGAGCCCATCGTGAGCAGGAACAGCAATTCAATTCGTCCAATGTTTTTTGCCGGATTGTGCGCGGTCATCTCATCCTGCTCGGTCGTGGATGGCGACGTGGCAGACAACAAAGCGGGCGCCAAGAAAGTGCCGGCTGTCAGTGCGGTCGCGGCAGGCTCGTTCAAGGCGAATAGCTACGCCTTCTCTTCCGCAAAGCCTGTTGCCATTGCTATGAGGGATGATACGGGTGAAGACGCAGATCCGCAGGGATCATCGTCCTATCTCGGGAGCGCGCCCTATATCTGCACGCCGAGCGGCTTTGGACGCAAAGCGCACTGCTTCCTGCGGTAGCGCATCGCGCGGATCAGCGTAGCGATGGCTCGAATCCGGTTCGTCCCTCGTAATCGAAATATCGTGAAGCGGCTTCGGTACGGTTACGTACATGCATCTTCTTGTAGATGTTTCGGATATGCACCTTGACCGTGTTTTCCGACAGTTTCAGCAGGCCGGCGATTATCTTGTTCTGGGTTCCCTTGCACACTAGGTCGAGAATTTCCACTTCACGTGTGGTCAGCATAAACGGCTCGCAATTGGCGTGGCCCGGATGATGGGGTGGTTCGACGCGAAATTTTGAGGGGCTTCCATAACCCGCCCCGTTAACACTCAGGTGCTGCAGCAAAGCGGAAGGAAAATGTTCCCCGCCTTTTATCAGCAAATCGATGGCCGCAAGAAAAACGTCCAGGCGCAAATTCAGTGGAAGAACACCGTCAATCTGCTGGGCGGCTGCCAGTTTCTGCAGATTGCGATCGCTTTCTTCGTGATCGTTTATGACGATACCGATGGATAGACTGTGGTCGATTTGCTTGAGGTGACGAATTAACTCGCCCAGTTGGGCCTTGTCCTGATAGTGAAAGAGAATGAGGCGCGTATCTGTACCAACGTCGACCGGGAAATAAGCCAGATTTGCATACGTCGCCACCTGCATTTCTGGAAATCGGCGGCGTAGTGTCTCTGCAAGACATTCCATCAACAATCCTGGTTCTGCAACGAGAACCATTGTTCGACGTCCAGTATCACCACGAATGATTGAGAGAGATTCGGGAGAGTTCGTATCGGCTATAAACACCACTAACTCCTGACACTTTAACGTGATGCTTGTTATCCGGACCAAGAGGAGATGGCGGATTAATTAGCACTTTCGAATTTCAATGTAATTCCAATTTAGAATAGTTCAACACTTCGCACTTGCGGGGATAAAGGCGTTTCGGGATATGGTAAATCTCATCGGAGCGCGGGGGGAACAAAACAACCCCAGCAGGACTATTTGCAGAGTAATTGCGATGTTTATCGACACTTGGAACTGACTACGTAACCGGATGTCCAGAATTCCATCGATTGACGTGTGCACCATGTCCATTAATTTGGATTTACTGAAGGTTCCGCCGCAATAACGGCGCTTGCCGCTTTGGCTCAAAACAACTCGCACCGCACGACGACCATCTTCAGCCAATCGAGCCAAAATCCCTGCGGCCTGTGTTCTCAACCCGTCGGACGAAGCACCTGTTAGTCACCCCAAGGTGCATCAACTCCGAGAGCTTTCCCAATGGTTGGAAGGTCAGGTCTGGATCAGACCTATGCAGGCGATCTTTCGAACATCAGCGGGTTTAGCAGTTTGAAACAAAGCACTCGATCTTGAGCGCTCTGCTGGTGAGGTGCAGTAAAGCGAGGATGTCAGAAAAATTGCCGTCAATGCTCTCATCTCTCAGCCCGTCAAAAACTCGAGGTTGACGCGCAACCAATAGGCCCCAACTAGCCGCTGCTGCTGCAAACGAAGCGGGTAACAGCGTCAAGTGCTCTGGATGTCTGCATTCAAAATTCGGATCAGAACCCATGCATAAATGGGGCTCCGACAACGTGATCTGCGTCATTTCGCAATTCTAATTTAGTCCTACAATGTTCGTGGCATGGACAAAAGAAAGCACGGGAGGGCTTGAGATGTCGAACACATGCATATTGAGCGTTGTTGGCGTGGATCACGGCGACAAAGATCTGGCCGCGGCAGTAAGGATGACGTGTGACGCCGGAGGGGAACTTCAGGCTATTCTCGTATCCTGTGTCCCGTATCCTCTGATCGGAGGCCCCGGATACGGAGGCGATAGCCCGTTTGCCTTGATCTGGGAGGAGCATCGACGCCTCGAAACGCAGGCGAATGAACTGACATCTGTGCTCACGGCTGGCGGGTTACGCGGCATGGTGACCCCTGTCTTTTGTTCTTCGGGGCAGGTATCCAGCCATGTCGCCCGTCATGCCAATTCCGCGGACATCACCGTGATCGGAGGAACCATGGCAAATGACCTCCATCTCGCCAGGCGGGTGGTCGACGGCGTTTTGTTCCACTCTTCATGTCCCCTATTGATCCTTCCAAAGCGGAGGGTCGCAACTCTTCGACCAAAACAGATCGTGGTCGCCTGGAACGGCCGGCGCGAAGCTTGGATTGCGGTGCGGTCATCTATAACTCTCCTTCAGAACGCCAATCGCGTTCACGTTGCTCTCGTCGACGTCGATAGTGAGGCTTCAGGAGAGGCGAATGGTGCCGATCTTGCGGGCTTTCTGTTGCGTCATGGAGTTGAGGTGGTGATTGATCACCTTCACGGAAGTGACGATCCGGCCATTGTCCTGCAGCGGCATGCCGAAAGCCTTGATGCTGATCTCATCGTCATGGGTGCCTACGGTCATTCGCGGCTTGGCGAGCGTATTCTGGGCGGTACGACCGAAACGATGCTTCAGCATCCTGCGATCCCGGTTTTGATGGCGCGCTAAATGCGTATCGCCTTATGGTGAGGGAGCTTTGTATATGACATCAGCAAAAGCTGGACGAAAGGATCTGCGCGATCCGGTTCTTCGCTTTTTCGGCGCAGCGAGAGGCGTTACGGGGTCGTGTTTTGCGATCGAGACCTCAGATACATTTGTGCTGATCGATTGCGGGCTTTTCCAGGGTTCCAAAACGGAAAAGCAACTTAATTATCGGGAATTTCCCTTCGATGTTGCTTCAGTTGATGCGGTCATTCTCACTCATGCTCACATCGATCATTCAGGCTTGCTGCCAAAACTTACAAAACGCGGCTTTGCCGGCCCTATCTATGCCACGCCAGCCACGGTAGATCTCTGTAGTGTCATGCTTCCCGATGCTGGCCACATCCAGGAAGTCGAAGTCGATCAGAGGAACAGGCGCTATCGTCAGCGAGGCGAGGAGGAGGTCGAACCGATCTACACTGCCGATGACGCCTATCAGATGTTACACCGCTTTCACGCGGTCGAATGTGAGCGCTGGCAGTCAGTTGTACCGGGCGTTCGGTTTCGCTTCTGGAATGCCGGTCATCTGCTCGGATCGGCTTCAATCGAAATGGAAGTCGGCCCGGATAATCCTATCCGCATCCTGTTTTCCGGAGACATCGGACCGGACAACAAGCTTTTTCAGGCTGGGCCAGTCGCGCCAAAACATTGGGACTATGTGGTCTGCGAAAGCACCTATGCGGACAAGGATCGCGTTGATGCCACGATTGAAGGTCGGCGTCAGCTCCTCGGTCGGGAGGTTCGCGCCGCCTCGCGCCATGAGAATGGCGCACTGATCATTCCTTCCTTCGCGGTGGAGCGGACTCAGGAGTTGATGACTGACCTGATCCTGTTGATGCAGCAATCGGAGATCAAGACTGTCCCGATTTACATCGATTCTCCACTTGCGACACGGGCGAGCGAGATTTTCCAAAAGCATAGGCATGACTTCAATCTGGGTGTCGCCCTTGATCGCGCCATGCATGCCAAGAACGTCCACTTTACCGAAAGCGTCGAACAGTCAAAGGCTCTCGATCGGGTCCGCGGTTTTCACATCGTGATCGCCGCAAGCGGTATGTGCGAAGCTGGCCGTATCCGGCATCGCTTGAAGAACTGGCTATGGAGAGAAGAGGCAACCGTGCTGTTTGTCGGCTATCAGGCGGCCGGCACACTTGGAAGACTACTCGCCGGTGGAACGACGCCCGTAAAGATCCAGGGCGAGGAGATCACGGTCAGAGCGCAAATCCGCCAGATCGATGCCTATAGTGGTCATGCCGACGGTCCCGAACTGGAGCGCTGGTTGCGAAGCCGCTTGCCAATCTCGCACGGGATCTTCCTCGTGCATGGGGAGGAAGCCGCCTTGACCGCGATGAGGCACCGCGCTGCCGACTGCACACCCGCGACCCCGGTATTCGTGCCGTTCATCGATAGCGCATTCACCCTTAACGATGGTGGCCCAACCGATATCTCCGTGTCCATGCCATCGCCGAGAATCGATCCCCTGACCATCGGGCACAGAGACTGGAATAATGACTATCAGGTGCTCTTGCAGGACATCAACGAGACGGTTCGCGCCGCGGCCGACGATCGCTCCAGAGCCATCCTTTTGCGCAAATTCCGGCGAGTCTTGCAGGACGAACGGTAAGCGTTGGCCACGGCTGTTTTTGCGCGACGGAGGTCGGATCAAATGAGTGCACTGTCCAATGTCAAACTAGAAAGATACCGCGTCGCTATCCTGGTGACGGTGGCGGCTGTGGGCCTGATCACCGGGCTGCTGGCTCAGCACTATCAGCTTTATTATGTTGCGCAAATCGCATGGTCGTCGGCGAGCTGCGTGGTCATCGCCGTGCTTGCGATTCAAGTGGTTCAGGCGCTGCGCGGCGGCGATTTCGGCCTTGATATCGTTGCTCTGATCTCCATGTCCGCTGCTCTTGTCTTTGGCGAGCATCTGGCGGCAAACGTTGTTGCCCTAATGTATGCTGGCGGGCAGTGGTTGGAAGACCTTGCTCGCCAAAGGGCCGGACGCGAAATGAGCGCGTTGTTGGGACGGGTAACGCGGACCGCCATGCGATATCGTGGTAATGCACTGGAAGAGGTGGCGCTCGGTACAGTCCGGCCGGCGGACAGACTGCTGATCCGAGAGGGTGAGGTGCTACCGGTCGACGGCCGTGTCGCAAGTGAATACGCCACTCTTGATCTGTCCACCCTTACGGGCGAATCCTTGCCCAGGACTTTTAGCAGGGGTGAGGAAGTGTTTAGTGGTTCGAGTTGTGTCGGGCCAGTCTTCGATCTGAGCGTAAGCCGGCCGGCATCCGAGAGTGCTTATGCCAATATTCTGCGCCTGGTAAAGGCGGCACAGGACAGCAAGGCTCCTCTGTCGCGCATGGCCGATAGATATGCGGCCGGCTTCCTATTGCTTACGCTCGCAATGGCCCTGGCGACGTGGGGGTATAGCGAGGATACCATGCGGGTCGTTGCCGTGCTTGTGGTTGCGACACCGTGTCCCCTTATCCTCGCAGTCCCGATCGCATTGATCGCAGGCATGTCGCGCGCTTCGCGCATCGGTGTGCTGATTAAAGGAAGCGAAGCGCTGGAGACGTTAGCAAACATTCGCACGGCAGTGCTGGACAAGACCGGCACCATAACGTCTGGACAGGCGAAACTCGTGGAGACAAGGGTGCTGGCACCCTACACAGACCAGGATCTGCTCACATATGCGGCGAGCCTAGATCAGGCTTCGGCCCATGTGACCGCGACAGCGCTGATCCGCGAAGCGGCCGAACGGAGCCTGACGCTCATTCCTCCAACGAATATCGACGAGACACCCGGCTCTGGGCTGGAGGGTGTGGTCGCCGGCCGGAAAGTTATCGTTGGTGGCATCGCTTTTGTCCGTGAACGCTGTACCGCCTCGGAGCGTGACAGTGTGACCGAGATCGGCGCATCCGACGGTCTTCCAAATGCTATGACCGTGGGCGTTGGCCTGGACGGCCGATTTGCCGGCATCCTTACATTCGCGGATCAGATGCGGCCAGATGCAACCACTGTCATAGAGAATTTGCGAGATTCAGGGATAGACAGGATCATATTGGCATCCGGCGACCGAGCTGCAATTGCGGAAAGCATGGGCAGGGCGGTGGGAGTTGACCTCGCACTCGGTGATCTGTCGCCCGAAGCCAAGGTGCGGATCATTCAGGACGAGCGGCATCGCGGCCCGGTCATGATGGTGGGCGATGGCGTCAATGATGCCCCGGCACTCGCTGCCGCAGATGTCGGTGTGGCCATGGGAGCCAGAGGCAGCGCGTCTTCCTCCCAGGTGGCAAGCATCGTCCTCATGGTCGACGAACTCAAGGCACTTGCAGCGGCAATGACAATTGCTCACGGTAGCAAAAAAATCGCAATGGAGAGCGCAATTGTAGGGCTTGGCCTCTCCGTTTCGGCCATGATCGCGGCGGCGTTCGGATATCTTTCTCCTGTTGAGGGCGCGGTAATACAGGAAGGCATCGACCTTGTGGTCATCCTGAATGCACTGCGAGCACTGCGCTAAAGATTATCGCGCGGCCCCTTGAAATCTGTTCAATAGGCATTGCCGAATCCCTTCCTGATTGATCCAGTTGATGGTCACGACGTGCTTAAACTATGGGGTGATTCATCCAAGTATGCCATTCCGGTCACCGTGCCTTTTTGTTCTAACGGGCTGGGTGCTATCGATACATGTCTGCGGTAGGCTCACGCGCGCGCTGTTATCAAACTTCCATGGCGACCCCTAACGTGCAAGGGATCCTGAAATACGGTGCCGATCCCGACAAGCACAGGCTGCTCGTATCCGAAATGTTCCATTGCTGCCGGGAGTGAACTCAAGCTGCCAGACCATCGCTTCTCGTTCCGCCGTGTGATGGATTGCATGATAGTTGCGGGTGTATCCTGGGAAAGCCCCGCAGCGATCAGCCTGCCCGAGAGTTCGCTGGCCGTGCGGCCCGCCATATAGTAGATCGTCGTGGTGTGCGGATCCGTGAGGCTCGTCCAGTCCAAGTTGTCAGGCAATGCACCCTTGCGGGAATGTCCGGTGACAAAACGAACGGATTGCGCGCAGTCGCGATGAGTCAGCGATATGCCGAGTTGCGAGGCCATGGCGCTGGCAGCCGTGATGCCCGGCACGACATCGACGGAAATGCCGGCCTGCTGCAGGCAGGCGATCTCCTCGCCGGCCCGCCCAAAGATCATTGGATCTCCGGATTTGAGGCGCACCACCCGTTTGCCGGCATTCGCAAGTGCCAGCATCATATCGTTGATGTCTTCCTGACGGCAGCTTTCCCGACCGCCGCGCTTGCCGACAAGCATGCGCTTTGCCTCGCGGCGTGACAGTTCGAGCACTTCGTCGGAAACCAGGTCGTCGAAGAGTATGACATCCGCCGCCTGCAGCGCTCGGACAGCTTTCAACGTCAGAAGCGCCGCATCGCCCGGACCGGCGCCGACGAGGGTGACATGGCCTTTGCCGGGCGGCAGATCGCCTGCCAGCCGGTCGGCATCGCGGATAAACTGACTTTCGGCTTGCGGCGAGGGCTCGTTCCTGAAGGCACGGTCGACGAAACGCTCCCAGAAGAGGCGACGTTGTGCACCGGGTTGAAGCCTCTCGTTCACCCGATCCCTCAGCCTCTGTGCCATCTCGGCCCAAGCTTTGAGTGACGCGGGAAGGAGCGTTTCTATCCGCCGGCGAATGGCCTGCGCGAGAATGGGCGCCGCACCATCTGTCGATATCGATACGACGACTGGCGAGCGGTTGACGATCGAACCGAACTGGAATTGGCAAAATGCCGGCTTGTCGATCACGTTGACCGGCACGCCGGCCTGCCGTGCTGCCTCGAAGAATGCGCGGGCTTCGTAATCTTCGTCACAATCGCCAATCGCAAGTGCTGCGTCCTCGAAGGCGGCTGCATGCCAGGCATGGTCATGGTGCGCGAAGCTGCCCAGCGGATGGTGGGAGCCTCTGGCAATCAGGGTCTTGAATGTGTCCGAGAGCCGTTCAGCATAGACATGCACGTCTGCGCCGCAGGCGGCGAGAAGCTCGGCCTTCCATGCCGCGGCCTCGCTTCCTCCTGCGACAATCACCCGTTTGCCCTCCAGGGCCCAGAAGACCGGCAACTTGGCAAGCAGCGTCATACGGGCGCCGCGTTCCGTCTCTTTCTCATTCCGCTGCTGTTGCAAGACAACCATCGATGATCCCCCTGATTTCGGCGCGGCATGAACCGCAATTTGTCCCGGCATTGGTCATGTGGCTCACTGCCTCAACGCTTGAGGCACCGCCGCGAATGGCAGCAATGATGTGGTTGATCCCGACCGAAAGGCAGGTGCAGACGGTGGCGCCCGGATCTGGCTGGTCTGCTCCGGGCCGACCGGCGATCACCGCGAATCTTCGCCGCACGTCCGCATGCGATGCCGTCAGCTGAGCGACGGCCCAATCTCGGGCAACGCCCACCGGCCCGCGGGAAAGGAAGAAGGCTGCAAGCAGCCTCTCGCCGTCAAAAAAGGCGAGGCGGACGTCCTCGTCCTGCCTGTCGATATAACCCAGAGGTTCGATACCGACCGGGATGTCGAAGGCGATGCGGCACCATTCTGCCAAATCCTCGACTGGTTCCGAGAACGCGATTTCGCTGCGCCAGCCGCCCGGTGCCCTGGCGCGTGCCCAATACAACGCGCCTCGGAAGTCGGGCATGGCGCTGGTCACAGCGAAACCGTAAAACGCTCCGTCGAGGCCACTGGCTGCGACAGGCACGTTTTTTGAGGCGGGCTGGCCCGAGACAGGGTCTGTCACGGGCGGCACAAGGGCATCGATCCGGGCTCGCGAGGCAAACTGGTCATTCCAGTGCATCGGCACGAAGATATTGCCGCGTGCCTGCCGCGGCGTAATCAGTGCGCGCAGAATGACCTTGCCGTGGGAGCTGGCAAGCTCGACCAGCGCGGCGTCCTGAATGCCGAGTGCGGCTGCGTCGCTCGGGTGAATTTCCGCAAAGGGTTCGGCGATGTGGGCCGACAGCCTGTCGCTCTTGCCCGTGCGGGTCATCGTATGCCAGTGGTCGCGAACGCGGCCGGTATTGAGTGTCAGGGGGTAGGCCGAGCAGGTGTGATCCGTGACGGCAGGAGCTTTTATCGCCACAAAACGGGCCTTGCGATCCGGATGATAAAAGTCGCCCTTGGCGAAAAACCTTTTGCTGTCCTCTCTGTAATCCTCTGTCAAACTGGCGGGCCACTGGAAGGGCAGAAGAGCCTGATAGGTCCGCTCGTCGATATTTTGGCACGCACCTATATCGAAGTCTCGCCGTCCCTCGTTCTCAAAGGCTGACAAGGCCGCATGCTCGGCAAAGATCTCGGATGGGTGACGATAGTCGAAGCCGGAAAAGCCCATCCGCCGGGCCACCTCCGCCATTTGCCACCAGTCTGCCTTTGCATCGCCGGGATGGTCGAGGAAATCGCGCTGGCGCGAGATGCGGCGTTCCGAATTGGTAACGGTGCCCGCCTTTTCTCCCCACCCCAGCGATGGCAGAAGCACATGCGCATGACGCGTCGTATCCGTGTCCCGCAGCACATCGGAGACGACGACGAACGGGCAGGCCCTGATCGCGGCCTCCACCGCATCGGCATCGGGCATGGAGACGACGGGGTTCGTTGCCATGATCCATAGCGCCTTGATCCTGCCGTCCGCCACGGCGCGGAACATGTCGACGGCCTTGAGGCCGGGCCTTGCTGCGATCATGGGGGATTGCCAGAAGCGCTGCACCCTGTCGCGATCCTCGGCGCTTTCGATCGCCATATGCGCTGCCAGCATGTTGGAAAGCCCGCCGACCTCACGTCCACCCATGGCATTGGGCTGGCCTGTCAACGAAAACGGTCCCATCCCCGGCCGGCCGATGCGGCCGGTCGCCAGATGGCAGTTGAGGATGGCATTCACCTTGTCTGTGCCCGAGGACGATTGGTTGACCCCTTGGCTATAGCAAGTGACGACCTTCCGCGTCGTCTCGAAGAGGCGGTAGAAAGCAACCAACTCCGACTCACTGAGGCCCGTGCGCTCCGCGATGTCGGGGAGGGGAAGCTGCGCAGCAGCCTGCAAGGCTTCCTCGTAACCCGCAGTATGAACCGACACATAGGCATGGTCGATCGAATTGCTTGCGGCAAGATGGGCCAGAAGCCCCATGAACAGCGCGACATCACCATCTGGGCGGATCGCCAGATGAAGGTCGGCGATGTCGCATGTCATGGTACGGCGCGGATCGATGACCACCACCTTCATCTGCGGTCGGGCCGCCTTGGCGGCTGCTAGGCGCTGATAGATGACCGGGTGGCACCATGCGAGATTGGACCCCGTCAGAACGACAAGATCGGCAAGCTCGATATCTTCATAGCTGCCCGGCACCGTGTCAGAGCCGAAGGCGCGGCGGTGGCCGGCCACCGATGACGACATGCAGAGCCGGGAATTCGTGTCGATATTGGCGGAGCCGATAAAACCCTTCATCAGCTTGTTGGCGACATAGTAATCCTCGGTCAGCAATTGGCCGGATACGTAGAAAGCCACCGCATCCGGTCCATGCTCTGCAATCACCGCCGAGAATGTCTGCGCAACGAGATCGAGTGCCTCGTCCCATCCGGTTTTTTGCCCGGCGATCTGCGGAAAAAGCACCCGCCCGTCGAGATCGATCGTCTCGGCCAGCGCCGACCCTTTGGAACAGAGCCGGCCAAGATTGGCCGGATGTTCCGGGTCTCCCTTGATGGTCACCACGCCATTGTCGGATACGGTGGCGATCACGCCGCAACCGACACCGCAATAGGGACAGGTGGTTTTCGTTTCCTTCGGTCCTGTGGGCGACAGTGTCGTCGACACGATGGGTGCCATGGCGGTCTACTCCGCCGCGACCATCATCGCGCCCTCAAGCGCGATGAAGAGCCGGCCGTTCTCATTGCGGACAGGGATTGTCCGCACCTCGCCGTCATCGGCACCAAGCGCCTTGCCGCTCTCGAGCGAGATGACCCAGTTGTGCAGCGGGCAGGTGACGGACGTGCCATGCACGATGCCTTCGGAGAGCGGGCCTCCCTTGTGAGGGCAGCGGTTTTCGATCGCATGGACCTCGTGTTCGTCGGTGCGAAACACGGCAATGGTCATGGACGGAGTTTTAACGCAGCGCGCGCCAAGCAACGGGATTTCGGTGATGTCGCCGATCGGATGCCAGTTCATGTCCATTGTTCTCACTCCGCAGCCTGGCCGAAGCCGATCGATGCCATCGGCCGGAACTCGTGCTTGTCCTTGCCGGATACGCGCTCCGACCACGGGTCGACCTGGGCGAATGTCTGGGAAAAGACGAAACGGTCGTAGTAGCCGCGCCGTCTGTCGTGATCCTCGATGATCTGACGGCGGATCTCCTCAAGGCCGATGCGCTTGGCCCATTTGTAGATCCGTTCTAGATAGCGCGCCTGCTCTCGGTACATCTGGGTCAGGGCCACGATATGTTCGAGCGCCTCGTCCTCGCTCTTCACGAGGCCCAGAACTTCCGTGCCCTTGATGTCGAGACCCGCAGCACCGGCGAAATGGATCTCGAAGCCGCTGTCGACGCAGATGACCCCTATATCCTTGCAGGTTGCCTCGGCGCAATTTCGCGGACAGCCGGAAACCGCCATCTTCAGCTTGGCCGGCGTCCAGGAGCCCCACATGAATTTCTCGATGCGGATGCCAAGCCCGGTCGAATCCTGCGTGCCGAACCGGCACCAGTCGGAGCCGACGCAGGTTTTGACGGTACGAAGGCCCTTGGCATAGGCCTGGCCAGAGATGAAGCCGGCTTTGCCCAGATCGGCCCAGACGGCCGGCAGGTCATGTTTCTCTATGCCGAGAAGATCGATGCGCTGGCCGCCAGTCACCTTGACCATCGGTATCTCGAACTTGTCGACAACGTCGGCAATCGCCCGCAATTCCTGCGAATTGGTGACGCCGCCCCACATGCGCGGCACGACGGAATAGGTGCCATCCTTCTGGATGTTGGCGTGGATGCGCTCGTTGATGAAACGCGACTGATAATCGTCGGCATATTCATCCGGCCAGTCGCAGACGAGGTAGTAGTTGAGCGCCGGCCGGCACTTGGCGCAGCCGCAGGAGGTATTCCACTCCAGTTCCTGCATCACGGCGGGAATGGATTTCAGCCCCTTGGCCTTGATGAGACGGCGCACATCGTCATGGCCGAGATCGGTGCAGGCACAGATGGGCTGGACCGCTTTCGGATTGTAGGCGTCGCCGAGCGTCAGCGTCATCAGTTGCTCGACAAGGCCAGTGCAGGTGCCGCAGGAAGCCGACGCCTTGGTATGGGCGCGCACCTCGTCCAGCGTCGTCAGCCCCTTGGCCGTGATCGTCGATGTGATCTTGCCCTTGCATACGCCGTTGCAGCCGCAGATTTCTGCATCATCCGGCAAGGCTGCAACGGCCGCCATAGGGTCCAGCGGGGCTCCTCCCTGATAGGCCTGGCCAAAGATCAGGGTGTCGCGCATCTCGGAAATGTCGACGGCCTTCTTTTTCAGGTCGTTGAACCAGGCACCATCGGCGGTTTCGCCGTAAAGGACGGTGCCAATGATCCGGTTGTCCTTAAGGACGAGGCGCTTGTAGATGCCGGCCGTCGCATCGCGAAGGACGATCTCCTGGCGATCGTCGCCATCGGCGAAATCGCCGAGCGAATAGAGGTCGATACCGGTTACCTTGAGCTTGGTCGGCGTGTCAGTGTGAACGAAGGCAGGCGTCGGGTCGTCGGCAAGGTGGGAGGCTGCAACGCGCGCCATCTCGTATAGCGGCGCGACGAGGCCATAGACCATGCCGCCGACCTCGGCACATTCGCCGAGCGAATAAATGTCGCCATCGGATGTCCGCATGCCGGTATCGACGACGATGCCGCGATTGACGGCAAGGCCGGCATCCCTGGCGAGATTGATGTTCGGACGGATGCCGACCGCCATGACGACCAGATTGGCCGCAATGACGGTGCCGTTATCCAGCTCCACGCCCTCGACCTTTCCGTCGCCGATGATCGCCTTGGTATTGGCCTTGCAGATCACCTTGATGCCGCGCTCCTCGACGGCCTTCTGCAGCAGGTAGCCGGCAGCGGGATCGAGCTGGCGCTCCATCAGCGTCGGCATGACATGCAGCACGGTAACGTCCATGCCGCGCAGCGCGAGGCCGGCTGCCGCTTCGAGGCCGAGAAGCCCGCCACCGATGACGACGGCCTTGGCGCGCGACTGTGCGGCAAGCAGCATGGCATCGACATCGTCGAGATCGCGATACGAGACGACGCCCGGCAGATCCTTGCCAGGAACGGGAATAATGAAGGGCACCGAGCCGGTGGCAATCACCAGCTTGTCGTAGCTCTCCGTCACACCGTGATCGGAGGTCACGGTCTTGGCATCGCGATCGATGGCGACGATCTTATGGCCCTTGTAGAGCGTAATGCCATGGTCGATGTACCAGCCGTCGCCATGAATGACGATCTGCTCGTAGGTCTTTTCGCCTGATAGGACAGGCGAGAGCATGATGCGGTCGTAATTGACGCGCGGTTCGGCGTTGAAGATCGTTACCGAATAGCGGCCGGGAGCGTGTTCGAAGAGATGTTCCAGCATGCGGCCAGGCGCCATGCCGTTGCCGATGACGACGAGTTTCTCAATTGCGGTTTCGGACATGGGTTTACTCCGCAGCTTCAACGAAGCGGTGACGTTCGTAGAGGAATTTCAGCACGGCCTCGCGGCACTTGAGGTAGGTGCGGTCACCCGCAAGCTCGATGCGGTTGCGCGGCCTCGGTATGGCGACATCGAGCACCTCACCGATGTGGGCGGCCGGCCCGTTGGTCATCATCACAATGCGATCCGACAGGAGCACTGCCTCGTCGACGTCATGGGTTATCATCACCATCGTGTTGCCGAGGCGGGCGTGGATTTCCATGACCGCATCCTGAAGATGGGCGCGGGTGAGGGCGTCCAGCGCGCCGAAAGGTTCATCGAGCAACAGGATCTTCGGCTCCATGGCAAGCGCACGGGCAATGCCGACGCGCTGTTTCATGCCGCCCGAAATCTCTGACGGGCGCTTG
The DNA here is from genome assembly GCF_044987325.1 of Rhizobium sp. ZW T2_16. Classification (NCBI taxonomy): domain Bacteria; kingdom Pseudomonadati; phylum Pseudomonadota; class Alphaproteobacteria; order Hyphomicrobiales; family Rhizobiaceae; genus Rhizobium; species Rhizobium sp. ZW T2_16. Next base: position 128,489 of record NZ_JBJDRG010000009.1, read on the forward strand.
TCCTTGGCATGCGCCATCTGCACGAGGTCGAGATTGGCCATGACCCAGTCGTGCTTTTCGCTCTTGGTCTTGGTGGCTCTGAAGACCTTGGAGACAGCTAGATTGACATTCTCGTAGACGGTCAGCCATGGCAGCAGGGAATGGTTCTGGAACACCACGGCACGTTCCGGTCCGGGCGCGTTGACCTCTCTGTTCTCCAGGAGCACGGCGCCATTCGAAACCGGTGTCAGACCGGCGATCAGGTTGAGCAGGGTGGATTTCCCGCAGCCCGAGTGACCGATTATCGAGACGAATTCGCCCTTGTCGATGGTGAGGTTGATGTCTTTCAGCACTTCTGCGCGCGAGGCACCGCGATCGAAATACTTGTCGATGTGGTCGAGCTTGAGATAAGCGTTCATGAAAATCCCCTCAATTGGCCGAGGTGCCGCGGGTGACGAGCTTGCCGATCGCGGCTACGAGCTTGTCGAGGATGAAGCCGACGACGCCGATATAGGCGAGGGCGACGATGATGTCGGGCAGGCGCGACGAGTTCCACGCATCCCAGATGAAAAAGCCGATTCCGACACCGCCGGTCAGCATTTCGGCCGCCACGATTGCAAGCCAGGACAGGCCGACACCGATGCGAAGCCCGGTGAAGATATAAGGGGCGGCCGATGGCAGCATGATCTTGAAGAAGAATTCCAGCTGGTTGAGGCGCAGTACCTTGGCGACGTTTCGATAATCCTGAGGAATATTGCGCACGCCGACAGCCGTGTTGATGATGATCGGCCATATGGAGGTGATGAAGATCACGAAAATGGCCGAGGGATTGGCGTTCTGGAAGGCGGCAAGCGAAAGCGGTAGCCATGCGAGCGGCGGCACTGTGCGCAGGACTTGGAAGATAGGGTCGAGGCCGCGCATAGCCCAAACCGACTGGCCGATGACGGCGCCGACGACAATGCCGACCACTGCTGCCATGCCGAACCCGTAAGCGACACGCTGGAGCGAGACGAGAACCCGCCAGCCGAGGCCGATATCCTGCGAGCCGTAGTTGAAGAACGGATAGGCGATCAGGTCATAGCTTTCGGCCCATACCCGGCTCGGCGAGGGCAGGGAGGCATTGGGTGACGAACAGAGCGCTTCCCATGCCAGAAGAATGAGTAGGATCACGACCAGCGGGGGGACGACATTGCGAAGCAAGGCGCCACCAAGTTTGGCCGCATCGAACTTAGGCATAGTTCTGCCGGTGAAGTGGACGACATTTGCCTGCGGCTTGGCGCCATCGATCGGGCCAGCGGTCGGCTCGATGCTTGCGGTTGGCGTTTCCTGTTTTGCCAGGGCTGACATTACGTGCTCCATGGAAAGGCTTGAGGGAGAAGGGGGGCGGCACGCGTCTCTGCGCGCCGGAGCGGTCTGCCGGTCGTTCAGGAGACGGTCTTGATCGTCAGGCTGTCGAGATAGGCCGTCGGGTTGTCGGGATCGAAGATCTTGCCGTCGAAGAACGTCTCTTTGCCACGCGAGGCGGAGGCTGGAATGTCGCTTGCGGCAACGCCCAGTTCCTTGGCTGCATCGCGCCACAGGTCTTCGCGATTGACCTGATCGACCAGCTTCTTGACGTCGGTGCCGGGCGCAAACGTGCCCCAGCGGATGTTTTCCGTGACAAACCAGGCATCATGGCTCTTGAAGGGGAAGGACGCCTGATCGCGCCAGAACTTCATGTAGAGGTCGGTACCCTTGATATTCCGGCCGTTGCCGTAGTTGATGTCGCCCTTCAGGCGGCCTACCACATCCTTCGGTGGCACGTTAAACCATTGGCGGCGGCCCAGAATGTCTGCCATCTCTTCCTTATTTTCCATCTTGTCTGCCCATTGCTGAGCCTCCATGACGGCCATAAGCAGGGCCCTCGCCGCATTCGGATTCGTCTCGACCCAATCGGCGCGCAGGCCGAGCGCCTTTTCCGGATGATGCTTCCAGAGTTCGCCGGTGGTACAGGCCGTAAAGCCGATACCCTGATTGACCAACTGTTCGTTCCATGGCTCTCCCACACAGAACGCGTCCATGTTGCCAACCTTCATGTTGGCGACCATCTGCGGCGGCGGAACGACGATCGTGGATACGTCCTTGTTCGGGTCGATGCCGCCGGCTGCAAGCCAGTAACGGACCCAGAGATCGTGTGTGCCGCCTGGGAAGGTCATTGCCACCTTCACCTCATTACCGGCCGCCTTCTTCTTGGCGAATGCTTCTTTGAGCTTTGAGGCATCGAGTTCGACGCCCGTTCCCGCATAGTCCGCGGCAACCGAAATGCCCTGGCTGTCGAGATTGAGGCGGGCGAGGATCGCCATCGGCACTGGCTTGTTGTTCTGGGTCACCTTGCCGGTATGCATGAGATACGGGAGCGGCGAGAGGATATGCGCGCCGTCAATGCCGTTGGCTGCGCCGCCGAGCACGAGATTGTCGCGGGTCGCTCCCCAAGAGGCCTGTTTAGTAACCTCGGCGTCCGGCAGCCCGTGTTTGTCGAAAAGGCCCTTTTCCTTCGCCACGATCAGCGCTGCGGCGTCCGTGAGCGCTATGTAGCCGAGCTTGATGCCCTTAACCTCCGGCCCCGGCGCTGCGGCAAAGGCGCCGGACGGGAAGGCTGCCTTAACTGCGCTGACGAGAGCGGCGGTGGTTGTGGTCTTCAAAATGGTGCGGCGGGTGATGCCGGTCTTCACAAATCGGGTCATAGGCAGGTTCCCTCTGCTGGTTTTTTGGAAAAAGGGCATAAAAAAACGCCGCTCGGAGATCGCGCCTCAAGGATTGGAAATCCCGGGCAGCAAAAACCTTGCGACGTCGATGTCGTTTGAGAACGCTTTCGCGCGTTCATGAGCCCAGATCACCGTTGACCGGAGCAAATCCATAAAAGCAAGTAGTGTGCCAGATTGACGGCGTCAGACTATCGCGATGAAATTACTTGGATATTCTTCGGGCTCGATTTGCGCCGAACCGTGGGGCCACAGATGCTCTGCGAATATTTTGTGCTGATGCTGCCAAATATGCGCGCAAAGGATAAGCAGTACATGACACGCATCATCGCATTTATATGAGGTGTCTTCAGCCCTAAGAGGCGGCACCCGTTCCGAGCGTCGCGATATAGTCGGGTATGGCAGCAGGATCGAATACGTGCCCGTCCATGAACCGGTCGCCTTCCAGATTGCCTTCGACCGTTATATCCTGGCCCGTGGGTGCGGAACCGAGCGCGGCCTTATACAGGTCTGGTCGGTATGCGCTTGCGGCGGCAAGCAACCCTTCCTCGTTATAGGTCGTCTGGCCCCAACGGATCATCTGACTGTAAATCCAGAGCGCATGCCCCGGTTTGGGATAGTTGGCAAAACGCCGGTTGAAGGTGAAATAGTCAGGGATCAGGCGCCCGTTACCCTTCGCGTCCAGACTGAACTCGCCGGCAAGGACCTGACGGATGATGCCGATGGGTGCGGCGATGTAACGGGAATCAGCTAGTGCCTCGGAAAGTCCGTCGTGGTTTTCCGGCGTGTCGCACCAGCGCGCTGCCGCGTCGAGCGCAACGATCAGACGCGAGACGGTGTCCGAATGGCTGGCGGCCCATTCCGGCCGCATGGCAACCACCTTTTCAGGCGCGGAAGGCCAGATGTCCTGTTTGGCGGCGACGATTCGTCCAACGCCGCGCTCCGATGCAACCATGTTCCAGGGTGCTCCGACGCAGAAACCGTCGATGGCGCCGGCTGCGAGGGCATCGGATGTCATCGACGGCGGCACGACGACGAGCTTCACATCCCGATCGGGATCAATGCCGCCTGCGGCAAGCCAGTAGCGGAACTCGTAATTATGCGACGAGAACGGGTAGGTGACCCCGAGGCGCGGCACGGCTTCACCCTGTTCGCGCATTACCTTCAGTAGACTAGCCAATGCGCGAGCGTTTTCCAGCGCGCTCGCCGTTTCGGCAAGGTGGCCGACCTCCAGCATCCGTTCGAATAGGCGGAGCGACAGTGTGATTGCGTTGCCGCCACGACCGAGCGAAAACGGGGTAATGGTTGGGGAGGGATTTGAGCCGAGGCCAAGCATGGAGGCAACCGGCATGGGTGAAAGCATATGGGCGATATCGAATTGACGAAAGGCAAGCCGATCTCGGATGTTGGCCCAGGAGACATCTTTCACCATCTCGAGTGCCAGCCCTTCTTTTCTTGCAAAGCCGAACTCTGCGGCCGCAACCAGGACGGATGCATCGACGAGCGGGATGAAGCCGGCACGCAGGATCTTTTGTTCCGGAGCGCCAATGGTGGCGGGCGCACCGAGATCATTTCCAGCCCGATCTGTTCTCTTCATCATCTTAACTCTGCATCCTCCTGCCCATATCCATCACATCAGAAGACCTGCGGCAGTCACTAGGCTTTGCGCAATTTCAGCCATTTTCTTTTTTTCGTTCATTGCTGTCTGACGCAACAATGCAAAGGCCTCCTCCTCCGAAAGCCCGCGCATTTTCATGAGTATGCCTTTAGCTCGCTCCACGACCTTACGCTCCTCAAGCGCGGATCGAGCTTCGGCTAGTTCTTGCTGCAGTCGACTAAAGGCGTTGAAGCGGCTGACGGCCATGTCGAGAATGGATTTGACGCGTTCCTTCTTAAGGCCGTCGACAACATAAGCGGAAACGCCTGCCTCCATGGCAGACTCGATCAAGGCGGTGTCGGATCGATCCACGAACATCGCAATCGGGCGACTGACGGTGCGAGTCAGCTGGAAAAGATGTTCCATCATATCCCGGTTGGGGTTTTCGATGTCGATGATGATGACGTCCGGCTGTTGCGTCTCGATGATGCGGGCAACGCCATTGACCTCATGAATGACCGTGACATTGCTGTGACCGGCCTCGTTCAGGCCTTCCTCGATGATCGAGGCGCGGATGGCGTTTTCATCTATAACCAAAATTGTCAGATCGGATTTTGCCATTGCCACCCTCAGTCAATGGCGCTGGGCGAACAGGCGGCGAAATTTCCGGTGGCGATCAATGTCGTCCACGGCAATGAAGTGGGCCGGCCTGGCGAAATGGTTGTGGTCATTCCGCAGGCAGCCGGGATAATGCGAATGAAAGGCGGATACGGCGCCAAGGATATCCCCTTTTTGACTTTGAGAGGGAGAAGCAATCCGCATGCCATGCCTTCCAGCGCGCAGGTCTCGACCGATTGAGTGCCTTGCGTTGGAAGGGATATGTGTCCTGCCTGTTTTATGAGCAATTCCTGTAAGTCGATTGACAAAACTTACGGCACGGCAGGAGACTCAAGCATCTGTCAAATGTTCAGAAGAAACCCCGGTTCTTTCAAAATATGCTCAACGCCCCTCTGTACGTGGCTGGTGATGATCTGCCTTGCGCCATCTGCGTCTCTCGCAAGCGCCCGTTCAAATAGCAGCTTGTGATCGTCGACGACCGCATTGCCTCGAAAACTGCCAGCGAGCATATGATATCGAAGGAAACGATCGAAGACCGAGGACAGGTTTTGCAGAAGCGTTGTCGACTTGCTTGCCGCTACGATCGCCCGGTGAAACTCCCAGTCACATCTGACCCAGTCGATCGTGCGGGCAATATCTCCAGCGAGAAGCCTGCGCTCCACCGCAGCCAATCGATGATGCGCGGCCACGATCGAGCCTTCCCACTCAAGATCTCCGGTGGCGAATGAAAGGCCGATAGCATGGCATTCCAACACGATGCGAAGGTCGGCCAGCTCTGTCAGTTCTCGCCTGGATACTGGACTGACCTCAAATCCACGCTGCCCTTCTGCAAGCACAAGATTCTCTGCCGACAATCTGCAAAGGATCTCACGTAGTGACGAAATGCTGATCGAGTATCGCTCGCGAGCCTTTTCAAGCTTGATCTTGGAGCCTGGCGGCAAGGTCCCGAGTATGATGTCCTGTCGCAACCGGCGAAAGACCGCATCGCTGACGCTTTCGCTGAGGTCGTTCACCCGTTCGTGCTCAAATGATCGTTCTTCACGCATGATCAATCCTGAAGCGGCGACTTTCTCGCCAAAGCATGTTCCACGCCTCCCTCAATGTGCAGGCCGAGGATCTTTTTCGCCGTCTTCTGGTCTCGCTCGAGGGCAGCGTCCAGAAGACGCTTGTGTTCGTCTGCAGCGATCTTGCCGCGATAGGAGAGGGCAACCATTTGGTAGCGGAGATATTTATCGAAAATGGCGGCATGGGTTTCCATCAGCAATCTCGACCCACAAGCGGAAATCAGAGCCTGGTGAAATTCCCAGTCATAACGCTTCCAGTCTTCCGTCTGACTGGTATCGCCGCTGGCCATGACGCTCTCCATGCGGGCAAGTTTGTAATGCGCAGATACGAGCCGTGCTTCCCAGTCGACGTCACCCCTCTCGAAGGATTGCTCCAGCGCGTGTGTCTCCAATAGCAGGCGCAGTGCGGCGATCTCTTTCAAATCGGTCGATGACATCGGCGCCACATGAAAGCCGCGTTGGCCCTCCGCCACGACAAGTCCTTCGGAGGCAAGACGGTTGAGGATCTCCCTCAGCGTGCTGACGCTGGTGTCATAAGTCTCCTTGAGCTTCTCGAGCTTAAGCTTCTGACCGGGAGCGAGGCGCCCGAATATGATATCGGCTCGAATTCGCTTGTAGCTGTTTTCGGCAACGGTTTCGGTGGCTAGATCGGAAAGCATGTGCGCATCTCGGAGATTTTCTCAATCCTCATACATATTTTGTCTGCTCGTTTAAACCCACCCGGTCACGCTCAACAGATTGGCCCACCATCGATCAAAGCCTCGGCAAGCCTTCCGGCCTGAGAGCCTTCTTCAATGCAGCAATGCGGAAGATGGCGTTGGCCGCGCCATATCCGCGATAGCCGCTACGTTGCACGATCTCGAAAAAGAAGCCTTCACCGAACGTCGTGCTGTAAATCTGGAAATATTCGCCGTGGTCGTCTCTGTCGTAGAGAATATTGTCGGCCTTCAATCGCTCCGTCAGGGCCGGGTCCAGGCCGAATCGAGCTTCTATATCGCCGTAATAGTTCGGAGATATGGGCAGGGGTTCGAAGCCGTTTTTGCGCAACGCGGCAACTGTCTCGAAGATGTCCTCGGTGTGAAAAGCGAGGTGCTGTATGCCCGAGCCGAACCGTTCCGCGATGAAATGGCCAGCCAATGTGCGGCGGTTCTCCGCTCCATTCAGTGTCAAGCGCAGGCTGCCTGACTTATTTTCGACCACCTGGCTGCGCACCACCCCGGACGGGTCGATGATGTCGACCATCGGCGTCTTATCGGCTTCGAATATGGAGGTGTAGAACAACAGCCAGGTCAGCATCTCATCGTAAGCGACGGTCTGGGCAACGTGATCGATATGGGCAAGATGCGCTGCGGCGATGTCCGCGTCTTCGGAAGCCGGCGTGAAGTCGATCTCCGCGAAACGGCCAAGGTTGCCTTTCTCGTCGAGGAAATAGATCAGTCCGCCGCCGACACCGCGGATCGCCGCGATCTGCACTTCGCCTTGGCTGACCAACTGCTCGAATGGTTCGGCGCCGAGCGCGATTGCGCGCGCATAGGCCGCGCCCGCATCATCGACAATCAGTGCGACCGCATAGGCAGACGTGCCGTGTACTGCAAAGGAGGCGTTTGCAAAGCCCTTTTCGTCTGTGTTGAGCAAAAGGCGGATTTTGCCCTGCTCGAAAATCGCGACTTTCTTGGAGCGATGAACCGCAGTCTTTCTGAAGCCTAGCGTCTTGAGAATGGCGGCAAGGTTTTCGCTGTCTTTTTCATCGGCAGAGAACTCGACGAACCCTATGCCCTTCACGTCGGCGCGATCCGGCATTTCCGGGACGGTTAGTGTTGAGGCATCCGGATTTCGACGAACCTGATCGCCGAGATAGACAAGCGAACGGTGACCGTCGGCCGCAATCGTCTTTGGAGAGCCGCCGCGGAACTGGTCATTGAAGATTTCCAGCGACAGATAACCATCATAGCCCGTCGCGGCGATGGCTTCGGTGAACTCCCTTACCGGCAGGTCGCCTTCGCCCGGCATGTTGCGGAAATGGCGTGACCAGTAGAGCAGATCCATCTCGATCAGCGGCGCGTCAGCCATCTGCACGATGAAAATCTTGTCCTTTGGTATGGAGCGGATCGATCCGACGTCGATCTTTCGTGACAGGGTGTGAAAACTGTCGAGTATGAGGCCGATATTGGGATGATCGGCGCGCCGCACGATTTCCCAGGCATCGCGGTGGTCATTGATATGCCGGCCCCATGCGAGAGCCTCATAACCTACGCGAAGCCCGCGCTTCGCCGCCCGGTCGCCCAATTCGTGGAAATCTGCTGCAGCCCGATCGATACCGCCAAGCGATGCAGGCGAAACATTGGAGCAGACGAGGACGAGGTCGGTGCCGAGTTGCTGCATGATGTCGAACTTGCGCTCGGCGCGATCGAAAGTCCGGCTGCGCAACGGTTCCGGCATGCCCTCAAAATCCCGGAACGGTTGGAAAAGCGTGATTTCCAGTCCGTGGTCGCGAACCATTCGTCCGACATCGGCTGGACTGCCGTCGAAGGCCAGGAAATCATTTTCGAAAATCTCCACCCCGTCGAACCCGGCTGCTGCAATGGCCGCCAGTTTCTCGGGAAACTCTCCGCTGATCGACACCGTGGCAATCGATGTTTTCATTGTTTCCTCCTCCTGAAACAATCCGCTTTTTGCACTGCAAAAAAATCGTAATGCAATTTTCCACACAAATGTCGAAATGCATTTTGTCTGAGATTATAGAAAAACTCTGTTGATTTGAAAATGGGCTTATGTCAATTTTGATGTGTTACCAGCTGGAGGAGAGCTGGCAGGCCTTTTGGGCCATCAGAGGAGGAGCACCTAATGTTTGGATTCAAATTGAAACGGCGCCGCGCCTTGTTGGGCGCCGCGGCAATTATCGCCGCAGCATCGCTTTCGCAGCCGGCTGCAGCTATCACGCCGGCCGAGATCAAGGCCAAGGGTAAGCTGGTCGTGGGCATCCAGGGCGACAACCCGCCTTGGGGTTTTGTCACGAGCGCAGGCAAGCAGGACGGCTTTGATGCCGAAATGGGCGCCCTGTTCGCCAAGGAACTCGGCGTCGAGGTGGAATTCGTTCCGCTCGAAGTCAACAACCGCATTCCCGCACTCACATCAGGCCGCGTCGACATTCTGTTCGCGACAATGGCGATGTTGCCGGATCGCGCCAAGGCCGTGCAGTTCAGCCAACCTTACAATGCGAACGCCATCGTCCTGATCGGGCCGAAGGACAAGTCGATCAAGACGAATGATGACATGGCCGGCTTGACGATCAGCGTCGCCAAGGGTGCAGCCCAGGATACTCAGGTCACTAAGAATGCCCCGCCTACCGCGACCATTCGCCGGTATGACGGCGACGCAGCAAGCGTTCAGGCGTTGGCTTCCGGCCAGGTCGACGCGCTCGGCGGCAACATCTTCTATCTCGATCGCGTCGAGAAGGCTGTTCCGGGCAAATTCGAAAACAAGCTCGAATTCCAGAAGCTCTACAACGGCGCCTGCACGCGCTTGGGCGAGAAAGAGATCAATGTCGCGGTAAACGAGTTCATCGACAAGATCAAAGGCAATGGTGAACTGAAGAAGATCTACGACAAGTGGATGAAGGTTCCGGTGCCGGAATTCCCGAAGAGCCTTGAAGGTATTCCGTTCACCGCGAAGTGAGCTTCAGCTCTTCGTAAACTCTGAATTTCGCGTGGTGGCACCCGAATGAGGTGCCAGCGTCGGCGCATGGCAAATCCTTGCGCCGACGCTTCCCGGAGTTTTCTTCATGAACAAGACGATCTTTGTCCTTAACGGACCCAACCTCAATCTTCTGGGTGAGCGGGAGCCGTCCATATACGGCACGACAACCCTTGGCGACATTCGCGAGCGATGCGAGGCGAAAGCCGCGTCTCTGGGTTTCTCGGTCGATTTTCGCCAGACGAATTTCGAGGGCGAACTGGTGGAATCCGTCCATCAGGCGCGAAAGGATGCTTGTGGCATCATCATCAATCCGGCCGGATACACTTTCACGTCCATCGCCCTGCTGGACGCACTGAAGACTTTCGACGGCGCGAAGATAGAGCTGCACATATCCAACGTGCATGCCCGCGAGAGCATCTATCACAACTCCCTAATTTCACGCACCGCGACCGGCATCATGATCGGCTTCGGAGCCCGCGGTTACGAACTGGCGATCGAAGCCATGGCCGACATGGTCGAGCCGTCCTGAGAACGCGCCGCAGGAGATTTCATGAACTATACCCTTGATTTCACTCCGGTCATCGACGGTCTGCCAAACCTTCTATGGGCCTGTCTCGGAACATTCACGCTGGCCATTTGCGGCATGCTTCTGGCGATCGTGATCGGCATCGGCGGCGTCATTTTGCGCCAGTCGCCATTCAAGCCTTTGCGCTGGCTCGTGATCGGCTTCGTCGAACTGATCCGCAACACGCCGTTTCTGGTGCAGATCTTCTTCATCTATTTTGCGCTGCCGCTGGCCGGCATCCGGCTCGATCCGACGCCGACCGCGATCATCGCGCTTGGCATCAATGGCGGCGCCTATGCCATCGAAATCATTCGTGGTGGCGTGCAGTCCATTTCGAAGGGGCAGATGGAGGCGGGACTGGCGCTCGGGCTGCACAAGGCTCAGGTCTTCCGCCTGATCATCCTCAAGCCGGCACTGAGGGCGATCTATCCCTCCCTGACGAGCCAGTTCATCCTGCTGACGCTGACGACCAGCATCGCATCCGCCATCTCGGCCTACGAACTGACCTCGGTATCGCAACGGATCGAGTCCGACAGCTTCCGCAGCTTCGAGGTCTATTTCACAGTGACGGCGTTCTACCTCGTCATCTCCTGGGTGATGATGCGCATCTTCGCGCTCTTCTCCTCCCGCTATTTCAGCTACCCGGTCAGATAAGGAGGAAATCGAATGGGACGCGAAGAATTCCTTTTCCTTCTGGCAGGCCTGAAATGGACAGTCGCGCTGTCCGTGGTCGCCTTCATATGTGGCAGTATTGCGGGGCTGATAGTCGCTTTGGCGCGCACCTCCAGCATCTTCATCGTCGAGCGCCTGACGGCCGGCTATATCGCGGTATTCCAGGGCACGCCGCTTTTGATGCAGCTTTTCGTCGTCTATTACGGACTAGCCCTGATCGGCATCCAGATGGATGCGTGGGCTGCGGTGTCGGTCGGCTTGACCCTCCATGCAAGTGCCTTTCTGGGGGAAATCTGGCGAGGATCGATTGAAGCGGTGCCGCGTGGGCAGACGGAGGCCGCCAAGGCGTTGAGCCTGGGTTACGTCTCGCGGATGAAGGATGTCGTCCTTCCCCAGGCGATACGGATCTCGCTTCCGGCCACGATTGGCTTCCTGGTGCAGCTCATCAAGGGAACATCGCTCGCTTCGATCGTCGGTTTCACCGAACTGACCCGCGCCGGCAACATCATCTCAAACCAGATCTTCCAGCCATTGACCGTCTTCGGCGTGGTTGGAGCCCTCTACTTCCTGATGTGCTGCCCGCTGACCATCTACGGCGCCCATCTCGAACGCAAATTCCTGACCGCCAGCCGCTAGGCCGTGCCGGTCGAGAAATCCGGAGTTTTATGGATGAACCAGACAATGAATAGCGCAACGACCACGGAGCCGATGATCTCCCTGTCGGGCGTGGAAAAATGGTACGGCGCCTTTAAGGCTCTCGACAATATCAACATGTCTGTCGCGAAGGGCGAGAAGATCGTGCTTTGCGGCCCCTCGGGAAGCGGCAAGTCCACGCTTATCCGCTGCATCAATCACCTGGAGGCCTATCAGAAGGGTGACATCCATGTCGGCGGCATCATGCTCGGACATGGATCGAAGACGATCGATGCGGTTCGCCGCGAGGTCGGCATGGTCTTCCAGCAGTTCAATCTCTTCCCGCATTTGACCGTGTTGCAGAACTGCATGCTGGCACCGATGAGATCGCTCGGTATCGACAAGGCGCAAGCCGAGGATCGTGCCCGCACCTTGCTGGAGCGCGTCAAGATCTCCGAGCAGGCCGAAAAATACCCCGCTCAGCTTTCCGGCGGTCAACAGCAGCGCGTCGCCATTGCGCGTGCCCTCTGCATGCGGCCCAAGGCGATGCTGTTCGACGAGCCGACATCCGCACTTGACCCGGAAATGGTCAAGGAAGTGCTCGATACGATGATCGCATTGGCCGAAGAGGGAATGACGATGATCTGCGTGACCCATGAAATGGGTTTCGCACGTCAGGTTGCCGATCGCGTCATCTTCATGGCAAGCGGCGCGATCGTCGAGGAGGCGCCTCCGGCCGAATTCTTCTCCAATCCGAAACATGAACGCACCCGGAAGTTCCTTGGCGAAATCCTCGGGCGGCATTGATGCGATACAGTTTCATAGCCGGAAGGTAAAGCCGATGATAAGCGGCAACACAAAACTCATCGCACATCTCGGTTTCCCGACGCATTCCTTCAAGGCGCCGTTGATCTACAATCCCTATTTCGAGAAAAACGGTATCGATGCGGTCGTGGTGCCGATGGGATGCCGGCCGGATGACTACAAGGCATTTCTGAAACTGGTCTTCCGCCTTTCCAATATCCATGGCGCGCTGATCACCATGCCGCACAAGATCACCACCATGGGATTGCTGGACGAAATTTCCACCAATGCGCAGGTTGCTGGAGCCTGCAACGCAGTGAAAATCGGATCGGACGGCGGCCTTGTCGGCGATATGTTCGACGGGGAAGGTTTCGTCCGCGGGATGCTGCGCAGAGGGCGGGAGATCGAGGGCAAGAGAGCGATCATGGCCGGTGCCGGAGGTGTCGGCTCGGCGATCGCCGCGTCGCTTGCCAAAGCGGGATTGGCAGAACTGGCGCTTTCCGATGCCTCCATCCCCATGATGCAGGGCCTCGTGGACCGGTTGCGTCGTCATTATCCGGGGTTGCGTGTGGAAGCCGGCAAGACCGATCCAAACGGCTACGATATCGTCATCAACGCCACGCCCCTCGGTATGAATGACAATGATCCGCTGCCTTTCGATGTATCCCGGATCGCGCCTTCAGCCTTCGTTGGAGAGGTGGTGCTGAGCCGTGAGATAACGCCGTTCCTGGCTGCGGCGCGCGCTCGCGGCTGCGAATATCAGGTCGGAACAGACATGCTGTTCGAGCAGATACCGGCCTATCTCGAATTCTTCGATCTTCCCATCACGACAGCGGAGGAACTTCGCGCCGTTGCCAGATTGTGAGGGAACTGGGATGCCAGATGATGCAATCAGATTTGCGATCATGGGAGGTGGCCTGATCGGGCGTGAACATGCCGCGCTAATTGCAGCAACGCCCGGTGCAGAGCTTGTCGCAATCTCAGACCCAGCGCCTGCCGCGGAACTGGTTACAAGTGAGTTCGGGGCCAGACACTATCTCGATTATCGGACCATGCTGGACGAGATGCGGCCAGATGGCGTGATCATTGCTCTGCCAAATGCTCTTCATGCTCAAGCGGCAATCGCCTGTGTTGAACGCGACATCCCGTGTCTGGTGGAAAAGCCTGTGGCGGATACGCTCGAAGCTGCAAGGGATCTGGTGGCGGCGGCAGAACGAGCCGATGTGCCAATTCTAGTGGGACACCAGCGCCGTCATAGCCCCGACATCGCCAAGGCCAAGCAATTGATCGAAGAGGGGCATCTCGGTCGCCTTGTCGGGGTCCACGCCATGTGGCTGGCCGACAAGCCGGAGGCTTATTTCGATGCCGCCTGGCGCCGGCAAGCCGGTGGCGGGCCATTGCTCATCAACCTTATTCACGACATCGATTGCCTGCGGTTTGTCTGTGGTGATATCGCAGAAGTCATGGCCTTCACCTCAAATTTGGTGCGAGGCTTCGAGGTGGAGGATAGCGCCAGCGTCAGCCTGCGCTTTTCATCTGGTGCGGTTGGCACGGTCCTCATGAGCGACACGGCCGTTTCGCCCTACAATTGGGATACGGCCGCCGGGCAGGCGCTGTATTTCCCGCATCAGCCGGAAAACGCCTATTTCTTCTCCGGCACCAGAGCTGCATTGGCATTGCCGTCAATGGATCTTTGGAAGCATGAGGCGGAAGAGGGGCATTGGCAGGATCCGCTGGTCAAGCGGCACGTCACGCTGGATGGCAGCCGGGCCTATGTCAATCAGCTTGCCCATTTCATGAAAGTGGTAACGGGTGACGCCAAACCCCTGGTCTCTGCCCATGATGGAATGATGACCCTGGCGACGATACTGGCGATTGCGCGGTCGGGCCGGGAGAGGCGACCGGTCAGTCCTGCCGATCTATGACACGCGTCGCTGGGGCTTCCTGGTCGATGGGGCCATAGGATCAATTGGACGAGTCGGAGTCCAACATTCCGATTCGTTCGATTTTGCTGAGCGTTTCTCTCGCCAGCCGCAGTGAGGCAGCAGTCGCCATGGCCATCTGTGGCATGATCAGCCATTCGAGTGTCCAGGCTGCTCCTGAACGCTCCTGCTCATGCACCATGGCCTGATGCAATCCTGAAAGCTGGACGGCGTTGAAGCGAGCAAGCGCCACCAGTGTTTCTGCCCCGACCGGATTCTGTTTATGCGCCATGGCGGAGGATTTTCCGCCACCGCTCATGGAAATTTCGCGGCCCGACTGGGCCATCAGCGCGAGATCCTGCCCAATCTTGCCGAGTGCGCCCGTAACCGATGACAGGTGATGGCCGATATCCGCAATTCCGTCTCGCTGGCTCTGCCATTGCCGTATGTCCGCCAACCCCAGTTCTTCAGCAAGCGCGGCACGCACCGCGGCCCCATCTAGTCCCAGCTTGTCGAGAGAACCGGCCGCACCGCCGAGCTGGACCGGAAACACTAGGTTGTTCAGCGCTGTGAGTTGTCGCGCGAGCGGGCCACGCCAGCTTTCCACTCGATCAGAAACGCGGATCGGAATGGCCGCCTGCATACGGGTAAAGCCCATCAGCGGGTTTGATCCGAAGCGTTCATCGAGACCATCCAGAAGCGCAACTATCTGCCTTATTCGCTCAGTGAAGATCGCATGGATCGCCTTCATCCGAAGCATCAGGCTCGTGTCGATGGCATCCTGGCTGGTTGCGCCGAAATGGACATGGTTGGCCGCATCGCCGCCGACCGCCTGCCTAAGCTGTTTGACGAGTTCGGGGATGACGACGGAATCCGTCCCGACGGCTGCCTTCAGCCGTGCGAGATCGGGTTCGAATGTACCGCATGCCGCCGCAATCTGTTCCGCAGCAGCTGCGGGGATAAGTCCCAGCCCCGCCTGTGCCCGCGCCAAAGCGGCTTCGAAACGAAGCATGGTCTTGATGTCCGCATCGGCTGAAAGGTGGCGAGCGATTTCCTCATCGCCGAGGAGACCCGACAGGAAGGGATGCTCGAAGGGAGAGAAGGCCATCATGTCTCCATGTCGGGTAGGCAGCCGGTTGGGCGCAGCGTCAGATATCGAGGAATACGGTTTCTTTCGGTCCCTGGAGATGGATATCGAGCGTATAGATGCTGCCGTCCTTCTGTGCGACCATTGTCTCGACCCGCTGGCGATGTTCGATGCGTAACAGCAGCGGATCGATGGCGTTCGCTTCCGCCTCGTCGGAAAAGTAGATGCGTGTATGCAGACCGATATTGATGCCGCGAGCAACGATCCAGAGCGTGATATGCGGCGCCATGGGGCGTCCGTCCTTGAACGGAACCTTGCCGGGTTTGATCGTCTCGAACTGGAAATAACCATTCTCGGCATTCGTCGGACAACGGCCCCAGCCGGTGAAGTTCGGATCAGCGGTGCCGCGCATTTCCGACGGGCTGTTGTAGAGACCGGCGCTGTCCGCCTGCCAAATTTCGGCAATAGCATCCCGCACAAGCGTATCGGCGCCGTCAAAGATGCGGCCACGCACGGTGATGCGTTCGCCCAGCGTCTGATCGTTGACCATCGTGGTTCCGAGATCGCCGTCATAGACGCCGCGAATGTCGCAGTAATTCGGCGTCAGTCCGATATGGACATAGGGGCCGGCGGTCTGCGACGGTGTTTCCTTCAACCTGTGAAGCTCCTGCACCATCAGTTGCCCTCCAGCCGGTTTTCAAAAAGGGTCGAGCGGCGTCCGCGCAGCACGATATCGAATTTGTAGGCGCGCGCATCCATCGGGATCGTCTGACCCCAGTCCAGCGGTGCGATCAGTTGTTCGATCGCTTTGCGATCCGGGATCGTGTTGACGATCGGACATTTCCAGATCATCGGGTCGCCCTCGAAATACATCTGGGTAATCAGGCGCTGGGCGAAGCCATGTCCGAAGACCGAGAAATGGATATGGGCAGGACGCCAGTCGTTGACGCCGTTCGGCCATGGATAGGGGCCGGGCTTGACGGTGCGAAACGCGTAACGCCCGTCGTCGTCGGTGATCGCACGGCCGCAACCGCCGAAATTGGGGTCGATCGCGGCAAGATAGGTTTCTTTCTTGTGGCGATAACGGCCGCCGGCATTGGCCTGCCAGAATTCCAGCAAGGCACCGCGAACAGGTTGGCCTCGCTCGTCCAGCACGCGGCCATGAACGATTATCCGCTCGCCGATGGCACTTTCTCCCGGCCGGGCGTAGTTGTGGATCAGGTCATTGTCCAACTCGCCGATCATTGAATGGCCGAAAACCGGGCCGGTGATTTCCGAGATCGTGCCGTCGAGAGACAGCAAGGCGCGCTGCGGCGAACGCAGGATCGAGGTCTTGTATTCCGGTGTCAGGGCGGGCGCGTGCCAGGCGCGGTCGCGCGCGAAAAATCCACCGGTCTCCGGCTGTTTGTTCGAATTAGCGGACATCCCTAAGGTCTCCTCCCCCGATGTCTATTCGGCGTCCATCTGTTCGTAGACGCGCTTGGCGATCTTTATGGCATGGTTTGCGGCAGGTACGCCTGCATAGATAGCGACATGCAGCAGGGCCTCGCGAACATCTTCCCGCGAAGCGCCAGTATTGGCGGTGGCCCGCACATGCATGGCAACTTCCTCGTCCTGGCCGAGTGCTGCCAGAAGCGCGATCGTGATGATCGATCGTTCCCGCTTGGTGAAGTTGGGACGTGACCAGACATGTCCCCAGGCGGCTTCCGTGATCAGCGCCTGGAACGGCTCGTCGAATTCAGTGGCGTTGGCGATCGCTCGATCGACATGGGCATCTCCCAACACGGAACGTCGTGTCTCCATGCCCAGGCGGTGTCGGTATGTCTCAACCTCAGTCATTGAGCCTCCCCTGCGGTATTGGTGGTGTTGATGAAGTCTTGGATCAGATCGGTCAAAGCTTCGGGCTGTTCGACGCAGGGAATGTGACCTGCATCCTTGACGATCTCGAAACGCGCGCCGGGGATAAGTTCTGCCGTATTCCTGACGAGGTCTGGCGGCGTTGAGCCATCCTGGTCGCCGACGATGCAGAGGGTCGGCACGACAATGCGTGCAGCGGCCTCGGTGTAATCGGCATCACGAATTGAAGCGCAGGTTGCCGCATAACCTTCGATCGGTTGGCGAGCCAGCATGTTGCGATAACCGTGAAAGGCGATGTTGTCCGGGCTGCGGAAAGCGGGGGTGAACCACTTTTCCATGACCGCATCGACGATGCTTGCGATGCCGTGCTCTTCGACGGCCGCAATACGCGCGTTCCACATATCGGCAGAGCCGATCTTGCTGGCAGTATCGCAGAGTATCAGCGCCTTCACCAACTCGGGCCGTGTCTGGTAGATCGCCTGCGCAATAAGCCCTCCAACGGAAAGGCCGCAGATCACGGCGTTGCGCACGTTGAGCAGATCCAGGAGGCCGGCAAGATCCGCTGCATGATCCTCGATCGAATAAGGGGGCTTGCCGATATCGGACAGGCCATGGCCACGCTTGTCGTAAAGGATGATCGGGAAGTCGCCGGCGAGGCGCACGATGACATCCCGCCAGATGCGAAAATCCGTGCCGAGCGAATTGGCGAATACGATGACCGGTTTATCCGCCGGTCCTCCAATAACCTGATAGTGGATCGTGACGTCATTGACGCGCGCAAACTGCATTGAAAATCTCTCCCTGAATTATCTTGGTATATTGGCTCGGTTAGGTAAAATGACTTTTTAGGTGTTTTTTATATCCGAATGGTTATGTATTCGATGAGCGAGCCAAACGTTAAGTTTCGTCATCTCCAAGCCTTTATCGAGGTTGCTCGTCACAAGAGCGTCGTCAAGGCGGCCGGTTTTCTGAATGTCAGCCAGCCGGCGGTTACCAAGACCATTCGGGAGCTCGAAGAGGCGCTCGGTGTCGCGCTTGTGGAGCGCGAGGGCAGGGGCATCCGGCTATCGCGTTATGGCGAGGTATTCCTGAAACATGCCGGTGCGGCGATCGCCGCTCTTCGACAGGGTGTCGATTCAGTTTCGCAGGAACGTGTTGGAGAAGCGCCGTTGATACGGATCGGTGCGCTACCGACAGTTTCCAGCCACATCATGCCGCGGGCCGTGGAACTTTTTCTGAAGGAAAAGACCGGGAGCCGCATCAAGATCGTCACCGGCGAAAACTCGGTGCTGCTGGAACAACTGCGCTTCGGCGACCTCGATCTTGTCATCGGCCGACTGGCGGGGGCTGACAGGATGGCGGGATTTATCTTCGAGCACCTCTATTCCGAACGGGTGGTGTTTACCGTCCGTGCCGGCCATCCGATCCTGACGTCGGGGCATTCATCGTTTTCCGAACTCGGCGACTATCCGATCCTGATGCCGACCACGTCGTCGATCATTCGGCCCTTTGTCGATCGGCTACTCATCGCCAACGGCATTTCAAGTCTGCCGAACCAGATCGAGACCGTTTCAGACTCTTTCGGTCGAGCATTCGTGCTGTCGAGCGACGCGGTGTGGATCATATCGTCCGGGGTTGTGTCCCGCGATATCGGGACGGGGCTAATGCAGGCATTGCCGATCGATACAAGCGATACCCAAGGGCCCGTGGGGCTGACAATGCGGACTGACGCAATCCCCTCCATCGCGATGTCGCTTTTGATACAGACCATACGAGAAGCTGCAGGCTCCCGTTAGCTCACTTGCCTGCCTCAATCTCCCGAGGCGCTACGAGAGCACTCCGCGAAGCTCGCGACTTACCTGCTGAAGTGACGGGAGGTAGGTTTCGATGACAGAAGCCATAGGGGCGCTCGAGACGGCCAGTCCCGTGTTTAATGCCGCGACCACGACGCCGCGCGCGTTTTTCACCGGCACTGCGACGGATCTCAATCCCTGCTCGACCTCCTGGTCGACTGCGGCATAACCGTGCGTTCGAACCAGCGCGAGTTCCTTCAAGACGTCATCGATAGTGTGGAGCGTATGGGCGGTTCTTGCCTGAAGCGGATGGGAGTTCAGAAGTTCAATCGCTTGAGTTTCGGGAAGGGCTGCAAGCATGACACGTCCGAGAGACGTGCAATAAGCGGGAAGACGCGACCCTGGCATGAGCGCAATCGACATCACCTTCCGCTGCGCAGCACGCGCGACGTAGACGATCTCTGCACCATCCAGGATGGCGACGGACGTGCTCTGGCCAATCTGTTCGGATAACTGATCGAGCCATGGCTGAACGATGCGCGGCAGCGGCATGGATGCCAGGCAGCCGGTACCGAGACGCAGGACGCGCGGAGTGACCGTAAAGAACTTGCCGTCATAAGCACAATATCCGTGTTCAGCGAGCGTCAGCAGACAACGGCGGGTGGTTGCTCGATCCAGGCCGGAGATTTCTGCCGCTTCCGAAATGCTCAATCGAGGCGTTTCGGCGGTAAAAGCTTCGATCACGCGAAGCCCCTTCGCCAATCCGCCCATCATGTCACTCTGCTTCACATTCAATATCATAACTCCGAGGTTGTGCGATAATGCAACAAATGCATCATATCGCACAAAAACGTTGAGGTCGAGAAAGTCGAGGGGTAGGTTTTCGAGAGGCTTCGACAGAGGACGAGGCCCATCATCAAGGGAGGTGGCGGATGAACAAGACTAGCCAGAGCCTGGCGGCGGCTGTGTCCGAAATAGGCGACGGAGCGACAGTGATGATCGGCGGCTTCGGTGGCTCCGGCGCTCCGATCGAACTCATCCACGCGCTAATCGACAACGGTCCAAAGGACCTGACGGTCATCAACAACAATGCCGGCAATGGCCGTATCGGGATTGCGGCGATGATCGACGCGGGCATGGTCCGAAAGATGATCTGCTCGTTCCCGAAATCGTCCGATCCGCGCGCCTTTACCGATAAGTACCTGGCCGGAGAAATCGAACTCGAACTTGTGCCGCAAGGCACGCTTGCGGAACGCATCCGTGCCGGAGGCGCCGGCATACCGGCATTCTACACCCCGACCGCTTACGGCACGGAGCTCGCGGAAGGCAAGCCGATCGGCGAATTCGACGGTCGGCGTTACGTCCAGGAACGGTGGCTGAAGGCTGACTTCGCCATCATCAAGGCTCATCTCGGCGACCGTCATGGCAATCTCACCTACAACAAGGCGGCTCGTAACTTCAATCCGCTGATGTGCATGGCGGCCGCCAGCACGATCGTTCAGGTTTCGAGGATCGTCGAGGCGGGCGAAATCGACCCCGAACATGTGGTCACGCCCGGAATTTTCGTCGATCGCGTCGTCGAGGTTTCGCAGCCTCGCCAGGAAGAGGAACTCATTCGCGCCGGAGTGACCTACGCATGACCAGCATCGCTCAAGAAGAGATCAAGCTGACCAACGCCCAGATCGCCTGGCGCGCGGCGCAGGACATTGTCGACGGCGCCTATGTCAATCTGGGTATCGGCTTTCCCGAAATGGTCGCCCGTTACCAGCCGCCCGGCCGGGAGGCGATCTTCCACACGGAAAACGGCATCCTCGATTTCGGCGAGGCGCCGAAGCCAGGCGAAGAGGAATGGGACCTCATCAATGCCGGCAAAAAGGCAGTGACGCTGAAGCAGGGCGCTTCGTTCTTCCATCATGCGGACAGCTTCGCGATGGTGCGCGGCGGCCATCTCGATGTTGCGATCCTTGGGGCATTGCAGGTTGCGCAAAGCGGGGATCTGGCAAACTGGCGTGTCGGCTCGAAGGGCGTTCCGGCAGTCGGTGGCGCCATGGATCTCGTGCATGGCGCCAAACAGGTCTTTGTCATCACCGAGCATGTGACAAAGAACGGCGAACCCAAGCTCGTGGAAAAATGCACGTTTCCGCTGACCGGCTTGGCCTGTGTCACCCGGGTTTACACCAGTCATGCCGTCATCGAGATCGTTGAAGGACGCTTCGTGCTGCGAGAAAAACTTGCCGCATTGAGCATAGAAGAACTGCAGTCGATGACGGACGCTCCGTTGCATATCACGGGTTCGGTCGCGGATCTCATCGTGCCCGAAGTCTGAGGAGAATACAGTGGCCGAGGCTTTTATCTGCGACTACATCCGCACCCCGATTGGTCGTTTCGGCGGCACGCTTTCCTCAGTGAGGGCTGACGACCTCGGCGCCATACCGCTGAAGGCGCTCATCGAGCGAAATGCCGGCATCGACTGGGAGGCGGTTGGCGACGTGATCTTTGGATGCGCCAACCAGGCGGGCGAGGACAACCGCAATGTCGCGCGCATGTCTCTGCTTCTGGCCGGGCTTCCTGTGTCCGTCACGGGCACGACCATCAACCGTCTGTGCGGTTCGGGAATGGATGCCGTCATCACTGCGGCGCGCGCCATCAAGTCGGGTGAGGCGGAGTTGATGATTGCGGGCGGCGTCGAAAGCATGAGCCGGGCACCGTTCGTCATGCCGAAGGCCGACGCCGCGTTTTCGCGCAACGCGGAGATCTACGACACGACAATCGGCTGGCGCTTCGTAAATCCGCTGATGAAGAAGCTTTACGGCGTCGATTCCATGCCCGAAACCGGCGAAAATGTTGCGGAAGATTATCGGATCTCTCGCGAAGATCAGGATGCTTTTGCTCTGCGCAGTCAGAACAAGGCCGCTGCCGCCCAGGAAACCGGCCGGCTTGCCCGCGAAATCACGCCGGTCGCCATCCCCCAGCGCAAGGGTGAGGCACTGGTCATCTCGAAAGACGAGCATCCGCGCGCGACCACGATCGAAGCGCTCGCCAAACTTGGTACTCCCTTCAAGAAGGAAGGCGGAACAGTGACGGCCGGCAACGCCTCCGGCGTCAACGATGGTGCCGCGGCGCTGATTATCGCTTCGGAAACAGCTGTCAGAAAATACGGGCTGACGCCGATTGCGCGGGTTCTGGCCGGAGCGACAGCGGGCGTTCCTCCACGTGTCATGGGTATCGGCCCGGCGCCTGCTTCCAAAAAGCTGATGGCATTGCTCGGCCTGACGCAGGATCAGTTCGATGTCATCGAACTGAACGAGGCCTTTGCCTCCCAGGGCCTTGCAACCTTGCGCGAACTCGGCATTGCCGATGACGATCCGCGCGTCAACCCGAATGGCGGGGCCATCGCGCTTGGACATCCGCTGGGCATGACGGGTGCGAGAATTGCCGGCACGGCCGCTCTGGAACTTTCGTCCGGCAGGGGTAACCACGCGCTCGCAACCATGTGCATAGGTGTGGGGCAGGGTATCGCGCTCGCTCTCGGGCGCGCCTGACCGCTTTTTCGGCAGGAAAACAGCAAGGCAGGCGGCAGGCTAATGCAGGCCGCCCACGCCGAGCAAACGTTCCACCGCCTCGTGATCCTGCGACAGCGCGGAAGGGGTACCGTTCCAGGCGATACGGCCACGCTCTAGCACGATGACCTCGTCGGCAAAGTCGAGAGCGCTTTGAATCCGCTGCTCGACGAGCAGGATCGTCATGTCTCCGGAAGCCGCAAGTTCCGAAAACACCACCATGAGCTCCTCGCAGATCACGGGAGCCAGGCCTTCAAGCGGTTCATCGAGCAGCAGCACCGCGGGTCGGCCGAGGATCGTGCGCGCCGTGGTCAGCATCTGTTGTTCGCCACCGGACAGCTGGCTGCCGAGGTTCCTGCGACGCTCTTTCAGCCGGGGAAACAAAGCATAGCCTTCCTCGATCGCGTCCTTCTTCCGTTTCTTCAAGCCGACAGTCAGGTTTTCCTCGACGCTAAGGCTCGGGAATATGTCCCGCGTCTGCGGCACATATCCGAGGCCCGCGTGAGCCCGCGCGGCACTTGACATCGAGCTGAGATCGATGTCCCCTATCGTTATCCTCCCGCCATAACGGCGGGTCTGGCCCGCAAGCGTCGCGAAGAGCGTCGTCTTCCCCATCCCGTTGCGACCGAGAACGGCGAGCCGACGACCAGCAGCCACAGAAAACGAAATCGATTCCAGAATTCGGGTCGGGCCATAACCGGCGGAAAGGTTTTCGACTTTAAGCATTGAGGCCGGCATTGGCGTAGCTCCCGAGATAGGCCTCGCGGACGCGGGCATCCTTTGTCACGTCGGCGGGAAGGCCGTCGAATATAATGGTCCCTGCGGCAAGCACGACCACCCGTTTGGCAAATCGGAACACCAGGTCCATGTCGTGTTCGATCATCACCACGGCGAGATCGGCGGGCAGGTTTGCGAGCGCTTCCTCGATACGTCCCGTGTCACTTTGCGGAACGCCGGCAGCTGGTTCGTCGAGCAGGAGGACGCTGGGCTTTAAGGCAAGCGCGATGGCCAGTTCCAGAAGCCGCTGCTGCCCGTAGGCGATCTCCCGCACCTTTCTATGTGCGAGCGAATAAAGGCCCAGTCTTTCAAGCAGGTCATAGACTTCTTCCATCACCGCCGGACGGGTGAGAAAATTGCCATGTAGTTCAGCCGATTTTCCTGTCCGTTGGAGAACCGCGAGCCCCACATGTTCGGCCGGTGTCATGTCCTGGAAAAGCCGGGTCACCTGGAATGAGCGAACGAGGCCACGCTGAACCCGGCCGGTTGGTCCGATCCGGGTGACCGGCTCGTTTCGAAGTCGCACCTCACCGGAACTCGGTTTCAGGGCGCCGGTGACGAGATTGACGAAGGTCGTCTTGCCGGCTCCGTTTGGGCCAATGAGCGCCACCCGGTCGCCTGCCACCATGGAGAGCGAGACGTCGTTTGTGACAACGAGTCCGCCGAACGCCTTCTTCAGGTTGATGACTTCAAATACCGCGCTCATGGCCGCGTCTCCCCGGTCGTGTTCTTTCTTACAGAGAGGAGATCCTGCACCGTTCCGAAAATGCCCTTAGGGGCGAAAAGGACGACGACGATGAGAAGCGCGCCAACCATCGTCAGCCAGTGAAACGGGTTGGCGGCCGATACGAAGTCCTCAAACAGCATGAAGATCACGGTCCCGACCAGAGCGCCGAACAGGGAACCTGTTCCGCCAAGGACAAGCATGACGAGCGCTTCTGCCGATTGTGTGAACGACAGGGCGTCGAGTGCGACAACCTGGGTTGAGATGGCACTGAGCGCACCCCCGGTTCCGGCCACCGCGCCTGAAATGATGTACATCTTTATCACAGCTTTATGGGGAGAGGCGCCGAGTGCCCTTATCCGCACGGGATCCTCCTTGATGCCACGGCAGAGCATGCCGAAGGGCGAGCGAACGACGATGCGCAGCAACGTGAATACGATGAGAAGCAGGACCACACCGAAGAAATAGGCCGTATGGCCGAAGAGATCGAACTCGTAGAGGCCAAAGAGCGGGTCGAGTACGATGCCCGACAATCCGTCGCTTCCGCCGGTCCAGGAAGACGCCTTGTTGGCGAATTCATGAAACAGGTAGACAAGAGCGATCGATAGCACGAGCTGCGGGAGACCGTGTGCCCGCAGCATCACGATGCCACAGATAAGTCCTGCGACCGCACCCGCAAATATCCCGCCCAGTGTCATCAGCAGCGGATCATTTATCCCATAATGCGCGGAGAGTATGCCTGCCGCATAGGCGCCCGATCCGAACAACGCCGCCTGGCCAAGGGTCGCAACACCGCAATAGCCGGTCACGAGATCAAGCGACAATACGAGAAGGGCAATCGCGATGATACGCGTGAGCAACGCGAGGTTGTCGGGAAAGAGGACATAGCCAGCCGCGGCGACAATGACGATGGCAGCAAAGCCGTAAAGGTCTCGCTTGATGAAGCCGGCCCGCAGGCGGCTTCTGGTCGTTGCAGCGCCGGCGGCTAACGTGGAGTTGGTCTTCTCTGTCATTTTGCGCGTCCCGCCAGGCCACTCGGAAAGACACAGATGATTGCGATGACGGCAAGATAGAAGAAGAATTCGCCGAATTCCGGCATGAGATACCTGCCGGTCGTATCGATCGCCCCAAGTAGAAGACAAGCTGCCAGTGCGCCAGGGATGGAGCCGGCTCCGCCGACCGATACCACGACCAGAAACGTCACCATGTAGCGGAGTGCATAATAGGGTTCCACCGGCAGGAATTCCGATCCGACCACTCCGCCGAAAGCCGCAAGACCCACAGCCGCCGCGAAGCTAACCGCGTAGACGATTTCCGTTCTCACGCCCAGCGCCGCAGCCATTGCGGCATTGTCGACAGACGCACGAAGCTTGATGCCGAAATTTGTCTTCTCGATCGCGTACCAGAGGCCGAGCGCCACGGCCAGGCCGCAGGCGATCGCAAAAAGGCGATGGATGGGTATGGTGCGGAAGCCGAGGTCGGCAGACCCTTGTAGTGAAGGTGCAAGCGGAATGGTCTTCAGCGTTGGCCCCATGACGAAATTGGCAATTCCGATGATGCAGAAGGTTATCCCGATCGTCATCAGCACCTGTGTCAGTTCCGGCTGACCGTAGATCCGCCGATAAAGAAGACGTTCGATCGGAATGGCGATCAGGATCGTGAAGACGACCGCCGCGATCAATGCAAGTCCGTATCCGAGGGCCAAGTCCCGCGCGACATAGGAGGCTATGTAACCGCCGATCATGGCAAAGCCGCCATGGGCGAGGTTCACGACACGCATCAGGCCCATGGTCACCGAAAGGCCGATGGATATGACGAACAGCACCATGCCATAGGCAAGTGCGTCGACAGCAATGCTGAAGACTGTCTGCATCAGAAATCCTGTTCATGAGTGGCAGGCCAACTCTGGCCTGCCGATCTGTGAAACCGTCGGCCGCTTACTTCGCGGCGGCCAGACCCGGATCGCCCTGCTTCTCGAAGGTCTGATCCTCCTTGTTGAAGTATTTGCCATCCGAACCCCTTGCCACTTCCCGAAGATAGATGTTCTGGGTGATGTGACGGCTTTCCGGATCGATGGAGACAGGGCCGCGAGGGCTTGTCCAGGCCAGTCCCTTGACGGCATCGACGGCTTTCTGGGCATCCTGCTTGCCGCCCGTCGCCTCGATCATCTTGTAGATGACATGCATGCCATCGAACGCGCCGACGGAAGGAAAGGACAGTTCCGCTTCGTTGCCGATCGCCTTGGTCGCTGCCTCGACGAAGGTCTTGTTTTCGGGGGAATCGTGAGAAACGGCATAATGGAACGTCGTCTGTATTCCCAATGCAGCGTCGCCCAGTGCCGGCAGATCCGACTCCTGGGTCAGGTCACCCGGCGCATAGAACTTGGTGCCGGCCGCTTTCAGACCATTGTCGTTGAACGCCTTGACGAAGCCGAGCGTGGTCGGGCCGGAAGGCAGGAAGGCGAACACACCTTCTGCGCCCGAATCCTTGATACGCTGCATGATCGGGCTGAAATCGTTTGTGGAAAGCGGCATTCGTATTGCCTCCACGATCTTCCCGCCGGCTTCTTCGAAGGCCTTTCTGAACGCATTTTCGGCATCGACACCCGGTCCATAGTCACTGACGACCGAAATGATCTTCTTGACGCCTGCATCGGAAGCAACCTTTGCGATGGGCGTGGAGGTCTGCCAGGTGGTGAACGAGGTTCTGACGACCAGAGGGCTGGTCTTCATGATGGCCGATGTTGCAGCGTTCATGATGACCATGGGCACGTTGCCCTGCTTGAGGATCGGCGTGACCGCCATTGCATCCGGAGTAAAGTAGAAGCCTGCAAGATATTGAACTTTTTCCTTGACGATCAGTTCCTGGCCGAGAGCCTTGGACTGGGCAGGGTCCGCTGTCGGAATATCGCGGTAGACAATTTCGACCGTATCGTCGCCAATTTTGTTACCGTGAAGTGCGATATAGGCGTCTATTCCCGCCTTGAAGTTCTTGCCCTGCAGGGCGAAGGGCCCAGAGAAGGGACCAACCACGCCGACCTTGATGACGTCGGCGGAAGCGGTTCCGCACAAAGTCATGACCGCGAAAGCGGTAATTGCAGCCTTTTTCATGTTCATTCCTCCCGGTTAAACAGGGCCCGCCTCCAACATCGTGCCCTTTGAATTGCAACAATGCTACCCGTTGCTGTCGTCCACGCTAAAACGGTAATCCCACGTAGTTTTCTGCCAGAGCGGTGGACGCGGCCCGGGAATGGGTTAGATAATCGAGCTCCGCTTCCTGAATTTTCTGATCAAATTCACTCGTCTCCGGAAAGCGATGCAGCATGGTCGTCATCCACCACGAAAAGCGTACAGCTTTCCATACCCGTGCAAGAGCTTTTTTCGAATAGGAATTCAGTCCTGCCTCGGACCCTTCCAGATAATATTCGCGCAAAGAATTGAAGAGATAATGCACGTCGCTTGCGGCAAGGTTCAAGCCCTTGGCACCGGTGGGCGGAACGATGTGAGCGGAATCGCCAACAAGGAACAGACGGCCAAAGCGCATGGGCTCTGCCACAAAGGAACGCAGCGGAGCAATCGACTTCTCGAATGACGGAGCGGTTACAAGAGCTTCGGCATGGGACGGCGGTAGCCTGCGCCGCAGTTCGTCCCAAAACCGGTCGTCGCTCCAGTCTTCCGCTTTCTGATCGAGAGGACATTGTATGTAATAACGGCTGCGGCTTGCTGAGCGCATCGAACACAGTGCGAAGCCGCGCGGATGATTTGCATATATCAGTTCGTGGCTGACCGGAGCGACATCCGCGAGGATGCCGAGCCATCCGAACGGATAAACTTTCTCGAAGAGGTTTAATGCGGCCTCGGGAACCGACCTGCGGCTCGTTCCATGGAATCCGTCGCAGCCCGCGATGAAATCGCAATCGATACGATGTGTTATGCCGTCTTTTCGATAAGTTACATAGGGGTCTGTTCCGGAAAAATCATGCGGCTGCACGTCGTCAGCCTCATAGACGGCATGCGCACCGCTTCGTTCACGTGCATCCATCAGGTCGCGCGTGACTTCTGTCTGACCGTAAACCATCACCCGCTTGCCGCCGGTCAATTCGTTGAGATCGATCCGATGATCGCGACCGTCGAAAGCAAGATCGAAACCATCATGCGGCAGCCCTTCGGCGGCCATCCGTGCACCGGCGCCCGCCTGGTTCAGAAGCTTGACGGTCCCTTCCTCAAGTACCCCGGCTCGAACGCGGCCGAGGATATACTCCTTGCTCACCCGATCGAGGATGAGATTGTCGATCCCCGCTTCGGTCAGAAGCTGGCCAAGCAGCAGGCCCGACGGTCCTGCGCCTATGATGACGACTTGATGCCTCAATCACGCCTCCCAACGAAACTGATAATTGCAAATTCCATGATTGGGAGTTGCGGCGAAAGAGACGCTCTGTTCTTTTAATTGTACTTTTCGAACATCGGGAGGAGCGGTCGCAATGCCACGGGTTCCCACCTATGCCCTATATGGTGAAACGGATACCGGAGATCCGGGCTTCTGGCTGCATCATGAAACGATCCATGCCAGAAGCAGCCAGCACGACTGGGAAATCCAGCCTCACCGGCACACTGCTTACTTTCAGATCCTGCATATTGCCGCCGGAGGCGGTGACGTCCTCTTCAACGAAGAGACCCTTAGTTTGAAGCCCGGAACGGTAATAACCATTCCTCCGGGAACAAGTCATGGGTTCCGATTCTCAAAAACCGTTGTCGGCTCGGTTATCACGATCCTTTCGTCACATCTCGACCATGCACCCGGTGAGAGAAGCTTGTTTGGCCAGTGGCTGGCTCACCCCCAAAAGATTGCTCCCGAACCTCAGGTGCCGGATGCGGAAGAGGCCGCGCGCATCTTGGGGCGGATAACTGCCGAGTTTGAAAGTCGAAATCGCGGACGCAATGAAATCCTGAGAGCCTATGTCTCCGTGCTGTTGCACCTGTTGTTCCGAATTGGCTGCGATCAACGCACTTGGGACGGCTCGTCCGAAGACACCCGGGTGGATGCCCTGATGAACCTGATCGACCAGCATTTCCGAACCCATCGAGCGTTGTCGTTCTATGCTGGGAGAATCGGGGTTTCGCCGACACATCTCAATCGCCTCGTTCATGCCTGGCATGGATGTTCGGCACATGAACTGATCGAGCGCAAGATTATCGAGGAAGCGAAGAGACAGCTCATCTTCTCTATGACCTCTATACAGCAAATATCGTATCGGCTGGGTTTCCAAGATGCCGCTTATTTTTCCCGCTTTTTCGCTCGATGCACGGGCAAGGCACCGAAAGATTGGCGTTCATTGGAACGTGCCCGTATTGACTATTGATAGCCTCGGCGAGCAAGGCAAGAATGAACTGGACGCGTGATGGCGGAGTAGGAGCCAAGCACAAGCCAGCTTTTTCATGGCGAGATTCAAATCTTCCGGTCGACGACCTAAGCGGTGCGCATGATGGCGATCGCTCTGTTAACTGGGATATTTTCTTCGTGGTCATTGGAGATGAGAAACTGTTCGTTGAAACTAGGCGGCAACGGTTCGGTACACATCAAGAGCAGGAGCCATGTCCTGTATCATCGTTGCTCCATTGAAAGTTCGTCTGACCCCATTAGACCTTTGCCTATGTTACGACATTGGCTGTGATCCGCTGTGTCTCGATCTTTGCGGCGGCATCGATGCAGCCCAATTGTGGACCGGGGAATGGACCTTTCAAAGATAGAAAAACTCATCGCGTTTGTGGGGCGGTCCAACGTCACCGAACTGGAGGTCACGGAAAAAGGCACGACAGTCCGGATATTCCGAGATGGAGGCCGAGATACACCCGTAACGAACCCCGAGAGTTCGAGCGTGACCGCCGATATAGGACAGGTCGAAGGCGCTGCGGTTGAAGTCAACGAAAAGGCCGGCATGGTCACCGCACCTGTCTTTGGCGTGCTGCATGCCTCCCCGGCACCAGGAGATCCTCCGTTCGTGGCCGTCGGAGATGATGTTATCGAGGGGCAGACACTTTTCATCATCGAAGCGATGAAAGTGTTCAACAAGATAGCTGCACCGCATGCCGGCAAGATCACGCGCCTGACGGATGTGAATGGCTCGGAGGTCGAGGTTGGCGACATGCTGGCGGAGATCGCGTGATGCCGTCACACCAGCGTTTCGACAAGGTTCTTATTGCCAATCGCGGTGAAGTTGCCTTGCGCGTAGTTCGCGCCTGCTGCGAAATGGGCCTGAAGACCGTCGTGGTCTGCTCGGAAGCGGATCGGGACTCCGCCTATGTGAAAAGCGCGGATCAATCGATCTGCATCGGCCCGTCGAGCGCGTCCAAAAGCTACCTGAACCAGAATGCCATCCTGCTGGCGGCGCGCCTCAGCGGTGCCGGCGCCGTTCATCCAGGTTATGGATTTCTTTCGGAAAACACCAGCTTCTCGGCGGCAGTAGAGAAGGCGGGGCTGACCTTCATCGGCCCGGATGCCAGCGCCATTGCCACGATGGGAGACAAGATTGCCGCCAAGAGCGCCATGATGGCGGCTGGCGTGCCTTGTGTGCCGGGTCCAGATACAGAGCTTCCATCGGAACCCGAAGCGATCCGGGCAATTGCAGCCGAGATCGGGTATCCTGTGATCGTCAAGGCTGCCGGCGGTGGCGGCGGACGCGGCATGCGCGTTGTGTCAGGCGAGGCAGAGCTGCTGGAAGCCGTGGCCCTGACCCGTGAAGAAGCACGCAAGGCCTTTGGAACGCCGGCGCTCTACATGGAGAAATTCCTTCAGCATCCGCGCCATATCGAAATTCAGGTCCTGTGTGATACGCATGGAAATGCCGTCTGGCTTGGCCATCGTGATTGCTCCATGCAGCGCCGTCACCAGAAAGTGGTCGAGGAAGCGCCGGCTCCCGGTATTTCTGAAACACTGATTGGCCCTGTCGGCGAAGCCTGTGTCAAGGCGTGTCAGCAAATCGGCTATCGCGGTGTCGGAACGTTCGAATTCCTCTACGAAGACGGCGCTTTCTATTTCATCGAGATGAATACCCGCCTGCAGGTCGAACATCCGGTGACCGAGGAAACCAGCGGCGTCGATATCGTCCAGCAGCAATTGCGTGTGGCGCAGGGTGAGGCATTGTCGATGGCGCAGGTGGACGTGATCTGCGCCGGTCACGCTATCGAATGCCGCATCAATGCCGAAGACCCGATGACTTTCATGCCCTCAGCAGGTGTGATCACGGCTCTTGAACTGCCAAAGGGCGAGGGCATTCGTGTCGATACCCATGTCGAGGCCGGCTACAAGGTCTCGCCTTATTACGACTCGCTGATCGCCAAGCTGATCGTGCATGGCCAAGACCGGGCCGATGCCATGCAGCGCACGCGGTCCGCCCTGGCATCCTTCAAGCTGGAGGGCATCGCCACCAATCTGCCGCTGTTGCGCGAACTGTTTGACGATGCAGCCTTCGCCGAGGGTGAAACGGATATCCATTATCTTGAAAAATGGTTGAAGACGCGGGGGGCAGCATGACCAAGCCGGATTTCAGCGACCCCGCAATCATCGAACGGTTGGCCGCAGCCCTTGAAACCGCTGGCGTCGATGGGATTGAAATCACCCGACCCGACCAGAGCCTGCTGATCCGCCTTTCGAGTTCTGCCAAGGGGCCTGCGCGTCAAGTGCGTTCCGGCAAGACTGATTCAGTAGGTGCTGTGGCGATCGTGAAGGCGCCTATGGCCGGTGAGTTCTGGTCGTTAGACCTGTCACGTACCGCCACGCCGGCTGCATCGACCGCGCGCGACGCGATCGGCTTCCTGCGGGTTGGCCCTACCCTGCTGCCGGTCTCCGCTGGACCGTCAAAACGCTTGGGCCGTCACTTAGTTGAACCCGGAACGATCGTCGGTTTTGGCGATCCGATTGCTGAAGTCGAGACAGAAGCATGAGCGCCTCAGTCGCCAAAATCACCCAGCCTGTCGAAGCGCTTGCGCTCGGTCGCAATGGCGCCCGTGTTTCCCCGATCGGTTCGCGCGCATTTCTTCTCGAAGCGACCGGTGAATTCGACCTTGCCTCGCAGCGACGGATCTGGGCCCTGTCCCGCGCCGTCGAACTGTGGAGCGAAACGCTCGAGATCGTACCCGGCATGACCAATCTTCTCGTCGTTCTGAAGATGACGCCCGAAGATCCGGAACTTCTGGCGTTGCGCCTGTTGGACGCCTGGGAACAGGCCGAAAGCATCGATCTGGCAGGAAGGACAATCGAGATCACCGTAACATACGGAGGCGAGCACGCGACCGATCTTGCCGCTCTCTGCGACAGGTCGGGCCTTTCCGACCGCGAGGTTGTTCGCATTCACTACGAAGGCACCTATAGGGTGTTTGCACTCGGTAGTGCGCCCGGTTTTGGTTACCTTCACGGGCTTGATCCGCGCATCTACATGCCGCGCAAGACCGTGCCGTCGCTCAACATGGCGCGCGGCTGCGTCACCATTGGCGGCATGCAGACGGGTGTCGCCGTCCTTACCGGCCCTAATGGCTGGAATTCGATCGGTTTTGCCGAATTGCAGATGTTCGACCCGATGTCGGCCACACCTGCCGTGATGGCGCCGGGTGATACGGTGCGTTTCGTGCCAGCGAGCATAGAGCTATGATAGAGATCATCCAGACAGGACCGTTCAACACGGTACAAGACCTTGGCCGTACCGGCTTCCGCAATATTGGCGTGACCACCAGCGGCGCCATGGATCCGCTGGCACTCAAGGCTGGCAACAGCCTGCTCGGCAACGAAACCGGCGCGGCAGTTCTCGAAGTTCAGACCTATCCGTTCAAACTGCGTTTTGCGAAGCAGACGGCTTTTGCCGTAACGGGTGCCGATTGTGGCGCATCGCTTGACGGTCGTATGGTTCAGCCGTGGTGCGCTCTGCCGATTGAAGCCGGGCAGGTGCTGGAGCTAGGGCAGCCGCGGGTTGGAACACGCGCCTATATCTGCATTGCCGGCGGGATCGATGTCGCGTCGGTCATGGGGTCGCGCAGCACGTCGCTGCGTGGCGCTTTCGGCGGCAGTGAGGGACGTTTTCTGAGCACGGGCGATGTTCTTAAACTGGGTGAGGTTTCCACCGCGCTGAACTTTCCGGCAACTGGCCTTGCGGTTATCGATCCAGCCTTTGCGCTTACCGATTTTTATCCTGCCAATGAGGATGGGGCCCTTGTTGTTCGCGCCATTCCGGCCGGAGAGCATGCCCTGTTTGGCGCGGATGCCGAGCGTTTCTGGATGCAGACTTGGAAGATTTCCACACAAAGCGACCGTACCGGATATCGCTTGATGGGTGAACCGATCAAGCCGACGACGCCGGTTGAAATGCGCTCGCACGGTGTCGTGTCCGGTGTCGTTCAGGTTCCACCAAGCGGTGAGCCGATCATCCAAATGGCCGATGCCAATACGGCTGGCGGTTATCCCAAGATTGCCGGCGTAATCGAGGCCGATCTCTGGCGGCTCGGGCAGGCGCGTATCGGCAGCCGTCTGCGTTTTGTCCGTGCAACGCATGCTCAGGCGGCGGCCGTCGAAAAGGCAGTGGCGACTTTCATCGATGATGTTCGCAGCACGTCTCGAATGGTTTGCGATGCATTGCAGGCCATGAAGTGAGGGAAGAAGAGATGAAGATCGATCTTAATTCCGACATGGGCGAAGGCTTTGGTCCCTACAGCCTGTGCGACGACGAGGCGATGATGAAGGTGGTCTCCTCGGCCAACATCGCTTGTGGTTTCCATGGCGGCGATCCCGATACGATGGCGCGCATGGTGCGCCTTGCCAAGGAAAACGGCGTCGGCATCGGTGCCCATCCTGGTCTGCCGGATCGCGCCGGTTTCGGCCGCCGCGAAATTCCCTATTCCGCCGATGAACTGCGCCAGCAGATGCTTTACCAGCTGGGTGCGTTGAAGGCGATTGCGGCGTGCGAAGGTCAGCGCGTTGCACATTTCAGTTTTCACGCGGCCATGGGCAACATGGTCAATCGTGATCCGAAGCTGGCCGACCTGATGATGGATGCGATCCGCGCCGTCGATCCCGAACTGATCATTTTTGCCATGCCCGGCAGCGAGATCGAAGCGGCTGCCAAGCGCGCCTCGCTGAAGACGCTGCTGCTGTTCCTCGCCGACCGCGCCTATGACGCGCAGGGGCGTCTTGTTGCCCGCGGATTGCCGGGTGCTCTGGTCAAGGATGAGGGGGCCGTGCGCGCCCGCGTGCGCCAGTTCCTAGTCGACCGCACGGTCACCACAATCGACGGCGCGACCATCGACATGCCGGCGAAATCGGTTCTCGTTCACAGCGACACGCCGGGTTCGCTCGAGCTGGCGCGGATCGTGCGCAGCGAAATCGAGGCCGCCGGCGGCACGCTTGCACCTGCATCAGAGGTTGTCGGCTGAAGCCACGGCCTTTCCCTTTTTCCATCCAGAATTAGACAAACCGGAAGACCAAATCATGCCCGCCACAGCCGACCGTTTGAAAAATGTCTCCATCTCCGCCTCCGCAGCCATGACGCAACGCGCCCGTGAACTGGCCGCCCAGGGGATCAAGGTTGTCAGCCTCTCCTCCGGCGAGCCGGATTTCCCGACACCGCCGCATGCGATCGAGGCCGCTTACGCCGCAGCACTCGCGGGCGACACCAAATACCCGACAATGGACGGCACGCCGGCCATGAAGGCGGCGATCATCCGCAAGTTCAAGCGCGAGAACAACTTGACCTATGAGCCGAACCAGATCGTCGTTTCGGGCGGTGGCAAGCAGGTCATCTTCAATGCGGTGTTGGCCACCTGCAATCCGGGTGATGAAGTTGTCATCCCGGCGCCGTCATGGGTCAGCTATGCGGATATCGTCAAATTCGCCGGTGGCGTTCCGGTCTCGGTGCCGTGCCCGGAAAATGCAGGTTTCAAGCTGCGCGCAGAAGACCTCGAAGCAGCGATCACGCCACGTACCAAGTGGCTGTTCCTGAACTTTCCGAACAACCCGACGGGCGCTGCCTGCTCGCGCGCGGAAATGGCGGCAATCGCTGAGGTCATGCTGCGCCACCCGCATGTCTGGATTCTGACCGACGATATCTACGAGCATCTCGTCTACGACGATTTCGAGTTCTGCACGATCGCCGAAGTCGAGCCGCGTCTTTATGATCGGGTTCTGACCATGAACGGCGTGTCCAAGGCCTATGCAATGACCGGCTGGCGTCTGGGCTATTGCGGCGGCCCGAAGGATCTCATTGCCGCGATCAGCAATGTCAACGGCCAGAACAGCGGCGGCACCTCGACCCTGACACAGGCGGCAGCCGTTGCGGCACTCGATGGTCCGCAGGATCTGCTGAAGGAACGCTCTTCCATCTACAAGACCCGTCGAGATTATGTGCTCGGCCGTCTGGCCGAAATCGAGGGTCTGCGTGCCCATAAGCCCGAAGGTGCGTTCTATATTTTCCCGAACATGTCCGAGCTGATCGGCAAGACCACCAAGGGTGGCCGCAAGATCGAGACCGATGTCGATTTTGTCATGGGTCTTGTCGAGGAGCACCATGTCGCGACCGTGCAGGGTGCGGCCTACGGCATGAGCCCGTATTTCCGCATTTCCTACGCCACAAGCATGGAAATGTTGGAAGAGGGCTGCAACCGGATCGCACAGTACTGCAAGGACATGAAGTAAATCGGTTTCAGCTGGTTATGACGGTCAGGCCTTCAGCCTGGCCGTCAGTTCGACAAGAATATTCTTGACCGCGACCGCCGGTTGCGAAAGCGGCGTTTGATCGGATACACACAGAGACAAAGTCTCCTCGATGCGCGGCGACACAAGGCGACAAATCAGTTTTTCGCTGGATTCGGCAATCAGCCGGTCGGCGATCGCCTTGGGCATGATCGTGGCGCCAAGCCCCCGATCGACAGAACGGCTGAGCGTTCTCACGATTTCCACTTCCGCCACCACTTTCAGCTCGACCTTGCTGCGCGAGAACGCGGTATCGACCGCACGGCGCACGAAGTTATAGGCGGGCGGCATTAGGAACGGCAGGCCGTCGAGTGCCGTGACCGGAACGGGCGCGTCGCTGGCCTCGATTTCGAAATCCGGATGCGCGACGACAAAAAACTCTTCTTTCAGCAGCGGTTCGAAACGAACGCCCTTGATCGGGCCGACACCATGAATAAGCGCCATTTCCAGACGGCCGTTCATGATCATCTGGCTATAGGTCTGGCCGACGCTTTCCGTCAGGTGCAGGAGGATGCCGGGATGGCGTTTTCGCGTTTCCGACAGAAGCTCGACCGAAAGCGTCGCCGCGCTGCTGAACGGGACAAGCCCGACAGAGACACGACCGGCCAGTGACTTGCCGGCTGTGGTGACGTCGGATTGCGCCTGTTCCATCTGCCGCAGGATGATTTGCGCGTGGCGATAAACTGCCTGACCGGCGGCGGTCATCGTGACGCCCTGCTGGCTGCGGATCAGCAGCTTCTGCCCGAAATGATCCTCGAGCGCTGCAAGCTGTTGGCTGAGCGCCGGCTGGGCAAGATGCAGGATATCGGCGGCGCGTGTGATGCTGCCGCTATCGACGATGACGATGAAGGATTTGAGGCGCCGGATATCCATTATGGTCGATGCTGCCTGTGTTGTTATCACCGCAAATGAGGTCGTGAGCGGTTTGCGACCTGCTGCTTCGCGGTTGAAGAGAAAACCTAGCCGCTTGATTTATAAAGCGCAAATGCAGCCTTCCGCAACACGTGCGGACATCCATAACGCTTCCTTATTAGCCCAAAACTAATCGGTCTTAGGCAAGTGAAAAAAGCTTCGCTAGTCTCATCTTAACAAAGGGGATCGACATGCCATTTTCCGACTACAAGACTGCTCTGGTAACCGGCGCTTCGTCGGGAATCGGTGCCGCCGTCGTTGAACGACTGTGCCGCGAGGGGCTTGAAGTCCACGCCGTTGCGCGTAGCGCCGAGCCGCTGCACGAACTGTCCGAGCGTACCGGCTGCATCGCCCACGCGGTTGACGTAACCAACCGGGAAGCTCTCGCAGAGCTGACTGGCCGCGTGGCATTCGACGTCCTCATCAACAACGCCGGCGTCGACCGGCCGAAGAAGTTTCTTGAAGCGGAAGATGGCGATATCGACCTCTTGATCGACGTCAACCTGCGCGCCGTCCTGCATCTCTGCCGCATGGTGGTGCCCGGCATGGCAAAGCGGGATCGCGGCCATGTCATCAACATTTCCTCGATTGCCGGCAATTACAATTTCGGCGGCAACTCGACCTATCATGCCGTAAAAGCAGGTGTCGCCATGCTGTCGAACCAGCTGCGCATCGACACGTTTGGCAAGCGGGTGAGGGTGACGGAAATCTGCCCGGGCCGAGTTGCGACCGACATCTTCAACCACGTCCACGGCAATGACCCATCGATCCGCGAGCGCTTCATCGACGGTTTCGAACTACCACAGGCTTCCGATATCGCAGATGCGATCGCCTTCGCGATTGCTGCACCTGTTGCGGTCAATATCGGCCATATGGAAATCACCCCGACGCTTCAGGTGATGGGCGGCCTGCAGACGGCCAAGCCGCAGACCCCTGCCGCCCGTTCCGAAGGGACCACGCGGTGAACGGGTTCGATCTTTCGGCAATCCTCAACAACCCGGAATACATCTCGATGCTGCTGCACGGCATCGAGATGACCTTCATCATTTATATCGGTTCGTGGACGCTGGCGATGACGCTGGCCATCCTTCTGCTTGCGCTGCGCGTGTCGCCACTGCGCATCGGTGAACCGATCGTTGCTGCCTATGTGTCCTACCATCGTAATGTGCCGACACTTGTGCAGTTGATGCTCTGGTATTTTGGCATTTTCACACTGATGCCGCAGGGCCTGTCGGACTGGCTGGCGAACAACAATGCCGAAGCCATCTTTGCGGTGATCGGCCTCGGCTTGTGTCAGGCTGCCTATTTCAGCGAAGACCTTCGCTCCGGCCTGCGCTCGGTCAGTCCCGGCCAGATGGAGGCCGCCCAGGCACTCGGTCACGGGTACGCCTCTGCCATGCGCTTCGTGATCATGCCACAGGGCGTGCGCAACGCGCTGCCGCCGCTGATCAATCACAGTGTTTCGCTTTTCAAGAACAGCAGCCTTGCCATCGTCATCGGTGCTCCTGAACTGACCCATGCAGTCAAGGAAATCGAAAACATCAGTTTCCGCACCTTCGAAGTCTACATGATCGGTACGGTGACCTACCTGTTCTTCTCGCTCATCATCATGGGGATCGGCGCCTATATCGCGATGCGAGCCGATCCGGCGCGGAGGGCACGCGCATGATCCAGGATTTCATCACCATCATCCAGGATTATTGGCTGCTTCTCCTGATCGGCCAGTATCCCAACGGCCCGCTCGGCGGTCTCGCCAACACGCTGATCCTGTCGGCCCTGGCCATCGCATTCGCCTTCCCGGTCAGCATTCTCATGGCGCTCGCGCGCCTGTCGAAATGGTGGTTCCTGCGCTGGCCGATGACCGCGCTGGTCTATGTCACCCGCGGCGTGCCGCTTTTGATGCTCATCCTGTGGTGCTATTTTGTCATCCCGCTCTGGACGGGTGCCGATGTGCCGAGCTTCCTGATCATGCTGGTGACGCTAGTCATCTATCAGGGTGCGTTCCTCAGCGAAGTCGTTCGCGCCGGCATTGTTTCGCTGGGGCAGGGGCAGATGGATGCGGCGCGGGCTCTCGGCCATGGCTATATGGGTGCCATGCGCTTCGTCATCTTGCCGCAGGCGCTCTACAACATGATCCCGAGCATGATCTCCACCTTCGTCTCGACGATCAAGGATACGACGCTCGGTTACGTCATCAATGTGCCGGATCTGACATTCGCCGCGAGCCAGGTGAACAACCAGCTTCTGACCCAGCCCTTCCAAGTCTTCCTCATTCTCGCAGTGGTCTATTACATCCTCTGCTGGAGCCTGACCTATGTCGCCAACAGCGTCGAGCGGCGTATCGCCCGCCGTCGTGCCGGGCCGCGCAATGCCCGCCTTCCGGCCGAGGCCGCGCCCCTCAAAACCATTACGGAGCAGCTATGAGCACCTCAGTGTCCGAACCGCAGGCCGCCCAGGCGATCCGTATCGCCGATGTCTGCAAGAACTACGGCGACTATCAGGTCCTGAAGAACATCAATGCCGAAGTGGCGCGGGGCGAAGTGGTGGTGATCTGCGGCCCGTCCGGCTCCGGAAAGTCGACGCTTATCCGCACCGTCAACCGGCTGGAAGAAATCAACAGCGGCGGCATCAGCTTTGAGGGGCAGGATATCCACGCGCCGATGCGGGCAAGTGAACTCAACAAGCTGCGCAGCCGTATCGGCTTCGTCTTCCAGAGTTTTAACCTCTTTCCGCACCTTTCGGTCGTCGAGAATGTCTCGATGTCGCCGATCCGGGTGAAAGGTGTGCCGCCTGCCGCTGCCCATGACAAGGCTCTCAGACTGCTTGACCGCGTTGGTCTCGCCGACAAGGCGAATTCCTATCCAGGTCAGCTTTCCGGTGGTCAGCAGCAGCGCGTGGCGATTGCCCGTGCACTTGCCATGGAGCCGCCCGTCATGCTGTTCGACGAACCGACCAGCGCGCTCGACCCGGAAATGGTCGGCGAAGTGCTGAGCGTCATGAAGAGCCTGGCCGCCGAAGGCATGACCATGCTCTGCGTCACTCACGAAATGGGTTTTGCCCGCGATGTCGCTGACCGCATATGGTTCATCGACGCAGGCGAAATCCTCGAAACCGCTCCTCCCGAAGACTTTTTCAAGAATCCACGACATCCGCGTGCCCAGCGCTTCCTCGCTGATCTGCGGCACTGACTGCCTTCCACATAAAATAACAATGGAGAACAGCAAATGAACTGGAAATTCGCAACTCTCGCAGCACTCGTCGCCAGCACCGCTGCCGTCGCGCCTGCAAAAGCAGACCAGCTTGCCGACATCCTGTCGGCCAAGAAGCTGCGCTGCGCAACCTTTGCCGACGTGCCGCCATTCTCGGCGCCGGATCCGAAGACCCGTGAAATGGCCGGCTTCGACGTCGATCTCTGCAATGCCATCGCCAAAGAACTGGGCGTGACGGCGGAAGTGAAGCCGGTTTCGGTCGAAGCCCGCGTGCCGGAAGTCAAGCTCGGCCGCGTCGACATCACCGTAGCGAACCTCGCCTATACCCAGAGCCGCGCCGAGCAGATTCAGTTCAGCGATCCCTATTATCTCGCCAAGGAAATGCTCATCGTTCCGGCGACGGACGAAGGCAAGGCCAAGGCCGACTATGTCGGCCAGCGTATCGCCTCGGCCAAGGGTTCGACCTCGGAAATGTCGATCAAGCTCAACAAGTCCGAACCGTTGACCTTCCAGGACACGGCTTCCGCCTATCTCGCCGTGCAACAGGGCAAGGCGCGCGGCATGGTCGCCAACACGATGACGACGACCAAATTCGTCAACGAGTCGAAGACCCGCGGCAAGGAAATGCGCATGATCGAAGAGCCGATGCTGTACCAGCCGATCGGTATCGGCATGCAGAAGGATCAGCCGGCGCTGACCGCCAAGGTCAACGAAATCCTGCGCAAGCTGGATGCCGATGGCGAGATCAACAAGATCTGGGACAAGTGGCTCGGTCAGGGCACCGAATACAAGATGACCCGTACCGACAAGGTTGTTCCACTCTCCGAACTGAAGTTCGATCCGATCCCCTAATCTGAGGGCGCATAGCGCCTTCTGATCCCAAACCAAAATCCGACAATTGCCAACGGCGGCAGCCTTGCCGCCGTGCGGTTTATCTATTGCCACGAGGAGGGCCTGCAATGGTACATATCAAAGACATTCCCGAGCGTCCCTCCAAGGAGGATCTGGCTGCGATCGCAAAATTTTCGCCCGCCACCATTCACGAAGCACAGGGCCGTCGGGGCGCCTTGTCGTCGCGGCTGAAGCCGGTCGATTACCGCATGAAACTCTGTGGACCGGCCTTCACGGTCAAATCCTCGCCGCGCGACAACATCATGCTGCAACTAGCGATCAACTATGCCAAGCCCGGCGACATCATCGTCGTTTCGGCGGGTGAATACGAAGAAGCAGGTTCGTTCGGTGACGTTCTGGCCAATGCCTGCCTTGCCAAGGGCATCGGCGGCCTGGTTACGGATACCGGCGTGCGCGATACGCTGCAGCTTCGCGAACTCGGCTTCCCGGTCTTCTCGCTCAGCACCTGCATCAAGGGTACGGTCAAGGAAACGATTGGCACGACGAATGACAGCATCATCGTCGGCGGCGAGATCATCAATCCGGGTGACGTGATCGTCGGTGATGCGGATGGTCTGGTCGTCGTTCGCCGCAGCGAAGTTGCCGAAGCGGCAAAGCTGTCTCAGGCACGCGAAGACGCCGAAGCCGGTTTCATTGAAGCCTACAAGGCCGGCGCGTCCGTTATCGAGGTCAGCAAGCTCGAGCCGGTTCTCAAGGCCAAGGGCCTGGTCGTCGACATCTGAAAAAGATGAAGGGAAGCGTCGTTCACGACAGCTTCCCTTCCATATGATCGAGATCCGCAGTGACTACGGAAAATAAAAAGGGCGGCCTCGCGGTCGCCCTTTTGTCTATTCGCTTGCAAGCCTCTTCAGCCCCTCGATTGCCAGCTCGGCAATCATCTCCGGCGTGTTGTCGATATTGACGACGACAACACCGGCTTCGCCATCAGGTCGCTCCAGTGTCGCCAGCTGGCTTTCCAGAAGACTGGTCGGCATGAAGTGGCCTTCGCGGCTGCCCATGCGCTGGGTCAGCAGCGCCTTGCTGCCATCCAAAAACACGAGGGCCAGCTTTCCGCCCGCCGCCGCACGCAATCTGTCGCGATACGCTTTCTTCAGTGACGAGCATGTCAGGACGATACCGCTTGTCGCGTGATCGGCCAGAATCTCGCCGATGCGATCGAGCCAGGGC
>NZ_JBJDRG010000010.1:0-165347 GCF_044987325.1 Rhizobium sp. ZW T2_16
CTGGAAACCATCGCCACAATGAGCGATGATCAGCTTATCAGCTTGCCAGCCGCAAGTTGACCCATTCCCGGCCTTGGCCGGAAAGCTCGATGATCAACCGAGCTACACCATTCCATGGGACACGATCCGACAGCAGAAGCCGCTGCAATTGCATTGATGTCTCGCTCCATGACCAGCTTTGGTTTAGAAGATGCAAAAGTCAGCATGGAGATTGCCCCGTTCGGCGCGGCGATCGGGATGGAGACACCCGATCTGATGTCATAATCGGAAGCGTCAGAAAAGAAGCCCCGCTCCTTGGCGGATAGGGAACTTCGCAGCGCGTCACCAGACCATGAAAATGCGCGCATGAGGCGCCGCGCTTGCGTCATCACCGGATCGAGCAGTTGAAAACCTTTGTCGCGATATCGCGCTTGCCACTCGGGGTGATAGTTCGAGATTCCATAAGCCTGACCGGGTTGCAAGTTGACGAAAGCATATCCAGAACAGTCGAACCTATCTGCGAGTTCTGCAAGCGCCGATTTCAGCGTCTTTTGATCACGAGCTATCGCGTTAATGTCCAAAAGCTTTTCAACCCACCGGGCCATCAATGATTCCTCATCTCTTTAAGCCCCGCGATCGACTCTAATTCTCAGAGGGAAGCATAAAACTACAGCGCGATCGGACGGTGATCGCCGAAAATATGGGGCATACTAGATCGCAAACTTCATAAACATATCGGACTAAATATCATATTTTAACGTGAGTTGGTTGAATTGCAAACAGATTATACCCATTGTCTATCTCACCCATGGGTCAAACAGGCCGTTTCTGAAGGCCACGAGTGGCCTGGTTCGGGTACCTACTTCAGGAAGAACGACCTACAACAACGGGTCGATCGGCCCGAGTTATAAAGCCGCCAGTGGACTTACAGCGAGCCGTACGTTCTGGGCGCGATCGTCAATGGTGGTAATCGCCTTGATCTGATCACGCGCAAGTAATAGCCCTCGTCCAGACCAGCTACCGCTTGTTGAAAGGCCATTTCGACGCGATTGGCGATGCGGAAGATGACAAGAGATCCGACAAGCTCTGTAAGAAAACTGCCCCATGATGATTCAAATGTGTCGACGCATCCGTTAGAGCATTTTCGTGTCATTTCGGCCTCGCTCTCAATATCGACATCGTTACTGCCCACCGATGCGCGACAGATCGATGCGGATGCCTGTAGTTGCAGCGTCTTTGGGGTCAGTGTTTTTCTCCCTCTCGTCGCGGCGCGTCGGTTCGTTGATAAGCGCCATCGGCTGAACTTCCCCGGATCCATTGAAGAAAAACGTAGGACCGCCCGGATCTTCGGTCTTGAAAACATTCTGTCCTTCAAACTCTCCTGTTCTCCAGGCATAGATCGCGTCATCCATCATTTGAGGAAGAAGCTCGATGTTAGTTGGGCGGCCATACCACTTGGTCACGATCCGGGCGACTTTCGCGAACAGGGCGGTCCCAATGCGCATATTCTCACAGCGGTCAAAAATACCCGGCTGCAGTTGAGACGGGTCGTTAAGTCCTATTCCGGCGGGGAGCTGGGTTACCCCGACTCTAACCGATGCGCGCCCCACATAGTCCCTTACAGTGCTCAACGCCTCTTCGGGCGATCGCTGCTTCGGGATCAGGACAAGGCGCCCCCCTTGCTTGATTGTTATGGCCAAAGGATCGTCTGAGCCGGCGGATGCAACGAACTGCTCGATTATGGCAGGGGGCAATGCTGCGTCAAGGCAATCGTTCGTCAAGGCAGCGTACATTTTTCTCTCTCCGTCAGGTGTTGAAGGACATCACGAAAGGCTTGTAGAAAAGGCGAGCCCAGGCCACGACGCTCGTGCGCTGGATTTCGACTATGGATGTGCCCGTCGTCCACCAGCCGTTTCCTACGGCTAGGACCATGTCAGGGTGATGCAGCATGGATTGGAGGATGGGCCACACGATGAGCTGCTCGTAGCAAATCAGGGGGGCGATCTTCTTCCCGGCTATTTCGACTACAGGGTTCGCGAAGAAATGTGCGCGCGCACCACCGCTCTCGCCGGCCAGCTGTCGCCAAGGCTGCCACATCGCGCCCGGCACCGGCATTCGCTCGCGGTAGACGACCTCGGCGCGCTGGCCTGTGATCCGGACGAGAACGTTGTCGTATCCCGTTTCGTTGACGACGGCGGCCCCGGCGACAACAGTCATGCGGCCCTTCACAGCATTGGCCTGCCACACGGTCGCGACGGTCGGCGTCCAAAAGCCAAGAGCGCTTTCCGGCAGGACGACGAACCGGTTCGGGGGCTCGCTTCGAACGATCGTTGCAAGAAGATCATGCTGATAGGCGAGTCCTGCTTCACGGCCCATTCTGGCCCCCAATTGGAGGTCGATGCCCCGCCATTCGCGCCCTATCTGAGGCTGCGTCCAGAATGCGGCGGACCACAGCCAGCAACCTGCGAAGGTGAGGGCTGCAGTCGGCCAAAACCGCGTCGCCATGATCGAGAGGCCGGCTGCCATCCCTATCAGCCCCACCCAACCCCAGCCGGCAAAGACGACGCCTGCAGCGGTGATTGGATGAGCCCAGCCGAGAACTCCGAAGGGAGGCGAAGCCATGAGGATCATGGCGATGAGATAGGCCAGACCGCTTCGACCACCTTGTCGACCCGTCCAGAGCACAGATTGGACGAAGACAAACCCGCTCGACGCCACCAGCCACAAGATTAATCCTGGCCAAATATCGGATTGGTAGAAGGCCGCGACACCCAACGGCAATCCCCGCGAGGCTGCCAGGAAATACCCCGCGGACAAGAGCGCCGCCGAAGCCCGACTTGGCGCGCGTGACCACAGATACGGGAAGGCCACTGAAACCGGCAGAAGGGACAGATTGCCGCTCCATCCAA
The DNA here is from genome assembly GCF_044987325.1 of Rhizobium sp. ZW T2_16. Classification (NCBI taxonomy): domain Bacteria; kingdom Pseudomonadati; phylum Pseudomonadota; class Alphaproteobacteria; order Hyphomicrobiales; family Rhizobiaceae; genus Rhizobium; species Rhizobium sp. ZW T2_16. Next base: position 2,889 of record NZ_JBJDRG010000010.1, read on the forward strand.
CCCAGCCAGTTGCAACCGCGCATGCTATGAGGACCGCTGTCTTCCACCGATCAGGGCGCATAGGTCAGCACCTCGCGCGCGCGTCCGAGTATTCCCGAAACCGGAACCGGGCCAAAATACCGACTGTCCCATGAGCCTTCGAGAGGAGAGTGGAGAAAGACCCGTCCCGCCGGCACGATCCCACCGAGATAGGGGCGTAGCGGCCGGCCGAGACCATCACGTTTGACGAGTAGGGAGCGGTCCAACCTTACACCATCGATCGATACGCTCGTGTCGATTGCAACTTGTTGTCCAGCCATCGCAACGACTTCCTTTATCAGCGGCCCGGTCCCGCCAGGGCAAATTCCCCATCTCAGATAGCCACGCGATTTTCCCTCCTCACGCTCGGTGCTGTCAGGCATGCAGACAAAGACGAGATCGCCGATCTCGACCGGGCGATTGATCTGCACGATGCGCCAGAGCCCGAGCGGCTCGCTCGGTGTCGTGTTGATCCTAATGCCAGCACCGAAGCCTGCCGCCAGGACCGCCGTGAGGCAGAGCAAGGCGCCCAGCAGGATGAAAGCCACAGGTCGGCCTGCGCTCTTGGGACGACGCTTGTACAATGTTTCGGTGCTCATTTCAGGGAGAGTCCCGCGGTCTTCGTTTGGCGCATGGTCTCGGCCTGCTTGAGGGCGGTCACGGTTCGCTCATGGGCAGATAATTGCTGCACCGTCCGCATCGTGTTCCATGCTGACTCCAGTTCGGCCTTCTGGGCCAGCGCCATGCCGGTGGAAAGCTTCTCGAACACCTTGCCATCTGCCTCCTTCGCAGCGAGCGGCAGGAACGACCTTTCCCCAAAACGCTCGGAGACGGCTCTGGCAAATCCCTCCAGCTCTGCCTTCACCATTTTGTCGGAAAGCGCATATTCCAATCCGGAGGGAAGGTCGTTGCGGTCGATAGCATCACGCACCTTTTCGAGGATCTGCTTGGCCGCACCGGACAGCGCCGGAATATCGATCGAGACCTTCAAGCGATCTGCGCGCTCTTCGGCCTCGTAGCGACGCTCGGCTTCAGCCCGCTTCCGCAGATAGCCGTCGAGGTCACGGGCCAAAGCCGGAACATTCACAAGCGCCGTCTCGCGCGCCTGACTTTCGGCCTTGCCGGCGAATAGACCAGTCTTGCCCTTTAACGCGCCAAAGGTTTCCGGCTGCTTGTAAATCGTCATGATTGTTGTCTGCGCAGTTTCGGAATTGACAACCATGGCGTCGACATTGAGCGCATTGAACGCCGCCTGCGGATCGGCATAAACGAGGTGGAAGCGGGCCGAGACCTCCTGCCATTGCCTGTTCAAGGCGGGATCGGCGGAGACCTTGTCCTCGACGGATTTTTCGATCGATTTTGCAAATGTGCTGATGCCAGCAACCATGGGCTTCCTTTCCTCGTGTATGACAGAGTTGGTCTGGCTGCGGGTTTCGGATGCGCCGCGGGTGTGGATTTCGCTGGCAGAACCTGGACCCAATCCGAGACGGCTCGCGATGGCAGCGAGCCGCGAAACGAGATCGGTCAATTTGTCCTTCTGATGGATGGTCCACTGCAGCCGATCGCGCAGCAGGGTGCGCCCGACGTTCATCAGATGCAGGCCACGCGTGTCGGCAAACCGGAGTGCTCCGCGATAGGCAGAGGCGTGCTGATAATCGAGCGTCGTTTCCTTGGAGCCGTCACGAGACAGCCGTTCATGCACGCGCGCCATCGCGAGTTCCGAGACGGGCACGACCTTCCAGGAATTGCGATCCGCCTCGGTGCCATCAGGCAGCGTAACGCGCTCCGATCCGATATGCTTAAGACCGATGCGATCTCCAATCTCGGCTCTCGATTCATGCATCGCACGCGCGAGATCGACGCCCCAGACCGTGCGTTCCTGACCGTCGACAAAGTTGAGCGTGACATAGTAGCTGGCCCGGTTGCCTTGCTTGTGCTCGTAGGGCGCTTCGCCATGGTCCATCAACACGCCGCCGCGCAGCTGGGCGAACTCTTCCAGCCCGACATAGAGCTCGGCCGTCTCGCGATGGCGGGTCATCGCGACATAGGAAAGATGCCGGTCCAGCGTTCTCGATGCCAGCACTTTCACTCGGTCGACGGTGGCGCCCTGGCTTTTGTGAACGGTCGTGGCATAGCCATGGTCGACATTGGTATAGAAGCGCTGTTCGACGACGACATGACGCCGGTCACCGCCATTACCGATCTCAGCGGTGATGCGGCCTGGCTGCGCTTCAACGACACGCGCCAGCATGCCATTCTTGACACCGAGCGATCCTTCATTCTTCAGAAAGACGATCTGGTCTCCTGCCGCAAACTGACGCAATCCATCTTCCGTCTTGAACGCATGGCCGGGCTCAACGAGGCCGCGCTCGACGAGCTTGCTGCGTGCCAGATCGTTCAGCATCCTGACGTCGATACGGCGATGGGCAAGGATCAGGGAGGACTTGGCTGGGTCGTATTCGCGGTCCCAGTCGTCGATCAACATCGTGATGGCATCGTCCCGAGTCCAACCGTTTCGCACCATGCCCTTGCTCTCGTAGGCGGAGAGCGCATCCGATACGTTTCCACGGGCAAGCTCGAGCGAGGCATTGCGCATCCACTGCTCGTGCTGCCGGTAGACAGTCTCGAGTTCTGAATAGCCGATCCGCTCGGAAATCGCGCGGAAGGCAGCACCCGCTTCGATCGGCTGAAGCTGATCAGGATCGCCGACCAGGACCAGTTTTGCACCTGATAGTGTCGCAGCTTCGACCAAGCGCGCCATCTGCCGTGAGGAGACCATGCCGGCCTCGTCCAGGACCATGACGGTCTTCTCGTCGAGACGGTCACGGTCCTGATCCCAGCGCAGCTCCCAGGCCGCCAGCGTGCGGGACACTATGCCCGCTTCCTTCTCCAGGCCTTCGGCGGCCTTGCCGGCAAGCGCGGCACCGACGACGCGATAGCCGGCCGCTTCCCAAGCTTCCCGGGCGGCCTTCATCATGGTCGTCTTGCCGGCGCCAGCGCGGCCAACGACCGCAGCGATCCGACGATTTCCCGAGATATGCTCGATGGCCGATTTCTGCTCGTCCGAGAGACGATCATGCCGTTCAAAGGTCTGGGCGAGAACACGGCTCGCAACGTGATGCGCCTGCTGTCGACCGAGCCATAGCGCCCTGTTCGCCATCTCAGCTTCGATGCGGATGAGCTCGTGAGTAGTGTACTTGGCCGGGGACCGGGCACCCGTCGAAAACAAGATCCGCTCTTTGTCCAGCCGCAGCGCATCAGGGTGTTGCAGAACCCGCGCCATCAGATCTCGAAACAGGGCCGGATTGTCGATATAGCGGTGCAGGACCTTGGCGATGTCGCGCTCGTCGAAAACGCTTCTTTCGCGCGTGATGAGATCGATGACGAGGCCAGGATCCCGCTGGATGCGACGGGCATTCTCTTCGCGGCGCTCTTCCTGAAGCTCGATCCGTTCGAGCTTTACCGCAGCGGCGGATGCGGCCTCCCCCGCGCCATCTGCCTTCCGCTCGATCGCCGTCGCGCCAACGCCGACATGAATAGTCGGTTCTAGCGCGATCCCCTGCTTTTCGAAAGAACGACTGTCCACGCGGATGTCCAATCCAGCGAGCGCAAGATGCCGGTTCTGGCAGGCAAACCATCCCTCGCGAAAGGCGTTGAAATCCTCTGCACCACCGGCCCAAGTCTCATAGACGATCTTGCCGGCATCGTTGCGCTGCGGCCTTCCATCGGGGGCGAGGACTGCGACCTTCTTCGCCCCAAAACCATCCTCGGTCAGCGGTCGCAACGTCGTCATCAGATGGATATGCGGATTGCCCGGCGCGTCGTGATAGACCCAGTCGGCCACCATGCCGTTCGCCTTGGTATGCCGCTCAACGAAATCCCTAACCAACGCGATATTCTGCTCGGCCGACAGCTCGATTGGCAGGGCTATGGTGACGTCCTTTGCAAGCTGGGCGTCGGACCGCTTCTCGAACGCCTCCACCCTGTTCCAGAAGGCCTCGGACGCCCCTGAGACGGACCGCTCAGCCACCATCGCCCGCAACCAGTCGGGCGCATCTTCCGGGATCACGAACTCCTCATGCAAGAGACCCTGCTTGGCGCGATAGTCGATTGTTCTTGCTTCCCGCTCGAAATCCATTGTCGCGCAGTGCCGATACGCCGCAGACAGGACCGCGCTGCGGCCGGAGCCTCGCGCAACGATACTGACTGAGAAATGCGGGACGGCCACGAGGTAATTTTTCCTTTTGGCAAACGATTTCAATCGGTTCGAAGATAACGGCGGCCCCGCCAGGCCGCTCTTCGAGCACGTCGCGCCAGCGACGTATAATTGCGCCCTTGGATCCGCTTCTTCGAAACGGCGGGATCATTCGCCAAAAGCTGGCGCTTTGGCGAGGTGCAAATTTGCACCTTTCGAGCGGGAGAAAATTGAGGGACCGTTGGACCTCATCATCCCGTAGCGACGACAGGAGATCGCCAACATGAAGAAGCCAACAGCAAAACTTCGCGAGGAACTCGCTCGACTTCAGGAAGAACTGAAGCAAGCCGAAACGCGAGATGCCGAGCGGATCGGGCGCATTGCTCTGAAGGCGGGCCTCGGAAATTTCGAGGTCGAGGCAAGTGAGCTTCAATCGGCCTTCGAGGAAATCACCAATCGGTTTCGGAACGGCAGCAAAGCAGGGGGCAGTTACGCGAAGACGGCGGTCAGGGCTGTCCAGGCTGCGGGCCAATCTCAGGAGGCTTGAGCGGATGACACGGGCCAGTATCACCGAAGCCCGCAGGAAGGACACCCGCGAGAAAATCGAGCTCGGCGGACTGATCATCAAGGCCGGTCTGCGCTTCGAGAAGCGCGCGCTGTTGCTGGGTCTTCTGATCGACGGCGCCTTGCGCGTGAAAGCGGACGGCGAGGAACGGGATCGGCTGCTGGCGATCGGTGCGGAGGCCTTCGGCCATGACGATCAGTAGAATCGTGCTTGTCATCATGCCGGTCGTGCTTATGGCAACGATTTGCCTGCTCTTTCCTGGTATCGAAAACTGGCTGGCAGCATTTGGCAAATCGGAGCAAGCCAGGCTGACGCTCGGTCGGATTGGACTGGTGGCGCCCTATGTGCTCGCCGCCGCATCAGGCGTCACCATCCTGTTTTCCGCACAAGGGTCGCGGAGCATCAAGGCGGCTGGTTGGGGCGTGGCCGGCGGCACTCTTGGCGTGCTGGCTATCGCGTTCATCCGGGAAGGAACAAGGCTTGCCGGATTAATCGGACAGTTGCCAGCCGGCCGAAATCTGCTCTCCTATACCGACCCCTCTACGGTGATCGGAAGTGGAGCGGCCGTCGTCGCCGGGGCGTTCGCGCTCAGGGTCGCCGTGAAGGGCAATGCTGCCTTTGCACGGGATGAGCCGAAGCGGATGCGTGGGAAGCGCTCACTCCATGGCGAGGCCGACTGGATGAAGATGCCGGAGGCGGAGAAGCTGTTTTCCGGAGCCGGCGGAATGGTCATCGGCGAAAAGTATCGCGTCGATCGTGACAATGTCGCGGCTCTGGCATTTCGATCAGACGATCCCACGAGTTGGGGCAGCGGCGGCAAGTCGCCGCTCCTGTGCTTCGACGGATCCTTCGGCTCATCGCATGGTGTCGTCTTTGCCGGCTCCGGCGGCTTCAAGACGACGTCGGTGACCATACCGACGGCGCTGAAATGGGGCGGGATGCTGGTCGTCCTCGACCCCTCGAACGAAGTAGCGCCGATGGTGAGCGGACACCGGCGCAAGGCAGGCCGTCGCGTCGTCGTGCTCGACCCGAAGAACCCCCAATCGGGCTTCAACGTGCTGGATTGGATCGGCCGGAACGGCGGGACGAAGGAAGAGGATATCGCGGCCATCGCCTCCTGGATCATGAGCGACAGCGGCCGCGCCACGGGTGTCCGCGACGACTTCTTTCGAGCCTCCGGCCTTCATCTGCTAACGGCGATGATCGCAGATGTTTGCCTGTCCGGGCACACGGTCGAAAAGGATCAGACGCTGCGGCAGGTCCGCGCCAATCTCTCGGAGCCCGAGCCAAAATTGCGGGCGCGGTTGCAGGAGATCTATGACAATTCGGAATCGGATTTCGTGAAGGAAAATGTCGCCGCGTTCGTCAACATGACGCCTGAGACTTTTTCCGGCGTCTATGCGAATGCGATCAAGGAAACCCATTGGCTGAGCTACGCGAACTACGGCGCGCTTGTCTCAGGATCGAGCTTTTCGACTGACGCGCTGGCAGACGGTCAGACCGACGTCTTCATCAATATCGACCTTAAGACGCTGGAGACGCATGCCGGGCTTGCAAGAGTGATCATCGGCTCGTTCCTCAACGCGATCTACAATCGCGATGGCGCGATGCAGGGCAGGGCGCTCTTCCTCCTCGATGAGGTGGCGCGCCTTGGCTACATGCGGATCCTGGAGACGGCGCGAGACGCTGGCCGCAAGTACGGCATCAGCCTGACGATGATCTATCAGTCGATCGGCCAGTTGCGCGAAACCTATGGCGGGCGGGACGCGGCGAGCAAATGGTTCGAGAGTGCCAGCTGGATCTCGTTCGCTGCGATCAACGATCCAGAGACCGCGGATTACATTTCGCGGCGCTGCGGCACGACTACGGTCGAGATCGATCAGGTCAGCCACGGTTTCCAGGCGCGCGGATCCTCTCGCACGCGATCCAAGCAACTGGCGTCGAGGCCACTGATCCAGCCGCACGAGGTGCTGCGCATGCGTGCCGACGAGCAGATTGTCTTTACGGCGGGCAACGCGCCGCTGCGCTGCGGGCGCGCGATCTGGTTCCGCCGCGCTGACATGAGATCCTGTGTCGGAGAAAACCGGTTCCAGAAGAGCACCACCACCGCGGACGTCTCGTCGCAGGCTGCTGATCGAACTGGATAAAGGACGGGAGGCAGCGATGCGATACTGGGAAGCTTGCGAGGCGAATGTGACGGCAGACGAGGCTATTGCAGAATGCGATTTGTGATTGTGAAAAGGCTTGACGAAGGGGGTGTTCACATATCCGCCTCAGAAAGACGGCTCGCTTTCTGCAAAGCCGTCCACCTCGGCGCCCGCGACAATCAGCTCTGCCTGCGATTTCGAGCTCGGCCTGGATCTGACGGCGTTCCGCACCGTTTTCAGCGTTGCGCAGCTCAGTCCGGAGTTCTTCGATCTGGATTGCTAGTTCGTAGATCATCTCGCAAGCGACCGGCAAAGCCGGGGAGCGGGGGAGACGGTTTGCGAAGAACGTCCGTCAGGGGGGGGCTGGAGCAAATTGGGGAAACCGTTCATTCTCTGACGCAGGCAGTGACGATTGTACCATCACGCATTCTTAGCAGCTTCCCCACCCGAAAAAGCGGGACATGGCTCGATACCAGGTCCGGCTTTGGCTTTTCGGTCGCGAAGAAGGCCCCGCTGGTGGCGGAGCCTCATGATGTCGATCAGTCCCGGTTCGAGCGGGACCAGATGAGATGAAGGCCATCTTCACCTTCGACCTCAGCGAGCGTTGCGTAGATCGGAGCCGGGAAGCTCGGATCGTCGAGCTTGACCGAGAGGTAGTCGCGGCCCTGCTCGGAGGTTTTCTGCCAGGCGGCGCCGAGTTCAACACTACCGGCGTAGACGCGGAACTGCGGGCCCTTGTCGGAGGGGTTTTCGACCCGGGCGATGCGGGCCTTGACGTTGAGGGCGAGAGTGCGAATGGAGCCGGTGAAGCCATTTTCGGAAGAGGTGAAGGTGCCGATGGTAGCCATTGTCATATTCCTTTCTTGTGTATCGGGCCGCGCCCATCGCGGCCTCGATGGCTGTCGAAAGACCGGTGACGATCGGACCGCACCTGATAAGGCCGCAATGAAATGGAGGACGGCAAGGTGCAAATTTGTTGGTGGGAAAGGAGGAGCCAGTAAGGCTCCGGGGCAAGAAATCTGAACGTTGTCGTTGCGGGAAGACGATCGAGGCGCAGCCGATCTCCGTTCAGACATGCCTCATCGAGCCCGCAGATGGGTTGCCCGAGGCTCTGACGTGAAGGGATCTGACAATGGCGTTCCGCCGCATTTGCCATAACTACGAGTGGCAGTCACGGTCATGCCCCATAGAACCATCGTCATTGCTTGCCTCTTTGAGAAAGATACGCTCATCGCAAACAGAGCCCCGCTTGCCCGCAACGATCTGTGGGATATCGTTGCAACCGAGAATCGCAGCCAGGAGGACAAATGCCGCAGCAGACCAAGCCGTTCATTGTCGAACGCAACCATCCCGCAAACCCAGGCGCGACGCTCCAAAGCCGCCGATCTGGGGAAGGCTGGATGGAGATGGACGATGCCCACGGCTTCGATCGTCGCCAGCATCAGCACGTCTGCCTGCGGCGACGACTTAGACTGGCGCATGCGGTCAAGGTTTTCCTTCAAAGCGCGCGGGTCAGCCCTCATGATCTGCAAGTGATGTGTCCTTTTGAGGCTTGGGACCGGCACCTTGCCAGCCCTTCCTGTCTTCATTTTTCTCGAGGACACCCCCCGAACCGCCGGGCGGCCGGACTGCCGCAACTGCGGCCGAGCATCGCTGCTGCGCCGGACAAGCGGGGCTCTTGAGCCCTGCGAACGACGAGCGGCCGGGATCGCGTAGGCGGCAGTTGAGCGAAAGCGGCGGCAGGAGGAACGATCGGCGATCGGGTTCTTTCCTCATTCACCTTCACACCTCACTTAATAAGCGTGTAGGCAAGCAGCGGTTTACCTCTTGCCCATAAGGTGGCCTTTCCGGATACGTAGGTCCGGCTGTATCAGTCTTCTCTTAGGCACTCTTCATGACCGCTGTTTTTGATTCCGACATTTTCAACCTCGCGCCGATTGCCATGTGGATCGAGGATTTCAGCGGGGTGAAGGCACTATTCGATGATTGGCGCGCAGACGGCGTCGTTGATATCAGGGCCTTCCTGCGCGAGAATCGCGACCGGGTCATCGCCTGCTCAACCCGCATCCGGGTTCTCGACGTCAATTCCAAGACGCTGGAATTATTCGAGGCTGAAAGCCTCGATCATCTGACAGCTAATATCGCCTCCGTCTTCCGCGACGATATGCTGGACACCCATATCAACGAGCTTGCAGCACTTTTCGATGGCGCACAAACATTTACGAGCACGACGGTGAATTACACGATCGCTGGGCGGCGGCTGGATATCCAGCTGCGTGGCGCCGTGCTACCCGGTTATGAACGGACACTCGACCGGCTGCTTCTGACGACCGAAGACATTACTGACCGCGAAGATGCCCGCCGCGCCGAAGCCGAGCAACGTCGCCAGGCAGAGGGCGTCTTCGAGCATTCACCCGTGTCACTGTGGATCGAGGATTTCAGCCGCATCCGGGCGCTGATCGAGGACATACGTGATCGCGGTATCAGCGATTTCCGCACATTCATGGACGTTCATCCGGAGTTTGTGCGCCAATGCATGAGCGAGATCAGGGTGATTGATGTCAACCAGGCGACGCTCGACCTGTTCTGCGCAAAAGACCGGTCAGATCTCCTGCAGCGCCTCGGCGAAGTCTTCCGAGACGATATGGAAAAGCCATTCCGCGAACAGCTAATGGAGCTGTGGAATGGCAATCTTTTTCACCATCGTGAAGTGATCAATTACGCGCTCGATGGCTCCCAGCGACATATTTTGCTGCACTTTTCCGTGTTTCCCGGCCACGAGCGCGACTGGTCGCGAGTTCAGGTGGCACTCGCCGACATCACCGCGCGCAAGAAAGCGGAGGCCTATCTCGAATATCTCGGCAAGCACGATGTTCTGACCAAGCTCTATAACCGCGCATTCTATGCGGATGAGATGAACCGGCTGGAGCGCAAGTCGCTACGTCCGGTCTCGGCGATCGTGATCGATCTCAACGGCCTGAAGGATGCCAATGATCAACTCGGGCACGATGCCGGCGACGGTCTGCTGCGCCGGTTCGGCGAAATCCTCAACGGCGCCGTATCTGCGCCGAACCATGCCTGCCGCATAGGCGGCGACGAGTTTGCAGTCCTCTTGCCAGGTGCAGACGCCAAAACCGCTGGGGCGATGGTGGAAACGATCATGGAACTACTGAACATCAATAATCAGTTCTACTCTACCATGCCGCTCAGCATGTCTTACGGGGTCGCGACCAGCGAGACCGGAGAAGCGATGGAATCCGTCGTGAGGCGTGCCGATTTTCTGATGTACGAGCACAAGAAGGCACATTATGCCGCGGCCGCCGTCAGCGCTGGCATACGACGCGTCGACACTCGGACACGCTAGGATAACAGCAAGCGCCGTAAAGGGACGAACGGACTAAGTTCGCGGTCTCAAAAGCGCAACCGCATCCGCCATCATGCGCCTCAATATGAGTTTCCTATCAGTTGGCGTGACGAGGACGGCTTCCGATTGAGCGACGTGTGGTTGCTCAGCGGCTTCCACAATCGGGTGCAAGACAGGCGGCTGCCCGTCGCCTGTCGCAGCGACAGTGATATGCGTTATCGTGGTTTCATCGGACGTCACGGAGACGGTGATTTTCGCGCCGGAGCGGAGCTGGGCAGCTCCCGTCTCAGCGGCGTCATGTTCATTTTCGGCTTCGACCAGCAATGTCTGCGTTACAAGATAGAATGGCATGTGTTCCCATGATTTTTTATGCGCAAATCTCATCTTCGATGCGATCCCGGTCAAGATGCAACAGATCAGTTGCCGCCGTCACAAATAGGAAAAAGGCGCTCGACCCATCAGGGAAGCGCCTTTCTCTGTGTCCCGGCACAATGTCGAACGCCGCGGCGATTGCCGCGAGCAGGACGTCGTTTCATCGGGAAGTGATCGTCAGATATTGTTGACGAAGGAGGATTTCAAGTCGCGTCATGCGGAAGTGCCTGCTAGAGGTCGCGGCCCATGCCAAACAGAAGCTGAGGTCCATATGGTCGCTGATCCCGAGACCCGCAAAGCAATCGCGCAACGCGCCATCGACCGCGCAGCAGCCCGAGGCGCTCCGATCGATCAGGATCCAGCCTTCATCGCCTTGCTGAGTGACTGGATCCGAGGGGATATCGAGTTCAAGGAAATGCGCGAGCGATATCTGGACCTACTGGCGCTCCAGGCCGCCGAGCGGCGCGGCAGTTGGAGGAGCCGTGTTGGCAGAACGCGCCTGGCAATGCCGAACGAGCCGACCGAGGCATAAAAAAATGGGCCTGCGGAGAACGCGGCCCATGAAGTGTGGAGATCTTGAACCTCCAGAGGGGAACAGCTGCTGCGCGACTGGGAGGTCGCAATGTGCATCAGCTCCGGGCGTTATGATCCTTTTTTGATCGCGCCGCATCCATTTATTGTGCAGCGCAGCTATGCAGCCGGTGCGGCCCTGGCTGCATTAGCCTCGGTGAATACCTCCGCAGCCAGTTTATCTTCGTCGTCCCGCAGCTGTTTGAGTTTGGCATCCAGTTCGGCGGCGAACTGCAAGAGGCCACCGGTGCGCGTTTGATTAGACACCAATCGACGCTGTGCTTCGCCAGCCGCGGCGCAGATTTGTTGAGGATCAGATTTGGCTCAGGTGGCCAGGTCTGAGGGCAGGCGGCGCAGATGCACCTGCAGCTTGGCGGCGCTCTCTTCGTCGGTCAGCGCGTTGAGAAGCTTGAGGAAGCTGCCTTCCTTGCCGCGATAGAGCATCACTGTGCGATGGCCCTGCATCGGCCTCGGCCAGCGGTCGTGCTCCAGATATGCTCGAGGCACTCCTCGCGGCGCATTACCTGACCGCCGGACTTTCGCGTGCGATAATCGCCGCACGTATTATCTGCACGGAAGTGGCATCGGAAAGGTCGCAATAGGCATGGAAGTGACGGAGAGCGCCGTCTATATGGATAGCGTAAAAGATCGAGGTCATCGACCCGGTCATGAACTCACGCATGGCAAAGATCGGCCCACGCATCCACAGCGGCGTTAGGATATCGAGCAGGTAGGTGTAGCAGAACTCGTCGATTTCCAGGGTTCAGGCACCGAAGCGGGTGGTGTCCTGTCGACGTACCCGTCTCTTCAGTCCTTCATCACCCGTCCCGCTCGGCCGCTCTCGTGTCCGGGCGGGTCAAGCGCCGGCACTAGCCGGGCGAAGCCTCCCTTGATGCGGCCGGCGCGCATGCGGCAGGCCTCCTTCCACCTCCTGTTTTCACCCACCTCTTTGCTTCAGAACCTCATTCCAGTCGTCTGCAGTTGGACGCAGGCGCAGCCAGTCTCGATCCAGTTCGTCAGTGAGGGCGCGCAAGCGATCCGCAAAAGTCTCACCCTGCGAGTTGGCATCTGTCGCCGCGATGAGTTGCGCAGAGGGCTGACGCAACAGATGTCGAAGCGAAGTTTCGGTATTTGGCGACCAGCCGCCACCGGTGCTGAGATAGATCGTACCGTCCCGAAGACCCTCGATTGCCGCGAGGCTCAGCGCATCGATTGCGGCCTCTGTCACGCAGATCCGCAACCCGGCAGCAGCGCCAAATCGGAACAGCACCTTGGTGCCGCCGCTCGAAAAACCGCGCCAGTCGGGCCCACGCTCCTCCCAGCCGGTGACCGTGCCCGTGTCGTCGGTGTGAGCGGCCCACATGCTGTCGGACGGTCCTTCGCGAAGAAGATTCTGTCGGATGGCTTGTCGAAGAATATCAACTGGCAGACAACGATCCCTTTTTAGATAGCGCCAAACGCCGGACGCCGGTGCAGGACTGCTCCGTGCTAGCCATCGTTGGAACACTGGCACTATCGCCACTTTTTTAGGTCCAGTCTGCCATACGGGCGAAGCGGATCGAAATCCGCTGAGGCTGGCCACATGCTCCAACGCTTGCGGAAACCCGACGCTCTCGAGATGAGAGACGAGTGCAAACACATCGCCCTTCGCATCGCCAAGCGGATCGAACCATCCTTGCCCCTCATGGGTCAAGATGACGATTTCCGATGCCCGTCGGTATTTGACCGCGCGCCTTGTGCTTTCCTTGGCGTCGATCGCAAATCCCGCCGTCTCAAGCACAGCGACGCATGAAACACGCTCCCGCAATTCTTCTATCTCTTTTCTGTCCATTCCTTATCCGATCACACTAAGATCGGTCCTCTCACCTCAATTTATCCGCAATATGCGGGGCACTTCTGGTCCACCGCGAAAAGGAAAGCCTGCAAGGGCGCAGCAGGCTGTTCCCCAAAATGGGGTTCTTCACACTCCAACCGAGGGGAAGCCTCCCTTGCGGGCGCCTGCTCGCAAGCGGTACCACACTGGCCTTAACGGCCACGGCCGGCTCAATGAGCTGGCGAAGGGAAAATTCATGCACGATGTCGAGGTCGTCGCTTGCGTCGATTTCGTCGGAGGGCAGCACGCTATATTCACCGTCAACTTCAAAGACGGTAACCGGGACCCTCAGGTCGCGGGAAAGCTGGAAAGCTTGGGATTGTGCAAGACAAGATCGTATGACATCTGAGAGGCTCCGATTGCAAGCGGGCAAATTCCCGCTCGATGGCTTTTCAAGAGGCTGTGGACGGGGGCGATCACCGCGCTGGCGAGGCCAAGCGGCCGCAGCATGGCTGCCCGACCCCTTGCGGGTTGAACGTGGAAGATCCAGCCCTGAGCCTAGAAAGCCATCACATGAGAGCGGGTTTGGTTCGCCTCCATGATAGCTCGCCGAATGACATGACTGCCGCCTCGCTAAGACCGCACTGTAGGGTCTGCCCATCGGTCATCCCCGGCATTCAAATTCGCGGCGTTCAATGGGCGAGGGTGCGACACTAATCACTGGAGGCATCAGCCTTGCTCCCATTGAGAAAGTGGTTTGTCTCCTTTAGCCGTGCCCACCACTTTCACGCTTTCGAGATAGAGCTGATGCCGATGGTCGACAAACGGCAAACGTGCCACGCGAGTTGGTGTACTTGGTTCCGGAATGGACTGTCGATAACCGCTTAGCGGCTGTGTCACGTGTAAAGCCGCTCTCATCTTCGACAGGATCCTGGCCGAAACCTCGAAGGCCCCGCAGCAGACGGGAAGTCGGCCGTACCCATCTGCGCGTCCGAGCTCCTCGAGCTCTGCGCCCGCCCGCCTGTAAAGACGTCGCATGTGAGGTTCGTAATTCGACACGAGGGTATCGATGCCGTTTGTCATCGCGACTTCGCAAAGCGCGACGAGCAGCAAACAGAAGGCCCTCTCGGGTTTCAGATCAGGCATATCGTGGGAAATCGCCACGTCATCAATGCACATTCGCGTCCCTTCCCAGATTGATGGCGCCACAAGATCACAAGCATTTGGGAAGGTACTTCTGAACACGTCGTAAAGGAGCGTCGGTCCAGTGGTCGGCATCAGCCGCACGCAGCCGTACAGCGTGAGCGCGTCGTCATCGCACCACATGAAATAGGCCGGGTTGAGATCATCATAGATATCTCTTTCATAGTCGCCGACGACGGAGACCGACCATCCCAATTGGTCAGCGAAAATTCGCTTTCTCAGCCGGAAGGATTGGTCGAGCAGATCCGGATACCTGTCATATTGATGTGCTTGAATGAGGAGGTACATGTTCATCTCCAGTGCTTGGTGCACTGCAGCATGGAGCTGCTCCCGGAGACGAAAAATATCCTTCTATGCGTTCCCTCATATGGGGGTATTGCCATACGGATGGATGAGACGAAGATGTCTGGCTTTGGTGGTCGCTGCGGCCAAGGTGATGCAGCCGAGCTTATAACGAGCGGATTTCAGGTAAGTTTTGACGGTATGCTGCGACAGGTTGAGGATTGTTGAAATACCCGTGGCATCGTTTCCGAGAGCGGCCCAATGGAGGCACTCGAGCTCGCGCTGGCTAAGGAGAAGTATAGGATCGCGAGTGCCGTATAATTGTAGAACGGCTTTGCGGTGAATTAGCTGCGCGACTTCAATCCATTCACTTCGATATCGTGTTATCCTTCTAGTCCAAGCTGGGCCGTCAACGCCTGAATTGAGGGTCAACAGCGCGCGCCGTGACTTGTCGATGATTGGAATGGAAAAACCATTCTGCGCAACGCCGTGTTTTCGAGCATCGAGCATAAACGCTCGAACAGCGCTGTCTTTGACCGCAATCTCACGCCAGTCGAACGGTAGCTGGCGGACAAGCCCCTCCTGAATGACCGGATCGACCCGGACATAGCCGCGTAGGAGGTAGCGAGCGACCCAGGCGTCCTGATAGGTCGTACGGACGAAAGGCGTATCGACAATGTCGGAAATCGTGTGTGCGAGATGATAGGTCGTAAAATCAATGTCGTAGATTTTTTGTAAAGCAATCAAAGCGTCAGTTAATTCAGTAGCTTCGGATATTCGCACTGACGCTGCTAGAAGTGTTTTCGAGTGAAATTCGGTAGTCATTGTTCCTTGATTGAATAGTTTCGATTGGGAGAATGGCCGCTATGAAACAGCCTGTATAAAATATGATAAACTGTCACAATAATGAAGTTTGGCTTAACGAATTTTCAAAAGGCCGGCTTCATAGGCATAACCGGAGGTCGTAGTGACCATGGCCGTGGCGCATCGTGCCTGAGACGCTGCTTTCGACAACCTATCGAAATCAACAGATTGACGATTTCGAGTGAGGCACGGATTTTATCAGCGCTCGCTGTCTGCGGAGATGATCTCAAGGATGATGGCTTTCGCGACCGCGTGGTGGCTCGTACGAACCCCGAGTTTTCTTCTGGCAGATTGGAGATATAGCCTCACGGCGCTCTCTGAAATTTGCAGATACATTGCTGTTTGCTTTGCGATGGAACCGTTCGCCAAATAGCAGAGGCATTCGCGCTCGCGCTTTGACAAATGATGAGGGCGGTCGTGTTGGATAAATCCGCTGATGCGCAGGATTTTCTCGTAGAGATAATGGGACAAGACCAGCATGTCGTGAGTACGGTGATCGCGGAACTTAAACCACTCCGTACCATCGACCGCAGATGAAGCGGAAAGCAGGCTTTGAGCACCTCTCGGTCCTCGAACAGGGACCGAGAGGCCGTTTGGGCCGATGTCGTAAGATAAAGCCTCAAGGCGAAACCGCTCCGCTTCTGCCGAACGCCAGTCCAAAGTAGCCCAATCAATCGGCAACAATGCCAAGGGAAATGCACGCATCACCGGATCGATCGAGACGAAGTTATGGGCTGAATACGAAGAGGTCCATTCAGAAGGATAGGTCGTGCAATAGAAAGGATAGTTGTCCGAGGTTCCTCGGAGACGGGCAATCACGAACGTCATGTGGTTGAATTCATAGACGCTGGCAAGTTCACCAAGGACCGGTGTCATCTCCTCTATGCGATCGACATCCTCCAGCCTCCCAAGAGACCAGGAAAGAAGGCTTTGATCCATGGCTATCCTCCCTACGCTGCGCGGCCAGGCAAGTGATCGGCGATGCCGTGCGATTTATTGAGCGGGATGTGAATTTGAGGTCGGAGAAATCACCTCGACCATAGGTAGAGCATATGGGTGACACGTACTGCATTCCACAGAGTATCCTCTTCCTCGCGATCGGATCAGACCTCGTGTCTATGGCGCGAACTACGACTTTTAATCCGCAGGCAACCGAACCGTACAGAAAGCTCACATTGGGCCGCTTGGATCGGACACATCCGTGCGCACCGCGAAAGGCAGAATCAATGCAAATTGACAGGATCACGAGTGAGGACTGCGCAGCACTCATTGAACGCGCCGGATTGTCGCTGAACCAGGCGCAGTTTGAAGCCGCACTCCGATCGTACGGACGCCTGCGCGAACTGGCGGAGTCGTTGCGGATTCCCCGAAACCGAGCGGCCGAGCCGGCACACCTGTTCCATGTTCCAGCATCACCTCATGCCGGCGCCTCCGCTTTCGCCAAAACCGAAACTCGCCGCGAAACGGGGGACGAATGATGCCCGAAATTTGGGAGCTTGGCCTGTCAGCGATATCCCGGCTCATCGGTCAACGCAAATTATCGCCGGTCGATGTTCTCGACCATTATCTGGACCGTGCCTGCAGGCTCAATCCGACGCTCCACTGCTTCAACACTATTGATGCTGAACGTGCCCGGATCGATGCTCGATCCTCCGAGGCCGAAATGTCGCGCGGCCTCTACAAGGGACGCATGCACGGAATCCCATTCGCGGTAAAAGACATTATCGATGTTGAAGGGGTTGCGACCACCAACGGCTCGCGGCTGACGATCAATGAGGTTGCCAAAACGGACTCTGCGGTTGTTCAGCGATTGCGCGCCGCAGGGGGCATCTACATGGGCAAGAATGAGACGCAGGAATTTGCGATGGGTGGCCCGGATTTCAGCCTACCCTTTGGACCTGCACGCAACCCCTGGGATATCGAACGATTTACAGGAGGTTCATCCAGTGGGTCTGCGTCTGCCGTATCGGCGGGAGCTGTGCCACTGGCTATCGGAACCGATACTGGCGGATCGATTCGAACACCGTCTGCCTATTGCGGGATTGCCGGAATGAAGCCGACCTATGGTCGGTTAAGCCGTCGCGGCATTACACCGCAGGCCTTTTCGCTGGACACGGTCGGGCCGATGACGTGGACGGTCGAGGACAATGCGATCGCGCTCGAGGCGCTTGCAGGTTTCGATCCCGAGGATCCGTCGTCAGTCGAGATTGCCCCACAGCCATGGTCGCAAGCCCCAGCACTTGGCCTTCAAGGCATGAAAATAGGTCTCGTGCGACACTTTCACGAAGAGGAACGGGACCGCTTCTCGAACGAGTGTATCTCGGCCTTCGAGACAGCAGCTCTTCTGATGAAGGACGCGGGCGCCGAAACCGTTGAGGTTAGGTTGTCACCGCTACGTCACTATTTCGCAGCGCAACGGATCATCATGTATGGCGAAGCCGCCGCCATTCATGAATACGATTTGAGGCACAACATCGAGCAGTATGGGCCGTTTTCGGTGGAGCGCTTTCTCCCCGGCTATCTGCTCACTGCGGTCGATTACGTTCAGGCTTGCCGGCGCAGGGGAGAGCTTGTCCACGAGCTGGCGGAAGTCTTCCGCTTCGTTGATCTCCTGCTTGTAGTCGGTGCCCTCAGCGTTGCACCACGAATGAAGGATGTCGCCAGAAACTCGCTGGTAAACGGAACGCCATCTGCCAATGCGCCCTTCAACCTCACTGGCTCGCCGGCGATGAGCGTTTCAGCCGGCCTGAATGCCGATGGTTTTCCGCTCTCCGTTCAGATCGTCGGACGCAATTTTGATGAATTCAGCATTTATCGTGCCGCGCATGTCGTAGAGGCAGGCATGGGCTGCAGGAATATCCGTCCGCATGCGGCAAGGTAGAAGACTGAACCTGCACTCAAGCTGCCTCCGAGGTCAGATCGGGTGAGCTCATCGGGCGGATTTTAGGCAGGATGCCCGTGCTGGGGAGCGCGCTGGAGTGATTGAAGAGACTATTTCTCGAAGGTTTGCATGAAGCAGCGTGTCCCTGTAAATAGAATCTGAAACGGGACAGGCATGACAGGCGCTTTGTGTTATTGAGCGTCACATATAAAACGAATTTAGAAGCATTGCCTGGACATGGCACGCGGGAAAGCCTCTTGAAAAACCCAACCAATCGCCCTCAACGCAATTTTGTCGTCGAATACAAATCAAATCGCAGGCAGCCACGAGAAACCGCGAAGTCGATTTGGGGCAATACGGATTTACGTGCGCTGTCCGAAGCCGTCGCCGACGACATGCCGGCAACAATTGCAGCGCGCCAGCCGTCCGAAACCCCACTCGCAATGGAGTCCGCGATCACGCCCCAGCCGGAGCCTGTGCTGACGGAAGTGCCTCCGGTTGCAGCCTTGCGGGAAGCCTGTCCCGTGGTGGAGCCGATTGCGCCGGTGATCGAGGCAGCGGAGAGTGTCCCGGCTTCGAAAAAGCCGGAGAAAGTTCGGAAGCAGCGCCTGGCAAGAACCGCAAAGAAGCGGGCACAGCGCGCCCCAAGAGCGTCGGCTGCGATGAGGGCAGCCGCCATCTCATTCGACGAGCGCGATGTTTTGTCGGCGCTTGAGCTGGAGAACCGCCGCCTGAAAGGGCTCCTGGTCGATAAACTGCGCCGCGAGAATGACGAATTGATTGCAATGCTACGTCGGTTCGAAGACTGATCGGACATGGACAGAATTGATCTATGGATCGTGCACGCGGCAATGTGATCGATGGCACGATGTATCACGCCTCCTGAATGGGCAACCAGCGAGTCTGCAGACCTGAGCCCCGCACGAACTGCCCAGAAATGCAGAGTATACTCTGTAGATGAATGCGCGTCGCAGCGCATGAATCCGGCCATGGACATCAGAGAAATATTCGCTGCGAATTTGCGTGACACTCGGCTGAAGCAAGGCCTTTCACAGGAAGAGCTCGCACACCGGGCCGACATCCATCGAACCTATGTGAGTTCGCTGGAACGGTGCCAGTACTCGGCAACGATCGACATGGTTGACAGCCTGGCACGGATCCTCAATGTCGAAGCCGCCGACCTGTTGAAAGCACGGTAACCGAACTGGCGGACACGTGCCGACAGTCCGGCGTGGGAAGCGGTCCGCCCGACCCGCCGATACACTTTATCGCGCAACATCGTAGAACGCTGCATCATCCGAGATCCTGATCTGCGTGCCGAGCAATGCGCACTGGCTCTGAAACCGTCGCAGGATCCTCTGGGCGTCTTCGCCGATGGCGATTTCGGGGGCAATGCGTTGATCGAGCGCTTCCTGCTTCAGTCCTTCGCTGCCACCGATGACGACCGGATGAAACTCCATTCCGGTCAGGGATCCGTTCTCGTCGAAAAAGCAGAGCCCGATCACGCTCTCCCAGATTTCGCGAGCGGTCCATTTGGACTTTCCCGGCCGAAGGTGGAAGATGAAGTTGCCAAGGCTGTAGAAAATCGGCTTGCCCTTGTAGATCTCGACCGGCTGAAGAACCGGAGCACCATGGCTGACAAACATGGTGGCGCCGGCGTCAATGCAACGCTTCGCGACCGATCCGACCCAGCCCGGTACCTGGTACCAGTCCGAGGCCCAATGGTGATGATGGAGATAGGCGATGACGTGGCATCCGTCTTCTGCCGCAGCGGTGATCGCGGCAAGGTTCCGTGCAAGATCCTCCTGATCAATCTTGACGTTTCGGGCGAATCCCTCTGAGCGTCTGTAAAGGCCCCGAGCAAGCGCGATCTCTGTCAGTTCATCGACAATCGGTTTGTCGTCAGGCTGGCTGTCATTGCCGAGGTCCATCGTCGTATAGCCGACTTTGTCCCGGATCGCAGCAATCTGTTGGAACGCCTCATCATCCACATCGATGATCTGGGTTAGTTTCAGGCGATTGACACCCGGCCGTTCAGGCCGGCCTGCGGATGCGTCCGAGGCATACATGAAGTCTGGGCCAGGGCCACCATCCATGGCGACGAGAGCAACTTTGCGACCGCTGAACGAGCCCTTGCCGGCGCGAGCTGCAGCCGTCTGGTTCCGGCCGATGCCGGCATGCAGAAAGCCGCGACGTTCGACTTCTTCAAGCGTTGACAGGATCCCGGGCGAGCCCAGGTCGAAGGCGTGATTGTTCGAGAGGGAAAGACCGTGGATGCCAAGCGATTGAAGGGTATCGAGTACGACGGGTTGGCTGGCGCCGAAAAACGAGCCCTTAAGCGGCCATCCGCCGTGGCTGCCGAATATGGTGCTTTCAAAATTGGTAAACGCGAAGTCGGATTTCCCGAGCGCCTCGCGTACGCCGTTGAACCCCGGCGTCTGAACAGTGCGAATGTCGTGCTTGATGAGGGATTGGCCGGTTACGGCAACCGTGAAGATATTGGACATGATTGGGCTTTTCCTGCGTGGCAATCAGGCGTGAAACCTGCTGAAATGATCATTGAATATTCATGGCATCGGATCGGCGAACGACCTTCCGTCAGTGCGTGAACCGGCCGGGTCGTGCGTCGATGAGACGTCTCGTGTATGGATTTTGAGATTTGGAAAAGATGAAGTCGGCACTGCCGGCATCCTCGACGACACCGTCCCTGAAAATGTAGATTTCGCTGCAAAGGTCCTGCACGAGTGCGAGGTCATGTGAGATGAACAGCATCGAGACACCTCGCTCGCTGACCGTTTCCTTCAGCAGCCTCACGATGTCCGCCTGGACCGAAACGTCGAGCGCCGAGGTCGGCTCATCAGCAACGATGATGCTGGGATTGGCCAGAAGTGCTCGGGCAATGCACACTCTCTGTTTCTGGCCTCCCGAAAGCTGATGCGGAAAACTCAGCAGCAGCGATCTTGGAAGCCCTAGGCAATCCATCATCTCTCCGACATCCTGTCGATCCGATGGTGATCCCCGGCTCCCGAACCAGACGCTTTCCTCCAGGGCGGCACCAATCGACATGCGCGGATTGAGAGACATCGCCGGGTCCTGAAAGATCATCTGAACCTGACCGAGCAGCCCATTTTTCTTTCCGGCGAGAGAGATATCGAACTGCCTGCCATTAAGGTCGAGTGATCCTCGGCCTGCTGTTTCCAACCCGGCAACAATGCGTCCTATCGTGCTCTTGCCGCTGCCGCTCTCCCCCACGATGCCCGTTATGGAGCCGCGCACAAGTTCGATGGAGACATCCCGAAGGGCAGGAGATTGTGGGCCACGCCGAAGCCAGGGGAAACTGCGACCGGCATAAGTCTTGGTTACGTCCTTCACGCGCAATATCGGGTTCTGATCAAGCTTAGTCTGTGGCACGATGTTGGCTTGAGGATCGGCCGAACGAGGCACGTCGTTGGTTGGGGAGCTGGCTGGAGGGAGACGCAGACGCGGAACCGCAGCGAGGAGATCCTTCGTATACGCGTCGGCGGGCATGTCGAGAATGGCGGATGTTGCACCCTGTTCGACGACCTTGCCGTGACGCATTACAATGACCCTGTCGGCGATCTCCGAGATCACGCCCATATCGTGCGTAACGAGCATAACCGAGACCCCTGTTTCGTCAGTGAGGTTTCGCAATAGGGCAAGGATCTGCTTCTGGATGGTCGCGTCGAGAGCAGAGGTTGGTTCATCCGCAACGATGATATCCGGCCTGCCGGCCAATGCGATGGCGATGACGATACGCTGCCGCTGTCCACCGGAAAACTGGTGGGGGTAGTGACGGAAGCGTATGGCGGGATCGGGGATCCCCACGCGCTGCATGAGTTCGAGCGCACGACTCTTCGCCTGCCGCGATGTCAGGCCATCGTCCAGTGCCCGTATCGTTTCGACGATTTGAGATCCGACACTCATCAGCGGGTCGAGGGAGGCTGTGTGATCCTGGAAAATCGCCGAGATCCGGCGCCCCCTCAACTCCATCCGCTGCTTGTCGCTCAATTCATTGAGCGCAAGTCCTTCAAACAGAATGCGTCCGCCGGTCTGGCTAAATCCGGGTGCGAGCAGACCGAGGACCGCATTGCCGAGCGACGATTTTCCAGCACCGGACTCGCCAATTAGTCCGAGTATCTCACCTCGTCGCAACTCGAGACTGACATCGCGTAGGATGGTCGTGGTCGCCGCGGCGCCCTGATGTTTGAGGGTGAGGTTGTCTACAACGAGGAGGGGGTCGTGGTGGTGTTGCTGTTCCATATCAACGGCTCCTTGGATCGAGCCGCCGGCGCACATTCTCGCCGACGAAATTGATGCTTGCGATGAGGCCGAACAGAGCCAGACCGGGAAAGAGGCTGATCCAGTATTGTCCTGTAAGCAGATACTGAAACCCGTTAGCGACGGCGGAGCCGAGGGACGGCTTGTCGATCGGCACACCGAGGCCGAGAAACGAAAGCGTTGCTTCCAGCGCTACGGCATGACCGAGTTCGATCGGGACGAGGGTGATTGCGGGAGCAATGCTGTTCGGAAGAAGATGGCGAAAGATGATACGTCGGGTTGGCAGACGCAGGAGGCGCGCTGCATCCAGGTATGACTTGGCTGCCTCGCTCATCGCGACGCCGCGTGTCACGCGAGCGTAGGTAGCCCATTGTACGATCACGAGCGCCAAGATGATGCGGTCGATACCCGGCCCGAGCGTAACGATGGCGATGAGGGCAACAAGGATGG
This sequence comes from Rhizobium sp. ZW T2_16, assembly GCF_044987325.1. Classification (NCBI taxonomy): domain Bacteria; kingdom Pseudomonadati; phylum Pseudomonadota; class Alphaproteobacteria; order Hyphomicrobiales; family Rhizobiaceae; genus Rhizobium; species Rhizobium sp. ZW T2_16. Next base: position 25,912 of record NZ_JBJDRG010000010.1, read on the forward strand.
TCGGCAGGCTGAGCTGCAGATCGACGATCCGCATGATCAAGGCGTCGCCCCACTTGCCTGTATAGGCTGCTGTTACTCCGGCAGTCACGCCGATAAGAGCTGCGAGTGCCGTACTGGTGAAGGCAACGAAGAGGCTTATCCGCAATCCGTAAAGGACGGTGCTGAATATGTCGCGTCCCAGTCCGTCGGTTCCGAGCAGGTACGTGTAACCACCGCTGCCGGCGGTTCCCGGAGAAGACGAGGACTCCCAGGCGTATATCTGCAACGGGTCATAGGGATTTTGAGGAGCGATCAGAGATGCCGCGACTGCCAGCAGGACATAGGCCATCAATATCAGCAGCGGCAGGCTGACGCCGGATCGGCCGGAGCGTTTCCAGAATGTGCGCATTGTATCGGTTTTCATAGGGATACCTTTCAGGCGCTGCGGCGTGTTCGCGGATCGAGAACGACATAAAACAGGTCCACGAGTGCGTTGAGGGCGACAAAGGCAATCGAGATGAAGGTGAGGGTCGCCATGACGACCGGGCGGTCGAGAAGCTGAATCGAGTCGATCAGCAGTTTTCCGACGCCTGGCCAGTTGAAGATCGACTCCACCACCACGGCAAAGGCCAGCATTCCACCGAACTGCATGCCGATGATCGTGACAATCGGAACGCTGATGTTTGGCAGTGTATGCCTGAACAGGATGCGGCGGGGCGAGAGACCCTTCGCCTGGCAAAACCGTGTGAAGTCCTGGGTTTCTACCTCGATCGTTCCGGACCGCGTCAGCCGTGCGATGAGCGCAATGTTGGGAAGAGCAAGTGCCAACGCCGGAAGCGTCAGTTGTCTGAGCCCATCAAGCGTCAGGAAGCTCCACTCGGTTCCGAGGAGAGCCCCTGTTGGCCCCCGGCCGCCTGACGGGAACCAGCCCGTCAGGATGGCCCCGATCAGGATGAGCATCATGCTCAGCCAGAAGGACGGTATGCTCAGTGCAATAACGCTCAACCGAAGGATCGTCCGATCGACGGGCTTGTCCTTGCGGCGGCCTGCAAGCAGGCCTAACAGCACCCCCGCCGGAGCAGCGATCATCATCGCAACGATTGCGAGCTCGAGGGTTGCGGGGAGCTTGCCCATCACCAGCTGGAATGCCGGCAGGTGATAGATGTAGGAGGTCCCGAAATTACCTGTGAGGACATTGCCGATGAACCGGAAATACTGATGCCAGACCGGCTGATCCAATCCGAGAGCCACGGTCGCTCTCCTGATATCCTCAGGAGTAGCGGTTTCGGCGTTGACAAGATTGAAAACCGGGTTGCCGACGCTGTGAATGCCGATGAAGCCGATTACGGACATGACAAGGAGGAGGAGGAAGGCTTGTGAAAGCCTTCCAATGATTGCTGATATCATGGTGTCGCCCTCACTCGGTCGGTGGGGCGGCCTGCATGGCCATTGTCCAACCACGCGGGTGGACGGTGTAGGAACCAACCTTCTGGCTATGCCCGACGATCAGATGGAAGTGATAGAGCGGAATAGTGGGATAGTCGGCCATGACGAATTCCGTCGCGCTGGCGAGTGCCTCGCTGCGGCCAGGTCCTTCCTCCATCGCCTTGGCTTTGGTCAGCATCTGGTCGAAGGTCTTGTTTTCATAACGACCGTAATTCAGCGACCCGGTGCCGAGCGTTTCGTTTTGGGATGCGAGGACGCCATCGAGGCAAAGGGTGACAGCTTCTCCAGAGCAGCCGCCATACCAGAGAGGATACTCGCCACTTGAGCGTTTAGTCATGAAAACGGAGAACGGCGAAACGACAGGCTGTACCGTGACGCCGATACGAGCCCAGTTTTGGGCAACGGACTGAAGCGATTCGGCGTCGCCCGGATAACGACCGCCAGGCCCGGCGAGCACCACGTTGAACCCATTCGGGTAGCCGGCCTCTATAAGCAGTGCTCTTGCGCCATCATAGTCCGGCGGCGTGACCTTGAGCTTGTCCGACGTTCCTGAAAGACCCGGTGGGAATATCTGGGAAGCAGCCGTGCCGTAACCAGATAGGATTTTTTCGGTTATGAACGGACGATCGGTTGCCATCGTCAAAGCCTGACGGACGCGGCTGTCACGGAAGGGATTGGCAATTGTTTTGCCGGACTTGTCGGTAATGCCCGGATGCGTTTCGCTCGCGATATCGAATTGCAGGAAGTTCGACCGCGATGCGCTGGTGCTCTCGATCTTGATGTTGCGTTGCTTGAGATTTTCGACATCGCGGGCAGGGATGTAGTCGGCCAGATCGACGTCACCCGTTGTGAGCGCCGCTACGCGGGCAGCCGGGTTTTCAATGACGCGGAACGTGACATCGGACCATGCCGGCGGCTCGCCCCAATAGTCGGGGTTGCTGGCAAGTGTCAGCCGCTCGCCGGACTGCCAGCCCGCAAATTTGTAGGGACCGGTGCCGTTTGGCTTCGCGCCCGAATTCAGTTCTTCGGTCGTCGCGAAACCATTTGTCTTGTGCGGCAGGATGAACAGGGTCGTCATCTGAAGAGGGAGGGTAGGGGCTTCCCCATCGGTTTCGATGACGACGGTCATCGGATCGGGAGCGATCACAGACTTGATCGGCTTGGTGTAGGACTGGAAGCCGCCGCTCGGGGGCTTCAAAAAGTCGCGGACTCTCTCAATCGAGTAGATGACGTCCTGGGCGGTGAAGGGAGAGCCATCATGAAACCTCACGTCTTCGCGCAACTTGAACTCCCATTGCGTTGGGGCCAGCCGCTTCCAGGAAACGGCGAGAGCAGGCTGGGGAGAGAGATGTTCGTCCTGCCTGACCAGGCGCTCATATATATGGGCGAGAAGCGCGTTGTTCTCGTTGAGATCGGCATAATGCGGATCGAGCGTCATCAGCTTCAGCTGCGTCCCGATGCGCAACTCCTCCGCCATCGCCGTCGTTGCCGCAAGACCGGGGGAGAATACGGTCGCGATTGCTAGCGCCAGCAAAGGCGACCGGAATTTACGGATGAATTGCATTACGTCGTTCCCTTCTTTTTTGGTTTATTCAGCATTCCTTCAATGCGACGAGGAGTTGTCTCGACGCACACACCATCCTTTCCGCGACACGCTCCAATGGCGCCGCTGGTTAGGAATTCCTAATTATGAATTGCATACTCTGTAGTGGTATACTCTACATTGCATAACGCGATAAGCATGAAAAGCGGAAATTTTGCTTAATTTTCACGAGCGTTCGACCAGCCTCGGTTTAGAGAAGCGAATGTGAACGACGCGACTGCCGACGAAATCGAACTTCGGACTTGTAACGGGCGACCTGGATCAGCGATCACGACCGGGGAGGCAGAATACGCCGTTCATCGCAAGGAGATCGACTAGCATCGCACTGAGCTGCGGCCAGGGAAACTCCTTGCTATCAGACCGCGGTGCACCACGTTTCAAGATACAATGCAGCTTTGCAGCGGCAGCGACAGTCGACATTGCCGGCGCTTCCGACAGCTCGGCGGCCAATTGCTCCTCAACGATCGATGCTTCGCTTTCCGCTTGCTTCGCCCGGCTGTAACCGACCGATAGGTCTGCGGCATCCCACCGCCGTCGCTTGGCAAGCAATTCGGCCGCTGCATTTGCACGCGCATCGGCGAAATTTACGCCTCGAAGCTTGTCCTGAATTTCTTTGATGGTGGACACAACAGCCACCCCGCCGTGATCGGCAAGTTGGATCTCCACTCTTGCAGCAGGAACCATGGCAAATAGCGTGCTCTCGAGTTCCTGCTGCTCGCAACTTCGATGGCCGAGCTCCCGGAAAGCAAGCATCCAGGCTTTCCACCTTATCAGAACAACGTCGCGAACGCCGGCAACCCGGCGTTCCTGATCCGCGATATTCCTGGCCAGAAACCACTCTGTTGTTTGTAAAGGGTTTCTGCACGTGATTGCAGGCAAAGTTCTGCTATTCTCAGAATCAGCCATGATCCGAGCTCCAGACAGCTAGGGTTTGGTCAGGCTGTGAGAGGTGGTTGCAACACCACTCACAGCCGGTTGTTCGAATTAAAGGTACAAGCTCAGAACCCGATGCGCAACAAAAAATCAGTGCAGTGTGATGATATGAACGGTTTACAGTGCAAACTTGCGCGTACGGCCGTCGGTTGGGGCGTTCGTGAACTATCAAAAGCAGCCAAGGTATCTCAACAGACCATCACCCGCCTAGAAAAGGGCGAGCAGCTTCGTGAACCCACCCTAGCTAGGATAAAGAGTGCCCTTGAAGGAGCTGGCGTGGAGTTTATCGCTGCCAATGGTGGAGGTGTTGGGGTACGCCTCAGGGACCCTTGATTACGGCGTATGCCTCATTAAACACTCGAAGACATCCGGGGGCGCCGATCGGCGGCCGGCTTTCTTCCCTCATCGTCTATCCCAAAAGCATTGAAGAACGCCATTTCTCACGTTATATTGCCTCCATATCGGTGGCTCTGTGAGATTGAGGCGTATCATGGTCTCGCACAATATGCTGTGCTGGACGTCATCTGCCCCGAAACGGAACACAGGCCAAAATCTGAGCACGCTGCCGGTCGCTAATGCTTGATCGCATGATCTCTTCCACCCCTGTTAGCCATTGGCCGCTTCCATGGTCAGGTCATATCGCGCAAATACCCGGCATGACCGTCAAATTACCGTAGAAGTCAGTGTTTTAGGGCTACGCCGGAAAACCCATCACACCGCTGCCCAGGACCATTCAGTTGCATCGGGCGAAACACGCCCAGTCACGAGGTGCTTGGACATTTCGGTGTGGCAAAGAGAGTATTCAAAGACGTAGCGGTTAACTCGTTCACAACAAAGGTCGAAACGTTTACGGTCAAGGGCGATCTTTATTATACCGTGTCTTTGCACTTCATTGTCACGGAAAGGTATGATTTGGTCGACTGCGGGGCATATTCTGACGCTCCGAGGCGGCTTCCTCTGCTACGTCTTAGAGTAGATTTTCAATGTATGAACATCGGCTACCCGAACCTATTTTGAACTTTCGGTTTCGCGGGGTAAGGTCAAGGCCACTACAATAAGCTATGAAGACAAACTTTCGGTTCTTTTATTGGACAGAATCGAAAGGGCATCCTCAATCTCGATGTGCTTCTTTTGTTCAGGGTCGAAATATCGAGGATATAGAATGTAGGCACCCGCGAATATTTCCTCAACGGAGAGCTTCCTGCTTCGGCGTGGGTTGGCTTGTCGATCATCGGTTACGCCCCAGCCCGAGTAAAAGGGGCAGCCAATAGTCGTGACATGAATACCCCGTAAGAGTGCCTCGAAGCCTGACAGGGACGTGATTGTGTAAACATGGTCTACGGATCTGAATGCATCGGCGAGACTGACGTCTTGCTCCAAGATCCTGGCGATCATTCTAACATCGTTTGGGTCTGATAATTTTGTCGCGATCCCGCTGAGAACTTCTGGATGCGGTTTATAAACCACATCCGCGTCAGGATTCTCAAATCTAGCCAACCGTACCAGATCATTGTTTGTGAATGGCTTGTCGCATCCGTAAGAGATCGAAGAATCGCTTTCCACTTGGCCGATCACAAGAATGCGCTTCTTCGTTTTGGCACCATATACAGAGCTGATATCGATCGGGGTGCTGGAATTGTACTTGCTGATGCCGCTACTGAGAATAAAAGCAATTGCTTTCTTTGCGCGACTTATAAGTTTTTTGTCGTTAGAGAAATCGTAGTTTGAAAGTATATCCTCCAAGTCTGTAGAATTTCGTGATGAAAAGTACATGTCTTGGCAATCAAATGTCAAAGACATTGGTGGGGTATGCAGGGCTCCTAGCTTAATGGAGCGAATGAACCCATCTTCCACGTAATGAAATGAGATGTTGTTGTTTACGCAGAATTCTTTGAGGCTTGACGGGCCCTTGTACTGCCAGCTCAACACAGCGCTCCGATCGTCACGAAGTATTCGCTTTTTCCAAATCCGGTCGAATTGATCCGATGAAGTTTTTGCCGGCGCGATTATGACCTCGTGGTCAGGAAACCAGTCTTGGATAAAGGTTTTCCATTTACTGAAGCCGAATATGTATAATGGTGGTTTTCTCGAACGGGACAGCGCCCGCGCAGACTCGAGCCACTGCCTCAGGATTGGAATCCGCGCTGATCTTTTGCCGGAGGCGGCACTTTTATGCATCGCTTCGGGCAAAGCCGCGCTACTTTTAAGGTTCACGCGATCCAGAGCACGAAAAATCATCCGGCAAGCCCACACGACACTAGAAAAAAAATCGAGACCGCAACCTACCGCGGCTTTATGACAGGCGCATGAATTCGAGAGTAGCTTAATTGAGGAGCGGTGGATTTGTGTTTAAACCTCGCTGGGCACTCAGTCTCTGGTGGATAACTATGAAGCTAGTTCAACAGGTTGCCTTCATCGGGCCTTTTTCAGTTTGCAAATGTTGTTTGCGTGAGAAGGATGTGATTCCGGTCAGTTCGATCTCGACCAAACGAAGTTAGTACTGGACGCAAAATATGCTCAATGCAGCAGAGTTAAAAAATATACTGCTTAATAACAAATCATCAAAGTTTGGCAAATTAGCGCTGCGTTGGGCTGAAGCTGGAGCCGTCGCCGCGGTTACGGCGTTCAAACTCCTTCTTCGATTCTGGCCGAATTGTGCCTACTTTCATTCACGCCATGGCCGCTGGCTTGCTTTGCTTGGCTACCAGGATAAATCAATCACAGCGCTTGAAACTGCCACCAAACTTAATCCCGGCCTCGTACGAGATTGGGAGTTGCTGGCGGCCTCTTACGAAAAACAAAATCGCCCGTGGCTGCAGCTTGAGGCGATGCGAGGTGCGGTCGAGGCTGGACACGCAACTCCTTCAAGGCTTCGCCGGCTTGCACAGATCGAGGCGAAAATGCATCGCTACGAAGATGCATCTAGGACTTTTGAGAGCTTTCTATCTGCGAGGCCGAGTGACAAAGGTTTCGCCGAATACGGCTTAATGTTACTGGATGCGGGCGATCCTCTCAACGCAGCTGCGCAATTTCGCCGGGCGGAATCGGTTTCCAACAGAGAGAATGTGAAGCGTTTCGGTGTAGGGCATCTTCTTCAAGGCATGGGTCGATGGGCAGAGGCTGCCGAGGCCTATAGGCGCCTAGCCCAGGGAAAGCCGCATGACGGCGAGTTGTGCTATCGAACGGCTCAAGCTTACGATTATTGCTACAGGTGGGAGGATGCAATTCTCTGGTATCGCCGGGCTGTTGTTATCGACGAACGGAAAGCCAGATGGTACATGCGGCTCGGTTTCTGCCTGGAGCGCGCTGGCAACTACCTCGAGGCTTCGAAAGCCTATAGACAGGCCATTGCCTTGGAACATGTGCCGAGCTGGTGGTTCAGGCTAGGCGTGGTTCTTAACGCCCTAAACGACTATTTCGATGCTGCAGATGCTCTTCTCATTGCGCTCTCTGGGCACAGCGACATAGATCCGACTAATCAAGACCAGCCAAATCAGCCTGTTCTGCGGTTAGACGATTTCTCGTTGCCGGCCTTAGAGGGATTGGCCGCGGCCTCGAAAAGCCAAAAAGATTGGGCAATGCTTGGTGCGGCAAGCCAAGCACTGATCGACCGAACAGACAATCACACACAATCGCTCTATGCAGATTTGGGTTACGCGCTTATCCAAACGGGCCGCCTTGGGGACGGAATAGCGGCGCTGATCACCGCTCGCATCGATGCCCCAACCTTCGGAATGGACCATTCGATTTTCAAGCGGGCCGGGAACCGAACGCTTCTGGAAAATTACTCGCTGTTCAGGTCGACGCTGCCGATTCGCGAGAAAACTATCGTATTTGAGTCTTTTGGAGGCTCGTCAGTAGCCTGTAGCTCGCTCGCACTGTTTCGTCACCTGTTGAACGACCCACAGTTTGACGACTGGCTTCATGTATGGGCGTTATCGGATACCGAAAGCGCGCCAACCGAATACAAAAATCTTCCTAATGTCGTTTTCATCACAAAGGATAGCGACGCGTATGCGCGCTATCTGGCGACGGCGGGCTTCCTGATAAATAACAGCACTTTCCCTTATTGGTTCACACGGCGAGATGGCCAAAAATACCTAAATACCTGGCATGGCACGCCGTTGAAGACCCTCGGTATAAAAATGAAAGGGAGGCTTCTAGAGCACGCAAACGGTGCGAGGAATTTCCTGCAAGCGACCCATCTGGTGACACCGAACGCCCATACGACGCGTAGCACAATCGATGACTTTGGCGTCAAAGGATTAGTTGAATACAAGATTCGCGAGACGGGATATCCACGAGCAGATTTGGTTCTCGCATCTGATGATAGCCGCCGCGCGAGAACAAAACAGGCCTTGGGATTAACAGGCGAGAAGCCGGTTCTTTTCTACGCTCCAACTTGGCGCGGAACGCATGGGAAGGTGGAAGTCAATGTCGGAAGACTGCAGCAAGACATGTCAGCCTTGGAAAAAAGCGGCTTCGACATTGTCTATCGCGGGCACTCCATGGAACAGAAGGCTCTCGCTGGCCTTACGCTGAACGTGAAGATCGCGCCGATTGACATCGACACAAACGATATATTGGCCATCACCGACGTTCTTGTAACCGACTACTCATCGGTATTTTTCGAATTTATCCCAAGGAAGATGCCCATCATATTTTATGCTTACGATTACGAAGATTATTCGAGAGACCGTGGTTTTTACTTAGATATTCACGATATGCCTGGACGCGTAGTGAAGGACATTGATGGACTGCTATCGGCCATAGCGGATACCAATGTTGACGAATCCCGGTATGCGAAAGCAGCAGCTGAGTTCTGCTTTCATGATGATGGCCATGCCAGCGAGCGTGTTAAGCAATTCTTCTTTGGGGAGTGCCCTGCATGCAAGATTGATCGCAGCGAGAAGCGCGTCTTGTTCTATGCCGGTCCTTTTATGGCCAATGGTATCACAGCGTCATTTGCTAATCTTGCTAATGCTCTCGCAGATGATGAAGCTCAGACCTATCTGGCCGTCGATCCAAAGGCAGTGCAGAAGGACAAGCGGCGTGCAGCTCAGGTGGCTGGATTGCCGGAGTCTATGCATATCATCGGGCGCGTGGGATTAATGCCTATGACGCCGGAGCAGCGGTGGGTCACCAATCGAGCACTGACGATGGAGTCCATTGAGGCGCCCAACCTACGAAAAATACTTGTACAGGCTCACCGTAATGAATTTCGCCGGGTTTTCTCTGACGTGGAATTTGATGCGGTCGTCCACTTTGAAGGATACAACACATTCTGGTCGATGCTCCTCGCGAACTCGAACGCTAGCAAAACGATAGCTTACATGCATAACGATATGTATCAGGAGTGGTTCACAAAAAATCCTCCTCTGAAGTTCTTGTTTCGCAGCTTCAAGGAGTATGATGCACTAGTCTCCGTGAGCGAGCTGCTGAGCGAGCACAATCGCGAGGCAATGTCGACGGCATTCAGCATAGACCGAAGCAAGTTCGTGTCAGCGCCAAATCTTATCTCTCCTGACGGGATAATTGCACAGAGTCTCCATCCTCTCGACGAGGATCTCGTGCCTTGGTACGCTGGCGGGAAAACCTTCACCACAGTAGGCCGACTGTCGCCGGAGAAAGATCATCACAAGCTCATTAAGGCTTTCCTCGCGGTGTCGAAAGCGCACCAGGATGCAAAGTTGGTTATTTTAGGAGATGGCCCTCTACGATTATCGCTTGAGCATTTAGTCAACGATCTAGGTTTGAAAACTAAGGTTTTCCTGGCTGGCCATAGAGCTAATGCTTTCCCGGCAATGAGACGTTCAGCCGCATTTATTCTGAGTTCGAACCACGAGGGCCAGCCGATGGTCCTGCTCGAGGCGATGACGCTGGCGGTACCCATAATCGCAACAGATATACCGGGTAATCGCGGAGTTCTGAAGGGAAAGTTTGGCCAGTTAGTGCCAAACACAGAAGAAGGTATCGCCCTTGAACTTATTGAATTTCTTTCGGGAAAGCCTACCGTTGCAGAGGCATTTGATGCTTCAGCTTATCGGCATCGTGCGTTGGAATCGTTCAAGGAGCTATTGCGGTAGATCTCCGATATCCGGTCGAACTATGACACAAGCGAGGAGAAAGCGTCTATGTCTAAAAGGCAAGCAACTGTCGCCGCAATCATTTTGGAGTATATACCGATGGCATCTCCTGATGTCGCTGCGGAACTTTCTAAAAAGATTGTGGCTGCACTCGACGAGAAGAAGCTCCCCCAAGCGCCTGGTGGGTTCCTGGGAGGCTCTCAGCCGGATGACTAGAGAGCAATTCCCGGGGGAATTGGCCGAATTGTTGTGAACGTCTTGATCACTCGAAAATGAATTAGATAGACTCTGATGGATATCGAAGAATTAATCTTACAGTTAAAGGATGAGAAGTGGCCGAGCAGAAAGCTCGACACGGATATCGCGGCGTTTTTTGGGTTCAAACGCGCCTCATCGGCTCAGTACCCTAAATTCTCGTGGCATCATCCTAATGGCACAACGAACCCATTGCCAAAATTTACCTACTCTATGCAGGACGCCTATGAGCTTTTGCTGTTAGCAGCACCGGGATGCGTTGGAGCTTGCAGTTGGGAAGAAGGCCAGGCTACCGCCCGAGTCGAGAATGGCCCCTTCTGCATGGCCGCAACGCCCGCAATGGCGATCTGTATAGCGGCCCTTGTCGAGTTACGGCGCAATCACCAGGCAGGCTCTATGGCCACAGCTACTTCTTGATCGAGCACTTATCCGGCAGATCCGATCCCGGAACGCCTTCCGAAAGTGGAACGACAAAGGTATCGTACCCTCTACCGGAGCAGTCCTTCCGAGATATTCCTATCCAATATTCCGCCTGTCCGCCCGCGCCTTTGATCGTAAACATACCTTCCGGTTCTCCGATCTGAGGAACGTTTTCGTCACTTGATCGCAGCCTTTGAACGCCGGTTCCCAAACTCGAGGACTTCATTACGGACTTGCTCATGATATCAAAATCCGTGACGCTCTGCTGCCCAGCAACCAAATTGTTGCCGTTTAGGAACTTCAACTGATTTCCATCTAGGGCAATACCCTGGTTAGGCAATCCAAGGTTCGGCTGGATGATCTCAATGTACGGTGTACCATCACCGGTTCTGTCGCCCTGTGGCCCAGCGGTAAGTGCCGCAACCGGCCATATCCTGACATTCTTCCCCCTCTTATAGGGGCCGCCTGTCTTAATAAGTCTTGTCTTATCAACGGAGAGGGCGACGGTACCCGACTTAACCTCACTTGGCTGCAATGTGTAAACCCGCACATTTACGAGTTTCCAGCCTTTGCCCGATCCTGACATCTCAAAGAAAGTTGCTCCGCGGCTATCACCGCTGTCGGTCACTAGAGTGAAGGCACCATTAATAAAAAGATAGTCAATGCTTTGCCCGTGACCCAAGCTGTAAGGTGACGAGCTGCCAGGGCCGACCGTCTCACTGTAATCGATTACGTTACCAGTCGCATCGTGTCGGACAACGTTGATCCGCTCAGAGCCGTCCCCGTTGCGTCGGTTCCATGTCGAATAGAACATTTGCTGCTCAGGAACCCACACTACTCCTTGAATCCCTTGGAGCCTCTTGATGTTAGGCGTCCTGAGCTGAATGAATGCTTTGTCGCGGATTGCTGGGTCTGCATGCACCGACGACGGCGGCCAGGTAAAGGCGAGACATAAAAGCAAGAGCGGAATAATGGTTCTACGAGTCATGTTTAGTCACTCTTCTAAAGGTAACCACTGGTCCATGAGAGCCGACCGTTTCGTAGGCAAAGCCCTGCGCTGCCAATTCTCCGAACAACTGTGCCATCCCCGACAGCCCGAATATGCCGGGATGTGTCTCCATGATTATGACGTTAACAGAAGCCATATCGACGGTGGCGAATAGGCCCAGTTCCGCCCCTTCAATATCAATGATAATCACTTGTGGCTGGAGATCATCCAGAAACTTTTGCAAAGGTACTGCGGGAACGCGGACCGTCGTACGAGTCTGCCCGATGTTGTGAATAGATGATCCAAGAAGGCTTTTCCCGATATTGAAGTCGTAAAAACCGCGCTCAATAGCTTCGGCATCGCTTGTTGCGATGCAGTTATGAACCGTAGCCACCTTTAGATCATTGAGTTCATGCGCATCATTGATAGCTGGAACCAACGAAGGATTTGCTTCGATGATATTATAGCTTTGGGGGGATTTCGTTTTGCAGATAGTTGCCGACACGATCCCAAACCCACCGCCGAGTTCGAGTATGCGCTCTCCGCCCTTGAGAACTGATGACGCCGCCTGAATTTCCTTACTCTCAAACCGGCCCGCCTTGACCCGCGCGGCTTGATGCTCAGTCATCAAATCTGCGTTGTATCGCAGCTTTACGCCAGTTGTTGGGTTTATCAAGATCTCGCCAGGGTTCACCCTTTGATGTTCCTTCGGTGGGCTAACGGCTTTGAAATCGGTAAGATTTAACCAATCGCCACGAGCTACCGCCGCAATAAGCGTCTTTGAGGTAACCTGCTCAGGCTTATGCTTCCAGCTCAACTTATGGACAAACGAGGATCTATACACTTCCGGAAAGTTGATCCCGCTCGCGCTCTTCAACATCAGGCGGTTCATTTGCCTGGGCTTAGATTTCCCTGGATCAATAGATAATACGATTGACCTGAACTGGGCGTCTTTCTCAAAGCACAGTTTGAAAATTTGGTGCAAAGCAAAATAATGATCTGGACCGGGGTGCTCGCTGCAGTAGGCGATCATCATTTCCCGGATCAGGCAAGAGACGTAGTTCCCTGGTTGACTGGCTAAGAACCAGCTTGAAATCACTCCGTCTTTCCCTTTTGGAAACGCAAAAAATCCGCTATTTTCAATAAGCCTCTGCGCTACTGGTATCCAGTTCTTGGAGGCAAGGCAGGTCGCGTCAGCCCATATGCCTCCATATCGAGACAGCAATTCAAATCGAAGCAGGTCTGAGAAGAACGTCTTATTCGCAAATACTTCTGGCCTGACGGTATCAGGCAAGTCGACAAAAAATCGAAAATTGGCGTCGGTCACGAGCGCAACATCGGCCTCGGCATGAAGCGCCTTCAAATGTCTTAGGCAAGATTGCACGACCGCAGGTGCCTGCTCGAATCCCTGCGCCCAGTAGACAAAGATGCGGAACCTAGGAGTTAGATCTCCGAAGCGGTTCTTAGCAATCCAGTCAATGCGCTTCGATGCTGCTTTGGCTGCTGCCGGGTACTGTTTATCAACAAAACGGAAGACGGCTTCTATCTGCTGCGGCTCCGCCCCAAAAGGATCGCTCTTCTCATCACCTGTAACTAAAGCAGAGCCTGCAATCATCTGAATATCCCCGTTGTTTATCGAGCCGTACTTGGGTGGTCAGAGCCAGACAAGCCGGCTGGCGATGCAATCAAGCCTTTGCCGCTGCAGCGATTTTGTTCATCCGGACTTCCAGCTTTTTCAAGCGGGCGGCGATTCGCTCAATCTTGTCCTCGTATCGGGTGTGTAGACCGGTAATGCGATAGGCCAAGTCGTCAGATGCCGAAATAACATCAATTGGGGCCGGATAGTTCATCTTTGCCACCTTCTCGTCAAACGCTGCTACGTCTGAGCTATTTCCATAAATATGTGGAAGGCCGTTCTTTTCTAGGAACGCCTTATATGTGGTGAATCGTGCCAAATGGCCACGCATCATCGGACCATAATCGGCTCTTTCATAAAGCTCGCGTACGGAGGTCTTATCCGTGATTTCTTTACTCTTTACATGGGGAATTTCATAATACTGCGATAGTTCCAGCGTTCTAGAGTCGTGAGCAATCACCATGCCAGGGGTGCCAGCAAGGAGTGCGAAGACATTCCCGTGAATTCGTGTTCCGATCGCGAAGTGGCGCGGCCGCATGAAGTCAAGCCACGTTCGGACATCCGTGAAGAAGCGGGCTGCACCCGTCGCAATATACAAACTGCTCAAATCAGACGGGATGCCATCGGCAGACCCGGCCTCTTTTCGAGGCTTGCCCCACATTAGAAGGTGCGCATCTTCCATATCCTGCGGAACATAGACAGCCTGAGAATGGTCTTCTAAGGTTCGTGCAAAGAACCGTTCTACGATTGAGCCCTGCTTGTTTGTGATGTTGACCGTAACCAAGCTATCTCTATCGAGTGCTGCAACTTTTTTCGCAACCTTCAGGTTTTCGCCATTGAGGTACATCGAGGGACATCCGATGGTTTCGACGGCAGAGAATCCGAGGTTGTTGAGATATTCTCGCGTATATTCTCCTCTGACTCCGATTATGGCTGACTTATCGAGTACAGCCGCCACAAACTCTTTCGCAGCAGCGTCAATAGGAGAGCCCTTAAGCTGAGAGAAGTTCATATCGGTTTGAGCGCCAATTCCCACGACGACACACGGAATCTTTAGCTTTTTGATGAGATCCGTATGGGCACGGAGCTGTTTCTCGAAGCTTCCGCGAAAGGCGTTCGCAAAGGGAAGGACGAAAACATCGTACTTCTCGTTGATCTCGTCGGCTGATGCGGGATCTGCCTTGTACCGGGTAACATCGATCTCTGTGTTGGCCTTAGACAGGCTCTTGAATACGGACTGTGCGAACAGAAGATTTCCGCTGTTATTCGCGATCAGGTTCTGGTCAAGCGTGACCAAGGGGTCGATCACCTCGAAAGGAGATTTCCCGGCACGCATAAGTATCTTGGTCATCTTGCTCTCCAGAGTTGATGGGCCTCCATATCCCATCTTTCTGGAGACTGGCAACGCCGTATCGCTGGTTCCGACGTGTTCTGTCCTAGAGGTGTGTTTCCTTCCGTCTCATTTTGCGGAACACGCCACCAGCAAGACCTGCGCCTTCACTTGTTTGTAGCGCGATTTGAGAAAACAATCGTTTGCCGATGTTAGGTTCCCGGACTCTTGTTGACTGTCGTCAGCTGATAAACAGTCGACGTCAAGCGTAGATCATTTTCTGAGAAAACTGCGAGAATCATCAACGAGCAATGGGAGGCAACACAGTTTCAAGAAAAGGGCTCGTGCGGGTTAGTTTCGTGGGTATGTCACGGTGGACATCTGAGCAGTTTAGCCGCGATCACTCGCGAGAGCTGTATTTTTTTATGTCCTGAGCTTTTTCTGACTACGATTCCGAAAGCTTGGAAGCTTGCAATGCCGTCATAAAAGCTTCATAAATCTGTCATCTCCCAAGGGCAGAGAAGGGCCGTATATGAAGAGAATCATTACGTTCGGAACATTCGATGTTCTGCATGTTGGGCACATCAGGATTCTGCAGCGGGCGCGGCTGCTTGGCAATCATTTGACGGTCGGAATCTCAACCGACGCGCTTAATTGGTCCAAAAAACAGAAGAAAACCGTCTACTCCCAATTTGATCGTCTTGAAATCGTAAAAGCTGTCGCAGGTGTGGACGAAGTCTTTTTTGAACATTCTCTGGAAGAAAAAGGCGAATACATCAAACAACACGCGGCAGATGTTCTCGTCATGGGCGACGATTGGGCGGGAAGGTTTGACGAGTTCAAATCCCTTTGCGAGGTTGTTTACCTTCCGAGGACGGAGGGAATATCCACAACCCAATTGCTTGCTGAAATCCGAGCAATCGCGTCCTAAAGTCATTGCAATGAAAGCGCCTGCCGTTGGCTTTATAGCCCGAAATGAGTTTCAATTTAAACAAGTCGAACAGTTATGGCAGGCCTACCCCTCCTCAAAGGTATTACTCGTTGGAAACGCCGTTGATTGGACAGACTTCCTTGCGGCGATTCCACTCGAGGCGCGTGATCGCTTCCTCATTTTATCCTATCGTCAAGCGGTTGCGATGGAAGGAGATTTCGACGTTCTTTTTTTTCAGACGCCGTTTCCACTCATTGAGGAAATAAACAAAGCGCGTCTTGTATGTGTGCAATACGGACTAGCTAAAGAGCGTCATAATTACGGCGAATGGCATTCTCTCGCGGATATGAACCTTATGTACGGTGATTATTCTGCTGCTGCAGTCTCACATTTTTCTCCAAGTTATGCTGTCGGAAACTTGAAATTCGCAGGTTGGAAGGTTTGTGACGGGGCCTCTGCCAAGAAGGATGCGGCGATCAATTTAGGGTTGCGACCTGATCGCGCCACAATTCTTTATATGCCGACTTATAATGAGCTTGGTTCGCTCATGCGGCTTCTTGAGCCGTTATCTCGTTTAGCCCAAAGTTACAACGTTGTTATCAAGGCGCACCATAATCAAGAAAAGAACGGTGACACTTCTTGGCGACAAAAGGCGAAAGAATTCGGGTTTTGCCATCTTTTTGGTGCCTCCGCCGATCAGCGGGAACTGCTCAATGCTGCCAACGTCGTGATCAGTGATTTTTCCGGTGCGATTTTTGATGCACTTTATGCTCAGGTACCTGTCGTCCTCTTCCAAGAAGATGCAGCAAGCGCTGTTGGTATTCAGAAATTCAACCTCCACTCAATCGAGTACCGACGACGGCATGAACTCGGCGTGGTTTGCGAAAATCCCGAGAACCTTCGGCACTGTATCGAGCAAGCCTTAAATCCCTCGGCTTCGGAACGAGAGAAATTAGAGGTGCTGCGATCGGAGTTAATGATCGACTGCTCCAAGGTCGATGTGATTAAGTTGGCACAATCCAAAGTTCGGGACCTGCTTGAAGGGCGTGTCCCCGCTTTGAGTACCTCTCAGAGTTATGTACGCGAACTCGTAAAAATGGCTCGCAGTGGGGAACGGCAACTGAAAAGTGTTCAGAAGAAAAACTCGAACAGGCGTGTCGGGGTTGCGAGCTGGTTGACTTGGCTCAAGCGGTTTGTTGTCTAAAAGGCCTCAGGTATGCGGCTAAGCAATTACTCGGCCGCCTCGTTCCGTAAAGGGGGGGGGCGAGCTCAGTTCAGTTGCTCTCATTGACTGTACTAGATTGAAGGCATCTTCGATCTCAATGAGTTCGCCGGACATAGGGTTCACATAGACGGACATGTCGATGCATGCTGCGTGGAAAAGCTCCTCTTTTGTTCGTATCCTGGTACGTCGAGCGATCGGTTGGCGGTCTTCGGTCAAGCCCCAACCGGCGTAGAAAGGCATGCCAAATGTCACTACTTTTTTTTCCCGGAGCAGTGCTTCAAATCCCACTTGAGAAGAAACGACATATACAGATGCGCACTGATCCAGAACCTGCGTGATATCCGCATCGTCGGGAAGCAACTTCACGCGCGCTGTCGTCGGAAGGATATTGCGATTTGTCTTGACGTTGTCGGGATGACGCTTGAAATAGACCGTCGCATTCGGGTTTTCCCGAACTGCCGCAGTCACCATGTCGGTTATGGTGCGCTTCTCGGCGCCACCGAATCTGATTGAGGCATCATGCGGTGTTTGGTCGATCACAACCACAGCTCCTGGTTCCAAGGAAACGGATGCTCCTTTACCGGCATTCCGGTTGTATTTGGTGAGACGCTCGGATTTGACGCGTTGGATCAAGCTTTTTGCGCGAGCCAATTCTGCATCATTGAGTTCATACGAGGCATCATTCAACTTAAGCTCTAGGCGCGATGGCTGCCTTGCATCGTAATAATAGCATAGGTCGTCAAGAATATAGCCGAAGGGTCGCCTGCCAACAGCTGGTGATGCGTGGTCAAAATAACCAGCGTAAGCGCCAAAGAATGCGGCTTCTCCGAAAATGATGTCACGGTCGAAGCTTGCGGTAAGCAATGCATCCCAGAAGCCGGATGTGCGAATCGCCATATGCAGGACTAGCGAAAAATCGGCTTCGTAAGGGAGAACCTTCATGCTCACATTTGGCGTCCGGAGAATGAGTTTGATGTTCTCGTGGAACCCTCCTTCAAGGTCGTCATTGGGGGCGTTTGAATAGACTTTGGCGTTTTCGGGAATGTTGCGGACAAAATCCGTTGCAGAAAATTTCCGTTCCCGGCGCAATATTCCCCGCATTGCCAGGAAGGAGTGCATCTGGATTAGAGATTGCTTTTCCGACAAGGTGCGCAACTCATCAAAAGGCTTTTGCTTCCAGAGCTTTCCGCTTTTGACGTTTTTTTCGAGCCAAGTACGTGTTCCCTTTGCTTTGTAGCCCTCGTGTAAAGCTCTAACGAGCTTATCGAGCCACAGTTTCTGGTACAACGTCGCTAGCAGTGACGGCTTCTTATCGCGACGAACCTTGATGGTCGGCCAATCTGGCTCGGGGAATAAGTCGGCGTAAACAGAGACGTTTGAAAACCGGTACCAGTCACGTCGCCTTGGATGAGCGCCGCCGTTCCATGGCTTCATTGTGCCATTGTAGTGGATGATCTTGGGCTCAGTTCTTCCATCTGCAAAATCTGTGGCAGTCACAAGTGCTCGACCACCCATATTGTTCGCCACCCATTCCTCTTCGAACAGTTGTCCGTGCATGTTCCATCGGATGTGAACATAAGCCATTCGTTCGCTGAAAAGAGAATTCAGGATCTGCTGATCGCCATGGAATATGAGAAACTGGTTTTGCTCGACATAGGCGCTTACTACTTCGAGAAAGTCCATCGCGCGGATAGCTTTGATGTTGCAGACCAAAACGCCAGCATTCAGATTTACTGAAGTAGCCGAAGTCTTGTACGCCTTGCGATGTGCCACACTATTATAGTCCTCCGCACCAGCGAAGAGTGTTTCCTCGTTAAGAGGCGTATCGTAAAGATCCGCAATATTGCCGAGGATGATCATGTCGGAATCGAGATAAACAACCTTGTCGACATCGGGTGGCAAAACAAGGTGCATGCCTAGTCTGAAGTACGTCGCACTCGAAATGCCACGACTTGTTCGGACCGTCGCGTATTCTGCCGCGGAGACGGTCAATGACTGAACCTCAATATTGAATTGCTTTGCAAGGGTCTGAAAACGCGCAGCGTCATCCTGCGGCATCGGCTT
Organism: Rhizobium sp. ZW T2_16; assembly: GCF_044987325.1. Classification (NCBI taxonomy): domain Bacteria; kingdom Pseudomonadati; phylum Pseudomonadota; class Alphaproteobacteria; order Hyphomicrobiales; family Rhizobiaceae; genus Rhizobium; species Rhizobium sp. ZW T2_16. The sequence goes on from NZ_JBJDRG010000010.1 coordinate 44,808, forward strand.
TTCGATGAGAATGAAAGCCCGAAGCCTCCTTGTATCCCTGAAGTTTGCAGCAACCGAAGTAAGCGCCACGGCAGTGATTGGTAGGTACTCTTCGTCAGTCGCAAAAACGACGTTTACATAGGTGTTGCTATCAGTGTTCCGCATCGGCTCTCAGACCTGGATTTCCCCCTCCTGCCTTAGTTCATGTTCGATGACGGTATTGTGACAAACGTACAAATGAGGTTCCTACGTGCGATTAAGGGGACGGTGAAAGAGTCGCTCCGGCTGAAGTGATCTCAAGGCGCTGGGGTCGGTAAACCGGAGTGTTAGCCTTACGAAGATCCGCGATAAAACGGATCGCATCACTCGCTCGATCGAACGGGCAGCCGTCGAGCTGCGCAGGCGAGAACTCCCACCATTTGGTGTTCAAAAGTTCGTCTATAAGCCCAGGGTGAATTCGAGTCCTGATGATTCGACCGGGATTGCCGACGACAATTGAATACGGTGGTACATCTTTCGTCACAACGGCATGAGCGCCGATAACTGCTCCGGTACCTACGGTGATGCCAGTGCGAAGAAAGGCGCCGACCCCAATCCAAACGTCGTGCTGTATGAGCGTCTCTCTAGTGGTCGTGTGAGATACGCGTTTCCAATCACCAACCACTGCGGCCCAACCAGGCCTCATATATTGGACTGGTGATGTGCTGAGCCAGTCGGTCGGATGTTCAGGATAACCAATTTCCACGCCTTCAGCGATGGAACAGTACCGGCCTATCCGGACATTGGTGAAGCGCCCCTTGCCATTTATGTAGGAGAATGCGCCTACAGAGAGAATATCTCTCATCGACGTTTTGACTTGGCAGGGAATTTCGTACGAATTTCCACAGAGAAACTGGCTTTTCGGACTAAATTCCAACTCAAGCCCGAGATTCTTCAGCTCTTCGGGTGAAAATCTGGTGCCAAACTCAACTCTCCTAATGCTCATTTAGGCAGGCCTTCCGATCTGAAGGTCATGATAGTCGCAATGCAAAGCGCCGGTGCTGGGGTTGCGGCGCTCGCTCGCGGGCCGTTCTCGCCCACTTGCGCCGTCGCGAAAGTTTCTTGCCACGAGAACCCACAGACTCCGGACGGGCAAGCCTGCTGTCCGAGTGGATATGCTGCCTCAATACTCGATGTGTAGTGGGGTATCCTGTCAGGGTTTTCGGTATTTGGGATGAACCACGACATACCGTCCCGAACTTCGCCGGTTTCGCCGTAGGCAAACTGCCTATTTATCTTGCACCACGCCACACCCTGCGCAACAAGCGCATCGAGTTGTCTCGATCCTGCGCCAGCTTCACGCAGCAAATCAATAGTGCGATCTACGCGCATCTCATACCCTGAACTCTGAATGATTCAGTGGGCGTTTATGATAGTTTTGATACAGATTTACGACATTGGCGCGCGCAGTGATGCTTGGTTACCGAGCTTCGGAGAGGTATCTCAAGGCAGCGGAACTTAGTGCCAAGGCTGGTGTCCGTGCCTGAATGTAAGGGCCGGTTCCGATTCTAGCGGATGCTGCGCTATCCTCCCACGAGAAGCCCCCAGCGCTATTCGGCGCAATGAACTTAACGAGTGAGTGAGCGGCCTCTAAGTTGTCGCTGTAGTTGGGTATCGTACCAGGTTGCCCAGAACTAGGATCGTACCAGACCCCTCGAGAGATGGTTTGCCCTTTGTCATCACGATCTTCTCGTATCTCGCGGCGCCATCCGATCGCTTCGGCGATCTGCCGATCCAAGATCCGCGAGCCTGAACTGGCAGCCTCAAGACTGGCAACTATCTTGGCAATTTCCAAGCAAACGCTCCATAGGTTCGTTGCAGGTTCTCCCCGCTAATTTCAATGAAACATCAAAGCTGGAACTTCGTAAACGTCTTCAAGCTAAATTTCCAGTCGATCGAGACTTCGGATTTCATGGACAGAAACTTGATCCTAACTCGCATTTTCGATCCGATGCCGGCTGCGCTGGGCTTTATGCGAGTAACGCTCTGTGGCCCGGATGATCTTGTCTTGGCCATGCTTCTTCTCCTTTGGTGTGGGAGGAGCTGGAGGGCGCACTCCCCAGCATTCCATGCGTTCTCACTGGGCGCTTACCCCAGCGAAATCTGGAGCGACGCCGCGCTAAGATGAGGCGGTGCCTTTACCTAGAGATCTCTTGCTACCCGTTGTAGTATCTTGAGTAGCCTAACCCAAACGGGTGAAGCCAGATAATCCCATCGTGATACCATTTCTGTGGAATGAGCTGGGTTCGTCAGGGAGAGGAAAATGGCAACTTTGCAGAGATACTTCCCGGGGAACGTCAACCCGGATCACTATAGTCCACCGATCGTCGGTACGGATTATATGCCGTCCATGGCCGAGTTTCTTGACTTCGAGGCGGTAGTATCCCGGAGTTCATCCTCGACCCGAGTGCTCTTCAAGTTCGAGAACGGTATCCAGGCCAAGATCATTGGCACAGGGCTGAAGTTCGACAGCAATGGGGATGCGATAGCGGGCGAGGTGACCGAGGTTCAGGTCCTCACGGCAACTGGGAAGCTGATCGAAAAAATATCGGGCTTCGCTGTAGCCGCGAAAACGTTCCAAACCTATCTCGACGACTCCTGGTCGATGCAACAATGGTTGTTGCGCGGTAATGACAAGCTCAACGGCGGTGATGGCGGTGACGATCTCTACGGATACGCTGGAAATGACGTCCTTAAAGGCGGTGCAGGGGACGATTTCTTCGTCGGCGGCGAGGGCAAGGATACCTATGACGGTGGTGCAGGCTGGGACCAACTCAGCTTCGACGACAGTTTCCTCAGCAAGGCCGCCAAGAAAGGTGTGACGATCGACGCCACCGCTCACAAGGCGACAGACCCCTACGGCAACGTCGAGTCCTTTTCGAGTATCGAAAGCTTTCGCGGAACGAAGTTCGTCGATACGCTCAAGGGATCCACTGCAGATGAGCAGTTCATGGGGTTGGCCGGCGCCGATAAGATCGATGGCGGCGGCGGCTTCGATGAGGTGCGCTATCACCGCGATGTTAATCGCGGCGGCAAAAACGGCGTGACTGTGGACTTGACCAAAGGCTATGCCATCGATGGCTTCAAGACGAAAGACACACTGACAAGTATCGAAGCCGCCCGAGGCACCGACTTTGCGGACAAGCTGATAGGTAATTCCGTCAAAAACTCACTGCGCGGGGATGGCGGCAAGGACCAGATCTATGGCAAATTGGGCAATGACAAGCTCCAGGGCGGCGGCGGCAAAGACGCGTTCTTCTTCGATACCAAGCTGAACGGGTCCAGCAACGTCGACACTATTACCGACTTCAGCGTGACCGATGATACCGTCTACCTCGCCAAGGCGATATTCACGAAGATCGCCGGCACCGGGGCTATGAGCAGCGATCAATTCTACGCCTCCACATCCGGCAAGGCTCACGACGCCGACGATCGGATAACATATAACAAACAGACCGGTGATCTGTTCTATGACAGCGACGGCGCTGGTAAGGCCGCCGCAGTGCGTTTCGCGATCGTCGAAGACGGTCTAAAGCTCACATCGACGGATTTTTTCCTCTATTGAGGGAGCGGCAATGAATCGTACCCTGCGTCCACTAAATTGCTATCATTCTGACTGGGGCGTAACAGGAAATTTGTAGCGATCTGATTGGCCAAGGACGGTTGGCACGCCGCTCGTTAAGGGTTCGAATTTTCGGATCGAGCTAAACGGGACTTCTCGATTGGCCCCAATTTGGGTAAACCGTCGCAGTGCTATGTATGCGGGGAGGGGAAGTGGCTGCTCCGATTTCCACAGCGATAGTACTCGCGGCATCGGAACTTTTGCTATTATCCGTCGCCATCGCAGCAAATGACCAGCGTTAGGTTATGGAATGATAGGGTTTGTGGAGAGAAGAGTACGCGAGGGCCGAAACCTGCCTGTTCTGCGTATCGTTCTCGCAGCCGCGGCATCGTTATTGAACCCGTTTAAAGCAGCGAGGAAGATTTCGTCCCTCATCTTTGAAGGTCGCCTTCTCATCGAATATCACGAGGGACGGGCAGCAGCGGCTGAAGACATTTTTTTCCGATATGCAAAACGCAAACAGCTCACGTTTTGGGCCGTTAGTACCTACATCGCAAAGGTAGTCGATCTTGGACATTCACGGCGCCTTGATGAAATTCGGCGGCATCCGCACTTGTCTGCTGGAGCTTCAGCCCTGTTATCCGAGGCGGCATCGAGGCTTGCCGGTGATGGGGCGGGAGTCTCATCTGGAGATTTGGACGAAGGGCAGGCTGATCAGCTGAGATATCACCAACGCCTTGCCGAATACGGTTTGACTTTCATGCGGGCCGAGCCCGACTACATTGACATTACGCTTCCTCTATCAACCGCACTTTCCGCAGAAGCATGTGATCGCGAGGACATTTTTGCTGCTGCGGTTACATGTCTCATCGGACAATTAGCAAAGGTCGAGAAAAGTCGGCCTCTTTCGCGCGCGCATATCGGCGATGTTGTTGCTGCCAAACTGAGCCTCTTTGATCTGAAAGGCGCGCTGGTGTTTCTGAAACACCCTCATGTAGCAGACATGGCGAAGGCACGCCGGCTCACTGTTGAGGTTATCTCGCTCATCAACGAGACCGAGGCTTACAGCCGTGCAGTCAGCATGGCGAACGAGGACATTCTGGCCCGCGCCGCGGGAGCGCGCACACCTTTGGACAAACGGCCTGTAATCCTTATGCCTGCTGCTGGCTTCAGGAAGAACAAGATCGACTATCCGGGATTTCGCGCCGATATCAGGTTCGTCCTTTCGGCCGTGTTTGCAGCCTTCGAAAATAATAAGCTCGCTTATGCAGTCCGGAGCCGTCTCAGAACCCACGGCTTCATTGATCTCCCCGTCCCCAGCTTTTCCTACCACACGATATCGCATGGAAAGCTGGGGCTTCACTTCAAGGAAACAGACAGGCCGTCCCTCTTCAGCTTCGATAGCCGCGGCTATGCAGGCTGGTCGGAGTTTTCGGATTTGTCGTTGCAGCAGTTGCGCGCTGCGGATGTCGACCAGCAGGCGGCCGCTGCATTTTTCGAGGCTGACAAACAGCGTGTCATCGGCGGCAATCTGTCGAAATACCGGCAGGCGGACGTATCCGATAGCGAGAACCTGCCGGAGAACTTCATCTTCGTTGCGTTGCAGTTGATCGGCGATGCCGTCAGCCAACTTGCCTATCTCAGCCTGTTCGAGATGGTGGAAGAGGTTGTTCGGACAGCCGAGGCGAAAGGACTTTCCGTTGTGATCAAGCGGCATCCGCTTTGCACGACGCCGGAAGTTTCACGAATTCTATCGAAGCTTGTTGCCGAGGGCCGTGTGATCCAAGTCTATTCCAGTATTCACGCCATCATCCCGAAAGCCCTGGCCGTCTGCGTCGTCAATTCCGGCGTCGGCGCCGAGGCTCTGTTGCATGAGAAGCCGGTTTATGTATTCGGCAGGGCCGACTACATGGCCGGCTGTTTTGTGTGCCGCCAGCCGGGCGATTTTGCGGCTCAGTTTGTTGCCGGAGAATCCAGCCTGAGGCCAGATGACCTACGGAAGTTCTGGTTCCTCCTGCGGAACCGCTATGCGATCGATCTTCGGGACAAGGAAAGGGCGGCCGCCGAGATTGAGGCGCGCGTGATGGTGCACTTAAGGTCATCAATGTTGGATGAGCCATCATACCAGTCAAACTGACCCGAGTGATCTCAAGAGATAGGTAAAAAAACGAGATTCACTAAACTCGAAGAAACAACGATGCCGCCATTGGTTCAATGCATTGACCACAACTATAAATCGAGTAATCTCGCCGGATTATCTTTGGGGGAGCAGAATGGCCATAGTTACGGTCAACATCAATTACGGCATGGATATGCGGGGTTTCGACTTCAGCTCTATCTATGACGCATACTCATACACTTACGGATCGACGATTTTCCGCGCCAACTATGGAGATGGATGGCTCGATGAATTCAAAGGCACTGGTTTCAAGTACAACAGCTACGGCGAACCGGTCAGCGGCACAGTAACCAGCTATGCTCTCGTCTATAACGGCACTAAAGTCTTGTCCGTTGACAGTGGCTCGGTGGCAGTCACCTCGATCGTCAAGGCGGCGGGAACTTATTCAACGAAGGATGACGTGGCTATTGTTTCGTCTGTCTTGAAAGGCAACGACAAAATCATGGGCGGCAATGGCATCGATTATCTGACCGGCTTTGCGGGCAATGATACGATCTTTGCTAACAAGGGCAACGATATTCTAAAGGGCGGCACAGGCGACGACAAACTCGATGGCGGTGCAGGGAAAGACAAGCTCTACGGCGAGGATGGCAACGATCGCCTGTACGGCGGTCTGGACAAAGATTTCCTTCATGGTGGCGCAGGGAAAGACACTTTTCTCTTCGACACGAAGCTAGGGTCAACGAACATCGATACGATCGACGATTTCTCGGTCAAAGACGATACGATCTGGCTTGACGATGATATTTTCACCAAGGTTGGCAAGGTTGGGGACTTGGCCTCAGGTGCTTTTTATGTCGGCACGAAGGCCCACGATAGCTCGGATCGGATTGTCTACGACAACAAGTCAGGTAAGCTCTGGTATGATGCCGATGGCCACGGAACGGGGGCAGCACTTCAATTGGCCCAGTTGGACCCTGGCCTGAAGCTAACAGCTGCAGATTTCGACATAATCGGCTGATGGCTGCCGGGTAACTGCCCGAAAGAATGAAAGCCGGAAGCAAGATCGCCTCCGGCTTTTTTATGCCACGAGAATTTCTTAAAAGATGAGAGCAGTTGGCGTATATCGTGCCGATCGTCGGCTGAAGGACCTTGCCAGCATGAGCGTAACGAATGACCGCAGCAACGAAATCGCGAGCAAGAATGTTGCATCCGCGGTGTTCAATCGATGCCGAGGGGGGCTGATCGCGGTCGCAATCGCGAGCGCGCTTATCAACCTTCTTTATCTGACCAGTTCATTCTTCATGCTTCAGATCTACGACAGGGTCATTCCGAGCAGAAGCATCCCCACACTTGTTGCACTTTGCCTGCTTGCTTTGATGCTTTATGCCTTCCAGGGCGCGTTTGAACTGGCACGAAGCCGAATGCTGACTCGGGTAGCTGGTATATTCGACGAGGCGCTTGGAGCGCGGATCTTCAAAACGGTGGTAAAAGCACCGGTCAAAGGCCATGCTGGCGGCGATGGCTTGGCCCTGATGCGTGACTTCGACCAGGTCAGAACATTTCTGTCTAGCTCAGGCCTTCCCGCTTTTTTCGATTTGCCTTGGCTTCCATTTTACATTGCCATCTGCTTTTTGTTCCATCCGATGGTCGGCTGTATCGCTATTGCCGGCGCGGTCATCCTGACCATTTTGACCATTTTGACTAACAGCAAGACTCAGGCATCGGCCAAGGAGCTGCATGAGATTGGCAGTCAGCGCGGCACCCTGCTTGGGGTAGCGCATCGGAATGCAGAAGTCGTCGAAGCGATGGGGATGGGAGGCGATCTCTCCCGATCGTGGTCGCAGGTCAATGACCGCTACCGGCAATCTCATCGGCAAAATTCCGACGTTGCTAATGGTTACGCAACCCTTTCGAAGATTTTCCGTATCGCGCTCCAGTCAGGGGTGCTTGCGGCAGGTGCGGTTTTGGTGATTGAGAACCAGGCGTCGGCCGGCATTATCATAGCGGCTTCCATCTTGACGTCACGTGCCCTTGCGCCGGTCGAGCAGGCGATTGCTAATTGGCGTAGCTTCGTTTCTGCCCAGCAGTCTTGGAAACGTCTGCGGCAGTCTTTCGAGATTGTTCCTGAGACTGACGCACCGCTTGCGCTTCCGGCGCCAAGCCAGAATCTGACAGTAGATGGCCTGATAAGTGGTGCGCCCGGGCGCCAGGAGATGGTCATTGCGAATATCAGCTTTGCCGTCGACGCGGGAAGCGCGATCGGCGTCATTGGACCAAGTGCATCTGGTAAGTCGTCGCTGGCGCGCGCGCTGACCGGAATATGGCCGATCCACCGTGGATCGGCGCGGCTGGATGGAGCAACCGTCCAGCAGTGGAGCGATGAGGATCGAGGCAAGCATATCGGCTACCTCCCTCAAGATATCGAGTTGTTTGAGGGTACAATCACACAGAACATATCGCGGTTTCGCGAAAACCCGGCACCTGAGGCCGTCATCGAGGCCGCCAAGGTTGCCGGTGTCCACGAACTAATCTTAGGCCTGCCGGGCGGATATTCCACAGAGATCGGACCCGGCGGATCGACGTTATCGGCTGGACAACGTCAGCGTATTGCACTGGCGCGCGCCCTGTTCGGCAATCCTTTTCTTGTAGTGCTCGACGAACCGAACTCAAATCTTGATGCCGAAGGGGAAGCGGCACTTGCCGAGGCGATCGTGAGGATCCGCGAACGTGGCGGCATTGCTATCGTGATTGCCCACCGGCCAAGCGCGCTTGCCGGGGTGGATCTTGTCTTGATGATGAAGGAAGGGCGTGTCGCAGCATTCGGCCCTAAAGACGAAGTGCTTTCGCGCGTTCTGCGCCGTGAAGCAGCTTCTGGGGAACCAAGGCCGACGCCTTTGAAGATCGTCAGCGACGAACGGGCGCAGGAGTAAAGACATGACGGAACGAGGTTCGCAAGATTCCCTTGGTCGGCATATCATCTTTGTCACCATATTAGGCCTATCACTTGTTGCAGGTGTCGGTGGCTGGGCTGCGACGACCACGCTTTCCAATGCCGTTGTCGGCGATGGGACTGTGATCATCGATGAAAATGTAAAGAAAATACAGCACCTTAGCGGTGGTATCGTCTCGGAACTACTTGTCAAGGAGGGTGCCCAAGTGAAGGCCGGTGAGGTCCTTTTGCGGCTTGATGGCACGACCTTGCGGGCAAGCCTCGGTATCGTGACCAGCGCGCTTGCTCAGCTTTACGCCAAACGGGCTCGCCTGCAGGCGGAAACACTCGGCGCAGACACGCTGACAATCGCGGATCTGTCCGCCAGTGGGATTGACGTCAATGCCAACCGAAAGCTGGTCGACGGCGAAATACGACTGTTTACAACGCGAAAAGCCGCGCTGTCTGGCATGAAAAAACAGCTGGAGGAACGAAAGGCTCAGTTGAGAGAGCAGATCAGCGGTAACGATCTTCAGATCCGTGCGATCAACGATGCTGTAAACCTGATCGATGAGGAATACCGCGCCATCAATTCACTTTACCAGCAGCAGCTCGTGACGTTGCAACGGGTAAATTCGTTGAAACGTCAGCGAGTCGAGTTGGATGGCAACAAGGGTGAACGTATTGCGTCTCGCGCGCAGTCGGAAGGCCGGATCAACGAGATCGACCTTCAGATATTACAGCTCGACGAAGACCGCCGAACGGAAAATGCCAAAGAGCTGACCGAAGTCGAGGCAAGAATTTCCGAGATGGAAGAACGAAAAGTGGCCAATTTGGATCAGCTCCAGCGGCTCGACCTGAAAGCTCCGATGAGCGGGCGGGTTTACCAGCTGATGGTCCACACCGTTGGCGGTGTCGCCAATCCGGGCGATCCACTGATGCTTCTGGCACCGGATCAGCGCGAATTGACGGTTGAGGCGAAAATTGCCTCTCGCAATATCGATCAGGTTCATCCAGGCCAAACGGTCGACATTCGCTTCAGCGCTTTTGATCAGAGAACGACACCTGAAGTCATTGGTGAGGTCGTATCGATGTCGCCAGACATCATTTCGGATCAAAGGACTGGCATCAGCTACTATCCCGTCCGTGTTAGACCGGATCCGGCAAGCCTTGCGAAGCTCGAAAAACTGGCACTTTATCCTGGCATGCCGGCGGAGGTGTTTATCCGAGTGTCCGACAGGTCGGTAATTTCCTACCTTGCCAAGCCTTTCACAGACCAACTGGCTCACACATTCCGTGAGGAATGAGAGCCGCGAGCGACAAGATGATTTTAGGATCACGGGCAGACCCGCTCGCCAGCGGGTCTGCCGTCACGTCCGCTCACTTACCGAGAGGTTGGCTCCATTCACTTAAAGAAGAAAATCGCCTGCATACATTTTGGTGAAGTCATCGACTTTCACTTGGAAGTCAGCCACACCGTCGCCGTTGACATCCGCGGAGACAATACCGCTTTTGAACCTGAGTTCACCGGCCTCACCCGAAAAAGAGCTTGTGCCGATGAAATCAAATGCCTGATTACCGCCGCGCGTGGTATCGGCGTCGATTGATCGAAGATCGATGTAATCATCGTCACCGCGGCTAAAGTCAGTGATGACATCGCGAGCCGAACCTGCACGAGAATCCGATAGTGACGCAAACACGAATGTGTCTGCTCCTGATCCACCTGTCAGATAGTCGTTACCGGAACCGCCATAGAGCTTATCATTGCCCGCGCCTCCAGACAGATCATCGTTTCCCGATCCGCCATACAGACGGTCATTGCCGTTGCCACCTGACAAATAATCGTTACCGGAGTCGCCGTAGATTGTGTCGCTGCCGTCCCGGCCATAAACGGAGTCGTTTCCTGCGCCACCCCAAAGCTTGTTCGCCCCAGACGACCCGTAAATCTTGTCTGAAACTCCAGTCCCTTCGGCGTTCTCGATGCTCACGAGTTTCTCCGTGTAACTGGTCCCACGAGTATCCGCATATCCAGCTTGCAGATCGATCACAACGCCGGCGCCGCTCAGATCGGCATCATTGTCTTGGCTCTGATAGCTGATAGTGTCGTTGCCAGCACCTCCGTGGAAATAGTTATTAAATCCCACGGAGAAAAAGGTGTCGTTGCCGTCTTCACCGTAGTAGTCGCTGTGGTAGGTCGACACGTCGAGCTTATCGTTGCCGGAACCCGCATACACAATGTCATAGAGGCTGGCGGCTTTTGAAAATCCAGTGGCCACGTAGGTGTCGTTACCAGACTCGAGATCTATGCGGTTACCGCCTTCAAAACTGTTTTTTACCAGATCGCTGCCTGATCCCGCGTACACGGTGTTGTATCCGCCATATGCACCGACAAGATTTAGATAAATCGAGTCGTTACCGCCATAGGCATATACGGTCAGATCCGAATCGTAGTCGTCTTGATAAACAACGTTATTAGAGTTGTTTCCGTAGTATGTCGGCATAGAATTCTCCCAAATTTGGCGATGCCTACAGCAGCGTTCGGCGATTACGACCGTTGTGCATGAACAAAGCGGAAAGATGGCGATGTAGCCAAACCACGTCATCATCCCGAGGGCGCAAGCCGTCTGCGTCGCCAACTCCGGTGTTGGCGCAACGGCTCTGCCGCACGAGAAGCCGGTGTATGTTTTTGGGGCGGCCGCCTATGGGCCGGCTGTTTCGTTTGCCGCCGGCATGGCGATTTGCAGCTCAGTTCGTTGCCGGAATCTATGGTTTCCTCAAAATATCTGGCCATAACCGAGGTGGGCGTCTAGCGAAAGATTCATGTGGCTCTCAGCCGCGGTCATGAGCAGAACCGCGACGCCAGCCATCGCAACCTCAATTACCGATAATTGCCTCGACTTTAACGTGACGAGACCTACCGTCCAGAGTTTGGAGCGAACAGAGAGCCCGAATGAAAACTATAGCAGCAACCCCACGAGGGGAGCGAGCATAGCCTTATTGGGCAAAACGGCGCTAGTGTAGAAAGGCCCGCTGGCAGCGAATTTGATCGGCGGCAAAAAACAGCTCCCCAACTGAGCTCCTCAACATCGACTGGGGTGCGAGCACCGCTTCGGTTGCATGCAGCGACATGTGAATTGCCTATAGAGGAACTGTATTGGACGAAGACAAGCCTCCATCACCCCCAGGGCATCGATAAAGGCGGCATGCTTCGCGGATAAAGGAAAACGACACTGTACACGCAACTCGCCTCTCGGATGATTCCAAAGGGCGAGCAAGACTGTAAGTCAAAGCCGCGCCAAAAACGCCTTGCAACCAAGAAATCACAAAAGTTGAGGTTTGTTCATGAGGTGACCGTGCGGAGGCTCTGTTTGGTGTGCGTGATATACCTCACCCTTTAATTGATCGTACCCTGCGTCCGGTTCGCCAGTCGCGTGTTCCAAAAAATTTGGGAAGCGAAAGGAACTTCATTCGCAATCTTTAGTTTAGTGGAAGAAACCGGGGTTACCATATATGTCCGCTGAAGATGTCTTGCACTCGCACTGTTTTAATCAGGGGAGAAGAGCCGCTTGCATAGGCATGCCGCGCCACACCAATCCCTACATCGACTGCAGTGGTATAAAGCTGGACGCTTGGGTCGAAGGCTTCGAGACAGTGAACAATTCCGAGATCATACCGGTGGAGCGTATCCATCTATTTCATCTGGGCAGAGAAGCCGCGGAACGTGGCGATCCGGCATCTGTTTGCCCTTTTACCGAGGACGAAAACCCAGAGCGGATGGAAATTTGGCTCATCGGCTATGCTCCCCACATCGATCTGGAACTGGTCGCCAACGATAACGTTGCGCCCTGATGAGATTTCTGGAACGACGCCCGTTAGTTACGACCTTTCTCTTCTCTGCCGCGATAATCTTGTCGGTCTTTGTGGTGCAGACATGGATGACCGACCGGTTTGGCGCTGTAGACGGCAAAGCGCCTATCACCGACCCGCCAGGTTGAGATCCGGGTCCAGCGTGGTGATCACGAGCCAACCATGTGCACCATCCTGCAAGTGGAGCTGCCGATCGCCCAAACCGCATCGAGCATGTCGGCAGCTTCCATTGCTCCACTACATGAGCCGACAATTTCTGACGAGCCTCTAAAGATACTGAGGCGATACCGTATCAGCAGGGATCAAGCAAAAGAAACATCCGCGCCGGGCACGGGCGCCTCTGCCTTACGGCATGCGCTGGCCCGGGCGGCTGTCGAGCGCGTCGTACAAGTCACCCAGAGCGTCGTCGAAGAGGATCATGGTAAAACTTGGCTCAACCTCGAGGTAAGACAAAGACACGATCGAGCGCTTATCGGCTGTGATTGGGGAGCCACGATCAAGGGACGCAGGAGCGCGGTCAGGCCAGGCTTGAGAAGTTGACTTTCGCGCTGGGCCTCATCGAGAGTAACGATCCCGCTGACGTAAAGGGGATCCCGTTTGCGCTCGGTGAATACGACGCTTTTCGGCACATCTCATGCGGATGAATAGGGGTCGGCTACCAGGCCGGCAGCAGCCTATGGGATACTGCTCGTAAACGTGTAATCGATAGACGTTGGGCGCTCCCAAAGAATGGAAGCGCCCAACGCAACCAATGCCATCAAGGGTATTACGAAGAGGACAGCGCCGTTAATACGCATCATAAACTCCAGCAAAGTCGTCCCCTATCGGTGACTATGCTGGCAGTATCTTTAATGATCAGTTACCGCCGTGCCCCATATTGGTTCAGGCTTCGGGGCCCTTGCCGATCTTGTGAGCGTTTTCAGCTTCGCGGTAGATCCAGTCGTAGGTTGGCTCTTCCGGCGGAACCTGCTTACTGGGAGCTCGGCTCCGCCTCCAGCGGCTGTAGACCGCAATTGCTGCTGCGGCGAGAGCACAAACGAGTATCGCGGCAAGGATGCTCATGGGCAGATAAGTCGACATGCGGCCTCCAGTGGTTGCTGCACTGCAAACGGCGGACCGCGGCACAAGTTCCGAATTGGTCCATCAGAGCGGTCGCTTCCCGTTAGCGGCTTCGCGCTTCAGCCATTCGGCGGTCGGCTTGTCGGGATCGACCTGGCTAGGATTCCTCTCTCGCAGCTTTCCGCGACGGAGGATGATGAACGTGAAAATTCCGAGAGCGAGGATGAGAAATATCGCAAGCGCCAGCATGGGAAGAAAGGTGAGGGATGTCACGGCCTAACCCGCCAGCTTGTAGTCAAAGGTGGTTACCAGCGCAGCTGAATGAAGGGCTGCCTCAAAGAGCTCCCGCGCCTCATCAGGTGAGGCTCGGCCATCCAGCGCGCGGAGGATGCACGCATCAGCTGCAGCGAAGTTCGAATCCTTCTTGTGCGGCCAGTCGGTCATCAGAAACCGTCGGGCCTCAAGAGGACCAAAAACCAACTTGCCGCCCACGACGACTGGCTTGTCCCAAATAACGTTTTGCATAGCCGGCTCCTTCACGCGGTGTTTCAGACTTAGTCTGCCGTCACCAAACTCGTGCGAAGGTCAATGGTTCCGAGACAACATGCCCGCATGAGGGCCGGAGCCGCTCCAGCAGCAAGAGGAGAAACATGAGGCCAGCCAGCAATATCTTTGAACACCATCTTGGCTACATCCCACACCTCGTCGGGGGGAAGCGGACGTCGACTGATACGCGTGAGCACTGCAATCTCTCCTCCACCAATATGATGGCGAGATCTTCGGAGATGGGATCATCGGAGCTGTGAAAGATGCAGTCAAGTTTGTCGGTCACGATGTCTCGCAGCTTCGAGGCGTCGGGCAAAAAGCCACTATCGATGGATGGTCAAAGCGGAGGATTCTGAGCCGCTAAGCTTAACCTTCGGAAAGGTGAGCGCGTAAAAATCAGTAAAGCCGAGGCTAGGAAAATACTCGCTGCGGCCTACACTAACCCAACAGGCGTATCGGGAGTGCAGCGATGCGAAGACGGCTTTCCGTATGGCCCAAGCAACCTTCGCCAGCTCTTGATCGGTCGCCGAGAGGGAGCGAATGTTAAGAGCGGTTCGCAAGCTTAGCAGGAAATCTTCAACGAGCACGAAAACCGCGACACGTTCGGTCGTGCGCTCGATGTGATGCAGGATGAATACGTCCGCGTGCTGACCGAGGCGGCCACGACAAAGAGCATGGGCAGCTCGGAGAGGTCCGCGAAGGGCGACATGCGATCTGCGCCGGGAGGCGACTGCTGATCGCGGCCAAAACAACTTCGAGGAGGCTAGGAGGCTGGCGGATTATCGGCGAAGACTCAAGGGAGGTTTCCGGCAACTGGTGCCCCTTTATGGGTGAAGGGGTCGCGCACTTAGCGCGATCCCAATCATCCATGCGCCCTGAACTCGGACCGGACGCCCCGTTATGCTGCACGTTGTTGCAGCTTCTGAACGCGGGCGTAAGTTTTACCGCAGCCCGAAGAAGCCCAAGATAGCAAGTACGATGACGACGGCTCCAACGAGCCAAACAATGTTGTTCATAATCATTTCCTTTGAAATGTAAGTGGCTAACGGAAGCGAGAATGCAGCAGCACAGCTTCTGTTCCATCGTAACTACAATCTGCAATGTCGAGCCGCGCTGCGGACAATGGCGGCACCGCCAACGGTACGCCGGACGCCTCATACCAATGCGCACCTGCTGGCGTCTTCCATCGCCTGGCGCTGCCTCCTCTCAGCAACGGGTAATCCTGCGGCGGTCTCCCCATTGGGTCGAGATCGCCGCTTTTGTTTTTAGGCCGCAATACGGCGGGCAGCTTTGTCGATGGCCTTACGGTCTGAGCCATATTGGTCAATGATCTTGGCCGCGTCTTCGACAGGTATCCTAAACTTCTTGGCTAGAACTTTTGGTTCATAGGCGGGCTCTGCCGCCGAAGCGACTCCTTGGTCTGTCATGGGTTGTCTCCTTGAGATGGAGCGGCCAGATGATGGCCACGCACCGTGGCGGCCGCTTGTAGTGACCATATGGGAATTAGAGGCGGTCATTCCAAGTGATGCGGTAGAGCTGCGTGGTAGCTCGCTTGGCTCCTGACCCGAATGCCGCAGGTTCAAATCCTGCCCCCGCACTGCGCTGCGGTACTCCATAAACGCCGAAGCTACGATCCGGTGCGATGCGTTTCAAAAAATACCCACCGGACTTGAATCTGCTTGTGCCCAATGTAAGGTAATCAGCTTGCTCCGGCGCGTATGACTTGGGTCACGCGCTCCGCCCTGCGAAATCTCCCCTTGAATCAACTCGGTCGGAATTATCATGTGGCGGGATGCGCCATCAGCGCCTCCCGGATCGCTACCAGCTTGCGATGGCACGAAACCGCGAGCCTCAGTCCGCCTGTCGGCATCCCCTCCAGTCCGCCAAAAGGACCTTTGTTACGCGGTGTTTGTGGTGTTCGCTTCGCTCCCTGTGTTTCGGCGGGGGACAATGAGCGTCGATTGAAAGCCCATCGCCGTTCCCCGACTTCGGCACGACGATGGCACTGCGCTCTGTGGAGTTGATCAAGCTGCCGGTAGACGAAGGAGTGCGTCGGCATTGCCGTGGGCGATGCGCTCCCGGTCTGCGGGAGAAACCGGCAGGCTGCTGAGAAATGCCGTGCCTGCGCGGTTCGTGGCGTACGGATAGTCGACCGAGAACAGGATGAGATCCGCATTGAAAGCGGTCAGCGCGGCGAGAAATGCGGACGTGTCGAAGAAGCCAACTGGTCGTGATCCAAACTTGATCCAGAATAGTTTGCGATACGGTCCGCTGCCGTCCCGCTTCTGCTCCCGTCCCGAAGGTCTCCTCAACGCGTTTGAGCAGCATTGGGAGTAACTCACCCAAGTGACCGATGATGAGCTTCAGGCCCGGGTTCCGATCGAGCGTGCCGGACAGGACGAGGCGCAAAATGTGAATGGCCGTTTCGGCATGCCAGCCGAAGCCTGCATTGGACAGTAGATATGATGAGATATCGCCCGGCAGTCCGTCATAGTAAGCATCCCGCACTGAACGGGGCGGGGTCCGGGATGAATATAAAGCGGGCACCCGAGCGCCTCGGCACACGACAGGATAGGTGCGAACCGCGGTTCGTCCAGGAACAGTCCATCCGTGGTCCCATTGATAGAGGCCCCGCGAAAACCGAGGTGTTTCACGCACCGTTCCAGTTCGTCCGCCGCCGCCGCAGGTTCTTTCATAGGCAAGTGGGCGAATGCCGCGAAACGATCGGGATGTCTTTCTACCGCAACAGCAAGTCGATCGACCTCCTTTATAACAATGTTAGGTAAGGCGTTGGGAACAACGCCGTCGCGATACTTCGACCGCACAGTTACCGATCCGCGAAGGCTTAGAAGGAAAAGTCAGCAAGCCGAATAGTTCGGTAAGTCGCTCAAAAGTTTGTCTCTCTGTTATCGATGCCCCTTGCTGCAAGGGCGTCTACAAGGCGATTTCCTACACTGAGAGGCGAGTGGCGGCGTCGCGATCAATGACCTTGAGAAGGATTGAGGACCAATTCACTTCAAATCGGCGTCTGTCTCTACTTAAATTGAGGCGTCCATCTTGCTCGATTCAGAGATTTCCGCCGCTGGCATTCCCGGTGCTGCTGTTTCCCTTGATCGGACCACCCAATGTGGCCTTGAACCACTCGACCACCCGGTCGATGATCGGCGGCTGATACCAGGTGAGATCGCCATGACCTGCGCCCTCGACAAGAACGTACTCAACCTTGTCGCCCTTCTTCTTCAGGGCCTCAAAGAGCTGCAGGCTCTGGAGGGGCGAAACGAGCGTGTCGGCGCTTCCATGCATGATGAGGAACGGCGGCTTGCTGCCTTCGACATGGCCCATGGGACTTGCCTGTAAGGCCTTCTCGGGGTCGCTACCGATCGATGCACCGGGGAAATCCCCAAACGCCGTGCCGTTCACCAGCAGCGCCTCGGTCACCGCCGGTGATTGATGCACCTTTGCGATATCATCCGGAAAGCCGTCGCCAATTTCCAGAAGGTTCGAGATCCCATACATCGTCACGGCCGCCTGGACGTCGGAGGATTTGTCGAGGAACTGACCTTTGTCGAAGGCCTTTTCGCCATTCGTCATGCCCATCATCTGCGACACGTATCCGCCGGCTGAATCGCCAAGCACACCGATGCGTGCGGGGTCAATGCCATATTCACCAGCATGTTCGCGCAGATAGCGGATAACCGCCTTGCCGTCCTCGACAAGTGACGGATACTTGTCAGGAACCGTGCGGTATTGCGCGGCCGCGACCACGAAACCCGTTTTCGCGAGCGCCATGCGCAGATCGATGAATTTCTCATGATCCGCCGAGATAAAGCCGCCGCCCGGGAAATAAACGATCGCCGGCTTCAACTCGTTGGTCCGGGGGACCAGCAGCGACATTTCGAGCTGGGTAACGGCACGAACTTGCTTGATCTGCGTAAAAACCACGCCGCCGATCTCATCGATCTGGCCTTGCGTCTTTTCCACGCGAACCACCTGCGCACCCTCGGCGTAGCCAGGAAGCGAGGTCTTATCTTCAGCTTGGCCAAGATTGCTGGCCACTATGGTTGCTCCAAAAAATAAGGTGCCAAGAAGTATTCTCTGCTTCGTCTTCATTTCGATTTTCTCCCAGGGAATGTGGATTAGATCACCCGTTAGACGGTCGTTAATATATTGCAGAACAAGAGCGTGCCTAGCCGGCGGGCTCAGTCACGCTCATCGCTATGCCGGCTTTCGCTTGGATGCACTTTCGACGGTCGTCCAGAATTTCTCGGCCAATTCTGCCATGCGTGACCGGGATCGGATCAACACGATCTTGACCGGGACCATCCACTTCTCGTCGCCGGCGATTGCGAGCGTTCCTTCAGGCTCCAGCTCGGATTTGGCAAGGCTGCGTGGTATCCAGGCGACACCCTTCCCCTCGAGTGCCAACGCTTTCAACACCATGGCCAGATGAGATGTGAACACACGAGCGAGATGCAGTTCGCTCCCGACGTGGGGCAGATTAGCCGCCAGGATCCGCCCCATGCCTGATTTCTCGTCAAACGATATATGAGCGATGGGCTCGGATGGTGTGCCTGGCAGTTTATGGATCGGCGTTCCATTTTTATCTTTTTGCGCCACCGGGAGAAGAACGTCGCTGGCCAGTTCCACGTGCTTGAAATCGGCTTCATGCAACCGGATTTCGCTGTTCGGATGGAAGTGGCAGAGAAGAAACTGGGCTCGGCCTTCCGCCATCATCTTCTCACACTCGTTCATATTGTCCGAAAGGAGCCGGATCGGCACGGTAGCCACCGACGAGCCGAGGCTTTGGATCCAACCCGGGAAAAACGTGAAGGACAGAGCGTGCGTTGCCGCAAAGGTCAGGGTCGCGGTGGCGGATCGTTCCTGGCTCAAGTCGTGGACGGCCCGTTCGATCCTTTGAAGAATATCGTTTGCGGCATCCAGCATGATTTCGCCAGCAGGCGTGATCCTGATGCGGTGCGTCGACCGGTCGACCAGAACGGATCCGCTCCAGTCCTCGAAAGCCTTGATCCGACGGCCAAACGCGGGCTGGGTAATGTTGCGCACCTCCGCCGCTCTCGAGAAATTCAGCGTATCGGCGAGTGCCCGCAAATCCAGAAGCCAGGCTGTATCCATCTCTTTTCCTCACTTGCGGCACCAATTGAAGCCGAAACGGCATTGGACCGTCAATCGCTTGTTCGCGAATGTTGCATTGAGGAGTGCCGTTGCTGGAGACGACGGCAAATGGGAGGAAGACATGAAGCTACTTTCAACAATAGCTGCCTTTACGCTAGCAGTCACCCCGGTTTTTGCGGCAGACTATCCGGAACGCAACATATTTATGGTCGTTCCCTATGCGGCGGGTGGGCCAACTGACACTATTGCCCGGCTTACCGCCGACGCCATGTCAAAGTCGCTCGGCAAGCAGATCGTCGTGGAGAACGTCGCAGGCGCAGGCGGTACGATTGGTGCCCGGCGTGTGGCCGACGCAGATCCGGACGGCTATACGATCCTCGTACACCATATCGGAATGGCGACGGCCCCAGCACTTTACCGGCAATTGCCCTATAAACCCATGGAGGCGTTTGAACCGATCGGGCTCGTCAGCGACGCCGCGATGACGGTCATCGCGCGCAATGAGTTCCCGGCGTCGACGTTTCAGGAACTCGTCGCCTACATCAAGCAGAACGGTAACAAGGTCACGTATGCTCATGCTGGCATTGGAGCCGCATCCCATCTGTGCGGCACGTTGTTCATGTCAACGATCGGGACGCAGATGACAACCGTTCCCTACAAGGGAAATGGCCCGATCATGACGGATTTGCTTGGTGGCCAGATCGATATGACCTGTGACCAGGCCACAAATACCGTCGGTCCGATCACGCAGAAGCAAGTCAAGGCATACGCGATTACCAGTGAAGCACGCGCTGCCACACTGCCTGACGTGCCGACGACCACCGAGGCCGGATTGCCGGAATTCAAAGTGGGCGTCTGGCATGGCGTATACGCGCCCAAGGGCACTCCGAAAGACGTCCTCGACAAGCTGACGTCGGCGCTCCAGGCTGCAATGGACGACGCTACTTTGAAGGAACGCTTCGCGCAGATCGCCACCATGCCCGCGACGAAGGAACAGGCGACGCAGGAGGCGCTTCGCACCAAACTCGATAGCGAAATCAAACGCTGGGACCCCATCATCAAGGCTGCCGGTCAGTTTGCAGATTAACGGTGATGGTTCGGTTGGGGGATGACGTCCCCTAACCGAACGGAGGTCTTTCATGGATATCAAAAACATTGCCGCTTCCGGCACGCTGCTGGCCGTCGGGCTAGCGTTCGGCATTTCGTCCATATTTACGATGGACGTCGGATCGGCGCTCAGGATGGGGCCGGGCTATTTTCCCCTAATTCTGTCGATCGTCATCACAGTGATTGGCGTCGTTATCGGAATCAAAGCCCTGAAGGACATCGAAGTTTTTCGCCCGCAAATTGCACCCTTGCGTGCTCTGGCCGCGATCATCGTTGCGCCGATCCTGTTCGGCCTGACAGTCCGCGGCTTGGGGTTTGTACCAGCGGTTGCGCTCACCTCGTTGTCTGCTGCAACCGCGGCGAGCGGGCAAAGACCGCTTGTCGTTCTTGCCATCACACTCGGCATTACCGTGTTCTGTCTGGGCGTTTTCTACTATGGCCTCGGGCTGCCCGTCCGTCTTATCGGTCCCTGGTTGGGAGTTTAGGCTATGATGGACATCATCGGTAATCTTGGGCTCGGTCTCAGCGCTGCGCTTACGCCCTACAACATTCTCTTCTGCTTCGTCGGCACACTGCTTGGAACGTTGGTGGGCGTACTGCCGGGGATCGGACCGACGGCAACGATCGCCATGCTTTTGCCGATCACCCTGTCGCTCTCGCCGGAAACGTCGCTGATCATGCTCGCCGGCATCTATTACGGTGCACAGTATGGGGGCTCAACGACGGCGATCCTGATCAATCTGCCAGGCGAGTCCTCGTCGGCCGTGACCGCTCTGGATGGATACCAGTTGGCGCGGCAGGGGAGGGCGGGGCCGGCGCTTGCCGCCGCGGCGCTGAGTTCATTTTTTGCCGGGACAATCGCCACCGTGGTCGTCGCCGCCCTTGCGCCGCCGCTGACGACGGTCGCGCTCAAATTCGGCTCGCCGGAATATTTCGGCCTGATGGTGCTCGGCCTCGCCGCCTCCATCGTTCTGGCGCGCGGCTCGGTGCTCAAGACCATCGCAATGGTCTCGATGGGTCTCGTCTTCGGGCTTGTCGGAACGGACATCAATACAGGGGCGATGCGCTTCACGCTCGGCCGGCCCGAACTGGCGGACGGTCTGAACTTCGTCGCCGTTGCCGTCGGTCTCTTCGGGATCGCCGAGATCCTGCGCAACCTGGAAACGACGATCGAGCGAACGGCCGTCGTTAGCCGCGTGGCGGGTCTATGGCCAAGTCGCTCAGATTTCAAAGCGATGATTGCCCCGGCGTGCCGGGGCACTTTGCTTGGTTCCGCTCTGGGCGTTCTTCCAGGAGGCGGCGCCATTCTCGCGTCCTTTGCGTCCTACGCGCTTGAGAAGAAAATCTCAAAAACTCCAGAGCGCTTCGGCAATGGTGCTATCGAGGGCGTCGCCGGACCTGAGGCCGCCAACAACGCCGGCGCGCAGACCTCCTTCATTCCCATGCTGACCCTCGGCGTGCCCGCCAATCCCGTCATGGCGCTCATGATCGGCGCGATGATCATCCAGGGCATCGTGCCGGGACCGCAGGTCGCGACCGAGCAACCCGTTCTGTTCTGGGGCCTCATCGCCTCGATGTGGATCGGCAACCTTCTTCTCGTCATCCTCAATCTGCCACTTATCGGCCTGTGGGTTAAGCTTCTGACCGTTCCCTACACGGTGCTGTTTCCGGCGATCCTCGCCTTCGCCTCGATTGGCGTCTACAGCGTGAACTCCAACACGTTCGATCTCTATGTGATGGCCGCGTTCGGTGTGTTCGGTTACGTGTTGTCGAAGCTGGATTTCGAGCCCGCGCCCATGCTGCTGGGCTTCGTCCTCGGGCCCCTGCTGGAGGAGCATCTGCGCAGGGCGATGACGATTTCGCACGGCGACGTTTCCGTCTTCTTTACCCGGCCCATCAGCGCAGGACTTCTGACGGTCGCCCTCATCGTGCTGATCGTCGCCTTTCTCCCCAATATCGCGAGACGTCGCAACGAGGTCTTCGTCGAGGAAGACTGATCCAACAGGAGCATGACTTTGGAAAATAGAACAAACCGCGTCTACAGGATCGCCTCCATCGCCGGCGATGGCATCGGGAAGGAGGTCGTTCCCGAAGGCCTCCGGGTGCTGGAAGCGGCATCGAAAAAGTTCGGCTTCGAGCTGCGGATCGACGGCTTTGACTTCGCCTCCTGCGATTACTATGTGAAGCACGGTCAGATGATGCCCGAGGACTGGAAGGCGCAGATCGGCAGCCATGATGCCATCTTCTTCGGCGCGGTCGGCTGGCCGGAGGTCGTTCCCGATCATATCTCGCTCTGGGGCTCGCTGATTCAATTCCGCCGGGAATTCGACCAGTATGTCAGCCTGCGGCCCGTGCGGCTGATGCCGGGCGTGACCTCGCCGCTCGCCGGGCGCGGCCCCGGCGATATCGACTTCTACGTCGTCCGGGAAAACACCGAGGGCGAATATTCCTCGGTCGGCGGGCGCATCTTCCCGGGAACCGAGCGGGAAACGGTTCTCCAGGAAACGGTGATGACGCGGATCGGCGTCGATCGGATTCTGAAATTCGCTTTCGATCTCGCGCAGACCCGCCCCCGCAAGCGCCTGACCTCCGCCACCAAGTCGAACGGCATCTCCATCTCGATGCCCTATTGGGACGAGCGGGTCGAGGAAATGGCAAAGTCCTATCCGGATATCACCTGGGACAAATATCATATCGATATTCTCTGCGCCCATTTCGTGCTGAACCCGGACCGCTTCGATGTGGTCGTGGCATCGAACCTGTTTGGCGACATCCTCTCGGATCTGGGGCCGGCCTGCACGGGTACGATCGGCATCGCGCCGTCGGGAAACATCAATCCGGAGCGGAAATTTCCCTCCCTGTTCGAACCCGTTCACGGATCAGCGCCGGACATTGCGGGACAGGGCCTTGCCAACCCTATCGGACAGATATGGTCGGCAGCGATGATGCTGGACCATCTCGGAGAGTATGAAGCCAGCGCTGCCGTGATGGCTGGCATCGAGACCGTTCTCGCGGACCAAAGGCTGCGGACACGCGACCTGGGCGGAGATGCGGACACCGTCACTTGCGGAAAGGCCGTTGCGGAAACCCTTTGATGACATGCCGTGGCGCTGAATATGCCGGCAGCCGCTCAATGAAGCCGAATTGGCATCGCCGGGTATTCGATTCTATGGAGGCGGATAGAGCGATTCAGTCAAGCATCCTTATCGCCCGCCCAGGTTCTCATTCTATTTCATCAAATTGCGAGAACTGGCAATGCTGAAACGGCACCAATACAAATCGTCAGAGCATTGGAATGCGTGGCCTCGCTCGGCTACCAAGGCATTAGTGCTCTCGTCTGATCGCTGCGAAGGTGCGGCAGAGAGACAACATTTCGCTACCTACCTAAAAACTGAACCGGAGATTCAAATGCGTATCGTCGACGTCTGCGAAGTCACTAAGCCCATCGCTTCGCCCATCCGCAATGCCTATATCGACTTCTCGAAGATGACAGCCAGCCTCGTCGCCGTCGTCACCGATGTTGTCAAGGACGGCCGTCGCGTCGTCGGCTATGGCTTCAACTCGAACGGCCGTTATGGCCAGGGCGGCCTGATCCGCGAACGGTTCAAGGACCGCATCCTGCAGGCAGACCCGAACAGCCTGATCAACGACGCCGGCACCAACCTCGATCCGCACAAGATCTGGTCGACTATGATGATGAATGAAAAGCCTGGCGGTCACGGCGAGCGCTCGGTTGCGGTCGGAACGCTCGACATGGCGGTCTGGGATGCGGTCGCCAAGATCGAGGACAAGCCGCTGTTCCGCCATCTCGCCGACATGAAGGGCCGGGAAGCCAATCCGAAGGTTTTCGTCTACGCCGCCGGCGGCTACTACTATCCGGGCAAGGACAACAGCGCGCTCCGCAAGGAGATGCGCGGCTATCTCGACCGCGGCTACAATGTCGTGAAGATGAAGATCGGCGGCGCCTCGATCGACGAGGACCGCGGCCGCATCGAATCCGTGCTGGAGGAAATCGGACCCGAGGCGAAGCTTGCGGTGGATGCGAACGGCCGCTTCGATCTGGAGACCGGCATCGCCTACGCCAAGATGCTGCGAGACTATCCGCTCTTTTGGTACGAAGAAATCGGCGACCCGCTGGACTACGCGCTGCAGGCCGCCATCTCGGAATTCTACGATGCCCCGATGGCGACCGGAGAGAACCTCTTCTCCCATCAGGATGCCCGTAACCTGCTGCGCTACGGCGGCATGCGGTCTGACCGCGACTTCCTGCAGTTTGACTGCGCCCTGTCATACGGTCTCGTCGAGTACCTGCGTACGCTAGACGTGCTGCGCCAGTTCGGTTGGTCACCGTCGCGTTGTATCCCTCATGGCGGCCACCAGATGTCGCTCAATATCGCCGCCGGCCTTGGGCTGGGCGGCAACGAGAGCTATCCAGATCTCTTCCAGCCCTATGGCGGCTTCCCGGACGGCGTCGAGGTCATCGACGGCCACATCACCATGCCGGAACTGCCGGGCATCGGCTTCGAAGGCAAATCCGACCTGATCAAGGTCATGCGCGAACTCGCCGAATAGTGGTATCGGACGTTAGGAGCGTTCATGAAGCTCCTGACGCTTTCTCTTCAAGGGTTTCCTGCTCTCCCAAGGATTCAAAGCCATGATCTGTGACGTCGGACAAGCCGCTCTCGACCATCATCGTCTGGAGTCGGGGAAACCCGGCATTCAGACGACCAAGCAAATTGATACGCAAAGCGATCTGGCGCTCGCCTATTTTCGGTTCACAGCATGATACGCGTATCAAGCCCGTACTGGGGCGGTGCGCCGAGATGGTCGCGCAGGGTCGTTCCCTCATAATCCCGATGAAATAGTCCGCGATCCTGAAGGAGAGGGACCACCTCATCGACGAGCGCATCGATGCCGTCCTCGTAGACGTCGGGCGACAGCCAGAAGCCATCGGCCGCACCCGCCTCGAACCAGGTCTGCATATGGTCGGCAGCTTCGACCGCGGGGCCGGCGATGACCGGGTGATAGTCGATCACGCCATGCGCCAGAATATCCCGCAGGCTCCAGCCCTCTCTTGCGATATTCAGGGCATGGGCTGAGCGGGGATCGCGCGGAGACGGACGAGCAGCCGCGAGTTGAGCCGTTGACAGCGGCTCGTCGAGCCGTGCCGCGTACAGCTGCAATCCCAGCATCTGCCCGAGATATTCTACGCGCTGCGGGAAGGTTTCCCCGCTGACCGCAATCCGGCGATCAAGCCCGCTTCGTCTGTCGGGCGTGATCGTCGTCATGAGGCCGGGGAAAAACTTTATCTCGTCAGGATCGCGACCAACACGTTCCGCAGCGTTGCGGAGCGCCCTGCGCTGGGCACGGGCGGCCTCGATGGTGTAGACCGCCCCGATCACGCCGCTTGCATAACGGGCCGCGACCTCCAATCCCTGGTCGCCCCCGCCTGCCTGGAAGATGACGGGCTGCCCCTGTTCTGACGGCGGGAGGGGCAGCGGACCGCTTGAACCGACATGATTTCCTCGTAGATTGATGGGCTGGATCCTGAAAGGGTCCGCGAAGCGCCCTGATGCGGCGTCGTGCAGCCATGCTCCCTTTTCCCAGCTGCCCCACAGTGCTTGAACGATCTGGATCGACTCGTGAAGCCGCTGATACTTTTCGCTGCGGGACGGCAAGTCGCGACCGTAATTGGCCGCGATCGCGGGATCGCTGGTCGGAACCGCGTTCCATCCCGCCCGGCCGTGGCTCATCAGGTCGAGGGCCTTGAATTGGCGCGCCAGATTATAGGGCTCGTTGAAGGTGGTCGAACCGGTCGCGACCAATCCGATCCGTTCGGTCCCGCGCGCGACGGCCGCGAGCGTCATCATCGGATCGATGTTAATCATCGGCGCTTCGGTTTCGACATTGCCGGTCAACACCGGAAAGTCCGGCATGAACAGGAACTGAAACTTGCCCCGTTCCGCTGCCTGGGCGTAGCGCACCTGGCTGTCGAAATTCGTGTAGTTCAGGGGATCGACCCCGGCCATGCGCCATGCGCCCGGCTGGGAACCATAACCGTTTCCGAAATGCATTCCGATCATCATTTTACGCGACATTATCGATTCCATGTATGCGCCTCCGCGGCTTACGGGCCGCGGGTCATCAGTTTTTTACCGGGGATTATATCCGTTGCTACCGAGTGGCTATCTACAGGAACAGGGCCCTGTTCAAACGCACGAGGAAATCCGCGTCGGGATTGCTCTTCGTATCGCCAAGCCTCTCCTGAACCGCAGCGACGGAAAGGTCTCGCCGCTTTGGCAACCGGGATCTTTCCGCGGCGGCGAGTGCATCGGGAATCTCGATGGCCGTGAGGTCTGTGCAGTAAACCGGAGATCCTGGCTGCTGGCGCCATGACTCCGAAAGCGGTCCGGCATCGACCGCGTCGAAGCCCGTATCACCCACAAGCGCCATAGCGACAAGTCGGTCGCGTTCATTGTCTGCAGCGACCGGTATGGCGATCCGATCCGGGTGACCCGCAGGTTTTCCCAGTCGGGCGAAAGAATCGGAACCGATTGCATTCCAAGCCTTTGCGACTGGTCGGCCGAGTTGTCCGGATACCCAGACGCTCTCGGCTTCGCCCGCCTCGATGTCGGCGATCTCGGTGTCGCGCATCGGATAGTAGTTGGACGTGTCGATAACGACGACGTCCTTTGGAAGAGCGGCAAGTTTGGCAGCGATTTCGGGCAGGCGGTTGAGAGGGATCGAGAGAATCAGGACGTCCACGTCCTCGACGGCCTGTTCGAGCGTTACGGCGCGTCCGCCGAATGCAAGCACTGATGGCGCGATCGTCTCAGGACCACGTGAGTTTGCTACCTTCACATCGTACCCAGTTCTGCTGAGTTGACGGACCAGCGTTTTTCCGATGTGGCCCGCGCCAAGAATACCAACTTTCATGATGTTTCCTGTCCTGCTCACGCTGTTACGGCGCGGTTGCGGGCGATGATGTCGTCGTGGGTCAGGCTCTCGCCTCCTTCCATGAAACCCTTGATCAGAGTCTCGCGGTTGTCCGCCGAGCGGTTCGGATCTGCTTTTCCAAGAGCGGTTTTCAGCTCGTCAGCCGTCAGTTCCGTGCAATAGGCAGGCGTGCCCGGCTGCTGTCGCCACGAGGTCGCAAGGCCCCCGGCATCGAAGGCGTCGAAGCCTGTGGCCTCGACCAGTTCCAGCACGCGCGATTTCTTTTCAGGATCGTCGCCCGCGACCGGAAGGGCGATGCGGCCGGGTTGCGTCTTATCTGCGCCTTTCTTGGCAAGGGTCTCGGCAAGCACCGCGTTCCACGCCTTGATGATGGGCCGCTCGATCTGCTCGGTGACCCAGACCGCCTCCGGCTTGCCGTCATCGATCTCGGCGATCGCACCGTCGCGGAACGGATAATAGTTGGATGTGTCGATAACGACGACGTTCTCGGGAACGGTCTGAAACAACGCGGCGAGATCGCGATGCGCTGCGAACGGGATGGAGAGGATCACCGCATCCACACCTGTTACGGCATCTTCCCGGGTCGTTGCCGTCGCACCGACTTCTGCGGCAAGGTCGCGGATCGATTCCGGTCCCCTGGAATTGGCAAGCTTGATCTCGTGCCCAGCCGCCGCGAGCTTGCGTGCCAGTGTCGAACCGATGTTGCCTGCGCCAATGATTCCGACCTTCATTGTCATTCCCTTGCTGAGAGTATTGAACTCAACGCACTCCGACGGAGACGTGACTTTTCGTACTCCGAAGACTAGGTATAGCTAGATGATACGGCAAGAACCTACTCGAAAGTGGGTAACCCACCCGGAGGTAAGTATGGCTATAGAGAGAGACTGGCGCTGCGACGATCCCAAGCAGCAGTTGATCTGGGCAGCAGCGACCAGGGACGCTCTTCAGGTCCTTGAGGGCAAGTGGAAAATTGTCATCATCTGCCAGCTGTTTGGTGCGAAGGGGCCGCTAAGATTTTCGGAACTTGAGAAGCGTGTAGAGGGCGTGAACCAGAAAATGCTCATCCAGCAACTCAAAGAACTGGAGAAAGACGGTATCGTCACGCGAACCGTGTTTCCTCAGGTTCCGCCCAGGGTAGAGTATGCGCTCAGTGAGATGGGGATCGCCCTTGGTCCATCCATGGCGGAACTGATTGACTGGGCTTTTATGCGTCGTGACGCACGTGCTTCGGTGTCGCAGGAGCCCGCGTAAGCGGCAATACTACTCCCAGCGACCCGAGCGTCGCGCATTGATTTTTAGCAGGCTGTTCGAAGGTTTGCGGGTCGAAGAGAGGGGAGACGCCAACAGGCGCTTGCCCGAAGGAATTAATCGGGCAACCCATGCTCCAACAGGAGTCTGGCTGCATCGCGGTTTGCTTCAACAATTCCACCGTTAGGAATGGATTGCGCCATCACAAACGAGCCCTGGACCAGCGACAATATCTGGATAACGGCCCGCTCGGGGTTTTCCAAAGCGAGCGGCTCAATGAGCGATGCAACGAATTCATGCAGTTCCGTGAAATACTCGGCAATCGTGGCCTGCACCTCCGGCGTGTTTGCCTCGGGTCCGAATTCCGCCAATCCTCGTGCGAATGTACAGCCGCGAAAAGTCTTTGCTCTGAGAGGTTCATCTATCGCATCGAAAATCGCGAGCACGCGCTCCTTCGACGACAGGCCAGGCTTTTCGGTCGCAGTCGCGAGCATCTGGAACCAGATGACTCTCTTGTGGCGAAGATAGGTAGCGATGAGGGTGGCCTTCGAGGGGAAGTGCTTGTAAAAAGTCATCTTCGCCACGCCACTTTCGGCGATAATCCGATCTATCCCGACAGCGTTGATGCTGAGTCGGTAAAACAGGTCCGACGCCGTCTTCAATATGCGTTCACGCGGAGCTAGGGCTTCTAGCGATTGCCCATCCACATCCACGAAGTCTAGCACGCTGCGCCTCTGCATTTTCGTCACCTCAGATTCTTCGCTTACACAATACAGACTAGTCTGTAAATTTTTTGATTGCAGATACATACAGGTCTGTCTATCTGTTGGTCGCGACCAATGGAATTTAAAAAGAGAGAGAACTGAAGATGAGCGGAAAAGTCGTTGTAGTCACCGGTGCGAGCAGTGGTTTCGGAAACCTCACGGTATTGGAACTCGCAAGGCGGGGTCATACGGTGGTTGCGACAATGCGGGACGTTGAGGGAAGAAATGCCAAGGTCCGAAAGGACCTTATCGACGCGGCGAAAGCCGAGGGACATGGGGTGCAAGTCCTTGAAATGGACGTCGCCGACGAGGCCTCGGTGAACGCCACGATCGATCAGGTCGTCAAGCAGCATGGAAAAATCGATGTGTTGGTCAACAATGCCGGACTGATGCCCGTCGGGGTCACCGAAGCCTACACAGTTGCGGACATCGAGCGGCTGTTTGCGGTGAACTTCTTTGGTGCCGTGCGGGCAGACCGCGCCGTGCTGCCGCATATGCGTGCTGTTGGTAGCGGGCTCCTCGTTCATGTGACATCCCTGATGGGTCGGGTGGTCTTTCCGTTCTTCGGCACCTACTCGGCTAGCAAGTTCGCGCTCGAGGGACTCGCGGAAGCCTATCGGTACGAACTGAAGGGCTTTGGAATCGACTCCGTCATTGTCGAGCCAGGACCATTCCCGAGCAATCTCATCTCCTCGAGCCCGGAGCCATCCGACCAGGCCGTGCTTGCGTCCTACGGCGAGGTCGCGGCGATCCCGGGTCAGATCAAGGCCCACGCCAATGATGGACAGGACGAGGCCAATCCCCCGCGCCCCCAACGCGTGGCCGATGCTATCGCGGAGCTGGTCGAGGCTACGGAGCGGCGTCCATTGCGCACGGTCGTCATGCCCGAAGGTCTGGACTTCGGTGTCCATCGACTGAACGAGGCCGTACGCCCGATTCAGAACGAGATGCTGACCTCGTTTGGTATGTCAGAGATGCTGTGACAGGAGCCCGAGGATGAGCGCACTTTACAGCACCAAAGTGACCGCGATCGGTGGCCGCAGCGGTACCGTCCGGAGCGAAGACGGCCTTCTTGATCTTTCGCTGGCGCTGCCCACGACGATGGGCGGTAAGGGCGGTGCGACTAATCCCGAGCAACTTTTCGCGGCCGGCTATGCGGCCTGCTTCGAAAATGCGGTGATCCACGTCACTCGCAACAAGGCCACCAGGGTGAAGGATACCGACATCGTGGTCGTGGCCGACGTGGGTTTGCAACCAAATGGCAACGGTGGTTTCGTGCTTTCAGTGGCGCTCGACGTCGCGATCACCGGTCTCGATCGGGCAGCGGCTGAGGAGATCGTGCAGGCGGCGCATGCGACGTGCCCCTATTCGAACGCGGTAAGGGGCAACATCGACGTGGCCATCACCGTTACGACGAACTGATGTCGATGCGGGAGGCGGAAATGGGCGACAACGTCGGTCCCTGATCTGCAGATCCGGCTCCCGCATATCCGCTGTTAACGGCTAGCGTAGCTCG
The DNA here is from genome assembly GCF_044987325.1 of Rhizobium sp. ZW T2_16. Classification (NCBI taxonomy): domain Bacteria; kingdom Pseudomonadati; phylum Pseudomonadota; class Alphaproteobacteria; order Hyphomicrobiales; family Rhizobiaceae; genus Rhizobium; species Rhizobium sp. ZW T2_16. The sequence continues at coordinate 75,636 of NZ_JBJDRG010000010.1, forward strand.
AAATCCTCCCTGCGATCGATATCGTCTTCGACCTCGACAAGCCCGCGCAGCCTTCAAACGACCCGTCTTAAGCAAGGTCGTCAATTGCAACCGACCGGGTCCGGAACTCTTAAGGAGATTTAACATGACCGCTTATGCCATTTTCATTCAAGAACGTAGCCGCGATGCAGCTGAACTGCAGACTTATGCGGAAATGTTGAGGCCATTGCTGGGGGAATCGGGAGGAACCGTACTTGCCGCCCACGGCCCTCAGGACGTTCTGGAGGGGGCAGCTCCCGACGGTGTGGTGATGGTCAGCTTTCCCACTATGGAGGCGGCACGCGCCTTTTACGATAGTCCCGGATACCAAGCTGCCGTGAAACACCGGTTTCTCGGGGCGGACTATCGGTCCTTTATCATAGACGGGATCAAGTAGTTTGCCTCGCTTCCGATCCCGTAAACGTCATCAATAGTCCCCGGCCTTCTGGGCGGGCGCCAGTCCATCAACAAGATGCTCTCCGAAGAATGAGTGCAGCTTTTTCGAAGGGTATCTCGTCATCCCGTCCACTCAGATCTTCCTTTTCAATGTTGGGAAGAAACGGCAGACAAGGCCGCCCAGCGTACGATGTGCACCTATCATCAATGAATGGAGGTAGTCGTGGGACCAAGCACGGCAGGTTTGCCGGTGGCTGGGATGCCAGCCAATTTCGGTGCAACCGCGGTTGTATGTGGGGGAGAATAGGCGGGCCACAGCATAAAATAGGTGGGCGGGTAAACAGGTAGTTGAACTGGCGAAGTCGCGAGCCTAGGCCGCTAGCTTTGGAAGACGCTTTTCAACCAGCCGCAGGAATGGTTGGTTGTGAGCCCCCGCAACCACTCTACAGCACGCTAGACCACGCTAATTTACGATAGTCTGCGACATGCTATTCCCTTGAATAGATAGGTTCAAATCATGTTCGGGCCGCTTCGAAGTGGCAGCGGCCCTGGCATGTCTGTTGTGCCAAAAATTCGTAGATCATATGCGGGTCGACGAGTAACGGTTTCAGCCACCTAGCGCGGCGGCTTTGCACCCATGGAGCTTGGATGTATTGCCCGCGTTCCAAAAGGCCGAGCGCTCAGGATTACGGGGGTTGGGCACCCGGGCTGAAGGCCGGGCGAACTGTATCGCACGGACCTTCCCTTCTCGCCCTAACCTGTGCCAGTTACATCCGTGGTCACCATGGGCGGAGCTTATGAAGTAGCGGGTGGCGTCGGCCAGCCGGACTTGAGGCGGACGGCTTTTAACTGCTACTTTTCCAAATCTTGAGCCATCTTGTAATGATGCTCGAGCGCCGGCAGTGTCTTTGCAGCCCAGGCCTTCAGTTCCGGATTTTCGCCACCTTCAGCATAGCGCTTAAAGAGATCCACCGCGTCCTCGTGCGCGTCGACCTGATCGTCGAAATATTCCTCTTTGAACTCGTTGCCAGAAAGCTTGGCCAGGCCTTCGACCTCTTCCTTAAGATCTTCCGTCAGCGCTGTCACCGGAGTTCCCTTGACCTTGCCACCGGCGAGCATTGCCTTCATCTCAGCACTCGTCTTCTCGTGATCGGTAATCATCTGCTGAGCGAAAACTTTGGTCTGCTCGTCGCCTTTCTGCACTGCAAGCTTGCTCGATTCGATTTCGAACATGTCGCTAGCGGATGCCTGCATGACGAAATCCTCTGTCGAAGGTGCCCTGCCGATCAAGGAATTGGCGCCGGTGCTTTCCGCCGTCGACTGGGCGAATGCCGAAGCGGACGCCGCGAGGATGACAGCTGCGGTAATGATGATCTTTTTCATGTCGGTACTCCTTGATAGGGTCCGAATAGTTCCGCAAGAACGGCGAGGGAAGCCGACCCTGCTGAACAGGACGGGCTCGGATAGCTAAGCAGCGGTGCTTGGATCAGTTTTGCGAAACGCACTGCGCCCGAACGCCGGCGCGCGGGACGTAGGAATTGTCCGAAGCGCGGTATGACTGATAGCGATTTGCGCACCACTGAACATGGCTTGATGCGCCACCATTGGAGCGCGGCTGGTTCGCAATTGCCCCGCCAATAATTGCTGCCGCACCGAACGCGGCTGACGGATACCAGAAACCGTCCGAGTGGCGACGATAGCCCGGCCTGCGGTCACGATAGCCACGTTGTCCATTGTAGTAGCCCTGGCGGCGATATTCGCGGCGATCGCGCATGTCGCGATCCCGGCGAAACTGTACTTCCTCGACTTGGCGGTTTGCCTGGTCAGGTTTTGCGACAGGCAACGGAACAGCAAATGCTGTGGTCATTGACGTGAGGCTGATCGCCACAGCCAAGGTCGCTGCGGACAGCGCTTTAGACAAATTTCTCATATTGGGGTTTCCCCGGTCACGAGAGGTAACCTCCCGCACAGAGTATGGTTCCCTCATGACGCCGCCCTGCATCACGGCCTCTTCGAAAAGCTCCGCTCAGCTGTCGCGTATATGGTCAAGTTCGCAGCATGATCCGCTGCTCGCACAGATCGTTTCGGATCGTCGTCGCGGCAACCGAGGCCTGGCCCATGGCACTGCTGATTTGATCCAGCCCCAGCACCACATCACCAGCCGCATACAGCCCGGCGATCGTTGTCCTCTGATGCCAGTCGACCTCGACGCATCCGACCTCCGTTCGCTTGGCTCCGAGTGCTCCTGCAAGCTCCGACCGGATATCCGATCCCATTGCTGGGTAAATCGACTCGAACGTCATGGATGCCCCAGGCAGGCCGACGATGATCCGGTTTTCCTTCAAGTCGATTCCGCTGATCGGACCTGAGAAAACTTCTATTCCATGTCGCGCCAGCGTCGCCAACTGCTCCCGGCTCAGGTCGTGAGTATCTCGAGGTGATATCATGGTGACTCGGGCGGTAAAGCTCCGCAGGAACAGCGCTTCGTTCAAAGCCCGTTGGCCGGTACCGACAACGCCGACATCCTTGTCGGTGATCTCTAAACCATCGCAGATCGGGCAGTACCGGATCAAGCCTTTCTCCAGAGCCTCCGTGTGCAGGTCGTCCGGCATCGGCGGACGATGGTTGACAACGCCGGTGGCGAGCAACACGGCGCGCGCCTCGACGAATTCGCCATCCGCCATTGCAATGAAACCGTCCCCATTCCTTTCCAGGGACGTCACCTCGGCGACCCGAAACTTTGCTCCATAGCGTTCGGCCTGGAGCCGCATCTGTCGTACGAGATCGCACCCGGCTATGCCTTCCGGATAACCGGCGTGGTTGTGGGTGATCGGGATGGACGCCGCGCGGCCCTGACCGTGGTCCAATACGATCACGGCCAGATGGAAGCGTGCCAAGTAAATGGCGGCGGTGAGCCCTGCAGGCCCACCGCCGATGACTACGCAATCATAATTCATTGCGGGAGATCATGGGGTCAGCACCACCTTGATGCAGTTGTCCTTCTTGTCGCGGAAGGTTTCGTAGAGGGCGGGCCCGTCTTCGAGCTTTGCCCGGTGGGTAATGATGAAGCTTGGGTCGATCTCGCCTTCCTCGATACGGCGCAGCAGGTCGAGCGAGTAACGGTTGACATGAGTCTGGCCGGTTCTGATGGTCAGGCCCTTGTTCATCGCCGCGCCAAACGGGATCTTGTCCAGGAAGCCGCCGTAGACGCCCGGAACCGAGACGATCCCGCCGGGGCGGCAAGCCATGATGGCGGCGCGCAAGGCGTGTGGCCGGTCCGTGCCCAGGAGCGTCGCTGCCTTGACCTTGTCGATGACGGCGTCGAAGGAGGCAGTGGCGTGGGATTCGGCTCCAACGGCATCGATGCATTTGTCCGCGCCGTGACCGCCCGTCATCTCCTTGATGCGGTCGGGAATGGTCGCGTCCTCGTCGTCGAAATTGATGATCTCCGCGCCGGCCTGCTGCGCCAGCGCTAGGCGCTCCGGCACGTTGTCGATCGCGATGACACGGGCCGCGCCCTGCATCAGTGCGCTCTTGATGCAGAACTGGCCGACGGGGCCGCAGCCCCAGATCGCGACGATGTCGGAAGGCTCGATCTCACAGTTGGCAGCAGCCATCCAGCCCGTTGGGAAGATGTCGCCGAGAAACAGCGCCTGTTCGTCGCTCATGCCGTTCGGGATGATGATCGGCGAGACGTCGGCGTAGGGGACGCGGACATATTCCGCCTGGCCGCCGGCATAGGCCCCCGTCAGATGCGAATATCCGAACAGGCCCGCCGTCGGATAACCGAATGCTTTCGTCGCATTGTCGGCGTTGCGGTTGGTCCTTTCGCAGACCGACCAGTTGCCCTTGAGGCATTGCTGGCACTCGCCGCAGCAGATGGTGAACGGCACGACAACCCGGTCTCCAACCTTCAGCTTCTTGTTGTCGCGGCCGACTTCGACCACTTCGCCCATGAACTCGTGACCGAGGATGTCGCCCTTTTCCATGAAGGGGATGTATCCGTCCATGAGGTGGAGGTCGGATCCGCAGATCGCGCAGGCGGTCATCTTGATGATGACGTCCCGGCCGTCCTCAATCGTGGGGTCCGGGACGCTGTCGCAGCGGATATCGCCCTTGCCGTGCCAGCAAAGTGCCTTCATCTGGTAATCTCCTTGTTGTTGTCTTGGTCGGCCGTACCGGTCGCACGGATTTCCGTGGTCGCTACGAGGACAAGTGCGGCGATGCCGATAAGATAGTTGGGCCACCTTAAATCCGCCGGGAAATCGAGAAATGACGGCAAGGTCAGCATCGCGATGGCGAAGACAATATCCAGCATAAGGTGAAAACGAACTCTGAGATACCTAACCACCCCAAGTTCGTAGTCCGTGATCAGGCTATAGAGAATCGCAATGATCCCCAAGGCAACCAACGTCAGCCTCGTCGCGCCTTGGAAACCCAGCATGAACGGCAGCGCGATGACAACGAGACCGACGATATAGTCGATCACGCCATGCACGAGCGTCGGTATAAAGCGCATTTGCTTTCTCCCTATTTCGCGAGTGAGTGTCGCGACGACGGTACTGGGGTCAGTGCCCAGGCATGACGGTCAGACAGACCGGCGGCCGGATGTTTCCATCGTGAGGACAGCGCGCTTTGTACCTGCCACTCCTCCGAACCATGACGCAGCCGCACCAAGCGCGAGGGCTAGGAACCCGAGGATGGCACCCGTCGAGACCGTCGTGGCTGCGACCTCGGCTGCATTGACCGCCTGTTGCTTCGCTGCCGCCATGTTCTCGCGGTAAGTCTTTTCGTATTGTTCGACCTGGGTGCGCGCCTGGTCGACCGGAATGCCCTGTGCCCGCGAGATCGCGTCAGCGGCGCGCGTTCTCGCATCTTCAGCCGTTGCCTGATCTCCAGTCATGGCCGCCCGTACGGCCGAGACTGCCGCATCCTGAAGCGCCTTCGGATCGCTTCCCGTCGAGCCTCGGATCTGACGTTCGATGCCGGCCATGGGATCGGTGGCGCTTGCGAGCGAAGGTGCTGCGGTCATTGCCGCCGTCGCGGCGGTCTGCCCTACGCCGCCGATAACGCTGGACAGCCCGTTAAACGCGCCGCCGATCAGAGCGCCGACGGAGGTCGTCAGCATGTAGAGAACGACGAGAGTCGTGACCGCCCAGGTCGTCACGCCGTGATAGCCACCGGTCGATTTGCTGGGGCGACCAGAAAGTCGGCTGGCGACATAGCCTCCGACGAAAGCCGCGACGATACCGGCGACGACAAACCAGAGGCCTCCGGCGATCGAAAACGTCGTTGCTTCCGGATTGTCGGAGGTGGCCGGATCGAGAACTGCAGCACCGATGCCGACCCCGAGCAGATTGAGGAGGAACTGGATCGCGAGTGCGATGACGACTCCGGCGAAGATCGCGCCCCACGAGACCTTGTTCAACGCGGCCGTGGCCGAGGGATCGAGCGTATGGACCGTATCGTGGTGGAGATGAGTGGAAGTGGGTAGGGTCATCGGAGTGCTCCTGATTGGCTCCGCCATTGCGGTGCTCGCTAACCCGGCGAAGCCCGGCGAGTTCCATGCAACTTCAAAGGAAAACGTCAGAAGCGAATTTCTTTGAGATCGTGTCGGAACCTCCCTCATCGCAAGGGCCACCCGGTGACTATTTCCGCCCCCTTCCAATCTCGCGCGCCAGAATGGGTCCTGCAAATGGCTCCAGAGCGCCTCGCCGACATCCAGCGGTCCGGGCAGTACGCCCGCCGGTTGTCGAGACGGAAGGACGTGCGCTCGCATGCTGGAACCCGGAATGAATGCAATGATCGATCCGGCGAAGGAAAAGGCAGGTGCCGACAGCCAAACTATCTTCGAGCTTCTCGATGTCGAAAAAGTTTATGAGGTCACCAAATCCGAAGGGTTTCTGAAACGCAGCAAACGAAAACTCGCGGCCCTCGATGGTGTGCGCCTGCGCATCGATCAGGGCGCCAGCATGGCGCTGGTCGGCGAGAGTGGCTCAGGCAAATCCACGCTTCTGCGCGTGCTTCTCGGCCTGACGGAACCGACACAGGGGCTGGCGCTTTATCGCGGTCGTTCGGTCAACCAGATGCGCGAAGCAGGGCCGGACTTCGCCCGCGACGTGGCGATGGTCTACCAGGACGCGCTCGGCTCGCTCAATCCGCGCATGACGGTCGGCCAGTTAATCGCCGAGCCGCTGCGCCATTTCGGCATCTGCCCGGAGAGCGACATTGCGGAGCAGACAAGATCGCTTCTGGCACGCGTCGGCCTCGCCGCCGATGTCGCAGGGCGTTATCCGGCCGCCATGTCTGGCGGGCAGATCCGCCGCGTGGCGATTGCCCGTGCACTTGCCTCCAACCCGACCGTTCTGGTCGCTGACGAAGCCGTTTCCGGGCTAGACGTCTCGACCCAGGCACAACTCCTCAATCTGCTGCGCAAACTACAGAAGGAAATGGGGCTGACGCTGATCTTCATCACCCATGATCTCGGCGTGGCGAGTTATCTCTGCGCGGAAATCGCCATCATGTATCTCGGCTGCATCGTCGAGACCGGACCGACACAGGCGGTGCTGAACAATCCGGCGCATCCCTATTCGAAGGCGCTCCGCCATTCCGCGCCGGAATTTTTCGAGCCGATCTCCGACCCGCTGCCCGGCGAAATCCCGAGCCCGCTAGATCTTCCGCCCGGCTGCCGTTTTTCCGGTCGCTGTGCGGTTGCACAATCCGACTGTCTGGCAAATGATCCGGTCCTGACCCGCAGGGGGCACGACCGGGCCGTCGCCTGTTACCACCCATACGCAATGTCAAACATATCGCCTGAGGGCACCAAGGAACCGCATGTCACATTTTGATTTCTTCTCCGCGCGACGCCCGTCGACGCTCTCCACCGAAGCCATGATCGCCACCTCCCACCCGCTGTCGACCGCAGCCGGGCTGGAAATCCTGCAGGATGGCGGCAATGCCGTGGATGCGGCGATCGCCGCCGTTTCGGTCCAGTGCGTCGTTGATCCGCTGATGACGGGGATCGGTGGCGATTGTTTTGCGCTCTACGCGCCTGCTGGAGAGAAGGTCAAGGCGCTGAACGGCTCCGGCCGCGCACCAGCGGCAGCAAGTGTAGCCAAACTGACGGAACTCGGTCTTTCCGGCGAAATTCCGCAGACCAGCCCGCATGCGATCACCGTGCCCGGCGCGATTTCCGCCTGGTGCCGCCTGCATGCCGATCACGGTACACTGTCGCTGGAGCGTCTGTTCATGCGCGCCATCGGTTATGCCCGCAAGGGTTTTGTCGTCACCCCGCGTGTCGCCATGGACTGGGCTAACCACGAGGGAAGCATAGCGGGCGACGCCCATGCCGCAGCCGTCTTCCTGCCGAACGGAAAGGCGCCGGCCGCCGGCGACATCATCAAGCAGCCTCTGCTTGCCGAACGCCTCGAGGAAATCGCTGCCAAGGGTGCGGCCGCTTTCTATGAAGGAGAAGCCGCGGCAAAAATGGTCGCCCATCTCAATTCGCTGGGCGGGCTGCACACGGTGGAAGACTTCGCCGCTGGCAATGATGGTGCAAACTGGATGGAGCCGGTCAGCACGAATTATCGCGGTTATGACGTGCATGAATGCCCGCCGAACGGCCAAGGCCTTGCCGCCCTGCTGATCCTGAAAATCATCGAGGGTTTCGATATCGCCTCAATGGCCGATGCTGATCGCATCCATCTGCATGCGGAAGCAACCAAGATTGCCTATCATCACCGTGATGCTCTGATCGCCGATCCCGATCACTGCCCGGGCGTTGCCGAGAAATTGCTCTCCGACGAGGTGATCGCCACATTGCGCGCCCGTATCGACATGAAACGCGCCCTGCCACCGGTTCTCTGGGATGAGCCGGAACACAAGGACACGATCTATCTCTGCGTTGTCGATGGTGAGGGCAATGCGATCTCCTTCATCAACTCCATCTTCCATGCTTTTGGCTCGACCCGTCTCGACCCGGCGACCGGCGTGCTTTTCCATAGCCGAGGCGCTTCTTTCCGCCTGATCGAGGGCCATCCGAACGCGATCGGCCCACGGAAACGGCCGATGCATACGATCATCCCGGGCATGGTGACCAAGGACGGCAAGGCGCTGATGACTTTTGGCGTGATGGGTGGACATTATCAGGCGGCGGGACACGCAGCATTCCTGTCCTGCGTCATTGACCATGGTCATGGTCTTCAGGAAGCGATGGATGTACCGCGCAGTTTTGGCTTCGGCGGCATGCTGGAGGTCGAACCGACCATTGCGCTGGAGGTCCGCGCCGAACTGGAAGCCCGCGGCCATGTCCTCAAAGTCGCCAGTAGCCCAATCGGTGGCAGCCAGGCGATCCGCATCGGCAATGGCGTGCTCGAAGGCGGTTCCGACAGCCGTAAGGATGGCATGGCTCTCGGTATTTGAAGCCGACGGCAGACGTGCCTTCGGCTCTTTTCGCTTCTGGTGAGTCCTTGAAAGCAACCTGATTGGGGGGCTTGCGGTGATGAGCACATCCGGCTTCCAGATTGATGGGGAGTGCAGCGTTACTATGCCATGTTTACGCAGCACTACGAAAAAGGCCGATGCCCCTTTCGGCAGCCAGAACCATAGCTAACCGGTTCGCGGTGTTCGTACCCCACAAGTTAAGATGAAATCCTGCCCCCTCAACTGACTGCCTCAGGAAGTGTCGCTACGACACGACCGCATGGAGGAAGCTACACGTCGTCGGCTTGCAATAGCGCCACTCCGCGAATTCTGTCTGATCACCGAGAATATCCCGGCCCTGAGGTTGTCGACAATCGCAAGGCTCACAAAGGCGACCTCGATCTATTTATGACCCGGACAACCTGCAGTCGCTTTGCAATCATCGTTACGACAGCTCGAAGCAGATCATCGATAAGGGCAAGAAGGTCGCGGTGGACGGAGTTGATGGGTATCCGATCGAGCTAGGCTAGCGAGCTAATGCGCCATCCACGCGAGCGATAAAATTAGCAGAGCAAGCGCGACAATGAGACCGATGTAATGGGCGAATTCTCGCGTACACTTCCTGTGCAATAGTAATTCCTCCTGCATGCCTAACTGCCAAAATGCCTCGGCGTTCCGCGCCGACGAGGCGGGGTTGAGGGGTAGGTCAAAGTCTGACCCGTCCGGCAGCCCTACCGGCGGTGTCCAACAGCGATAGCGCTAATACGGTTTTTTGCCTCTCGCGTGCGCAAGCACGCCAGGACCGACGAGGATCTACGACATGGCCAAGAGTTCGAATCGGCCTCATAAATTCTTGCACCAAGGCTTCACCGGCCTTATTTCTGCCGACACCACCGGCAAGGAAGCCGCCCCTTCGTGAGGGGCGGCTATTCTTGTTTCTAGGGATCAGGATCTGGGCCGTCGCAGAATGATTGGTTCGTTACCGCCTTGGTTGTTGCTGCGGTAGTTCCTGTGGTCACGCCTTTCAGATCGTCGACGGTCGTTGCGATCCCAATCGCGGCGGTCGCGGTGATCATCACGTCGTGCCTCGCGGTGACGGTTTCAATCGCGCCTGTCGTGATGCCAACGATCCCAGTCCCGACGTGGCCGGTCGACACGGTAGACGTACGGGGGGCGGTCGTAGCGGCTGTAACTGCGCCCGTAGGTCGAGTAGCCGCTCTCGCTGACGCAGCCTGCGAGAGTGAGGCAGGCATGGCTGCTGCGGCTAGCGTGGATATTCCTAAACCTAATTGCGACCCTTCGTTCGATCGGCACAGAAAAGGGCACTATGCTGAACGTTCCGCTGGGGTGTTAGATAGGTGGGTGCCAGCACGATCAGGAACAACTGAAGACGTGTCGCATTTCCATCCAGAAAGGAGATCGCAATGAACCTTATAAGGCCAGCGGCGCATTACACTCTGGAAGAGCTGCAGGAGGCTTACGAGCTAAACATTCCTCAAGCTGCCCAAATAATTGATAAATTTGGTGGGGAGAAGACCCGCATTGACAGATTTATGAGCCGCTGCATTCGGCGGCGCGCGTAGCGGTACGGAACCTTCCTTGCGCTCATCGGTTTATTTGACAAGCGTATAACAGGAGGAAACGACATGGACTGGAACCGCGTGGAAGGTAACTGGAAGCAGGTGAAGGGTAAGGTCAAGGAGCAGTGGGGCAAGCTCACTGACGACGACCTCGACGTCATAGCCGGCAAGCGCGATCAGTTGGAAGGCAAGATCCAGGAGCGATACGGTTACGAAAAGGACCGCACCACCAAAGACATTGACGACTGGTATGGGCGTCAGAGTTGGTAATCACGAGACCCCGCTTCATCGGCGGGGTTTTTTATTTTGTCATAATTTTCTTTTTTTGCCGGAACCAAAGCAGGGCAGGGTCGTTTCTCACCGCCACGAAAAAATTCGTGGGATCAATTGCATACGAGGAAATACTCATGAAGACGATTATCGCCGCCGCCCTTGCTCTTGGAACGATGAGCACCGCTGTTCTCGCTCAGCAGTCCACTGCTCCCGCTGCGACCGGCCCTGCCGCGACAGCTGCTTCGGGCGCCGATGCGACGATGGTAGGTCCGGGTATCACCATGGGCACGGCAGCAACAATGCCGCTCAAGACCGTAGAGATCAAAGACACAGACCTAGTTACCTCGAAGCTTGTCGGTCTGAACATTTACAACAAGGAAAACGAAGAGGTCGGCGAGATCTCCGACGTCGTGATCGGGAACGGGAAGTCCGTCATCGGCGTAATCGCGAGCGTTGGTGGCTTCCTTGGCCTTGGTGCAAGCTACGTCGTGATCGATCCGGCGTCTATGGCACTTGCAGACGATAACGGCACCTGGAAGGCCTACGTCGACACCAACAAGGACGACCTGTCGAAGGCTCCGAAGTTCGACTACGACAAGCTGAAGAAGTAATTATCGAGCTCTGCCGGCGACCACGGATGTAATGGCGCCCGGTTAAGCTCGAGACCAAGGTCGGCGCGAGGTTTCGCTCCGGCCTTTTTTATTTGATCGCGGAACGAAATTTGCGGCCACCGATTATGTCGGTCACCACGGGAGATTAATCAATGATGATCATCCACGACTGGATTGACGACCGTCTTGAGGAGCGCCGGTTTGCGGCCTTGCCAGCAGGCAATGAGCACGATTTCGCAATGCTTGCGGGTGTCCTTAGGGCGGAAGCCGAAGCCGCGGGTTACAGCGCAGATCGTCTGGTTGAGGCCTGCGACGGTGACGTTGTGGCGTACATTATGTCTAGACAATTGCGGTCAGTTTCTGCTGAGGGCGCCGGCGCAGAACTTACGCTTTAGCACATGGTCACAGTGCTCTACCGCCCTATCTCAGAGAAGTGAAAACCGGAGAGGGTATCATGAGTAAAGCAATCACTACTGTATTCGCCGTGGCTTTGGCTACCGTCGCGTTGTCGTCTTGCGGCAACACGATCCGCGGCATGGGGCAGGACACGGCCAACACCGTGAACGCAACCCAGGATGCCGGCAATCGTGTCGGGAATGCTGCCGCTAGATGAGGTACCAAAGCGACAAAAGGGCGGCGGAAATGCCGCCTTTTTATTTTCAAGGCATACGTGCAACGCAAGTGAAGTCGAATTGGTCCGACATCTTTGTCAAGTCGTGCTGTTGATGGGGGGTCTCCTTGGGGACACTTCAAAAACCGTGCATTATCTGTGACATCTGGGCGGAGACACCTGCACAACGATGCCCGGTAAGCGCAGGGCAGCGTGCTGCACGCACGGTTGTTAATGGATGTCATTCGGGCGCCGCTCACCTTGCAGACAAGGATCAGCAGGAACGCATCGGATCATGGCGAGTCCAAGGGCAGCGATTACAGATCGAGGTTGTCAGTGGCATCTGCCGCCCCATAGTGGACCGGCTCGCGGATGCCGCTTTCGGTGCTGCGTCGCCAGTGACACCAAAGTTCATCTCCCCGTCTGATCCTGCCGCGCAATGGACCGGCGCTCACGAAGGCCATGCCTTCTTCGCCTACGCCACCAATTATCTGATAGACACCGATCATGGTGTCATTGTCGATGTGGAGGCTACGCGTGCGATCCGCCGGGCCGAAGTCGGGGCATCCCGCACGATGCTCGAAAGGACCGAGAATCGCTTTGGCTTGAGGCCGGGCTATGTGGCTGCTGACAGCGCTTACGGTTCCGCCGACAACTTGGCATGGCTTGTCAAGGAGAAGAAGATCGAGCCGCACATTCCGGTCTTTGACAAGTCGAACCGGACGGGCGGCACCTTCTCCCGTTCGGACTTCACTTGGGAAGCCGAGAACGAGCGATACATCTGTCCGGCCGGGAACGAACTGAAGCAGTTCCACCGCACTTACGATACGCCAAGATCGGGGATCACGTCCGAAGGCACACGGATTTATCGTGCCAGCAAAAAGGACTGTGATGTCTGTGATCTGAAACAGCGTTGTTGCCCTAACACGCCTATGCGCAAGGTGCCGCGCGATCTCAATGAGGATGCGCGCGATGTTGCCAGAGCGATTGCAGCCACACCGGAATATGAACTGTCGCGTCACCGCCGAAAGAAAGTTGAGATGCTCTTCGCGCATCTCAAACGCATTCTACGGATGGCGCGTCTTCGGCTTCGAGGACCGTGTGGTGCGCAAGACGAATTCTTGCTTGCAGCCACCGCACAAAATCTAAGGAGATTGGCCAAACTCAGGCCGCAAACGCCAACACATGGCGTCATTGCCGCATGAGAGCGACATGAATGGAGACCCTGCGCCGAAGCGCGGAGCAGAAACCCATTGGCACTCCGCCCGGAAAACAAAATCGGGGGATGAGCAGCCAATCTAGCGAGTTTTTCAACGAAATCGGCCGAAAGCGGAACCCACCGCCCTGACATCTAACAAAGGGGCTTGAAGATTTTCGAGAGTGCCTAAGTTAGTTGCTCGCAATGGGAGTAACAACCTATGATCTACGCGATTGTCATCATCGGCTTTTCCGTCGCCATGGGCACCGTTCTAATTCGATATGGCATGGGAGGCGGCGAAGAACGGTAAAGCTTGTTTCCGCCCACTTCGCCCTGACATCAAAAGCCCCGCTACAACTTACTGGAAGTAGCGGGGCTTTATATCTAGCCCCGGAGCAGACGCAACAGAGTGTGGCGGCCATGGAACTGCTAATTCCGAATAAGGTTCCGCCGTTGTCTCACCACTATGCCATCACTGGCGAGTAGTGCTGCCTTCAGGCTGGTTAGATTGAGAAGGCCCACCTGTCCCACCGTCCGGATGAGGGCTTTGGTCAATAGGCGCCGACACAGCAGGTCCGGTACTGGGCGGGGCGGGTTGCGTTGGTGAGTTGCTTTGAGCTGGGGGTGTCGCGGTATTCTCGGCGGGAGCATCGGTAGACTCTCCCCACATCTCCGCTCCAAGCCAAGCAATCATTGCCAGCGCCAAACCAGCAACAAGAACAATCAACACCGGACGACCGGGTCTGCCCTGTCGCGCGTCTGTGCCAGTCTCGACAACTTTACGATCCATTGTGTCACTCTCCCAATTAGGTGAGCCGAACCAGATGAGGCCGAGTTAGTTCCACTTGGAAGGTCCTTAATTAATCGGCCTGTTTCGCTCCCTGCCGTCACCGTTTCCAAACCAATGGCGGCAGTCTTCATTGACCCCTTGCAAAGAGGGCCGCTTCCTCACCGTCCTGACATCGACGAATGTCATTTATCGCTTCCGCCAGCTATGGGCTGAGAAACTTACTCGGCGAAAGGAACTTCAAATACAATTTTTAGTTTAGTCTGTTCAACGGGGGCGTAGCTCCCCGCCCTGACATCGTCTTACCCACATTTGTGATGCCCGGTCTCGGAAAGCTATTTCTAGCGTCCCTCAAGTATGGAGTAAGGGTCGTCGATGTTTGACCTGATTGAGCGACTGAAAGAGCGATTAGCGCGAAACCATGCAAGGGCTGCGGTGCTTTGGTCGTCAAGGGACCGTGATGGTTCCGGTAGCGCCGAGGTGGACGAGGAAATTGCGCGAGTTGAGCGCACTATTGCAATCGAAGAACGATTATTGACGCTACTCATTCGGGACGTTCGCCGCACACCGCCCTGACTTCATACGAACCATTCAATGGATCGTACGCTTGTCGTTATCGATATCATTCAGCACCTCAGCCAAGGCTGTCGCAACGTCCTCAGTGAGTAGATCCATGGGGTAACCAGAGACGCGGTAGGGAAGGCCAGTCTCAACCACGATTACACTCCAGCTGTAATCGGGTTCTTGAACGGCGCGATAGATGGGGTCGGTGGTGATCATATGGCTCTCCGCGCTAAGGCGAGAGCTCAACAATCTCCCAGTCACCGGGAAACCGGCGATACCAATTACGTAGTGCTGAAGTCGAAAAAAGAAACCCCGCCGCCCTGACATCAATCGAAGGATATTACCGCGGATAAAGCTAGTCATGTGCCGGGCGAGCGTTCACAAACAAGCAAACTAATGCTTCGTCTCGCCTCTGCCCATCTCGTATTCGAAATCAGCAATCAGAGTGATTGCTTCGAAGACAAGCTTTGCCGCAGCCTCATAGTCGGCAGAAAGGAGAGCGTGGTCTCGCTCAATTTGCGTGCCGAGTTCCTCCAAGCGAAAATGATGGTTCGTTGAGAGAGTTCGAGAAGCTAGGGCCGTATACGCTAGGCTTTTTGCGAGCTCGACTAGCACGCGATCACGCTGATGAGCCGTCATCTGCGAAAACGCTAATGGCTCGGTCTGATTGAGGTCCACACGCAGTACTCCGTTTTGCGACTCGATCGTTACTCAAGGGATTCGTTCCCATCGATTTTAACTGTCTACCGAAACCATCGCTCAGCCGCTTTGAGGAGTTCTGGTTCAGTGGTTAATCCGTCCTGAAACAACCGCACCAGCAGCATTGCGAGCTCATCCGGGTGAGTATCGTGTTCCGGAATCACTTGGGCGAAAACGCGTTCAAGCAACGCCAGATCGTCAGGTCGAAGGATTACATTCGATGGGATGCGACCGCGCATTGCAATTCCCTCGCAGCAGTACCTATCTTACTACCCTACGCAGTCAAAGTTCCCAATGTTTTAATGTTTGCGTGATGCACTCGCTCCATGACCAAGCGCCAGATATCGAAAAGCCCCGCTGCGGCTTTGGGATCGCAACGGGGCCTGCCTACTTCTAGAGCGGACGCAACAAAAGTCTGGCGGCTATATAATAATGAAGGCAGGAAAATGTTCCCGCGCGTCATATGCACTTCTCGTATAGGAGCGATATTCACACGGAAGCGAGAGAGATTTGCTCGATCACTGCCGCCACCGAGATGGTGATAATAAAGATAATCCCTGAAAAGATTATCCACTCCGCCGTTTGCTGCTTACGTCTCATGTGCGATTTCCAAAGTAAAATTCCATTCCGTTATCGCGAACTATGTACAGGTCACGGATCATCCCGGCGGCTTGCAGCATCCCCGTCGAACTTCCTCAGCTGGAAGAGGGATAGCATCGATTTTTGTGGCCAGGATCTTTAGATCGGTGACAGCGTCGTTTCCCTTTACACTTCGAGGAATTCCGACCTTTACCCGCAATTCGTAGATTTCCGCCACAGCCCGTTCGAGTAACTGACGACGCTCGGAGACGCCAATCGTCTCGATCAGGTTTGCTGATCTGATGAGCTCCGTGATCAATTCGTTGTGCTTCAAGCTTTCCTCTCATAGCGCCAAGGGCACCGATGCCAGAGATGACATGCGCGCAATAAAATCAGGTTAAAGGGAGAAGCCCGTCCGCCTCGCGCATCCGATCATACCAGTCCTATTGACGGTGTCCTTAAATTGAGGACGCCCATAAGCCGCCCAAGGTTCGCGCCGGCAGGATAGTCGCCGACCGTTTCAACCAGCTGAGTTTCAACGTTGTTGCTACTGCGGCAGATGTGTTTCCCTCTCGTGGGATAGTGACTCGCTGAAACGCCCAGACAACGCGACAATCGAGCATATACGCCGGCGGAGCCAACGGCGGAACAGACCGTCCATCCAACATCGCCATGTCGTGTAAACGCTGCAACGACGAGCGCGGCGACACGGATTGGCTACACAAGACATTTCGGCGGAGTGAGTACACGGAATACCGGGCGATCGAGTGTTCTCGATAAGGTGCGACAGCGCGGTTGCCTCCGCTCCTGTCGTTTTGGCCGCCCTTGCTTGGAGCGCGGGGCGGCCTTTTTTTTATTGACGGCAGCCAATGTGAATGGCTTGATTGACCTTCCGGTTTGTGTGCGGCCTTTTGGAATTGACCATAAGATTTGCCACCGAATAATTGACCACGCCCAAAGTAAGCGCCGTCAATACCACGGTTACGAAGCGGAGAGCGATGAGAGCCGCTAACGACAATAATCCGGTCACGCTACTGACCAAGACGCAAGCGGCCGAGGTGTGAGGCTACGCGAGACTGTGTGGTTGCGCTAACAGTTGCGCGCGTCTACGATAGTCGCATGGACATCATGATCAGCGATCTTCTGCACATGCGCGTGCGCCATCGGGGCGCACCGGCACCTGTCGGAGATCATGATGCATCACAAACGGAAACGTACTAGGATTGCTGCGTGCAGTTTATGCAAGCCTCATAAAACCAATAGCAGCTGCCCTAGGCACAAGACATGTCGGTAGGCGATCTTCATCGCTACCTGTCTGGAACTCACCAGCTTCGCTGCGAGGGACTGAAGCCTTCGTCTCGTGATCGCTAACAAAGCAGTAGAGAAGCCGTCCCTTCGCGAGGGGCGGCTTCTCTTGTTTTCGCTGGGCATGCCGGCATGATTTCAGTCAAGCATTTGCGCTTCAATCGCCGCCTTAATGAACACCTCACGCGAAGCATTCAATTCAAGCCGGCTGCTAAGAGCTTTGAGGCAGGTCGCCTTGGCAAGCGAATAATAGGTGCCGCTCTGGCTGGGCCATCGATACACTAGCTTTTCGAGGGCATCGTTAGGGCTTCTCACGGCCTCGGCGACGCCGCTCCCGACACGGATCCAGACAGGAGCGAGCCATCGCGCATCCGTCCGGGTCTCGAACTTCTCGTACTTCATTTCATGCGTACTCTCATTAAGCGCGCAATGAACTCGATAGCGTTGATTCTGTTCCCGGCCGTCAGCTTGAAAGTTCTCCTGTCGATGGTCGGCGAGAGATGGTGGTGTTCGTCAGGGCGAGGATTCGTTCCGGCCTTTTTGTTCACTCTGATTGTTTGCGCACTAACTAATTTTGGAACCAGTACGTTTCCGGAGCATTATGTCCCGTATTAACGGAGACAATTATGCGAACAATTTCCAAGGTATTTTCTGCGGTCTCGCTTTCGGCGATCGTAACGCTGACCTCGTTTGCCCCGGCTGCGGCCCTACCACTTCCCACAGTTTCTGCCCCACAGGCTAGCAACGCTGAACAGGTCCAATACCGCGACCATCGTCGCTACTACCGGCATCATCGCGGTGATAGGCGGCACTATAGCCGACACCACCGCCGGTATGACCGTCACCACCACAGGCATCGTCGATCGAATGCAGGTGCGGTAATCGGTGGCCTGGCGGCTGGCGCCATCATCGGTGGTGCGATTGCCAACTCCGGCAATCGTTCGTACGGCAGCAGCCACGCGCAGTGGTGCGCTAATCGCTATCGTACCTACCGTGCATCGGACAACACGTATGTACCTCGCGCGGGCGTGCGTGCGCAGTGCCAGTCGCCTTACTGATTGATCGTGGCAGCGTGAAGAGAGGCGGCAGAGATGCCGCCTTTTTTCTTACTCCATGATGTAGCGAATGGGACTTGTCGACGCGGACTGCAAGCCAACGATCTGGTGATGTAGGTGACCAGTGATTCTACGGAGCAGCGATCTCCAGAGGATCGAGATTGCCCCACCCACAGGGGATGGGCTCGCCGATATCCAAAAAACAAAGGTGTTGCAGACGCCGTTACGATAAAACGACCCGAATATCAGTTTTGCTCACGTAAATATCTGTTTTAATTGATAAAATGGCGGACAAGGTGGGATTCGAACCCACGGTACGCTTTCACGCACACACGCGTTCCAGGCGTGCGCCTTAAACCACTCGGCCACCTGTCCTTCAGGATGTTCTGCGTCGCTGCCGACCCAAAAACGTTGGAACGGCGCGATATATACCGATGAATTTCGAGGGATCAACCGATATTTACAGAAATATCTCGAAAACTTGGCGTTTCCTCAAGAAAATGTTGGAAAAGAGTCAGCGGCGGAGCAATTTCCTTAAGGCCGGGGTTTGGAACCAGTAGGATCTATCCGACCGGCCTGCCTTAGAGCCCAGTTCGCCCGTTGGTCCAGTCCGCTATCGAATGCGAGCGAATCGGCATCGCGACGGTCCACCACTGCAGAAACATAGGCGCGGATATCCGCCGCTTGGCGAAATGTCTTTGCCTCGCCAAGTAGCTGTTCTAATCGCTTTGTCTCGACATTGCGGCGATGCTCATCCTCCGACCTGACTTTTTGAAGGTAATGGTCGTCCCATTGCAACATCAGCATCCTTCTTTGTTCAAGCAAATCGGTTCTGCGGTAGGCAGCCTCGATCATGCTCTTCAGGCTGTGGGAAGTGTGCGCTCAGCAAGATCGTTGGAGTAACCGTTTTTCGAGACCCAGTCGCGAAAGCTCGAACGAAATCCATGAGCAGTCGCAATCTGCCTTTCGTATCGCTTCCCACCTGGTTCTCATGAAGGATCTTCGTTAGCGCCATATCTCTGACGGGGGTTCCGGCGCGAGACCAAAATACCAATTCCCGAGGCACTGCAGATTTGTCGCGCTCGTTTTCTAGAAGGTGCAGCACCCGCGGGGTTAAGGGAACGCGATGAGCGACCCGAGATTTCATCCTGGATGCCGGGATAGTGAACGTGGCGATCCAGCATCTATTTGCCCTTATACCGAGGACGAAAACCCGGAGCGGATGGAAATTTGGCTCATCGGCTATGCGCCCCACATCGATCTGGATGTGATCGCGAATGACAACGTTGCGCCTTCATGAGATTTCTGGAACGACGTTCGTTAGTTACGACGTTTCTTTTCTCTGCCGCGATAATCCTGTCGGTCTTAGTGGTGCAGACATAGATGACTGGCCGGTTTGGCACCGTGGACGGCAAAGCGCCGATCACCGACCCGCCTGGTTGATTAGATAAGAAGCGAAACCATCACCTTTGACATCAAGAGCCCCGCTGAGGGTTTGGGATCGCGGCGTGGCCGAAAGCCGACCTCGAAATGGACAAACCAAGGGTGGCGGCTGGGAAACCGGACAGACCAAGAAAAGCTCCGGTGCCAGCCCAACCCGATGTCATTTGTCAATCACCCTCTTTTGGAACCGACAAAGGGAGAATTAACCGCGCTGGAAATTACTCACCACATCGATTGCGCCGATGCATTCAAATCTGCTTTTATCTCCGCGTTGATAGTGGAGTTGCTCGTGAAGGAGTTAGCAGAGCGCCTTGCTCAGAATAGTGCGATGTCCAGTGACCGATTGATGTCCGTCTCAGCTTACTTAAAGACCAGACTGCGAAGGCAGCTCCACGAGAAGTGGCCGATGAATTTCATGGTTACCGGGACATGCGCATAATCGAGCTGGCGCTCAGTATCCGGAATCCCAAGAGACATCATCGCTGGTATCTCTAAACCGCCGCTCACTTGCAGAATTCAGCGACGGCTGAGATGTCGCTAAGCGCCTCCTGCCAGCCCGTCGGGCGATAGCCCTTAACCTTCTCTGGCCACTCGCAGATCCCGTCGGCATTCACGTAGCCTATCCAATGTGCGTTCGTCAGGTGGTCGAACTTTAGGAAGATTAGCTTGTTGGCAGCTAACGAAGACACAGGTCGCCAAATCATCTCGAATCGCTCTTGTTCAATTACTGTAGAGAGGGGTATCTGCGCTGGCTTGCTTAAAGCTGGCAGGGCTAGGTGAGCCGATTGTCGGGGCCGTCTGCCCTGACATCAAAAAGCCCCGCTACAACTTCGTGGAAGTAGCGGGGCTTGTTACCCATCCCCGGAGCGGATGCAACAGGGTTTGGCGGCTGTCGAACGGCGAGGGCAGGAGAAGGTTCCGTGGCATTATCCGATTGGCCTCACCTTCCGCTGATCAGACCATAGCTAACGATCATTAGCCAAATCCCAGCTATAAGCGCCGCGAAGGACGCCAGAGCGATTATTGCCCCTCGACCAAGCAAAGCTTTCTTTCTGCGCTCATACACCGGCTCACTCCTGTTCTGCAGGCCGGGGTCGTTCTCCAGTCTCGTCATTTTGGGGCTCTCCGTTCTCGCCAATAACAGCGAATAGACCCGAAGGTTCCGCGGGATATGTCTCGGTAGGGGGCGAAGACTGAAAGTAATTATTTATGCCGATTCGCATTCCCCTTGCAGCATTTCGTCGGAGGTTAACAGCGTGTTTTTTCATCACACGCGATGTTACGAAGCAGGACTTGAGCAGCGCACGGTGATTTTTGAATTTGATAGAGTGGAACATGCAAAAGCTGCGCACGACAGCCCGGCTTATCAGGATACGATGGCGTTGCTCGAAGGTGTCGTAGAGCGAGACATCCGTATCGTCGAAGGTGTGTGACTTGAGGACAGCGTACCCGCCGCCCTGACATCAAAAGCCCCGCTGCGATGATGGCGCACCGGGGCCGAGGAAGACCTTGAGATGGACAAAACAGTGTTGGCGGGTGAAAAACCGGAAAGACAGAGAGAAGTTTCGTGCGCACCGACATCCTCATTCGGAGCCTACCTTGGATCAGGAGCATCCTGTCTTCTGTCAGAGATCTCACTTAAACGTTCGAGGTTTGATCTCATCTCGTCCAGCCGCGCTTGGAGCAGCTTGGCCGCCTCAATGAAAGTCTTTTCGGCGCGCCGTAGCTCGTCCAAATTGTCGTTGGCAACGTTCATGACACTTTCGCAATGTTAACTGAATAAAAGGCGTGATGGCTTCCTCGCAGAATAACGAGGAAACTATGTTATCAATATCGAAACTTGTGCGAGGCGCTCGGACTGCCGCCCTGACATCGTGGGGTGCCCACGCCGCTTCGGTTGACGCAGCTGTAAAGCCAACTATTCCGCATTAGCGAAATCGGGGAGAGACAAGCCCCTCCCGCACCCCAAAGTTGATATAGTCAGATGGTAATAGCGAGGAAAGGTCCTATACCGTACCGAGCGAAGGCCACTCGTGTGGTTCCGAGAGGCCTGTGCCTCGACTGGAGGTCAAAGACGCGCAGTTGCGCCCACCGATATTTAGCCACAGCTAATGGATTTTGTCTATCGGAACTGACGGCACACCACCGCCATGGCATCAGTCGGTGGTTTCAAAGACTACCTGTTGGTCTCGTCAGGGCCATCGCCTGCGCTAGTCTTCCGGTGTCCAACGTGAGCCTGACGTTTTGCGTCGCGGACTTTACTGATATGGCGAGATAATGCAGAGGACGACGCCTGATGTCTTTCGGATGACGGCGCCATATTGAGTTCGGTTTTCCACCGCTCCAAACGAGCCGCGATAGTCTTATCCATTTCGGTACCTTTCAGCATGTCAGGCGAACGTCTTGTTATTTTATATCCGAGACGGTTTTCAGTTCTTTTGTATGTCCCAGCCGGAGATTATTACTCATAATCGAATATTGTGACAAGTTATCACCTAAATACTTGGGTGGGGGCAATTTTTTAAACGATTAGTGAAGGAACTACTTGCATTTTTTTGGGTTGGTCTACCATAGATAGTAAGCCGCTGTATCCCGCCTGGCTGCAGGACGGGTGTTCGTAAGTGAGGAAGCGGCGCTGCTAGGAGGAAAGACGTGATTTTGATGGAAGTGGAAAACCAACAAGATGCGGAAGATCATTTAGCGCCCACTGAAGCCGGTATTTTCACATGGGTTGTGGAGAGCAACCTCATTTTTGGAGATACCCTGGTGGCCTCGCTATTTGGGCTCGATCCCAGGCAAACCGTTAAAGGCCTTCCTTTCGAATCCTATTTCGCTCGCGTACATGAAGAAGATCGAGCTGAAACGAAGCGTCTGATTAAACAAGCTATTCTCGACGGCCAATCATATCATGCAGAGCACCGGCTGATGAACGCTTCAGGTGCCTATAGATGGTCGGTTGCTATGGGACGTTGTTTCCAGAACGAGAATTCGATGCCGCTATTTTTCTCCGGCATAGTCTATCCCATCGATCAACTGAGGGAACCTGGCCAGGAAGCACAGACTGATGGCTCCCAGATGCCACCCTAACATCTTCTGCGCGCTTGGCGTGCCGTGATTGTCCCCCAGCCGTTCCGCTAAATGGTACGGTATTTGACAATCTCTGCGGAGGCAGCCTCGAATAGACCGTAGGCTCTTCGCCGGGGGTGAGGGCCCTGCCAGCATTTACGGGAATTTCATGATGGCCGAACCCACCACCCTGACATCAAGAGGCTACGGGCCGGACTAAACACAGCCCGACCCGTTTAACTGTCCAAGAGGGGTAAATGACAGCACTCAAAGGATGGCCAAAATTACTAGCGCGAGGCTGCTCACCTCAAAGACCAATACCGATGGCCGTTATCATTAGACGGCTCTACGAACACGTGATCCAATATTTCGTCAGCATAAACGAACACAATATCGGGCTTCATTGGGCGTATGGGTAGCGGTACATTTTTTACGGGCGTCTTCGGGCGCTTCCGAAATGTCAGTCTCGGAGAACGAACACTATAGAGCCTTTTGCCTGCCATAATATGCCTCGCGATTGAACGAGGTAATATTTAGGTAATTATCTAGGTCGGCAAGAAACTATTCGGATAATGGTAAGCGTAGAAGGTTAATTCTGCTAATGCAGCCGGGACATCAAAAAGCCCCGCTACAACTTCGTGGAAGTAGCGGGGCTTGTTACCCAGCCCCGGAGCGGACGCAACAAGGGTTTGGCGGCTGTATAACTGCGAATTTCGTAAAAAGGTTCCGCTGTCCGCACCACCGCCCTGAGATCAGTGAACGGAGCCAGCATGAGAGGTCCGCCAGAACCAGACGCTCCAGCCGGCACCTCGATACATACCGCAAACAGAGTTTGATTGGAGCATCGCAGCTGCTTCCATAGCCTCAGCATACACATCGACATTATCCACGATTTGCTCGATAAGTTCTTCGATGTCGATATCCCTGATAAATGAAAGGGTCGGGCTCTCGAAGCCAGCGTGAATAATTTCGCTCATTTCCACAATCTGTTGCCTCAATATCAACTGGGTGCCTGCACCGCTTCGGTTGATGCAGCACCATGTCAATGCCTAGAAAAACTATAGTCGGAAGGAGACTAGCCTCCATCGCACCCAGACCATCGATATAGTCGTCATGCTTCCTGGAGAAAAGAGTACGAGACCGTACACGCAAATTGCCCCTCGGGTGGTTCCGAGGGGCTAGAATGACTGCAAGTCAGGGGCGCGCTAAAAGCGCCATACAACCATGAAATCACACAAATTGACGTTTGTCCATTCTCGGGGATCGTACGACGGGGACCTATCTGTCATTAGAGTATGCCACCGGGACATCAGCCGTCATCCTTTGACTGGTTTGCGAAAGCCAGCAATTTGGTTGCGACGTCCCGCGCAGCTTCTTCGGTGATGGCAACTGCGAATTGGCGCTTGTCGGTCAGTAAGTGCAGGATGCCGACCGGCGGCGACGCGTGAATAGTTTCGACAGCACACTGTATGAGAAATTCGGGCTCTTTTTGCAACATCAGCAGTCTCCTCGTTACTGTCGTAGCCTTCGCAAAGCAGCCGCCCGTCATCGAGCGGGCGGCAACCCGTTCGCCTCGCGCATCCGATCATATCAATCTTCGACCGCATTCGCGGCTTGCCAGTGCTCTGGCCCCCATCCTCGATACGGCCTGGTGATGCGACGCGTGAAGCCGCCTTTCCCATGAGCGACGCCTGACCACATGAATTCGTTCTTGCTGGTGTGTGTCGTCAGCTCTCGCATGATGCGGCCGATTTAGATTGAGCCGTCATAGCCGCTACAGTTCTGATGGCCTTCGCCCGGCCAGGCGATGCGCCAATCGTATTTTTCAGTCCATATCACCGGAGAATGTCGGCGATCTCGGCTGCAGCTAATCGTGCCTCACCATGCCGAGGCAGGCCCCGATAGATGGGCGGCTGATGCTCGGCGCAATACCAAAGTGTGATGGCTCTGCTTTCCTCGAAGCCGTAACAGCCCCACTTTTTGCAGCCGTCATGGCAGCAGTAGTGTTCAACGATTACAGAGTCGGTGCGGGTGGTTCTGGTTTCGTCGCTCATCCTCGCGCCTCTATGAGAAGCCTGGCGTTCAGCAGGCAAGGGAAAGATGCGTAGCAGCGATCAGTTTCTGCGTACTCACACCCATTTGCCAAGATCCTCCGAAGCTCGGAAAATTTCGTGTTGGCGCCGAACTTTTTGATAAGCGCCTTCCTTTCGAATTCCCCATAGCTGCCGCACCAATTGCACGACATGTCGATCTTGTCTGCGGGGTAGTCTTTCAGACGAGGAAGTGTCACTGCAGGTTAAGTCGCAGCTGTATGCCCTTCGGGACAGTAGGACGCTTTAGAGAGGCGATCTGAACGCGTTCGTAAACTTCACGCCTCTGCTTTTCCTGCTTCTCACGCAGCGCGCGCGATGCAGCAACGACAGCCAAGGCTCGAGATACAACTTCATCGGTACGGTTCATCTGCACCTCCATAATGTTCACTGTATGTTCTCATATAGAATGCAAAAAGTCAATGGTGATTCGCACTGACATCGGAGGGAGGAGGGTGTCGCGAGAGCTTGAGTTCGAGAGGGGACTTAAACTCTGTCAGGGGACGGGGGACGGCTCTCGCGACGTCGATATAACGAAGCTGGCACGCGTTGGTTCCTTGTGAAGTGGCCAGAGCTGCACAAAGCGCGCTCCGGCCACACTCGTCCCCACGAGAACGCGACAGCATGTTACGAAAGAGCCGCCTCCATTACAAGCGCCCTCTGCCTAATCGCGGAGGGCGCTTCTTCCGTTTCGACAGAAGGGAAGGAGCAGGCCAAACGTGAGCGTGCCGAAGACAGGATCAAGTTCTGTGCGGTCTTATGCGAGGAGGGGTAGGACGCGCGGGGGGCCAGGGCAGGGTCGTCGGGCTTGATAGACCGGCCGGATTTGTCTTTGAGGAGAGGCCCGCCTCGCCAAGCCTAGCAGTAGGTGCTGGTTTCACCGATGGCGAGAGTTTTGCGAACTTTCGTCAGCCTGTTTGATGAGCGAGGTCATGGCTGTTCCTCGAAGACTTCAGTTGTCCGAGGGATGATGCTGCGCTGCGCGGCACGATGTTCGGCGCCGGCAAAGAAGGTGAGCTGCACGTCCTCGCGCAGCCAACCCATCTCGGGTTCAAGTGGCTGCGCGGATCGCGCGTAGATGAGGGAGGCTTCGTGTAAGTTGGATCGAACCAATTTCACAACCATCAATACGAACAAATCGGCTCGGGAAAGCCGATCAATGACCCATTCATGTGGTGGCCGGGCAGGGTGCGGCCTAGCGGTTTGTAGCCGCAGTTACAAGCTAGCGGCAGATTAGTGGCAGCAGTCGCTATGGACGCCATTCTAAGCTGGCGTCTGGCAAACGAAAATCACCGTGACACAGAGCGGGGAATTTTCGCTTGCCGAATTGAAGGGCTCGAGACGAAGCAGCATATTATACCACTTCCACGCCAGAGACGGCGCTCTACCAATTAGGCGTAGCGAGCTCGCATGCGGACAACCTCGTGGCCACCTACTTCGACGACCTCGTTGGCACTAACCTGTACCGCAACCTAGAGCGCATGCTTAATCAGATGACGAGGTACATCGAAGAGACAAGCGGCGTTACGAGGAGGTGGGCCTACTTTATTATTCCGATCCCCGAACCGACGGATACGAATTTGGGGAGGCCGGTCAATGAACGCGACCGACAAACTCCAAGCGACCGTACGAACCCTCGGCATCAAGATCCGCATCATGTCCGCCCTTACCCCCCACGCCAAGGAAGCAGGAAGCGACAACGAGATCGAGATCTGGCAGGCCTATCGGGTATCGGAGGCATCTGAAGAACGGCCGGCCCTGGTCCACCAGCAACTGCCTTGTAAGCAGTAGGCGCAATTCAGTACCAAGGCTTCAGCAACCTTGGCCCACCGACACCACCGGCAAGGAAGCCGGCCCTTCACGAGGGGCGGCTTTCTCGCGTCTAAGGATCAAGAACGACGCGGCGGCAGAATGATGGGTTCGTTACCGTCTCGGTCGTTGCTGCGATAGTTTCGGTACTCCCGAGTTTCCGATCGACGACGGTCGTTGCGATCCCAATCGCGGCGGTCACGGTGATCATCCCGTCGCGTCTCCCGGTGGCGGTCCCAATCGCGCCTGTCATGATGTCGGCGATCCCAATCCCTACCGGGCCGGTCAGCGCGATAAACATACGATGGTCTGTCGTAGCGATTGTAGCCTCTGTCGTACGTTGAATAACCGCTCTCGCTGACGCAGCCTACGAGAGTGAGGCAGGCCATTGCCGCTGCGGTGAGCGTAGATAACTTCTTGAACATCTGGGTGAGCCTCCATCCGATTAGCAAGGAACGGGCACGGCTCCGGAACGTTCCTTCCGAGGCCGAAATGGGTCGCGCTAAAATATGAGCGCCTTATCTATAAGCTAACGCTCGCTCGCCGGTGACCACGGATGTACTGGCACTGGCTGAGGCGATCGAAAGGTGTGCCGGCCCTTTTATCCGTCGCTGACGATCATGACTGCGCTCAAAGAGGCCAATCAAGTCGGTTATCTGCAACCGACCACGCTGGTCTCCTATGATGCGGATCTCGAACATGTATTCGACTGTCGGGACCACACGGCCGGTCGGGCGCAAGGCATGGATGCGGCGGCACTCGCGGATCCGACCTTGCGTTACCAGATGAAGTCTGCTGGAGAGACAAGAAAGCAGACCTTCGGGCGTCGGCTTGCCGCTGACGGTTATTGCGGGCTGATCGTGAAGAGCTACGCACCCGCCGCAACCGCCGATGATCTCAATCTCGTCCTTTGGAACTGGAGCAACGCGTCGGCCAGTCGCCTGATCCTTATCGGCGACGAACACAGACTGTCGCTATAGCGGACGGAGGACACCATTTGTGTCGACAGGGAGTGCCGATCCCATCTACCAACCCCGCCGGAGGCGATTGCTTGGAGGCGTGATCATTCGACCTCTGCGGACTGCAGGCGGTTTCCGGGCGGCGGCGCCAGCAGTCGCCATATGGCTGGCGATGAACGCCACGACCGCATTACCGCGGAAGTCATTTTCCAATTGCGCTGCAGTGAAAACCCGTCACGCCGCTGACCAGGACCACTCTGGAGAGCCGGCAGAGATGTCGCCGTTTGCCAGATGCTTGGCCATTTCCGCCCAGATTGCGTCCTTCGTAAAGCTCGTCAAATCGCCACTTGCTTCGGTCACTCGCATGTTTCGATATTTGTGCAATAGCGTTGAAATGCCACCGGCTGTATCGACCTCCAGAATGGGATCCGCAGCTGCGGGTAGAAAGACACGATGGCCCCACTGTCCTGGTCGCTCATCCTGCCTTAGCGCATCCAGTAGCTCATAGTCTCCGTACCGCGTCACACTTAAAGCGGTGAGGTAACGCATAAGCGGGAGGTAGACTGTTTGCCGGCATCCACCGAGCGCGCGAACACCAGGAAGTATCGAAAGCACGAGAAATGCCGTGAACAGGCTTGGAAGCAGTTTCCGATCGCGGAGCGCCGCAGCGATTGCAGAAGGTGTGAATTCGATGTCGGGATGGCAAGCATTGCCGCTGCGCAGATAGCCGGCGTACAGCCGTAAGGGCACGACGCTATCTCTCTCCACCAGCCAGAAATGATCTGTCGTCCTCTTGATCCATCCTCGCCAAGGACCAGCATTGAGCCGGTCGATATCTGCAGAAATCTTTTCAGCTTCACCTCCAGAAACGAAGCATTTCGCCATCCATGATCCGGTATCATCCAGGTGATCGGCGATGAGCTCGGCAACATCGAAATCGTCTAGCTGAAGCAGCTTCAGGGGTGTGCCCATCCGCTTCTGCCACAATATCTGGTTTGCGCATTTGATAGCTTCGGCTGCGGAGCCGAAGGAGAAAGAGGGAAGGTCGTCCAGCAGTTGCCGGGACGCCTGGGTCGGCGTTTTCTTACCTTCCGAGTTCGTCAGCGCGAAACGATATGGGCCGTTTGGGCAGCAGATGCTGCGTCCATCCATTCGACTACGGGGCAGGCCGAAGAGATTGAGCGGCTCTCCATCGATCCTAAGCCAGCCGGGCCCCTTCTTGGCCGATTCCTTGAATGACATCGTCGTGCCGAAATAGGTGATGTGCCATTCTCTACGATGAGCGGCCAAGCCGAGCAGGCTGAACAGATGCGTATAAAACGCATCCGGCTCGAAAAGCAGCAAGCAATGGGGCCCCGTCTGTATGACCGGAGATTGGAGCAACTCACGGCCAGCAGCTGCGGTTTCGTCTGTATCGTAGCCTGCTTTGAGCGCGGCCCGCTCGGTGACAGCACGCAGGAGCGTCATCGCATGGTTTCGCACGCAGCTCCTTGACTGCGGTCTATCCAATCGGTAGGCCGCCGCGGCATAGGCGGCGATCGGTTGGTTCCAGAAGGGCTCAATGGATGGCATCAGAGCCGTGAGCGCGAACCGGATTTCGGCAGCGCCACTATAGTGCATGATAGACGCAGACATGCTCGCCCCGCCAATGTTCAGTAAACGAATGGCCGGCGTGGTTCGAATGCGACCATTGGGCTTGGAGATCGCCAATTGAGCTCCGATGCGACCGCATCTGCATCGGTGTCAACCAGCACGATCGGCAGCGGATGATGGCAAAAGGCGGGAGGAATTGCAGGCTTGAGCATCAGCGAAACAAATTCGACGATGGTCGCTCGGGCGTTGGACGAGATGATGGTGTAGAAATTTCCGCTGTTCCAGGTGATTGCGGAGTAACGGAAAAACGAGGCAAGCGCCGCGCCCGTCGCCTGCATGTCGACCTGAAGATCGTGCATCGTATCAAGCACCTCGTCCTGCTTGTTAGCGATGCTGCTCGGGGTGAAGAAACGCGGTTTGAAGAGCTCGTCCTTCTGGCGCTCGCGATCGAGATAGATGTCGACATCATTGTGAGCCAGTTTCTCAATCTGGACCAACAATCCACCCGGTTTGATACGCGGGACAATGAAGTCGAGTTGCCTCAGACGGTCGCTATCATACATCTGGAACGTCGTGTCTTCGAGAAGCACGTCGAAACCGTCACGAAATGGGCGAAGCTCTGGATCCGTATCATAGCGATCTTCGGTGAGATCGAAGAAAGGTCCATGAAAAAAATGGGCGTGTTCGCTTCCACGGTTTGCAGAGAAAGCATCTCGGTTTGCAGAGGTTGGGCTGCAGCAAAGCGCCTCGATACGACCGTCTCCCAGGGTAGAAAGCGTGCGTGCGAGACAACCCGTGCCGGTTCCGAGCGTATAGAGTTTAGATGGGGCCCCGGATCGCGCCCATTTCCTCAAGGCCAGCGACAGAAGTGAAGATCCAATACGGCATTCCTCCTCGAGCCGGAAAGGTATGCTCGCAAAGTAATGACTGTCGAACGCACCCCATAGTCGCCGGTGGGTAGATGCGAAAACCGTGCAATCGAGGTCGAAGTCCAGCAAGCTGAGGTCCACATCCGGCTCTCTCCGATCAGGCGCGCCGCCTTTTCCGCTCGCTGTCCGTTCGAAAAAACCCGCAAGCGTTGTCAATCGGGGGGCGTTTCGCCATTTATCGATCACGTGTTTTTCAACCATGGCCGCATCCTTCCGTTTGCGCGGTTAGAGAACCTCCCTGGCTTGTTGACTTTGCCCGCACGCAGCGTGGCGTCTCCCTATGACAATTTGTGACCTCTGACGACAACTTCAGCAATCTATCGTTTTCGCCAGATTGACTAAGGTGCCAGAATATCGCGTGCGCGGACGATTGATCCAACCAGATAGAAGTCACGCATCATTCGTGGGGAAGGCTCTAAAGAGTAGGCGACTGCAGCCTGGGCGTGAGACGCCAGTACGATCTTCTGCGCATGTCCCGGATTCTTATCGTCTCGCTACGTCAACATATCTACTGGCCTTTGCTGCCGGCATGGAACAGGCGACGGCCTCTCCAGTCGCATGTGTCGCGCAGAAGAACGATATCGTCTCCGAAATGTCCCCGATCTTCTGAGCCCTCACCAAGTGATTTCTTGCATTTATCGCGCACGCAAGCGCACGTCCGGAAAGTCGGTCATAGACCTTCCTGGAAATCCGGTCTGCAATTGGATTTTATCAGCGGGGCAACCCTGTCATTTCACCCACCCGATCCCATGTTTGGAGACTGCCTGCGATTCGAAGATGGCTAAATCGCGATAGATCGGCCGCCGCGCGATCGGGCCTGCGCGCAGTGTAACGAGCAAGGCCGATCCAGGAAGATGAAGAGTATCGGAGAAATCAGCATAGCGACGTTCGCAGGACGTGATTTCGGGAATTCTCGCCGTGCAGGAGCGGGAAATAGGGCAGCCGCAGGAGCCTCAACATAGTGGCCAGAAGGGAGGCGGGATCGACTGCCCCCGATCCGGCACCCCGCATAACTGCCCCACCTCCCGTCGATGGCATCGTCACGCCGGAACCTGGTCCCGTCCTTGACCTAAGCGACTTCCAGCCCACGCCAACCAAGCGTCCCGACATGGACACTATGGCGCAGGCAGCGAAAAAAACTTCAAGAGCCGAGAGCCCAGGCCCGCGTCTGCTGCTCCGGCCGCGGCGCGCGACATCAGGCGCAGCCGCACTTTCGGATCTCCCCATTGCGAGACTTGGCCGGCAGTGTCCGTTTCACCCGATTGCTTGCGGCGTGACGTCAGGCCCAGTAGGCTCCCACGGAGGTTGCGTTTCGAAAGCGTGACGGGTCGTCGATGGTATGGCGGCTTCGCCACCGCTGCGACCTCAGGCGCGTGAAGCTCTGAGACGTCCACGGTTCTCGAATTGCATGAAGGCCGGTTTCGAGGTTCCAACGAAGTATGTGTAGGTAAGATACCTTCGTTCCCATGAAAATCGATTACGCATTACCGTGGTGTCTTTGCCAAAACCTCCGCCACTCGTCTCAACGCGTCGCTTCCATCAGGCCTGCCGACCATGACAGGTATCGACGCTATCCCGCCTGGAGACACTGAGATGCGGAACCGATTGGCTCGCATCCCATATCCCCTGATTCCGTATCACCAACTCATTTGCAAAAGTTCGCCTGATGGAGCGCAAGCGAAGAACCCCGCTGTCGGTCCATATGCGTGGGTCGTTGCTAGCGCAAATGCTGGGCGAGCGCCTTCCTCGGGTGAGTGCCCGGCTTTGTTGCCTGTCATATCGGTCGATGTGAGGCCGGGGTCTACTGCGTTGACTTTTATCCCTTCCCGATCCAGCTCCTTCGCGAGCTTGACGGTCAACATGTTCAGCGCAGTCTTAGAGGCGCAGTATCCGGCATAGCCGACCGTCCATGTTTCGCTGCGCATGTCCAAGGCGTCCGTCAATGAACTCAGGCCGCTGCTCATCATTACGATCCGGGCCGCCTTCGAATTGCGCAGCATCGGCAAGAAAGCTTGAGTGACGCGCATGACGCCGAATACATTGGTGTTGAACATCCGCTGCATCTCGTCAAGTGACTCTTCGGCAAGCGAGGGCGGCGGACCAAACATGAGCCCGGCATTGTTGACCAAAACATCCAGATGCCCCACTTTGCTTTCGATGGTTTTGGCAGCGTTGGAAACGCTTGTATTGTCTGTGACATCAAGTTGCACAGCATGAGCGTCTATTCCGCTATCTCGCAGGTCGCTAGCTGCCGTCTCACCTCGTGAAATGTCTCGGCATCCCAGCCAGACCGTGTGTCCGGCTGTGCCAAGCTGCCGCGCGATGGCGAGGCCAATACCCTTGTTTGCTCCTGTGATGAGTGCAGTGGGCGATGTGTTGGTCATGATGACGTCCCTGATCGTTTCGATCTCGGAGAGATACTACGAAGTTCGTAATATTCAAACGCCGTATTTTTCGATTTGCTGGGTAAGCCGCAAGAATTCGGTTTGATCAACGGGATCGAGAGCCTGAAGCATTGCTTTGCAAGAGGCTCGATATCCATCGAGATAGCCTGCAACCGCTTGCTGTCCATTGATTGTGATGGTCAGAGCCACCGACCTACGGTTCGCCTCTGGCCGTTGTCGGTCAATCATACCCCGACGTACCAGTCGGTCGGCTGAAGACGACATTGTCGTCAGAGCGACTTGAAGGTGCCGGGCAACATCCCCCAAATTACACTCGGGATGTTCATCAATGAATAGAAGCGCCTGAATGTCGAGTGCGTTGAGCGAGTTTTGCATGACTGCCGCTGCCTCCGCGACCTTGAAACGACGGGTAAATCGCTCAAAGGCAGTAGCGAGTTTTTCGATTTGATCGGGCGTAGGTTCTGTCATTCCCGATATTAAACATTTCTGCTCGGAGGACGTAAGACGTATACCCCAGAAATAGGTATTCCTTGAATTTATGCGATGAACGCTTGGGGCGCAAAGCTGCCGAAACCGCCGACCTAAGCCGGCCATTCCGAAGAGGAACGTAGTTTCCTAATTTGGAAAATTTCAGACAGACAAAACCATCGAACTGAGGGTCCGCGGTTCGATCCTCGTCAAGGCGAATGCTATCGCGCGGACGAGCGAAATGGGGGGACGGCTTCTGTTACGCTACCAAGTCTTTCGCAAGTTCGCTCACGACACCCCTAAGCCAACGATGAGCGGGATCGTGACGATATCGCACATGCCAGGCCATCTCGACCGGGAATGTTCCAAGATCGACAGGCGCTTCCAAGACCTTAAGCCGCGGGTCGCGCTCTAGGCTGCGGCAGATCAGGCGCGGCAACGTTGCGCAATAATCGGTCACCGCGACCATCTCGGGAACTGACAGGAAATGGGTGACGGAGACAGCAACCTCGCGCTTGAGATTCTGCTGCCCCAACGCCTGGAATACGCCCGCACGAATGCGACCCGGCGGCAACACGTTGACATGCTTCAGGCTCTCGTAGAGATCTCGCGTCAGGCTGGCACCGACATCCGGATGGTCGCGACGTACGATGCAAGTCAGTCCATCGTCCATCAAATGCTGGACGACGAGGTTGTCTGGTGGGTCAATGACCCTTCCTAGCACCATGGCCGTCGTCCCCGAAATCACTCCGGTATCGACGAGATCGTTGCCGAAAGGCGTCATGCGAAGTTTGATCCCCGGAGCTTGCTCTCGCAGCCTTGCCACCAGCGCTGGCATCAACACCAGTTCGACGTAGCTGTTTGGCGCGATCAGAAACAGCCGTTCCGCGCTTGCCGGATCGAAATCTTGCTGGTGGACGACGAGATCATCAAGCTGCGCCAAAGCCGCCTCGATCGTCGGCGCAATTTCCTCGGCAAGCTGTGTCGGCCTGATGCCGTAGCGTTCGCGGATGAACAGCGGATCTTTCAGCATGTCGCGGAGCCGATTGAGCGAATTCGACAGCGCAGGCTGCGTGATGCCAAGACGGCTGGCAGCGCGGGTGACGCTCCGCTCCTCCATGAGAGCCAGGAAGACGGGCAGAAGGTTCAGATCGTATTTCATTCAGATGTAATGGCACGTGAATATCTAAAATCCAATAAGTAAATTTCTCAAATATCTCTGCGGATGACATGATCACTTCATCGAAAGGCCAGCAGCGCTGATCGACAATCCAGGCCGGTCCGGCCGCGACAAACAAAGGATAAGACGATGAAAGTTCTCATGGTACTGACTTCGCACGATACGCTCGGCGACACCGGCCGCAAGACCGGGTTCTGGCTTGAGGAGCTGGCAGCTCCCTATTACGTTTTCAAGGACGCCGGCGCCGAGATCACGCTTGCGTCGCCCAAGGGCGGCCAGCCGCCGCTCGACCCGAAGAGCGACGAACCGATGTTCCAGACCGAGCTCACTGCTCGTTTCAAGGCAGACGCCGACGCTAACGCTCAGCTCGCCCAGACAGTACGCCTCGACAGCGTCGATCAGAAGGACTTTGACACTGTCTTCTATCCCGGCGGTCATGGCCCGATGTGGGATCTCGCTGAAGACAAGAATTCCATCGCGCTCATCGAATCCTTCATCGCCGCCGGCAAGACCATTGCGCTTGTCTGCCATGCTCCGGGCGTGCTGCGCCATGTCAAGAACGCCGACGGCTCGCCGTTTGCTCAGGGTCGCTACCTCACAGGCTTCACCAACACCGAAGAAGAAGGTGTTGGCCTGACCAAGGTTGTCCCTTTCTTGGTCGAGGATGTGCTCATCGCCCAGGGAGCCGTGTTCTCCAAGGTAAAAGACTGGGGCGTCCACACCGTCGTCGATGGCCAGCTCATCACCGGCCAGAACCCGGGATCTTCCGGCGAGGCCGCCGAAGCTCTGTTCACCGCCCTGCGCCAGACGCGTGCCCGGGTAGCCTGATCGTTCAGCATTGTGGACGGCCGCCAGCAGACGGCGGTCGGCCACCCGAAAATCGGATACCGAAATGATCTGCTTCATACCAACGCTCTCGGCTGCACAGGCCCGGGAGATGATCGAGACATCGAAGTCCAAGGCGACCGCCTTGAATGTCCCATGTTCGATCGCAGTCATTGGTCCGGACGGCTACCTCCTTGCCTTCGATCGCCAAGATGGAGCCATGGCGGGATCCGTTGAACTGGCGATCAACAAAGCGTTCACCGCTCAGATCTTCAACAACGCGACTGACAGGCTGAGCGTGTTGGCTCAACCGGGTGCTGAGCTCTTCGGAATTCAGCATTCCCACAATGGTCGCGTGGTCGTGTTCGGAGGAGGCATTCCTATCCAATTCCAGGGGCAGGCGATCGGCGCGATCGGCGTTAGCGGCGGCACTGTCGCAGAAGATGTGGCCATCGCGGAGGCTGGCGCTGGAATTCTGGCCGACCTTCTCGTCCCCGGTCGCGCCTAGGCCGACCAATGGGCTGAAGCCAAATAGAATTCGGCCCCGATAATCCAAACCTGTCGCGAACGCCCATGTCCGCGGCTTGACCCTTCATCACGCATCGTAGCGCCCGATTTCAACCGAAGTTGTTTCGGGATCGGACAACTGCGCGCTCAATTTCCCCTCCGATCACCATGATTTCAAAAGGATACGCGAAATGAAACTCCTGAACTCCCTCATCTCGGCCGTGGCCGTCTTCGCAATTACAGCAAGTGTCGCCCTTCCCGCGGCTGCGGCAGACTTCAAGGCCAAGACCGTTGTCCTCGTTCACGGCGCATTTGCCGATGGTTCGTCTTGGAACAAGGTCATCCCGCTTCTGAAAAAGGCCGGATTGAAGGTCGTGGCTGTCCAGAACCCGTTGGACACCTTGGAAAACGACGTCGCTTTCACCGACCGGGCCATTGCCGATGCTGAAGGCCCGGTTGTGTTGGTCGGTCACTCCTACGGTGGCGCCGTCATCACGCAGGCAGGCATCAACCCGAAGGTTCATTCACTGGTGTATGTCGCGGCTTACGCGCCTGAAGTCGGCCAGTCGGTCCTCGATACGCAAAAGCCATATCCGGATGCGCCCGGCAGACCGTTCATCGTGAAGGACGATGCAGGCTATCTGAAATTCACCGACGAAGGCGTGTTCCATTATTTCGCGGCCGACCTGCCGCGCCCTGAACAGGAACTGATCGCGGCGACCCAGGGTGCGTTCGGCGTCAAGGCAATCTCGACCCCGGTGACCCAGGCGGCCTGGCATACGGTTCGTTCCTTCGAGGTCGTGTCGACCGAGGACAAGATCATCCAGCCGCAGCTGCAGCGAGATCAGGTCAAGCGCCTCAAGGCGACTGCCGTCGAGGTGGCTGCCAGCCATGTCGTCATGCTGTCGCACCCGGACGTGGTGGCGAAGCTGATCCTCGAGGCTGCGAAGTAACTCCAATGTCATGGTGGGTCGTTTTCGTCTCGGCCCGCCATGCCCATCAATCTGCTTCTCGCCTTGGAGATCCCCGATGACGCATATTCTTTCCACCCGCCCGTTAGCCCACTATCGTCTTCGAGTTATCGAGATCGATGCTGCTACGGCAGAGGTTCCGGCACCACTCGCCCGCCCGGCGCTTTCGTTCGCCGCCACCGTCGCTGCGATTGTGCTGGTCGCCATCGATCTTCGTCCGGGGATCGTTTCGATCGGACCCTTGCTGCCACATATTCGTCAAGAGTTTGGGATGTCCAACGCTGAGGCATCCCTGCTGACAGCCATTCCTGCAATGCTGATGGGTTTGCTGGCGTTTCCCACTCCTTGGCTGGCCCACCGATTTGGCCGCGACAGGGTTATTCTGACCGCGCTGATTGTCCTCATGCTGACGACAATCCTGCGCGCCCTCTCCGGCTCCGTCGTTATGCTTCTGGCTTCCACTGTAGGAGTAGGAGCGGGGATTGCGATCGCAGGTGCATTAATCCCAGGCTTCGCAAAGAAGAGTTTTCCGAAGCAGGCAGCGGTTCTAATGGGGATCTACGCATCTTCACTGGGCCTCGGTAGCACGCTTGCGGCCGGCCTGACCGAGCCGCTTGCAAATCTGGGCGGAGGCTGGAGGTTCGCTGACGGTATCCTTGCAATTCCCTCCCTCACGGCCATAGCCGCTTGGATTGTTGTCTCCACTGCTGAAGGTAGAACACGGGCGCTCGTCAAAGAAACCTCACCATCGGCGCGACGCGGCCTGCCCACCGCCAATCCTGTTGCGTGGCTGATCGCCCTCTACTTTGCTGCCAACAATATCCTGTTTTTCGGGTACGTCTCATGGACAGCACCGATATTCAGAGAACTCGGCATGAGTGCCACTGCGGCAGGGCTCCTGCTGGCAGGTTTCACTGCTGCGTTCATGGTGGCGAATCCATTGGCTGGAGTGATCAGCCGCGATGAAGACCGTCGCATCGTGATCGCCCTGTTTGCGGCACTGGCGCTTGCGGGGGCGGCTGCCGTCGCGATTTCGCCGACGCTGCTGCCTTTCCTTTTTATCCCGATGATTGCGTTCGGTATCGGCGGATCCTTCACGCTCGCGATGATCCTGCCCCTCGACAATGCAGCCGATGCACAGGACGCCAACACATGGACGGCGTTCGTGATGGGGATTGGCTATTCTGCCGGGGCACTTGGCCCCCTGCTCCTGGGGATCCTTCGTGACAGCACCGGCGACTTCAGGCTCCCTCTCTGGATCCTCTCTGTTGTGGCGCTCTTGATGTTTGCTCTCTCACCTTTCCTGCAGCCGCATCACCACCGTCGCGTGCAAGCATAATATTTTCATCCAAGTTGCTGGCCTGGGCCCGCATCAAACGGCTGCCTCGCGGCTGGCCATAACCCCACCAAACTCAAGGAAAAGATCATGATCAAAGACAAAGTCGTTCTCATCACCGGCGCCAGCACAGGCATCGGAGCGGAGGTCGCCAGAACTCTGGCGGCAAGGGGCGCAAAGGTAGCGATTGCCGCAAGGCGCCAAGACAAGCTCGATGAAGTCCGAGCCGAAATCGCAGCGCAGGGCGGGGACATCCGGGTGTACGTGATGGATGTAACCGACAAGCATCAGGTCAAGGCTGTCGTCGAGACCGTGGTTCAAGACTTCGGCCGCCTCGATGTCATCATCAACAATGCGGGCATTATGCCGATCCGGCCGATGTCCGAAGTCAACACGGACGAGTGGGACGCGATGATCGACGTGAACATCAAAGGCACCCTCTATGGGATCGCCGCTGCCTTGCCCTTGTTCCTCGCGCAGCAGAGCGGTCATATCATCAACCTGAGCTCCGTCGCGGGCATCAAAGTCTTTGCGCCGGGCGGTACCGTCTATTCCGGCACGAAGTTCGCGGTCAGCGCGATCTCGGAGGGGCTGCGCATGGAGGTCGGAAGTGCCGTACGCGTCACGTCGATCGAACCGGGCGCCGTTGAGAGCGATCTGAAGCTAGGAACGACCGGCACCGCGCGCGACACGGTGCACGGTTTCTACGAACAGGCCATCCCGGCATCGTCCGTGGCACGTGCGATTGCCTTTGCAATCGAGCAGCCTAACGATGTCGATATCAATGCGATTGTGATCCGTCCCACAGTGCAGGAATTCTAGTCAACTTGGGTTAGGGCGAGATCGATTCTCGCCCGAGCCTAGTGTTGAATCTCGAAAGCTGACGGCAGCGTCACACATATTCGGCGACACGGAAGCACAAAGATGAAACACTGTAAGGTGTCACAACTGTCATCCCCCATACGGTTGTAATAGGGGGCGACTGTTCGTGTCCCTTCAAGAGCACAGTACCTTGTACACTTGGGAATTAAGGTTGCTGCGACGAGATCCTAACGTAGCACTCGGATCTCGTCGATGCGATGCAAACGTTGCATTACTGCGCGAAAACGCTGCCAAAATCCTTGAAGCCTTTGACCTCGATGGGGTTTCCGCTCGGATCGAAGAAGAACATGGTGCGCTGTTCACCGGGCTCGCCTTCGAAGCGGACGACCGGCGGAATGTCGAAAGCGATGCCGCCACTCTGGAGGCGTTCGGCAAGTGTGAACCACTCGTCGAGTGGCAGGATGACACCGAGATGGGGCATCATCACCATGTGGTCGCCAACCTTGCCGGTGCGCGTCGTCTCGAACGGCTTGCCGAGATGAAGCGAAATCTGATGGCCGTAGAAGTCGAAATCGACCCAGGTATCGGTGCTGCGGCCTTCGGTGCAGCCCAGCACGTCGCCGTAGAAGCGGCGACAGTCATCGAGGTTCTTGACGTGATAGGCGAGGTGAAAAAGCGAGCGCATAGGGTGTCCCTTCAAGATTAACGTCCAAGCTCTAGCCTGCTTTCAGAAAAACATTTAATGCCTTTTTCTCTCTCCGAGCGTAAGGAAATGTTTTGGATATTCGGTTTATCGAGAGCCTGCTTGCCGTGATCGAAACCGGTTCGATCGCTGCGGCTGCGCGACGCCAGAACCTGACACCGGCTGCGGTCAGCCAAAGGGTGCAGACGCTTGAAACGTTACTCGGCAGTGCGTTGCTTGCCCGCGGTGCACATTCGGCAAGGCCGACCGAGACCTGTCTGGCGCTGATGCCGCGAATGCGCCATCTGATCGCCGAAGCGAAGGTGCTTATCGCCGAAGCGGCGGGTGGTGAATTGAGTGGCGAACTTGCCATCGGCGCGATCTCGACGGCCCTGACGGGGATGATGCCGACGGTGCTCAAAAAGTTTGCGGGCACGGCGCCGGATCTGCGGCTGAAGATCAGTCCCGGTACGTCGGACATGCTTTACGAAGCGGTGCTGTCCAGTGAACTTGACGCCGCGATTTTGGTGAAGCCGCCATTCGCGATCCCGAAGTCGTTGCGCATACATGCGTTGCGCCGGGAACGCCTCATGCTTCTGTCCAAACATGCCGTCGATCCGAACGCAATAGGAATGACACTCATGGGCGAGCCCTATCTCCGTTACGATCCCGGTTCATGGGGAGGCCGGATGGCGGCTCTGTTCATCGAAGAACGCAATCTTCAGCCGGACATCTTCTGCGACCTCGACGGACTGGAGGCAATCGCCATTCTTGTAGCAAACGGTATCGGCAACTCCCTGGTGCCGGCATGGGCCGGCTTCCAGCCGCAGGGGCTTTTCGTCACCGAAGTCGATGACGATGGGCGCTACGACCGCGAGATCGTCCTCCTTCGGTCGTCGCAGCCGCGGCGGCCGAAAGCGCTTGATATTTTTCACAGGACGCTGGTCGAAACGATAGATTGACCAGTTTGGTCAGCGCGCCATCCAGCCGCCGTCGACCATGAGATTGTGGCCGGTCAGATAGGTCGCCTCATCGCTGGCGAGAAACAGTGCGGCGCGGGCGACGTCGATCGGCTTGCCGAGGCGGGGCAGCGGCGTGCGGCTTTCGGAATAGGCTAGCATATCGGGATCGACGGCGCGGCCACCCTTGCCGGTGAGGATCTTGCCGGGTGCGACTGCATTGCAGATGATGCTTTCATGGCCGTAGTCGGAGGCCACCTGCTTGGTCATGTAGACCATGCCCGCCTTGCTGACACCGTAGGCGAAATCGCCGGGTGCGGCGATCATGCCGTGCTGCGAGGTGATGTTGACGATACGGCCCCGCGCCTCGCCGATGATCTCCTGGGTCACCATCTGGCGTACGGCGGCGCGAAGGCAGAGATAGGCGCCCTTGAGGTTCACATCGGTGACGCGTTCCCACTCCGCCTCGTCGGTATCGACGAGCGAGGAGCCGCCGCGAATGACGGCATTGTTGACGAGGATATCGACGCGGCCATAACGACCGGCGACATCGTCGAACAGGGATTGGACGTCCGAGCCCTTGGAAATGTCCGTTTTGACGAAGATCGCCTTGTCGGTGACTTTGTTCAGCTCTTCCAGCACCGGTGTGCCGCCTTCGACGACGTCGGTCGTTACATCGGCTGCGATGACAGTTGCGCCTTCCTGTGCAAACAGGAGTGATATCGCACGCCCGATGCCCGAGGATGCGCCCGTGACGATCGCGGTTTTGCCGGTCAATCTCCCAGTCAATCTCATTGTCATGATCCTAGTGCCTGATGACCTGCTGCAGGAAGGTCTTCGTCCGCTCGTGCTGCGGAGAGGAGAAAAATTGTTCCGGCGTGTTGCGCTCGACGATCGTACCGCGATCCATGAAGATGACCTGGCCGGCGACCGATCGGGCAAAGCCCATTTCGTGTGTGACGCAAACCATGGTCATGCCTTCGCGAGCAAGCTCCACCATCACGTCAAGCACTTCCTTGATCATTTCCGGGTCAAGCGCCGAGGTCGGCTCGTCGAACAGCATGATCTGCGGCTCCATGCAGAGCGCTCGGGCGATGGCGACGCGCTGCTGCTGGCCGCCGGAAATCTGGGACGGCATCTTGTGTGCATGATCGGCGATGCGAACGCGCTCCAGGTAATGGCGAGCAAGCGCTTCCGCCTCGGAGCGCGTCTTGCCGCGGTTCTTCATCGGCGCGATCATCAGGTTCTGCAGGACCGTCAGATGCGGGAAGAGGTTGAAGTGCTGGAACACCATGCCGACTTCTTGGCGCACCTTGTCCAGATTGCGGGCGCTTGCGCCGATCGAAATCCCATCGACGGTGATCGAGCCGGTGTCAAAGGTCTCAAGCCCGTTGATGCAGCGGATGAGCGTCGACTTTCCGGAACCGGACGGACCGCAGATGACGATACGTTCGCCGCGCGCGACATCGAGATCGATGCCGTCCAGCGCCTTGAAGTTCGAATAGGATTTGGTGACGGCGCGCATCTCGATCACGGTGCGGCCGAGGTTGACGGTATTCATGCGCTGATCCTCTTCGGAAGCGGGTCAAAACGGGTAAGCCATTCGGCATGGTCGATGGCGGCGGTCTCGCCGCGATAATGGATGTGATAACCGGTGTCGGACGAGAGCCGCTCGATAGAGAGCGGCGCGCGATCCTGAGCCATAGTCACGGTGACGCTGGCCGCTTCGTGCGCGGCAGCAAGTGCCGCGCCATTCCCGCAGACGAGCGTCGAGAAGGCGTTTGCCCAATCGAGGACCGTTTCGCACGCACCTGCACCGATATTGTAGGTGGTGTGCTTCAAGCCACTGCCGGTGAGAAGTCCGGCGAGACCGGCCGCTGCGTCGCGGCTGTAGAGCCAGTCGCCAGCCAGCGGGCGAGCCAGCGTCGCGACAGAACCCTTGCGCCATTGCGACAGGATCTGCGCATGCGGGCTCAGCAGCGGACGAACGCCGGTGTGATATTCCCACGGGCCGAAAAGCGGGCCTATGCGCGCGATCCTCAGGTCGAAGCCGTAAAGCGATGCAAGGCGCAGCGCCGTGTCTTCCGCTGCGACCTTGGTGATGCCGTATAGGCTTGCCGGATTGGGGGAAAAGCTGCCCTCGGCTATCGGGCCGTCCTCGACATCAACATGACCATAGACGGCAACGCTGCTCGTCGCGACGATACGGGTCAGCTCCGGTGCGTGACGCAGCATCTTCAGGAGCGTCGCGGTGCCGCCGACATTGACGGTTATGATCCGCGCCGCCATTTCCCGCTCGGCTTCCAGGTTGGGCGTCATGGCGGCCAGATGCAGGACCGCCTGCGGCCTTGACTTTGCAATCGCCGCTCCGACATCCGCTTCGCAGCAGATATCGCCCAGTATGACGGCTACGCCGGCAAGTTCTTCCGCGTGCACGAAGGCATCCGGCATTCCGGCCGTGGCGAAGAGCGTCACGTCATGGCCGGCCTTGAGAAGTGCTTCAGCCGTTGCAAGACCGACAAAGCCGGTGCCGCCTGTAATCAGAATGCGCACGCGGTCACGCCTTTCCGATGATGGCTTTGCGCTCCAAGCGCGATACCCAATGGGAGAAGGGCCAGAGCATGATGAAGAAGATGACGGCGGCTGCGGTCAACGGCGTCGGATTGTAGGTCTGTTCCTGGGCAACGCGTGCTGAACGTAGCAGTTCTGGAAGGGCGACAAGCGAAGCGATCGACGTTGTCTTGACCAGTTCGAGCGAGTTGCTGGCGAGGGGCGCTACGACTTTGCGGACCGCCTGCGGCAGGATGATGTAGATCATGCCGCGGAACTTATGAAAGCCCAGCGCCGCCGCCGCTTCATGCTGACCCTTTGGGATCGACTCCAGGCCGGCGCGAAAGATTTCGCTGAAATAGCCGGTGTTGTTGATGACAAGCGCGACGACCACGGCGGTGAAGCTGCCGAGCGTTAGGCCGAAAAACGGCAGGCTATAATAGATCAGCACCAGAAGCACGAGGACCGGGAAAGCGCGCAGCAGGTCGATTAAGATAACCATCAGCTTGCGAACCCGCGCACCGGCGAAACTGTAGGTGACGGCGACGGTCAGGCCGGAGAGCAGCGACAGGGGCAGAGCGACGATCGCCAACAGCAATGTAAGCTGCAGGCCCTGCAGCAGCAGCGGATAGACGAGTTTCAGGGAGTCGATATTGGCAAAATTGAGTAGAAGAAGTTCCATGTCCGTTTCTCCTCAATGCGAAAATCGACGTTCCACATAGCGGCTGAAGGCCACCAGCGGGATGAAGAACAGAAGATAGAAAAAGGCGGCGAGCGTCAGCGGCGAGGGATTGGCCTTGATCGACATGATGCTCTGGGCGCTGCCGAGGGTTTCCTGCATCGAGACGGCGACGCCGAGTGCGGTGCCCTTGGTAATCGCTATCGACCGGTTGGTCACGAGCGGCAGCGCAAGCCGGACGGCCTGCGGCAGGATGATGAAAGCAAGTGTGCGCCAGGGCTTGAAGGCGAGCGCTGTCGCGGCCTCCCACTGTCCTTTCGGTACGGCAACGATCGACGCCCAGAATATTTCCGCAGCGAAAGCTGACAGCACGGCGGAAAGGCCGAAGACTGTTGCCAGGAAGGGAGACAGCGTGATGCCGAGATAGGGCAGGCCGAAATAGACGAATATGAGCACGACCAGCTGCGGCAGGGTCCGGAAGATCTCGATAAAGGTGGTGATCACCC
The DNA here is from genome assembly GCF_044987325.1 of Rhizobium sp. ZW T2_16. NCBI lineage: Bacteria > Pseudomonadati > Pseudomonadota > Alphaproteobacteria > Hyphomicrobiales > Rhizobiaceae > Rhizobium > Rhizobium sp. ZW T2_16. Next base: position 119,511 of record NZ_JBJDRG010000010.1, read on the forward strand.
CATCGATCACACGGTTGCGCAAACAGCGAAGCACTGCAAGTGCAAGACCGGTCACAAGACCGATGACGATGACGGCCAGCGACGCCTGGACCGTGACCCAGAAACCCGCCAGCACTTCGGGAAACGCCTCTTTGAGGATTTCCCAATTGAGATAGTTGTCGATAATTTTCTGCATCGCGCGCTCCCGAAAGAGGCCGCCGATCATTGATCAGCGGCTTCGGTTTCCGGACTTATTTGCAGGCAAGTTCATGCGGCGTGGCGTCGTAGCCGGTGAAGCCCGGAGCGCCATAGCCAGGATAGACCGTGCTGAGCGGGCTGTCGTGAGCCGGCTTCTCGTTGTACCACTTTTCGTAAAGGGCAACGAGCACGCCTTCCTGCTTCAGGCATTCGATCGCGTCTTCTACCTGATTGCGCAGCGCCACGTCTTCATTGCGGAAAGCATAGCCGAACTTGCGGCCGTCGAAATCCTTGAAGGCGACTTCGATCATCGGGTTTTTGCTCGCGGCATAGACCGTGGTCGGGATTTCGTTGAGTGCGCTGAAGGCGCGGCGCGTCAGAACGGCCTGGACGGAATCCGGGAATGTATCGTAACGCTGGACTTCAAAGCCGTATTTTTCGGCGTTGGCGGTCGCCCAGGTGTCCGACAGCGTGCCGCGGTTAACGGCGATCGCCTTGCCCTTCAGATCCTCGAAGCCGGCAATCTTGTTGCCCTTGGCGACGATGAAACCGTTGCCGGTTGCGAAGATCGGCTCGGCGAAGAGCATCTTCTCGCTGCGGTCCTTGGTGATGTTGAGCGGGTTGACGGTAATGTCGATGCGGCTGGCGAAGAGTGCCGCAAACAGACCCGAGAAGTTGACGTCGGTGATCTCGACCTTCGGGCGGCCGATCTTTTCACCAATGGCGTTGATCAGGTCGACGCCGAAGCCTTCGGGGCCGTTCGCGCCGCGCACCATCCACGGGGCAACGCCGAAGTCGGAACCGACGACAAGTGGTTTCGCGTCCTGGCCGGTGGCGGCCGATGCCATTGTCAGTGCCATGAGGCCGGCGATGGTAGAGAGAAGCATTTTCTTCATTTTTTAAGTTCCCCTTTTGTCGAACTATGCTTGCGGTTGATGGTAGCGATGCCAGTGGCGGGCGATATCGGAGCGGGTAGTGACCCACACGTCATCGCCGTGACGGGCAACGTATTCGAGAAACAGCTTGAGGCCCGAGGCGCGACCGGGATGACCGGCAATGCGCAGGTGCAGGCCGATAGACATCATCTTCGGTGCGGTTGTACCTTCTGCGATCAGCATGTCGAAGCTTTCGCGCAGCATGCGGAAGAAAGCCTCGCCGCTATCGATTGCGCCGCGCATGAATTTTGCGTCGTTATTAGTCAGGCTGTAAGGGACGACGAGGTGGCTCTTGCTGTTAACGTCGAGCCAATAGGGCAGCTCATCATTGTAGGCGTCGCTGTCATAAAGAAAACTGCCGTTTTCGCTAAGCAGTAAACGGGTGTTGGTGCTCGGTCCGTAGCGGCAATACCAGCCATCGGGTGCACGCCCCGTCGTCTGCTTGATCGACGCGACGGTGCGGGCTATGCGCTCGCGCTCCTCGTCGCGCGTCAATGCGCGGTGATGTTCCCAACGCCAGCCATGGGCACAGATATCGAAGAGTTCGCTGTCGCGCACATGGGCGGCAATTTTCGGGTTGCGCTCCAGTGCAAGGCCACACGCCATGATCGTCGCCGGCATCTCGCGCTCTTCGAACAGGCGGGCAATGCGCCAGTAACCGACGCGACTGCCATATTCGAACATCGATTCCGCCGCCAGATCACGGCCGGGAAAGCTGCCGGAAGCGCCTTCCGTCAGCGCGGATTCGGTGGCCGGGTCACCATCCTCGATCGAAGGCTCTGAGCCTTCCTCGACATTGATGACGAAATTTAGTGCCAGCTTCGCGCCGCCCGGCCATTTAGGATCGGGCGGCGTCGGGCCATAGCCCTCGAAATTGCGCTGCGGGTGCTTTGCCTGCATCAGACGAGTTCCTTGAAATCGACGTGGAAGGGCTTTTCCAGGGGCAGAAAGATATCCGTATCGGCGGCCGAGCGCTCCATCGCCATCGTCACCACGAATTCCGCAGGAAGATCGAGGACCGACATGCCGGCGTGCCAGACATTGCGACGATAAAGGATGCCCTGACCGGGTTCCGAAACGAAGGCGCGAAGATCCGACAGGTCCGGCCCACCATCTGCAAGCGTGGGGCAGACGACGATCAGCATGCGCTGGCCTGACAGCGGGAAGAAAGCCTGATCGGAATAGGGATGCCGCTCCATCTGTGAAATTTCAAAAGGAAACGAGATTGCTTCAGCGATCTTTGTCACCCAGAATGCTTGACCTAGGTCTTTCTGGCCTTTGAGCGGGAAGTAGTGGCGGCGATCACTGCCCCGATGGGCGATCACTTCACCGAACTCCGAAAAGGCTTCCGCGGAAAGTGGGCGGGCATGCAACTTCACAAGGGAACTCCGTCTGACGATGCGCTTTACCAGGTCTGAATACCTGTGGTATCCCAAGCGGATACACGTGGGATTTTTATCGGGAAAAAGTCCGATGTAAAGAGTTTCATTGCGTTGCAGCATAATTTGTTGCGAAAGGGTGCGGTGCCGGTCAATCGGCTGGAGTTCGGCGGGCGCCTGCAGTAACGAGGATAGTTGTGGAGTGCTTGACCGCACACGCTACCAGTTGGGAGACATCACATGGCCGAGGCCGCAGAAATCGTCAGGACCGCAGGCAAAAAGTCCGTCAACTTAACGGAACAGGCCTACCAGTATGTCCGCAGCCTCATCCTTGCACAGGAACTGAAGCCCGGCGAAGTGTTTACCGAGCGCGCTCTGGCGGATCAGTTGAACGCGTCGAGGACGCCGATGCGGGCTGCGATCAATCGCCTTGTGGGGGAGGGGTTGGTTGAACGCCTGTCCAATGGCACGATCGTGATCAAGCAAGTGGCAATCGAGGAACTGATGGACATCCTCATCATTCGGCGAATGCTGGAAGGCGAGGCCGCCGCACAGGCGGCACAGCGCCATGTGCCAGCAAGTGTTGATGCCATTCTTCTAAAGAGCCGGGAAGTCGTGGCCCATCCCCAAATGGAGCTGGAGCCGTTCTGGAAATACGACGACGAGTTCCATGAGTTTGTCGCGGAAGCCAGTGGCCGACCGGTGCTGAAACAGTATGTCCAAAACATCCGTCAGCGGGCGCGCATGTGCCATGTCGTGCGAATGGAAAAGAGTTTTGAACATCAGGCGGCCGAGCATATAGCCGTTCTGGAGGCCATTGCCGCCGGCGATGCTCCTCGTGCACGCGCGGCGATGGAAGCGCATGTCGACGGGGTAAAAGACCGTTTTGTTCGCTGGTATTTTGCTTAGCGACGTCGGCCCAACTGCTTCCAGATTTATACGCGGCATTGAGTTGTGATATCACTTCAACGCCAGTGTTTTCTCCAGGCCGCAGAGGCCGATGCCGCAATTGCTCTAAACCTGAACGCAAGTGATTTTATTGAATATAATATGAGGACCGTCTTCTAAAGACGATGCTGGCGGCAAAGCTGCGCCAGGAAAACTCATGGCTTCGAGAGCGGCTCCGACGTCGATAGCGGCGGGCTAATTGCAGCCAGCCTATTTGATCCTGTGAGTTGGTCGCCATTCCTTCGGCTAGATCGCTTCAATCCATGGGGCTCTTGCCGAAGGGCTCGATCGCTCGCTAACTCATTTCTTCGGAGCCGTTTTGGGCTTCGGTTGATACAGCCGTCGTTTGGCATTCGACCGAAGAGCATTCCGGAGATCCTTGTCGGTCATCGCAAGGTCGAACCATTCCGGATCGAAATGACCACCGCACCAGCGCATGGTCTCTTCGAACTCGGGATCACCCGGGTCGGCGATGATGTCGAGGAACCGCTCGTAACTAGACACGCCGCCAACATCTTCAGGCGGACGCGCTCTTTCGCCGGCGATACAGCTGCCCTGTTTCGGCGCAGTGGCGAGCGTCAAAAACTCTTCGATCGCAACCGTGTGCCGCCAGCCGTCCCCGAAATCATAGTGGTAGCGCAACACTGCGCCTTCCTCGAAATCCAGCAGCCGAACCTCTGTTTGATCGAAGACCCGAGGATCCTCGTCAGTCGCGTCTTCGGTCAGGATCTCGACGTCGCCATAGCGTAGACCGCCGATGCGAAATTCATAAAGGTGATAGTTCCACCAATTGAACGCGGCCTGTATGCCAAGGTGCAACTGTTCCAGGTTCCAATGGATCGGCAGGATCAAGCGGCGCCAGACGTCCGGATTGATCTCGTCGATGGAAACTCTGATCAGCGCGGCATTCGGAGTTTTGCACATAGTGCCGAGTGAACAAGTATGACAGTGACCCGTCAAGAGGTCCTTCGTGGCGACTTATCAAGCGATAGCTGTAAAGCTCTGATCTCAGCTGACCACGAGACCAATAGGCTAGCTGCCGCCTCAAACAAGCGGATACGCCGCATTGGCTAGCTGATGTTGCCCTCTGCCCACAAGGTCTTCAGCGCCTGAACCAAAGCTTCAGTGTCATAGGGTTTTCCGACGAAGGCCATCCGCTCTGTATCTGGGAACCGTGACCGCATCTGCTCTTCGCTATGTCCGCAGGCAACAACGATCGGCAGATCCGGTCTGAGATCGCAAATTTCGCTAGCCAAGAAATCGCAGGGGCGATCGGGAAGTCCAAGGTCGAGGACCACACCGTCGATCTGACCATCCAGGACGTGGAGGCGCTCCATCGCTTCGGTCGCAGACCCGGCCTCCTCAATCAGAAAACCCTGGTCTGCAAGGTTTTCCGCCATGACCATTCGGATCAGTGCCTCATCTTCCACAAACAGGATCCGGTGTTGACGCTGGCTACGAAAGCTTGGCCAGCATGCGGGCCAGGGCCGTTGGTGTATTGGCGATTTGGCCAAACGCGCGCGCGTCACCACGCCCACCGCCGTCAGCCAGCGACACCGCGATCGTCTCTTTATGAACATCCAAGCCGATGTGATAGTCTCGTCCATGGCCCGTCTCCTATGCATGAGGCTCTACGAGGGCATCGCTCTCGCAACCCTCGATACCTGCATATTGTGAGACGGGTCACCCGGTCCCAGGCGAACATTTAGTCTAGCGCATCCTGAGGTTCTTCCAGTCCCAAACCAGAAAGGAGGCTTTAATCGGCTTCCCGACGCACTCTAACCAGAATCGCTTCGATTTTGACGGGGATCACGGAGACACAGTGGAGATTTTTCGCGGTGTCGCTGACTTTGAGAGCTGAGTGTCCAAAGCTGAAAGATTGGATCGTAAGGAATGGTCCAAAGCGGTGAAAACTGAACCGACCTAGTACATGTGCCCTAATAGTAGCAGCGACTTAACTGGCCTAATTTGTGATTGGGATCACGTCGGCATCCATACCCTAGTCCGGGGCGGATTTTTCATTGGCAAGTGAACGTTTCCGTCGCCTCGTTTAGGGGGCGATGCGTGTGCGTAAATGTGTTATGAAAAATTCGGACTGACGTCGATCCCGTGTTCACATGAAAGGAAAAATTATGAACAATCCACATGTTGAAAACGCAAACAAAGACATGGCGATGTTTGAGCTCGACCCGAGCGAAATCGAGGCCGTCAGCGGTGGTATCTCTAACGATACGGGCTATGGAGCAGCGCTTGGGGCCGCCGGCGGATTCCTGGCGATGGGCGCTTTGGGCGCTGCGGCTCTGACCCCGGTCGGTATGGGAGTAATGCTCGGCGCATCGATCGTCTCTTCCGGCATGGCAATGTATTACGCTGCACAATGATCTGACGACAATCAGCGACGGCGGACGAAGACCGCCGTCGTTACCTACCGGCACAGGTCTATATGTGAGAGCCTCTGCGGCACCTACCCGGCCTATGGCGGACCTGTCGCCAACACTCCAGCACACATTTCGCCGCCGCTCCGTGAGGATGCCGCCAAAACGGGTCGCCAATGGCTCACCTCAATGTGATCACCGATAGAACACCAGTACTAATGGCTGGAAACATTTTTCGGTGAGACAGTCACAAGGGCAAATCTGGGGGGCAAATTGGCAATCAATCTGAAAAACGACATCAATACCGATCTGGCCCACGCCGTTCTACGGGTCACCTCGATCGTCTGCATGACGACTTACGGCGCCATTCTCGTCGGCACGGGGCTTGCTGATCCGGAAGATGGGAGGCTGATCTATCTCGGCATAGCAACCCTAATGACCTCGCTTCTTTTCCTTCTCTGGGTGGTGAAGTCCAGCTATGGCCAGGGTTGGCGACATTGGATCGCGATGCTCCACGATTATTCGGCTATGACAATTGCCATGGCGCTCGGGGGCGCCCCGTTTATGCCGATCTACGCATTTGCGCTTTGCACTGTCGTCGGCCATGGGCTTCGCTACGGACGTGAAGCGCTCTGGGGAGCAACCGCTATTCTGGTGGGGTCACTTCTCGTCACCATGAGCTTTAGCGACTACTGGCAGAAAAATGTCTATCTCGGCATTACGATGATCGTGACGACATTGATGCTGCCGATCTATGTAGGCATTCTCCTGAGCCGTCTGCAGACGGCCTATATTGCGGAAAAGGAACTCAGCCTTTCCAAATCGAAATTCCTTGCCCAGGCAAGCCACGATCTCAGGCAACCGATACACGCGATCAGCTTGTTCACGGCGTGTCTGCGTGATGCGGGGCTTGCTCGAAAGGAACTGGAGATGGTCGATAACATCGACCGCTCGCTCCAGGGCGTCTCCCGCCTGTTCAAATCGTTGCTGGATGTCTCGACGCTCGACAGCGGACGTGTTGTGCCGAAGTTCGAAAACATCGCGATTGCCGATATTGTGGAGGATGTCGTTCGGCAGAACTCGGAAAACGGGTTGCGAAATGGCTGTCAGATCCGGATCGTAAAATGCGGCCAGCGTGTCATCAGCGACCGCGCCTTGTTGACGACGATGCTGCAGAACATCGTCAACAACGCAATCAAATACGCCCCCGGTAAAACGATCCTTATCGGCTGTCGGCGTCAGGGCGTGACGCTGGCTTTATCCGTCGTTGATCAAGGGCCGGGGATTGAAGATAGCCACCAGGCCAGGGTCTTCGACGAATTTTACCAGGTCCGCGAACGCGGTGACCGTGACATCGAGGGCGTCGGGCTGGGGCTCTCCATTGTGTCGCGGCTTGCCAAGCTTCTGTCCTTGGAGGTCCATCTTACCTCTCACCGTGGGCGCGGAACGATGGTGAGCCTGTCGGGCATTCCCGTCGCGGCAGCTCCCACACCATCCGTCGGGCGTCCGCCGGCGCGCCCGACCGCCAGCGTCGAAGGGCTGCAGATCCTGTTGGTCGAGGATGATGAGGCGGTGTTAAACGCGACGGCAAGCCTTTTGCGCCGGTGGGGCTGCGAGGTAGAGGCCATGCAGGCGATCCCCGTACGCTCGATCTTTTGCGATCTTCTCATCACTGATTTCGATCTCGGCGGCAATGTCACCGGTTCGGACTGCATTGCGGAGGTCCGCCGATTGGCAGATTGGGATGTGCCGGCTGTCGTGATGAGCGGGCATGATGCGGCTCGTGTACGCGAAGACACTGGCGACGAGACGATCCCGATCTTGTCAAAACCGGTACGCCCGGCCGAGCTGAGGTCCGTCATCATGGCGGCCGCGATGGACGCGTCGGACCGCAGCTGAACGTCCGGTACTTGGAAATCAGGCGCGCATGGGTAGCAGGCCATCGTTGACGGCTTGCGAGACAGCAGCGGCCCTGGTTGTGACGCCGAGCGCCCTGAACAGGGCGGATACATGAATCCGCACCGTGAATGGCGATATGCCGAGCACGATGGCGATCTCCTTGTTGCTCTTGCCTTCGGCAATATAGCGAAGCACATCGGACTGCCTGTCCGTCAAAAGCGGGGTGGTGATCGTATCCGCCTCCGGAACTCTCGTGATGACATCGCCTTCGCGGATCGCCGTCAGAGCTTCCGTCAGAACCTCGGGATGAACGGCCTTGTTGATGAAGCCGTTGACCCCGCAGGCAAGAACGTCATCGATGGTGAGCCTGTCGTCTGCCATCGAGACGACGACAATCGACGAACTTGCGAATTCACGCCTGAGGGCAGGCAAGTCATCCTTGATGCTGCGCCTGGTGAAGAACAGGTCCAGTATGAACATTGACGGCGGCTCCTGCCGCGAGCGGGCCAACGTGAGAGCGTCATCGAACGTGTCCGTTGCGGTAATCTCGGCGTTCGGCATCATTCGCGTCAGCAGCGTCGTTAGACCGTCTCGGAACACTGGGTGATCGTCTGCGACAATGATTGTGTCTTCTCGCAAGGCTAAGTTCTCCTCTGCCGCACCTGCTCTAAACCAGACGATGTAAGCGGATTGGATGCCGGTAGAGCGCCGGATTTTGCCCGTCGACGTTTCCTGAGTAAGCATGACTTCCGGAGGGGTCGAAATGGGCTGGGCACGGTAAATTTCAATAGCTGAATCTCGCCGGTACGGCGCGTTTCTAGACCAAAGCAAGGATGCGTTGACGATCCTTGTCGCAATCCACGCAGACCTGTTCGCCGGTGTCGAGAAGGTGGTCGATGATTGCATCGGAAACTGCGCCATCGGCGATGCGATCGAAAGCGGCAAACATCGGCTGTGAGTTGACTTCGAGGAAATTCAATTTCCCATGATCAGCGACCATGAAGTCGGCCGCCGCGAAATCAAGCTCGAGCCGGTCGCAAAGCGCAAGCAGCTTGTCGCCGACCGCATCCGGGACGGCGACCGGCCGGATTTCGACATCGCGCGTCTGTCGGTAGTCGAGTTCCGGCGATTGCAGTTCAAACGCCAGAAGTCGTGCCCCTATACGGTAGATACGGATTTCGGGGCGGTTGAGGCGAGGTTGCACAAAGCGCGGGCCGCCTTTCTGGCCGGTCAATACGCTCAGAAGCGTAGTATAGTCTCCACCCGCAACCGGCTTCTGGATTAGCGCTTCGGCTCGGCCGGCAAATTCCTCGAAAGCGTTCGTCGCGATTGTCCGGGGAATGACGAGGCCGATTTTTGCCGCTTCGATCAGGTTATGGATCTTGTTGTTCTCCCGCAGTCCGGTGCGGCGGTTGCACAACTTGGCATCAGTGCGGCTCTCGGCCCATCCCCGAAGTGTATAATACCAGTTATGAGCCTGTGCATGGGCATAGGCGAAGTCCGCGGTCTCGTAGAGAAAGACGTCCTGGCGAATGAAATAGGCCGTTGGGCGCAAGGTTTCGCCCTCAAGCTCGAATGTATCGTTTTGGATATCGAGCCGAACCCGTGGAGGCGTATCCGGACCGACCAGCAAAGTGCGAAACGGTAGGTCCCGCGCTTTCAATCGGTGAATGAGAACCCGCAGATTGGGGTCGTTCTGGCCGCCGCAAACTAAAATCATGATCGTTCTGCCTTCGCTTGGCCTTTCAGCCGCAACCTGTCTGATCGGGAAGGTCGGTCCGGGCAAACCGGACCGACCCGATGGATAGCAACAAGTCTACAATCAACCGTGCAGCTTTGCTTCCAGCACCGGGAAGTGGATTACGCCGCCGTCTTCCTCACCGACAGCAAGGGTCGTTGCCCGGCCGCCGCCATCTTCTTCACCGATTGCAAGAGTCGTTATGCGATCGAAGCCGGCGCCGGCAACGGCATTGGTTTCCTCTTCGTTCAGCACCCGGTGCTCGCGCTTGTCATTCTCCATCTAGGCCTCCTATTACCTGAAACATTGCGGGGACAGACTTCGGTGCCTCTCCCGGTTGCGAACATGGCTGCCGGGCAGGGCGGCATCAACTCGCGCGAATGTGCTATAGGCCATCGTGAAAGGGGGACGTCATCCCACGAAGCCGCCTCATGACGTGACTGGCGACAATCCGTTGGGCGACAAAGGTACGTCGTGCACCCGACCGTTCTGTACCCGAAAAACTCTTGAAGCATTGCGTATCAGGGCCGGACGATGGGCGATGACGATGCGGGTGATCGGAAGCGACGCAACCAGCATGGCGATTTCTTCCTCCGTTTGCTCGTCAAGATTTGCTGTCCCTTCATCAAGCAGCAATAGCTTCGGTTGCCGATAGAGCGCCCGCGCCAGAAGTAGTCTCTGGCGTTGACCACCGGAAAGTGCCGCTCCCATATCTCCTATCAGAGAGAGGTACTGCATCGGCATTTTTACAATGTCGTCGTGAACACGGGCCGCCGCTGCGGCCATGACAACGCGCTCCATGTCCAGATTGGGATCGAAGAAGGCGATGTTGTCGGCGATTGATCCGGAAAGGAGGCGGTCGTCCTGCGCTACCACGCCGATGTGGCTGCGCCATGCCTGCCACAATTCCGGTGTCGCCCTGCGCCCGTCGAGAAGGATTTCACCTGTCTCCGCTTCATGCAGGCCTAGGATGAGCTTGAACAGAGTGCTCTTGCCTCCACCCGACTGGCCGGTGATTGCCACATAATCCCCCGTCTCGATCTTCAGATTGACGTCTTCCAACACAAGCGGATCGGAGGTGCCGTAGCGAAACGAAATGTCGCTTAGCTCGATTGCGCCACGAGCCTCGTGGGTGACGGCGCCGGCACTCGACTGGATGGCACCTTGTGCCATCGCGATATCGGCGATGCGATCGAGATGCACTTTGAGAAGCCGGAACTGGATAATCTCGGCCACCAGCGACATCGTTCGGTCGCTGAACGTCTGGCGAAAGGACAGGAAAGCCATCAGCATGCCAATCGACAGGCCGTCGGCATTGAGGATGGATCGCGCGCCGAGATAGATCACAATAACAGTCTGTAACCCGATGATGATGCTGTGAACCAGCTTCAGCGTGATCTCGTATCTGCCGAGCGAAATCGACGCGTTTATGACCGAGGCGTAGCGATTGCGCCAGTTGCTCTCCCGTTCGGATTCTCCACCCATGATCTTGATCGTGGTGGCTGCCCGTACCGTCTCCATCAGCTGTGACTGTTCCTTCGCCGAGGCAATTAATTGCTCCTGCGTGCGGGAGCGCATGACAGGATAAAAGGCAAAGGACGCAGCTAGAACCATGAGCAGCGAGAGGCAGACGACGAATGCCAGAAGTGGCGAATAGAGGAACAGGATGAAGGCCGCCACAAGCGCCATCAGACCGTCGATCAGCGCCACCGCCATGCCGCGCGTTACGGCATCCTGAATGGCACTGGTCGATTCGATCCGCGATATGATGTCGCCAACATGCCGTTTTTCGAAGAATGAAGATGGCAGTCGCAGGAGATGACGAACAAGATTGCCAACGATCTGGAACAGCATCATAGATCCGAGAATCCTGACCACCCAGGCCCTCACGGCCTCCAGCCCAGCATGGACGATGAATAAGGCGCCAAAACCCAGCGCCAGCACCGCCAGAAGGTCTCTATCCGCACGTCCAATCGCCTCGTCAACCACCAACTGAATCTGGAATGGAATGCCGAATGACGCGATCTGGAAGGCAAGGGACAAACCCATAATCTGAAAAATCGCCGGCCAGATGCCGGTAAGCCGTGACCAGAGATCGGTCAGCTGCAGCGTTTCCGTCGCTTCGATCTTCTCAAAAACCGGAGCCGGTGCCAGTTCCAGCACCACCCCGGTGAAATGCCGGGAAAACTCCTGCAGCGGCAGTTCGCGCATGCCCAGTGCCGGATCGTGGATGACCGCCTTCTTACCCGAGACAGATTTCAAAACTACGAAATGGTTGAAATCCCAATGCAGGATGGCGGGCAGGCTTACCTTCGACAGGGCGTCTAGGCCGACACGAAGTGCGCGCGGCGCAAGCGACAGCTTGCTCGCCATCTGCATTAGGCCGCGCAAGTTTGCACCACTCATCGAAAGCGGAAACCGCTGCCGTAGTCCGTTGAGGTCGATATTGTGACCGTGATAGCTGCCAACCATGGTCAGACACGCAAGCCCGCACTCCGCCCCCTCACTGGCAAGCACGACAGGGAGCCTGCGGCTGCGTGAAAAATTGAGTTCCTGCAAGCTCATCCCATCCGCCCCACTGCATAAAGAGGATCGAGCAGCCACTCCAGTAGCGTGCGGCGATCGATGATCACATCGGCTGAAAGCAGCATGCCAGGTTGAACGGGCATGTCCTGCCCATAGGCGCTGACGAGTTCACGATCGAGCCTCACCTTCACCCGGAAAACCGGTTCATTCAGCTGCAGGCCAGGTACGGAAATTTCGTCGGGGCCAAGCACCGTGCGCGATACCTGCACAACCGTGCCTTCGGCGCTGCCAAATTTCTGATACGGAAACGCCTGATACATCAGCCGAACGTCCTGGCCCGGCTTGATAAAACCGGCCGCGCGCGAAGGAACGAAAAGCTCCGCCTCGAGCTTGCTACCGGCGGGCGTGATAGCTGCGATCATAGTTCCTGCCGCAACATCCTGGCCCTGACTGACGGGCAGCGCCACGACGCGGCCGGAAACCGTTGCGCCGACGATATAGTTATGGCGGACCGCCGCTTCGGTCTGGCGTTGGGCCAGCGCCGCTTGCGACACACGCGCCTGTGCCTGCGCTGCGTCGATTTCCAGCGGCAGGGTGCGGTGGCGCGCGTCAAGATCACTGATCTGCCGTTCATAGTTGAGGATCGACGCTTTTGCCTGGGAGACATCCTGGCGCGCCACCAGCTCTCCCATTCGAGCGTCCTCAAGGCCTTTCTGGGTAAAGGCACCTTGTGCGGCTAATTGGGTGGCGCGTGCGACGTTCAGTTTGAGAAGGTCTGCCTTCTCTTCCAGCACGGTCAGGCCGGATCGGGTTTCATCGAGTTCGCGCAAAAGAGCGATTTTGCGCAAGCTGACCTGCTCTCGTTCGGCCTGCAACTGCCCCTTTGTTGCCGCGGCCTGAGCCGCTGCCGCCTCTGCTTCCGTCCGCAGTTGGTTCTCCAGAAGCGTGCCGGCATTACCGCTGTTGAAATCAGAGGATATACGCACCTGCGCAAGCGTTTGATTTACCTGTACCTCGTCTCCCTCAACGACGTTGATACGCTCGACGATACCACCTTGCCGTGCGCCAATCCTGATAATGCCGCCCTCAGGTACGACCCAGCCGGATACACTTTCCATCCTGGCATAGGTTGCGGTCGAAAGGAAAAGCAAGCCCGCTACGACGATCGCCATGCCCGCATAGCCGAGTACGCGTGACGCCAATGGCTGAGTGAGGATCACCTCACCCTCCAGCCGGGCGTTCTGGCTGGCCAACGCTTCCTGTCGAAACAGGTTGTTGTGCGGTGGAGGGGGAGAGGCTTTGGCGTCCTGTGGTTCCGCATGCTTGCGGGCGGCTTCACTCATCATTGCCTACCATGTCTAATGTTTTTGCATTGGAGGGCTGATGCGGGATCGCTGGTGAAACCTAGAAAATCTCCGCACTGCCTGATCGTGATGACGGCGTCGAAGGCGCGTTCGGGCGTGCCAAGCTCCGACCCAAGATCATGGTTGGCAACCGACGCGTTTTCGTTCAAGAGGACTCGTCACCCCGAATTACAGGCTTCGGCTCCAGAGGTATTGGGCAAGCCGGTCGACGAGCCCACCGAGATGAACGCCGCCGGACACGTCCTTGATTTCCGCTTCGCACAATTTCCTTATTTCGGTGCTTTTCTGCATGGCTTGCTCCAGTGTTTTTCAACGTGATCTTCATAGACGTTCTGGTCTTGTCGATCGGTCCGGCTAGTCGGCGCGGCTCCGCACTCCTCATCCGTCAGCGGTCGATTGACGAGACGCCGATATTTGAGTGCCTGCAGGACAAGATCAATTAGTGCGAATGGTCTATGGTGCGGGTCGCCTGCAATCGGCATTGTGGATTTCGGTTACGGCAACGATCGCGTTGGAAAATCGGCGTTGCGAGTTAGTGCTATGTTTTCATTGCAATTTACTCGAGGACCTCTGGGATCGGTTTGCGGCTTTCCGCGCCTAGGTCATGTTGACAAAGTGCCTTCTCAAATCAGCTTAGGTCTGAGTTCAAGGCTGTCTTTCAGGAGACAGTGATGGCACGTGGTGATCTTACCGATGCAGAATTGCGGATCGTGGAGCCGCTTCTTCCCGCGGAGCGGGGGCGAAAATCTCGTCCTTCGCATGGTAACCGCCAGTTCATGAACGGCATGCTGCACGTACTTCGGGTGGGGTGCCCTTGGCGTGATATGCATGAGCGATATGGAAAGTGGAACTCGGTCTATGTCCGGTTCCGCCGTTGGGCTGAGCAAGGGTTCGCCGCATTCCTGGCGATCGCCGCGGCGAAGATATGGCTGCCATACTTTGTCAACATAACCTAAGCAGATGGAAGCGATCCGCGCGGCAAAAGCGACAGGGCTTAGGTAGTCGCGGCGCTGCTGAAAATTGGGCAGCCGGCCCTTATCCAGATATCTGCGTGCATTTGCAAAACTATATATGGATTGTAATACATTCTCAATAGTGCCGCACATCAACTACTTGGCAAGACTGCAATCGCGTCGCTCGATTCCTGTCGTATCTTTAACATAAGCGCGACCACGGCAGGCCGGGGCATGGGACGGGAGAGTAGAAATCCCTGTAGACTGTCACAGCCAAGGCTCTTCAATACGGATTGCTGTTCTGTCGTTTCTACACCTTCAGCCGTGATTTTAAGGCCTTTGGCTCGTGCCATGTCGATCATGGCGACGACAAGTGCCTTGCTGTCATTGCGATGCATCTCGTCGATGAAAGACTTATCGATTTTTATTCTATCGACCTCAATCTTTTGAACACGAGAAAACGACGAGTAGCCTGTTCCGAAATCGTCGATGGCAAACTGCACCCCTGCTTTTCGCAACATAGAAATCGTTCTTTCGAGTTCGCCCCCGTCGCCCGTTGTTGCGCTCTCGGTCATTTCGATTTCCAGCCTGCATGGGCTGATCTGCCATTTCGCGAGTGCAGTTAAGACCCGGAGCGGGTACCCAGGCGCAGCGAGCTCAAGCGCGGAAGCGTTGATTGCTATCGAGATCTCGGGAAACTCCGCCAGTGTCTTGCAAGCATCCTCCAGGACGAGAGTGCCTATGTCATTGATCAGCCCGATTTCCTCGGCCAGGGGGATGAATTCCTCAGGGCTGATGTAACCGATCAGGGGATGCTTCCAGCGCGCAAGCGCTTCGAGCGAGCAAAGGTTTCCCTCATCAGCCGCGAACACAGGCTGATAGAAAACTTCCAGTTGGCTTCCGTTCTCTAACGCGGAACGGAGGTCGTCTTCCAAAGTGCGGCGTTTGCGCAGAACTTCGTCCATATGACCGCCGAATATCGCATAGGTATTCCGACCGGCGGCTTTTGCGTGGTAAAGCGCAATGTCTGCTTGACGCATAAGTTCGGCGGGATCGCTGGCGCCGGCCGCGTGAGCTGCGCCAACACTTGCTCCGATGGTGATATGCGACGCCCCGACCTCAAATGGTACTTTAAGCCTGCGCACGAGGTTGTCCGACAGCTCCTCAGCGTTTCGAGCGTCTCCGGCGTGGAGCAAGATCGTGAACTCGTCGCCTCCTATACGGGCAATGAGCGCCTCGGGCAGGAGAGCGCGCATACGCGCCGCAGCCATGCCGATCAACTCGTCACCGACAGGGTGGCCGAACGTATCATTCACTGCCTTGAACCTATCAAGATCGACAAACAAAAGGCAATGCTGCTCGTCAGCTTGGGCGCGGCGAAGCCGCAAGTCCAGCTGTTCGCCAAAATGGGCGCGGTTTGCAAGCCCCGTCAGCACGTCGTGTGATGCCTGATGTTTCAGCTCTGCTCGACTTGTTGCCAGCCGTTCGGAGCGCCGCCAAAACGCTCCACCAGCAAGGCTTGTCCCAGAAAATAAGGCTACAAATGCAAGGAGAAGAGCAGGAGCGGTATTGTTGAGAACCTGTTTGCCTGGCTGGAACGGTCTCCAGCGAAAATACCCAAACACCTGGCCATCCTTCGCTCGCAATGGGACAAATGCCAGATCGCGCCCTCGCGGCTGCTTCGCAGAGAATTTTAAAGCATCGAAGGCATACTCACTACCAATAATTGGCGGTAGGTCTCCATCAAGGAAGCGGACAGCGACGTGAATCCTTTCCTTCCCAGGAACCTGCTCGATGTCACCTGAATCAGAGACAATCGGCTTAACGCTGACGATAGCTGGTCGGAAGCCAACATAACGCAGGTCCGACTCTCCGATAGAAAGAACTCTATCATTCGTGCCTTCGGTATCACCAGCCGCCAGACGAGCCTGGAGTCTTATCGCCAGGGGCAGGTAGGCTCTTTTAAGATCGTCCGGCGCTGGAGCATACTCCGCATCGGCCAAAAACTGATAAAGCGGCGACAGATCTGTCCGCAGCACCAATGCGGCGTCATGTCCGAAATAGCTGTGCATCCATGAGCCCAAGTTCGCCTCGACCCATTCGAGGTTGCCGCTCGCGGTGTTTTTAACGGCGTCATCCCAGACGGTGGCGCTCTCTTGATCGTGCGCCAATCCGGCCTTCAATTTTGAAACTGTCAGCGTCACGAGATCGCGCTGGCGAACAGCGGCTACTTCGTCAGTTCGCCCTGCCGCCCAAACAAGCGCCAGTAGAAGCAGGCCGCATACCAAGAGGGACGCGCACGCTGGCACGACCCACCGTAAAACCCATTGCGACTGAAGCTGTATGCTCATTGCGAATGTTTTCCTGTATTTCACGCAATCATAAAACAGCGGCTGTTAAAACGATCGCAAGCAAAGTGGTTAGGGGAGGGTTTAAGCACCGTGCGTCCGATTTCGTACAATTCGGAACTGGAGCCGAGTACTGTCGACCAAGTGACGCTTGTTGCTGGCGAGCTGCCTTGAGCATCACGAATGGCATTGAGCAATGCGATAACTTTGAATGCGTCGCCACAAGCCATCTGATTTGCCGTCGATCGCCTGGCGAATGCGAGGGACAGTCGCCCATAGCACGTTCCTTCAAGGGCGACCGCTCTACTTAATCCAGTCTCCTGGCCGTTTCGATCTTCCTCACAAAATCTTATCCTGCGGCTGCCGACAGAACCCGGTCAAAGAAATGGGACGGATCCTCGCCGGCCAGACTTGAGGCCTCGAATATCAGCCGGTCTTCCCGCCGAACCGCGCCGGCTTTCGTCGATGCTGCCACAAGCTTTGCCGACGCGTTCTTTGTCAGCGTTATTGCAAGTGCTTTCGGCCCGGCTTCAAGCTTGGCAATACCCAACCCTCCCGCGATAAGCTGCAGTTTGGTCGTTCTCAAGAGAAGCAGTAGATCGTGCGGCGCGTCGCCGAACCTGTCCTCGAACTCGTTTTCCAGGTCGTTCAGGTCACCGACCGCGGATGCCCGCAACAGTTTGGCGTAAAGGTTGAGTCTGACAGCTGGATCCGACACATAGTTTGACGGTATTGTCCCGACTTCTCCGAGATTGACGACCGCGCGCTGTTGTACGCCTGACGGTTGCCAGCGAAGTCTTGCAACGGCGCCTGCGAGCAGCTTTTGATAGAGCCCGATACCAATCGTCTTCATATGGCCCGCCTGGTCCTCTCCAGCGATATCCCCTCCGCCGCGCAGATCGAGATCTCGCAGGCTGATTGCGAGGCCAGCGCCAAGGCGGTCGTTCTCAACCAGGGTCGAAAGGCGCAAGCGCGTTTCCTCAGCCAGCTCAGCGTCCGACTCGGTTAAAAGGGTAGTGATGCCCTGGGTTGCTCCGCGCCCGACGCGTCCACGTAACTGATGGAGCTGAGCTAGGCCGAACCGATCAGCGTGCCAGATGAACATCGTGTTGGCGCGCGGGACATCAAGGCCGTTTTCAATGATGTTTGTGGCGAGAAGGACGTCGCCATCGCCTTTCGCAAAGTCGACGATTGCTTCATCGATCGCAGCAGGCGGCATCTTCCCATGAGCGACCTTGACCGCAAGTTCCGGAACGATCTTTTGCAGCAGTGTCTCGACATTTTCTATATCCTCGATACGCGGCACTACGATAAAGCTCTGGCCTCGGCGCCGGTATTCCCGCATTAGGCCGGTCCGCAAGGACGCCGGATCGAATGACGCAAGTGAGGTGCGGACGGGCCGGCGCCTGGATGGTGGCGTGGTCAGCAGGCTGACCTCCTGAACGCCCACCATCGCCGATTGCAATGTCCGCGGGATCGGCGTGGCCGACATGGACAGCGTGTGAAGAGATGGCGCGAGGCTGTTCATCGCCCGCTTTTCTTTCAGACCAAATCGGTGTTCCTCGTCCACGATCAGCAGCGAAAGACGCGCAAAGCGAACGTCTTTCGAAAGGATCGCCTGGGTCGCGATAATGATGCCGATCTCGCCCTCAGCGAGCGCCGTCTTCGTCTTTTTCGCCTCACTTGGCTTGAGCATGCGAGACAGCATGCCGACAGAGATGCCGGTTCCCGCGAACCGCTGCTCAAAGGTCGCAAAGTGTTGTCGAGCGAGCACTGTGGTCGGTGCGATAACAGCCACCTGGCCGCCCGAAAGCGCAACCGCTGCTGCGGCGCGTAAGGCGACTTCGGTCTTGCCGAAGCCGACATCTCCGCAGACGAGACGGTTCATGGTATGTCCGGAGGCGAGATCGGAGAAGACGGCCCGGATGGCTTCGGCTTGATCGGGAGTTTCGGAAAATGGAAAACGCCGCGCGAAGGCAGAAAATTCGGCACGCGGTGAGACGAATCTCTCTGCTTGCGACGCCTGCCTCTGTTTCGCTACCTTCATAAAATGGCGCGCGGTGGATTGAATGTTCGCGTGAATCTTGTCGCGTTTCTTCTGCCAGGCATCGGTGTGAAGGCGATCGAGCGTGATTGCTTCTGGCTCGGAGCCATAACGCCATAGCTTTCCAAATTCTTCCACCGGTACGAGGAGAGAGCCGCCATCGCGATATTCCAGGCGAGCAGCGTCCCGTGTGACATCGTCCACGGTGATGCTTTCCAGATCTTTCAGGACGCCGACGCCATGATCTTCGTGAACGACGACATCGCCTATTCGAAGCTCTGCTTCCGCCAGAACGGCACTCGAACTCGCAACCCTGCCCGCTCTATCGGTTGCGGCAATAACAACGACGTTCTGTCCGGCGTCGATAAACCCTTGGTCCAGGTCGCAGGCCAAGCTTAGGAGGGTGCCGGGCTCTGCTTTCAATACGGCCTCCCATGTATCGACGGACCGAGGCACTTTCCTGGATGCTTTTGCCAAACGCCGACCCATCGCTTCGGCGGTTTTTCCCTTTCCAGTGATGAGAACCTTCATTCCTTCGCGCAGGTGATCTTGCACGAATTCGACCAAGGCTTTGCGTTGCTCTCTCTCGGTTACATCTGTTGGGATGTCACCTCCGTTTTCGAGATCGAGAACGCCTGTGAGAACGCTGCCAGAGAGCCGTTCCCACTCCGCTCTATCCAGATAGAGCGACCGGGAGGAGGAAGGCTGACTATCGCCGAAGTCTGCTCGTGACTGACGTGCATCTTCGATAATCTCAAGATAGCGTCCGACACGCTCGGTCGCGCCGGGAGCCAGAAGGACTGTGGTATCGCCGAGCACGTCAAACACGGTCGGCATGTCTTGATAAAGGCGCAGCAGCAATTGCTCCATCGTTTCCGGCAGTGGAGCACGGTCCTCTGCGAGATCGCCAACAAAAATGGCTTCGGATGCCGGACCGAACGTCACGTTGTCGAGATTACTTTCTGTCCGCTGCGTTGAGCGGTCGAAACCTCTGAGCTCCTTGACCGTCTCGTTCTCCGACAGAACAATCCGCATTGGACCCGGTGCGCCGGCGGGGTAGATGTCGATCAAGCCTTCTCGAACCGCCAGCTCGCCGGGATCGTCCGCGACGCCTTCTTCCTCATAGCCGGTCCGCTGGACGAAGTCGGAAAACGCTTCGCGATCGAACGGCTTTCCCATTACAAGCTCGATATGGCTTTCCGAAATAACGGCCGCTGGCGGGATACGTTGAAGCGTTGCATCCAGCGATGTTAAAAACAGCCGCGCCGCGCCGCTCGGCGTGCTCCAGATCCGTAATGCATCCATTCGCACCCCCATGCAGTGCCGCGACGGTGGCACCCGGTCATAGGGCAGGCAATCCCATGGCGGAAAAACGATCACCTCGATCTCAGGAAACAGCGCACTGAAAGTCTCAGCGATTCTGGCAGCCGCGCCCTCGCTTTGTGCCACATAGCACAGGGGACTCTCGGAGCTTCTTAGAGCTGCGGCCAGCCTGGTCGCTACGACACCCGGCGGAGGCTTGGAGACTTGGGTGTGATCGGCCGTAGCAGCGGGTGGGGGGGCATCTTCATCTCTGGACTCAACGACACTCACATGAACCTGCCATTTTATCGCCGGCGACTTTACCAGCTTAACCAAACGGCTTCTCAATCAGGCTGTTCCATTCGAGCGGGTCTGTTGGCTAATTCTATTGAGAGCGATAGTTACAGGTAACCTGCCAAAGCCGCTGAAATGTCGAAGCGATCCTCGAAGCCCTTCAAATGTAAATCGTCGCAACGGCCGAATGATTGCCGCTGCTTGAACTATCTAAGCAGTTTTCCTTCTAGCCAGGTAATCGCTTTCAGCGTCGGGCGCTGTAGCCACTTGCTGTCCTGTGCAAGAATAATCAATCCCAACGGCACCATCCAGAAACCCAGGATCGGCAGAAACCCGACAAATCCGAATATGACGAACAGGATACCCACGATGAGACGGAGCCATCGCAGTTCCGGCTTTCTCATCGACCGGATGAAGCGGCCAAGGGGTCTCGGTATTTTGTCGGCGTATCTCTCGACGATTGCATCGAGCTTCTGGGCGTCTGTCTTGTCGGTTTCTTTGGTCGCCGCCTGCCTGGAAGTGCCGAGTATCTCCGGAGAGCGTTTCTTGTCTCGATAGTCTGAACTCGGGCCACGGCCAGGCTGGCTTGACGACCGTCCCTCGTTAATTGCGTCGGCTACCGCCTTGACCAGAGGCAAGTCGGACAGCGTCTCGATCGCCACCGAAAGTTTGGGTTGCCAATTGGGATAGCTGCTGCTGGTGCCTGGAACGTTAGTCGGTCGCATTTCATCTGTCAGGTCTGCCAGACGGATAACGACCAGTATGCTCGGCGTGCCGGCGATAAATCGATGTGCTCGGATGGTTAGGTCTTGCAGGGTGGATTGCGACAGGGTCTCGATCAGATCGCCTGCATCAGGAATGCCAACCGCCTGGATCAGTTGCCGCCGTTCCTGCTTGCGCTCGGCCTCATGCTGGCGTGTCAGGTCTGGCGAAACAATGCCGTGTTCGGCACGAAGATCGATATCCGCACCGCGCCACCATCCCGTTAGCGTCTGATGGTCATGTGTCGATATACAGGCCAGTGCGAGAGCCGGATATTCTGTCGCGGGTTTGAAGCCCTCGTCATCGCGCTCGTAGGAGAGGATGCGGTAAGACAGGATGCTGGCGGCCGTCAGATCGTCCTGAAGTCCGTCGGGGAGCAATCCCAGATCCTCGCCGATGACGAGGCAACGATGCCGCCCGGACGTATCTGCCAGGATCCGTATCAGGTCTTCCTGCGGATAGCTGACATAGGCGCCGTCAGATGGCGTTTTGTCTATCGGGACGAGGAACAGTCTACGAAGCGCTGCCGCGTGGTCGATCCGGATGGCGCCGGCATACTGCATGGCCGCGGTCACCATTCGCTCGAATGGCGAAGCCTCACCCGAGGCGATCCGTGACGGCTGGAACCCTGCAAGGTGCCAGTCCTGACCATCTGGTGCGAACGGATCGGGCGGGCTGCCGATTGTCGCTTCTGTCAGGTAGTTATCGCCTTCGCTCCACGTCGCGGAGCCGTCGAGAGCCTCGCCGACGGCAAGGTCGAGATAAAGTCCGATTCGCAGGCCGCAAGTGCCGGCATATGCCGCGGCGTCCGAAAGCTGTCGGTGGGTGATCCATTGCAGCCAGGAATGAAACCGGATTTCATCGCTATGCGCGGCGGCAAATGAAACAACCGATGGCGCGTCTGGATCCTGAAACTCATCCGGCCAGGAGTGCCAGCCAGCCGCAAAGCCGCTCTGTACCATATACTCCGACAGGGTTTCGAATAGGGCGTGACGTCGAAGAGCCTCGCCGCCGTAACCGACGAAGGCTTCGAAGTCCGTGTGTGCGTCATCGGCCGCATTTGTGGTTTTCCACCGCTCCCAGATTGATCGTAGGGCTGAAAGCTTCACATCAGTCACTGCCCCGTATGCGACGAGATCGGTGGCGCGTAATGCGCTGATCGCTGCTTGTTGTTCGGCATCCGGCTGGAAACCGGGCAGCTTGTCGACAGCGATATAGAGCGGGTTGAGGAAGAGCCGGTTGGAAGGTTCATAGGGACTGCATCGCCCTGCGTCAGCGAGAAAGGGAGCGTGCAGCGGGTTCAGCCCGATGAAATCGCCACCAAGCGACGCGACCATATCGATCATGACACGCAGGTCTTCAAGATCGCCGATGCCCCAGTTCCTCTCAGAGCGCAGCTCGTATAGCTGGAGGCTAAGGCCCCAGACGCGCTCTGCGGACAGGAAGTCTGGAACGAAGCATGAAGCCGCATTTTCGAGCATGTGCGATCCGGCATTCCGGCCACCGGATCCGGCAGGATGATCATCGATCAGTTCCACATTCAGCGCCTGGAGAAGCCTTCGCTTGGTGTCATCGGAAATTTCCACCGCCTCTCCGCTGGGCGTCGGACGTTTCAGATCGATACCATGCCCAAGCGCCAGCCGATCAAGTGCGCTTCCCCTGAGACCATCAAGCTGCAATCCATGCTCTACTCCCGCACGGTAATCTGACCTACTACGCAACATCGGCGCGAACCCAAACGCTGACGCTGCCGCCGTGAACCGGGAAACTTGCCTTGCCATCATCGCCGACGACGATCTCGTCATCGCGGTGGCCGAGGTAATCCCGGAAATTGGCGCCCGCTACCTCCATGCCGAGATCAACTGATTTCTCGCCCGCGTCACTATTGGACAAGACGGTGACGCAGCCGGGCATGTTGGCGGTTCCATGTCTCACGAATGCGACGCATGAATGATGATCGAAGTAATCCGTCTGCGGTCCGTGCGCGAAGCGTCTGCGCGCCTCGACCAGTTTTGGCAGGCATTCGATCGCCGGCATGTCGACCGAGCGATGTTCGCCGTCCTTGCTCTCCGTATAGCTTGCGCCATAGAGATCGGGATAGAAGACGCATGGTGCGCCCTGTTCGCGCAACAGGATCAGCGCATATGCAAGCGGCTTGAACCATGGGTCAACGGCGGCTTCGAGGGATTGAAGCGGCTGGGTATCGTGATTGTCGACGATGGTCACAGAATGGTCGGGATGCACCGACACGAGCGATCCGTCGAAGATAGTCCGCATGTCGAAATCGCCGCCGGACTTCGACGCCTCATGGAAACGGTGGTGGAGCGCCACGTCGAACACGGTCAGTTGGTGATCGACGAGATCGAGGTAGCTCTTCAGCGTTCCCATGTTCGGGTGCCAGTATTCGGCAACCACGAACAAGTCCTGCTTGACGGTCTGGCGCATATGGCCGACCCAATCGCGGAAGAACCAGGCGGGAATGTGCTTTGCCGCATCGAGCCGGAAACCGTCGACACGAACCTGCTCGGACAGCCATCGCCCCCAATATTTCAGTTCCTCATAGACGGCCTTGTTGCGAAACTCGACATCGGCGCCCATCAGGTAGTCGAAATTGCCAAGCTCGTCGTCGACCTCGTCATTCCATTCGCCTTCGCCATATTCGTTGACGAGCCGGAAGACACCGCTTTCGTCCGGATTTTCGATGCGGTCGACACCGCTGAAGCACTTTTGATCCCAGACGAATTTCGAGTGCGCGCCGCCGCGCCCGGGAAAGTTGAAGCGTGTATGAGCGAGCGCCTTGAACTCCTCGTCCTCGATCTGGGTGCGGTCGTCGGGATTGACCCGCCTGACACGGACAGTCTCTTTCTCGTCGGCGCCCATCTTGTGATTGAATACCACGTCGTGGATCACACCGATGCTGTTTTCGTTCAGGATCCGGCATGCATGTTCGAGCGCAGCCTTGTCGCCATATTTGGTCGCGACCGTTCCTTTCTGATCGAATTCACCGAGATCGAACAGGTCGTAGGTGTCGTAACCAACGGAAAATCCCCCGGCAGAACCCTTGTAGGCTGGGGGCAACCAGATATCCGTGATGCCGATTGCCGCCAAACTTTCCGCCTTCTCCACGACTTCTTTCCAAAGTCCGCCTCCGTCTTGCGTGTACCAGTGGAAGAATTGCAGGAGTGTGCGTTGCATCATTGCGAACCTCGTTGAGTGGCGCCATTCAACGGGCGTGAGAAGATTTGGTTTCGCGGGGTCCGTCGCCACGCACAGATTCTTTGGGCCAGCTCTGTCAGAAAAATTAAGTGTACTATGACGGCGACGGAACTTAGGCCGCCTTGACCAGTTCAGGCCTGTGTTCGAACACGATCTGTCGAACAAGCTCTATTGATGCTCGATTGCCTTCCTGCTGCGCAAGCTTCCATCGTCAAAGACGTCAAGAGCGTCAGAGACATCGCTGAGACGATATCGAAGGCGATACTGGAAACGGAAGCCCCGCCGGCCCTGTCAATCGCCTGATGGGCAATGTCTGCCACAATTCTGTAAGCTGTGTCGCCGACGGCGATCACGCCGGGTACCGCAGATGACAACGACCTTTGCTGATTCACCGTCGGAAGAGGCATCTGGGTGCGAGCGACGGGCCCCAAGGCCGATCCCATCGAGGCGCCCGATAGCACTCCATCATCTATAGCCATCGAGTCAGGCTGCCTCCTCCTCGATCGCGAGGTCTCTCAGCAGGGCATGGATTTCGTCGCCACTCAGGCGAGAAGGGTCAAAACCACTGGAGAGGCCGATGGCAGCAAAGCGCTTGGCGTGTATGTCCGACGTGCCGATGAAGCCCATCGCCCAGTTCGGAAAAGACCGGCGATCGATTGGATCCAAGGCGAGCAGCGACACATCTCCGTGCCGTTCATCTTGCTGGATGCGCTCAAAGGCTGCCTCGACTTTATCGAGAGGGCCTTCCAAAACTTGGGCAAAGCACCCGGAATTGAATAGCAGCGCTCCGGTAATCTCGTCGCGTTGATTGTTTATCCGGCTCTTTTCGAGGATTTCCTCCAAATGTGAGCCAAAGGTCGCTTCATTGTGGGCAATATGATTGCGACTGTAATAAACGAGCCGGTACATGCCAGAAGCCATGGTTAAACCCTTTGTCATTCTACATCATTTTGCGCGAGGAAGGCAGGGATCTGATCCATGCCCATCGGCCGGCCGGTAAGGTATCCCTGCACATGCGTGCAACGCTCTCCACGGATCCGAGACAATTGTTCGGCGGTCTCGACGCCTTCGGCTGTAATGGCCATGCCAAGGCTGGCGCCGAGACCTGCGATGGAGCGCAGAATGGCTTCGCTGTCGGCGTCGTCAGTGGCAACGAAGGACCGATCGATCTTGATCTTGTTGAAGGGAAACTTCTGCAGATAGCTCAGTGACGAATAGCCGGTTCCAAAGTCGTCCATCGAGATCTTAACGCCGAGCTCGCGCAGGGAATTGAGCGTCTGAATGACGTTGTCGGTATCGTCGAGAAGCGCGCCTTCGGTGATCTCGATTTCCAGCCGATGGGCTGGCAGTCCGGACCGTTTGAGCGCGGTAGCTACCGTGTCGAGCAACGTGTCGGCTTTGAACTGCAGCGGCGAAACGTTAACAGCCACGATCATCTCGCCAGGCCATGACATGGCTTCAACACACGCAGTTCTCATTACCCACTCGCCGATCTTCATGATTAAGCCGTTCTCCTCGGCAAGTGAGATGAAGGAGAGAGGCGGGATATTGCCCTTGACCGGGTGTTCCCAGCGCAGGAGCGCCTCAAACCCGTCTACTCTGTTGCTGGTGACATTGATAAACGGCTGGTAGTTCAGCTTGAACTGCTTCAGGGCCAGCGCACGGCGCAGATCGATTTCCATCTCCCGGCGCGCGAAGAGAAGCGCGTCCATGCCGTTCTTGAACATGCTGTAACGGCCTCTTCCGGCCTTCTTTGCCTCATACAAGGCGAGGTCACCGTTGCGGAGGAGGTCGCGCGCCTGAACGGCATCTTTGCCGATCGCTACGCCGACGCTGACGCCGATATTGACGGTGTGACCATGGATGACATATGTGCGGCCGATGAGGTCGACAATACGAGAAGCCAAGGTCTCTGCTGCGCCCTCCTCCTCAACGTGCCGCTGCATGACGACAAATTCATCCCCACCGATACGAGCGACGATATCATCCTTGTGGCAGGCAGCTGTGAGCCGGTCTGCAACCTTTTTTAGAAGAAGGTCGCCGACCGCATGTCCGAGCGTGTCGTTGATCATCTTGAAACGATCGAGATCGAGGCAGTGAACTGCGACCGAAGACGCCGGTCCAGTGCACAAGGCCGAAGAAAGGTACGCGAGCAAGGCATTGCGTTTGGTTAGACCGGTCAGTTCATCCAAACCGCTTGGTTTGTCGGCGCATTGTGCATGTAGGGAGGGCCGCAAATCGATGAGGAACTGTCCTGCACCCAATGCTGCAATGGCGGCATCGAAATTCTCGCTGTCCCTGGATACTAGGAGAGAGGAGGGTGCGCCGGTCATGGTGGCAAGGTTCAACGCGCATCCTGGAAAAAGGTCGTGCATTTCGCTCCCGACGACCGCTGCCAATGATGTCATGCTGGCCGTGTTCGCATATGTGACGAGCCCGTCCGAACCGACGACCAAGACTGGACGCGGCAATAGCTCGAGGATCTGCTCGGCACTGGGGATGCCAGCTGGATGAGCTTGGGTTATTTGCGGAAACGGCGTTGCGACGTTCATGGGGGCCTACCAATGCGAGTTGGCCACAAGGTAAGCCTCGGAAGTTACCCAACAACGGATCGGCCCGGTAAACGTGGATGTTTCATGCCAGACGGTTACCAATTGCTGAACATCGACAAGGTTGCATAAGGGTTGGCGCCACTACAGAGGACACGATTAGCAAGTCGGCGCTTGATAGTCAGGCATCATCTTCCGCCCCCAGCGCGCTTTCGAGAAAAATCTACATCATGGTTCTGTTCAACAACGATTGCGACGGCTTCCGATCAAGAACGCTCAACGCCTTGCAGTGCTGCCAAGCGAGAGCGGAGGTAGGGACCTCAACCGTCGGTGATCGAACGTCGCGGGGCTGCTTCTCCTCATCGGCTGAACGTTGTTATAGTTGGTGAAATCTTCACATGACGTCCGCGCGAGGAAGCCGGGAGAATACGAGTGTGGTGCTAATTGTAGCACTAGAGGTTGGTGGGTTTGTAACTCTCTAAGAAACGTCAGGCCGCCTCTAACGTGACCTTTTAGCCCATAATTTCTCTTCAAACACAGACATTTAACGGGAACCGATGGCAGTTCGCCCAGTTGTAGCCGCACAACAACAGGAGAGACATCGTGAAAAAGATCCTACTCGCTTCAGCGTTCGCTTTGGCTGCCACAGGTGCCTTGGCGCAGTCCGCCACGGAATCGACCGGAGTGAATTCAGCTCTCGGCGTGGCCCCAAAGACAGAAGACTTCATCCTGCAGGCTTCCGCCAGCGATGTGTTTGAGATCGAATCGAGCAAGCTCGCGCTTCAGAAGGGTGACGAGACCATCAAGGCATTCGCGCAGAAGATGATCACCGATCACGAGAAGACGACCGTCGAACTCAAAGCACTTCTTACGGGTGGCAAGGTCCAAGGTAATGCTGTGACTGCTCTGATTGAGGATCACAAGGAAGAGGTAGATGAGCTAGGCAAGCTTAACGGTGCCGAGTTCAATGAAGAATACATCGATGATCAGGTCGAAGCTCACGAAGACGCTGTTGATCTCTTCAAGCGCTATGCAACCGAAGGGGAAAACGCTGACCTGAAGGCTTGGGCGGCAAAGACGCTTCCTGCATTGGAGCACCACTACAAGATGGCTCAGGATCTCGACAAGTAACGTCTTTGGCGGGAAGGCAGCTGTCGCCTTCCCGCGTTGAGCTCTGGTTATCGGCAGCCATGGCGTTAAGCTCTTCGTTCAGGAAGCTGACTCGTTGGCATAGGGTGGAGTCCATGACCGCCATCATGGACGTGATAAATGCCCGACACTCCCTGATGGAGGGCGGGAAGTTGAGGCGAGCGATGACATATCGCCGCTGGTGTTGAGATATCAGCTGCATGTGGAATCTGCGATCAAGGAGCTGGAATGTGACCATTGACAACAATTCAGAAACGGCCCCTGCCTTTGTGCTGGAAGAGTTCTTCTCGGGCTCGCTTCGAGGATGGGGTGTTTCGCTCGGCCGAATGGGCGGTCTTAAGAACCGATTCTCCATCGAGGCGGAGGGTCGGTGGGATGCCCAGGCCAATACCTTGTCTCTTAAGGAAGTATACAGCTTCGATGATGGCCACCATGATTTCCTGACCTGGACAATCATCAATCGGGGCGAGGGCGCTTACGAAGGACGGGAGACGCTCATCGACGGCACCGCAGATGGCGAGCAGTTCGGCAATACCTTTCGCTGGAAGTATACCCGCGAGGTGCCCGCTGCAGACGGCACGAAAACGAAGTTCGGCTTTGACGACTGGTTCTATCTGCATGACAAGGACCACATGACGGCACATGCCTCGATGACCAAGGTTGGCATAGAATTTGCGACGCTCACAGCGTTCTATGAACGACTGATTTGAACCATGTAGGGTGGGCCGCGATGATCATGCCCGATGTCGCGGGAACCTCGCCTGCTCGCCGGGCAAGCTCCAACGGGCTGACGAAAGCTGCTTAACCCTGATGCGCATCGAACACGCGCTGCAACGGGTCTGGACGAAGTCATCGATGACCCATGCAAGAATCCCGAACCGCCTTCGTTCCGTTTGGCTGCTGATCAAATATCGGCTGCCTTTCAATCACGGCGCCAATCGGTTCCGAGATGTCGTACATACTCCATTTCGGCGATCCCATAAGCTTGACCGGCTATCGTCTCCAGTTCCAGCCTGTCCGTGACTCTTATCATCGAGCGTTCGGCTTTGATCGCAAGATCACCTTCAAGCTTGTGAAGGGCGTCTGTGACACTCGGCCGTCGTACACCGAGCATCAGCGCAAGGAAATCGTGGGTGAGGGGAAGTTCGTCTCCGATCCTGTCCTGGCTCATAAGTATCCAACGTGCCAAGCGCTGCTGAACGTTATACCGACCGTCAGAAAGTGCGGTTGCTGCAATCTGGATCATGAATACATGCGCGTACTTCAGTAAGAGGTCTCGCAACGGTATGGACCTCGACATCGCTTCTCGAAGTCTGCCAACTTCAATTCGCAATGCTGGGCCTCCGCACTGCATAAACGCATAGTGAGGGGTCGTTTCCACGCCGAGGACGATGGGCACAGCGGAGAAACCTTCACGGCCTATGCATCCGACTTCGATTTCCTTCCCGGACCGTCCTCCGGCAATCTCGGAAGACAATCCGCCTTCGAAAAAAAAGACATGCCCGATGGGATCGTTGGCCTCAAACAGTCGCTCACCAAGCGTCAACCTGACCGGCACTAGGTGCTGGCGTATGAACTCTGTCTCGATCGGCGGCAGTAATGAAAGTAGCTTATTTGTGGTCCAGGACATTTCAGAATTCATCTTAATGCACATAAAACTCCACATATGGCTGAGATGAACGATTCCTAGCAGAAAAAGCAACTTACGCGCGGAGCGAGGAAACTTATCTGCAACTTTGCTGTTGAGCACGCAACATAGCAGGAGTGAGTCATGCCAAGGTACTACTTCCACATTCGGGACGGCGATAAGATCGCACACGACCCTGAAGGCGCTGATTTCGTTGACCTGGCAAGCGCTGAAGCCGAAGCCGTCAAATCAGCTCGTGAGCTGCTCTCGCAGCGCGTGTTTGACGGGGAGCTCGTTGATGGCCAGGCTTTCGAGCTGACAGATGAAAACGGGTCCATCGCCGCTGTGGTAAAGTTCAAGGATGTCCTGCGGCTCACATAGACGGTGGCGGTACGCTTTCGGAACCAATTATTACGAAGAAACGTTGGCGATATCGTTCGGTTCGACGTTCGTCTCGAACCGAAAGGATATCACATGTTAATGAGAAAAGACCAGCTCCAGGGTGAGCGTCCGGCGAACGCATTTTTCGGTTGTCGAGAGGTGGAAGCTATAGGTCGTGTTTCATTTCATCGGCCATGATGCGTTCGATTATTTCAGGATCGCACTGTGTGTCGATGAGGAACTCGCGGATACCGCCGTCCCACGTCCTGATGTCGGCAAGCAGGCTTTGAAGTTCTTCGATGTCATTCTTGGTCAGACCCTTCGTGCCATCCTCACTGCCATCGCTTACGTAAACCAGTTCGCCCTCGGAGATGTTGTCCGAGTTTGCGGTCACTTCTTCGATCAGTTCGAGGTTCTCGCCGATCATGCCGGCGACTTGGCTGAGGGTGTAGATGAACCTCGAGCGCGCCATCAGACGGCCTCGCATGAAGCGTTTGCTGGCGTCCAGTTCCAGGGCAGTAGGTCCTCAATTCGATCCTTAGGATGATCCTGGATCCGGGCGAGGACATCTGTCAGATATACCTCCGGATTTTGGCCGTGCAATTTGACCGTTTCGATGATGGTCAGGATGTTGGCGATGCGCTCACCGCCCTTGTCCGAGCCGGCAAACAGCCAGTTTTTCCTTCCAATTCCAAGCGGTCTCATGGCTCGTTCAGCGATGTTGTTGTCGATTTCGACCCGACCATCGTCGATGTAGACGCCCAAAGCCGCCCAACGAGACAAGGCATATCGCATCGCCTCGGCCAGCCTCTGCTTCTGTGGCAAAGTTGAGAGTGTCGCCTCGATCCAGGCCTTGAGCTCGTGCAGAATGGGCCGGGCATGGTGTTGGCGCAGGGTGCGCCGCTCGTCAGCCGACATGCCTCGGATACGGTTCTCGATATCGTAGAGAGCGCCGATACGCGACAGCGCCTCCTCAGCGATTGGAGATGGCTTCAGCTTGATCACATCATGGAACTTGCGCCGCACATGTGCCATGCAGGCGGCTTCGACGATCTGATTGCCGTAGAGTTTCTTGTAACCCCCATAGCCGTCGGCATGCATCACGCCGCTGAAGTTTGCGAGGTGGTCAGCCGGATGCGCGCCTTTGCGGTCAGGGCTGTAGTAATAGGCGATGGCTGCGGGAGTGGCGGCTTGATAGCCACTGCCGTCGAAGACGTAGACCCAGACCCTGCCGGTTTTTGTCTTGCCCCGGCCAGGGTCGAGAACATCGACCGGGGTATCGTCCGTATGTATTCGGTCGAGCGCGGCGATGTGGGCCCTGATCATCAAGACGAGTGGTGTCAGCAAAGCGGATACCCGGCCGACCCAGTCAGCCATTACGGATCGGGAGATGTCTATCCCCAATCGATCGTACATCTCGGACAGGCGGTAGAGGGGGATGTGATCGTCGAATTTGGCGATCATGATATGGGCGAGCAGTCCCGGCCCGGGTTTGCCGCGCTCGATCGGCAAGGTCGGCATCTCACCAACCACTGTTGTATCGCATTCCCTACAGATCATGCGCTTCTCGACATGCCGGACAATCTTGACCGCCGCCGGCACGTGCTCCAGCACCTGGACCACTCTGTCGGCCGCCTTCAGGAACGAAGTGCCACCGCAGGTCGGGCAATTGCAGGGAGCCGCATAGACCAGTTCTTCGGTGGCGAGATCATCGGGTAGAGGCTTGCGCTTCGGCTTCTCGGATGCGTCGTCCAACTCTGGCAGAGGAGGTTTCCCGGAGCGCAGCTCAGCTTCGGCACGAGAGGCCTCGATCTCCTCCAGCATCAGCTCGAACTGCTCGATCTTACGGTCGATCTTTTCCGAAGATGCGCCATGCTGCCGATGTCGGAGAAGCTCTAGTTGCGCGCGAAGAAGCCCGATTATGGAGTCTCGCTTGATGACCTCGGCTTCCTGGCTCTCAAGTTTCGCCGCCTGTTCCGCGACGAGTGCGCGCAAAGCAGTGAGCTCGTCCTGACTGTCCAGCGGCGCTGTTTCCATACCCGCGAATCTAGCCGATTTGCAAATGACGCGCCAGCGTGAAGCCTCGGATGACCCTGCAAAATATAGCTTTTATCCCATTCGGCGGGGAGCGGACGTCCACGCAGGGCGTCGCCAATCGATCCCTTCAACGAGCATGGAAAGCTGCGCCTGCGTCAGGTGCGCTACACCCTCTTTCGCCGTCGGCCACGGAAAGTATCCGCGCTCCAAAATCTTGTAGAATAGGCAGAACCCCTGGCCGTCCCACCAAAGAAGCTTGATCCTGTCCGCGCGCTTTCCGCGGAAGCCGAAGATCGCGCCCGAGCCCGGCGCCTCCTTCACCACCGTCTCGACCAACGCCGATAGACCATCAATGCCACGCCGCATATCGGTCACTCCGCAGGCCAGGTAGACCCGCACATTCCCCGATGGCCCGATCATGCCGCCTCCACGCAAGCGACGAGCGGGCCAAGCAGCTTCAACTCAACGTCAACCGGAACCTTCAAGCTCCGACCGTTTCGAAGCAATATCTCGACGATCGCCGGCCTCGTCGCTGCGGTAGACGGCTGGCTTACGCCAACGTCCTCGGTGATTTCCACCGGGAGGAACACCGTTGGCCGATCGACATAGCTGAATGATTGCCGCCACAAGCGGATCTGGCCCGGATGAATGTCGTGCCGGCGCGCCACATCGCCAATGCGAGCACCGGGCTCATCAGCTTCCGCAAGTATCCTCAGCTTCGCCTCGTCCGACCAACGCCGTCTGCGCTCGGTACCGGACATGATCTCTATACGAGCCATGAAACCTCTTTGGTCTGGTATTAATGTCAGCACTAATGCTGGTTCTAATGCCAGAACATCGCCTGATTTCCCCGATCAGCAAAAACAGCTCACCGGACGCTCACGCTCCAGGCGGAGCTGCCCGCGCCGAAAACCGCGGCCCCGAATGCTCCCCGACAAGTGCTTATAGGCCGGACGGGGGACTGTCAGCTTATGCCGCGCTAGCGGAGCTAGGTTCGCATCGAGCCCATTGATCTCAAATGACACTTCTATTGATTTATCATCGCCGACAAGTGGAGCCGAGCTCGGTTAACCCTGCTTTTTATTGTACCCAGCGCGCAGCCGCATCGGCCTGCGGCATCCTCGTAACTCAAGCATTCGATAAAAATAAGTTCGATTGCCATCCGATGATCTTTCGATAGTCCCGCTATCGCGACTTCGAGTTCATGGCCCCGAACAGTCCATTCCTGGTTCGCTGGGGTAGACACCCGCAAGGCTGCGTCTTCCACGTTCCCTACTTGCTCTCGCTTGACGATCCCGAATTTCGTGCAGAAGGTGTTACGCATAATTGTGAACAGCCAGGACCGTAACTGAGTGCCACGCTGAAACTTATCCGCGTTAGCGATTGCTTTTACCATCGTCTCCTGCACAAGATCGTCAATGTCGCTGGATGAAGGATGAAATCGCCTCGCGAAGTTTCTCAACGCTTGGGTATGCTCAAGAAGTTGCGCCTCAGTGAAGCCAATGGAATCGAACTGGTTCATTGCCTCATTCCCCGTTAGTCGACACAACCTTCCCTGTTGAATTACGTTCCGACCCTAAATTCGTTCGTACGATATCAGACCGGCGTAAGGTCTCACGTAAGAACTCATGAGCCATTCGCTGAACCCGACGGATTGCCGTTCGGTCGTGCGTTGCCTCGAAAAAGGTGACTGAGTTAGGCATTGCGCTGACGGTGGTCGGCGCTTTTGATGTCGGTTATTATTTTTGAAATGGCAGCCACGAAGGCCCCGCAGACCCACCCGATGTTTCAACTACCAACCAATGACGCGGGATAGGAGAGCGTGAAGGAGATGAGGCTATGGCTCAGGCGACAAGGCGGCACATGGGATGATGCTGTTTGCGGCAATTATTCTTATCTCGGCGCTTCTTTTGGCAGAGCTGTATTACTTCGTGTTGACACCCGGCGATCCGAACAGCGCAACGATCCAACGCCCACAGGAGAGGACATCGGGGCCTCAGAGTCGCTAAAGCCGTCATTGCAGCCTCAATGTGAGACGCGAAGCCGCAATCCTAGAATGGAACTTTCGCCCGCTTAAGCGGTTCGCAAAGCCCCAAAGGAGAAGCTAATGTCTGATGATAAGACCCGCGAAATTTTTGTGACTGGCTTGAGAAACGCTCACGCCATGGAAAACCAGGCCCTGTCGATCATGAAGCCGCAGGTGAAGCGAATTGAGAACTATCCCGAAATGGCCGCCATGCTGCAGCAGCACATTAACGAAACTCAGGGTCAGATTGATCGGATCGAGGAAATCCTCACTTCGCTTGCCGAGGACTATTCGACGTTGAAGGATTTGGCATTGTCTCTCACTGGATCGCTTGCGGCGTTAGGGCATTCGGTTGCCGGCGACGAGATCCTCAAAAATAGCATGGCGAATTTCGCCTTCGAGAATTTCGAAATTGCGGCGTATAAGTCGCTGATTACGATCGCCGAGCTTGGAGGCTACGCAGGTCTGGTGAGCCCATTGCAAATGAGCCTTGACCAGGAAGTTGCCATGGCCGCCTGGCTGGAAGAGAATTTGCGGCCGACGACGATCAAGTTTGCAAATCTTAAAGAGGCCGGTCAAACGGCGAAAGTCTAAGGTTCGAATGGAGCGTGACCTATTCATCGCGCCTGTTCGCATCAGCCTTACGTTAAATTGGTTGAGGAAGGGCAAGATGTCGTCTCGAAACTGGCGTCACCTCTGTATCGATATGCAGCGGATGTTCAGTGAGGACACGCCGTGGCAAGTCGAGTGGATGGGGGCCGTCCTACCTGTCGTCTGCGAGGTCGTCGGGCGCTTCCCGGACAAGACGGTATTCACACGGTTTGTTCCCCCGGAAAAATCCTCACAAGCCAGCGGCAACTGGCGCGGCTACTATGAGCGGTGGGAGGCCATGACCCTCGCGAAGCTTCCGCCCGAGATGGTCGAAATTGTCGAACCCTTGAGGCGGCACATTCCCCCGGCGCGGGTATTCGACAAGTCTACCTACAGTCCCTGGACCGATGGTCGCCTACATTCCGTATTCAGCCAGGAAGAAATATCGTCAATCGCGGTGTCAGGTGGCGAAACCGATGTCTGCGTCCTGGCGACGGTCTTGGGCGCGGTCGATCTCGGCTACCACGTGACCGTGTTGTCGGATGCCGTCTGCAGCGGGGCAAATGCCACCCACGACGCGGCGATCACTTTGCTACGAGACCGGTTTTCCATGCAGCTTGACGTGCAGACTGTTGAACAGTTCCTTCGCACCGCGGAGTAATGCGGTGCGAAGGATTGTGGGCAGGTTCTGATCAGGATTCTTCATCATCCCAAACAGTGTTAGCGGCTTTTCCTCCGTCCTTTCCGGATTTTGATTCCCATTCCGCACTTGCCTGTGCCCACTGCTCGCTGTCCTGCCCTTCAGGCCGGCCAGCTTGCTCCCAGAGTTCGTACGCGCGCTTTGAGATCCATTCCTCGCGTTCGGTACGCATAATTTCCTCCACACGAATATGAAATTGTCGGCGAGCACCTATATGCGCGCCCCCGATCTTCACTTCAGGCCGTGTTTTTAGCACCCTTGGAGTTTGCTGACGCTTCCCCAAGCTGCGTAAGCAGCTCGTCGGTTTCGAGCTCTTCCTGGAGATTGGCATCGATAAGCGGGATCGCTTCTTCAAGGCCCAACTGGCCAGCCCAGCTCTTGAGCGTCCCATATCGTGCAATTTCGTAATGCTCTACCGCCTGCGCAGAAGAAATCAGGCCTGCGTCGAGAGCGATCGAGCCTTTGTACTCCTCGATGATTTCCTCGCCTTCGGCGATGATGCCCTGGATTGCTTCACAGGTCTTGCCGCGAGCCGGTTTTCCAATCAGCTCGAACACTTGCTGGAGACGGTCAATTTGACCTTCTGTCGGATCCCGGTGCTTCAGGAACGCTGCTTTGCCCTCTTCCGATTGCGACGCACGTGCCATCTTCGGGAGCGCCTTCAGGATCTGCTTTTCGGCAAAGTGAATGTCCTTGAGCGTATCCAGAAAAGATCGTTCAGTGTTTTCTCAGCCATATTTGCTTCCTCCTCGGTTGAAATTGGCCACATAAACCGCGCGGAGCTTGGAAAGTTCCTGTCTTCGCCGTGCCATTGGAAGCCAAGGCGAAAGCTATTTTGCAGTTGCTTTTTTGGTGCTCAGTTTTTTGAACAGAATAAACGCTGACGAGATGAAACATGCCGAGTTGGTCAGTATAGTGGGCCATTCCATTCGCGTGACGCCGAATGCTGTCCACAGCGCGAAACCTGTGACGGTGGGCAGTACACCCGCGCTGAAATAGCTTCGTATTATCGGTGCTCGTCAAGCAGGAGGTGCCTCGGGTATGGCAGATATCCGCTTGGCCGCTAGTTTTCTGTCGGGTGCCCGCAGTCCGGGCAAATATGGCGACGGGCTGTTCGATTTCGTGGCTGAGCGCTGACAAAGATTGACTCTACTGGCAGCCACATTTTGATGACGACCCTCAAGGGAGGTTCAGTGTCAGTACGCTGCCCCCGGCTGCTTCCAACCGATGCAGATACGTGTCGGGCCCGATCAACTGATACGGAAAATAGAGACCGGGCGGTGCAGGCGCTCGACCGTCGAGCCCGGTCAGGCGCTCGAGGATCATCGTCACGCCCATCGCGGTAAGAGGTGCCGCTCCCCCTGGGTGAAAGACCGCATGTCGTGTCCGTAGCGGCTGACGATCATGATCCTTGCCGGAGAGTTCGATGATGATCTCTGTCGATTTCGGTTCGCCACGGCGACGGGCCGAACTGACGCCCGTTGCAAGATCGAACTGGACGTTCTTCGCGCCGGTGGCCGTTGCCAACCCCGCGACGTCGATCGAAGAAAAGCCGGAGGCTTTGATCTCGGTGCCGTCAATCGCATGAAACAGCGCCTGGGCATCGTCGCCGTCACGCCAGATATAGGCGCCATCGCGACGCGTCAGTGCTGCGGACATCATCTTGGACAGGCGTTCGAAATCTTCCGCCACGGCGGGTCCGCCGCCATCCTCTTCATCCACCAAGGCTCCGATCTTGATCTCGTCGATGCGATCGAATTTTTTCGCGAGTTGGAGTGTGGGAACCGTTGTGGCGCCGACGAGCCATTCGTAGCCGAGAACGACGGCCCCCGCGTCCGGCTTGTGCATGAATATTGCAATTTCGGGTGCGATCTCGAAGACGCCGGACGAAATGCCGAGATGGGGCAGAGCACGTGAATTGGCATAGCGAAGTCCGGCGAGGCTTTCGTCCGAATAGAAGACAGCGACGGCGCCAACCTGGCGACTGCCCAATCCGAGATCGTCCGCGCCGAGGTCCAGTTGCACGGCTTCGGCATTGCCAAGCTCCTTGGCCACCGCTTGTGCCTTTTCGATGTTCCGGCCGGCAATCAAAAATGGTGCGTCCTGATGCAGGTTGCGTAGCATTTGAGCGCTCAGGCGGCCGATTGCGCCGGAGCCACCCATCATCAGGATAGGATTTACGGACATAGGTTTTTCCTTCTACTATTTCGTAAGTTACTATTAGTAGGCAGAACGTTCATAACCTACCTTTAGTAGTATTGGCAACAGACGAGGTTTCAATGAAGCGAAGCGACGATATGACGGATCACGCAACGGCGGCGAAAAGGCTGCCGCGCGCCGACCGGCGTCGGCAGTTGCTCGACACCGCCCTTTTGATTGTCCGCGAAGAAGGCGCCGACCGGCTGACACTGGGACATCTTGCAGCCCGCGCCGGGGTGTCCAAGCCCGTTGCCTACGATCATTTCGAGACCAAGTCCGAGCTTCTGATCGCTCTCTATCGCTGGATCGACACGGAGAAGGTCAATGCCTTTCGCGAGGCGGTGACCGGAAGCGGGCGCCGCGCGGCGGAAACGGTCGATCTGCTCGCCGCAGCCTATATTCAATGTGCCGCCGACATAGACGGCGAATTCCATGCGGTCGGAGCAGCGCTGACTGGCAGCGAGGAGAAGGCGGCCGTGTTCCAAGAGCTGCTGGCAAACAATGTCGCGATGTTAGTCTCAGTGCTGGCGCCGCACAGCGCGCTAGCGCCCGATGAATTGACAAGACGCTGCATAGGCATGGTTGGCGCTGGTGAAGCAATCGCGGCAGCCCGGTTGCGTGGCGATTGCGACGAGAGTGAAGCAATCGCCACGTTCAGCGCCATTATCGCTGGCGCCTTCACCAAAGCATAGCCACAGTCTACAGACAGCGAACCTAGAAGGGGTCTACAACGCGCGTTTCTAGGAAAGAGAAGCCGTCTTTGCCGATAATTTGAGTCCGCTGGTAACGAGGGCTTGTAGAAATAGCTACTGGCACCAGCCTTGCGAGGCAAAGCTTCGGCGGGGTAGTAGATCGCCGACCGAAACGAAATACTTTTATCATGACCTAGATGCGAATGGCCGCCGGCTGAATGGAGCGAGCAGCTACAAGGTGACTTTCCCTAAGGCCGATACGCCGCCTGTCGATGGGTCTTGGTTGCTGACGGTGTACGATGCCCAGCACTTTTTCTCGCCTAAAGAGCTCGGTCGCTACTCGCTGGGTACCAAGAAGAAGATCCATGACGACGGGTCGCTGACGATTTACGTTCAACCTACGTCACCAGGGAAGTATCTCGAGACCAATTGGCTTCCAGCACCCGCAGGCGCTTTTTCTCTCTATCTCGGACGTACTGGCCGAAG
This sequence comes from Rhizobium sp. ZW T2_16, assembly GCF_044987325.1. NCBI lineage: Bacteria > Pseudomonadati > Pseudomonadota > Alphaproteobacteria > Hyphomicrobiales > Rhizobiaceae > Rhizobium > Rhizobium sp. ZW T2_16. Next base: position 158,208 of record NZ_JBJDRG010000010.1, read on the forward strand.
ACTGAAATTGCTGACCGTAGCTGGACGCCGCCATCGGTTAGGAGATAACGAGGATGGCATCAGGTTGGATCGATGGTAAGGCGAGAATCTTGTCCATGGGCGGCCCCTTCGATTGAGATCTTAACAGCTCATTCTGGCACATTTCGATGCCGTTCAGGGGCCGTCCACTCCAACATCAAGTCGGAGGACTGGCAAAGCGTACGCCCACGGCTTGGGGGTGAACGCACAGCGACAAGCTCGCGAATCATGGCCCCTCAGTGAGACGTGGCTCGCTTGTCGCCGAGGTCGAGCTAACAAGACTAGCCGCCAAAACCTGCTTCGGGAATCGGGGTCTGCAACTTCCTGTGTCGAAGGTTGCCACTGCATCGCGGTTTCTGGTCAGAGCGCGGACCCGATACTGATTGCTTTTGAGGAGTAGAAAAAACAATGTGGCCTACGCTGGCCTCCACGGCCGAATCTGCAAGCAGCTTGCCAAGCGTGAATTCGGCATTGCCTTGCGGTTCGAGCTGGGGCGTCATCAGGTATGCGCCGACGGCGCGAGTTCCTTCTCGTGGCCGAGGCTGAGGGGCGCAACCACAATTTCCGCCCCCAAATCCGCCAAATTGCGAGCTAAACGGCGCAGATGTCGCATTCACGTACCAACGCTCCGCTGAAAGAGCTTCGAGGGTAACGGAAAACTGTACCTGTATTAATGAGAATATGTAGATCGCGGGTCATGGCTGCGGTCCGCAAAAGCGCATGACCGCCCTCTGTAAAAAGCGGCGCTGCTCATAGGTGCCGATCTTTTCAATTTCGTTCGCAGAGCGAATGAGTTCGGTACTGAAGGTCTTGGTCGCGCCAAGCTTCTATTCCAGGTCTAGAATTTTGCCGTAATGAAACACTATGACCGGAGGCCGACGCGAGTGTACGTCCCCGGCTCCAAGCGAGGAGGCCGACATGTTGCTCCACCATCAGCCCGACCGTCCTGTCGCGCCCTACGGACCCGGCCTGACGCAGATCGAAAGCACGCGCCACGTCGCCGTTACCGTTCCAAAGAACGCGGCGAGTGCGATCAGCGTCGCTTTGCTCGACAAAGCCACCTCGCATCTTGGTTTTTTAGACTAGAGACGTCATCCGGTTCCTACGGCCGCATCGCTTTGGTTAAACCAAATGATGCTGCACCTCACGGCGGCAGCCATTAGAAGCTAACAAACATACGGGCTGAAGGAGTACCTCTTACCTTCTGAAGATCGATTGGTCAGTTGCAGCGCAAGATAAAGAGCACCGCCCCAGTCCCCGCTTCGTGACAAACCTAAACGGCTCGGAAATACTCGGCGCGGGTGATTCGAGGGATTGCAGGATGAGACTTATATTTGCGGCGGCAATTGTTCCGCTCCTTTTTTCGTCGATTCATGGCCAGGCTGGCGAAATCTTTGACGAGATAAGATTTGGGGGAAGCGGTCTTATTGACAGCGACTCCTCAAAGGATCGAGGATTTGTCGGCTCTGCGGAAGTCTTCTTTGCTCCATTCGATAGTTCAGAAGACGGTCTAAACAAAGTGCTTTCGCCAAGGGCGCAGGTTGGTGTCTCTGGTGGAGCCTCCGCAACTGATCAGATCTATGTAGGCGTCAATTGGCATCTGCCGATCGGCGAGACATTCTTCGCGGAGGCTGGGATCGGAGGGACTGTCCACAATGGCAGTTTGGAAAGCGGAGACGGCCCTCGGCTCGGCTGCCGGCTTCTGTTCCGCGAAAACGTTGTTCTTGGTGTGAAAGTCAAGGAAAAAGTCAGCCTTATGGCGACCGCGGATCACTCGTCCCACGCCAACATCTGCGATGGACCAAATGATGGCATAACCCACGCCGGTCTCGCGATAGGGGTCAAATTCTAAGGTTGTCTCGGCACCAGTGAGGAATCACGAGCTCGAAGAAGGTTTATCATCCGTCACATTGAACTTGTACCGAGCCAAAGCGGTAATCTTATCGAGAGCGGCCTCGACGACAGGCGGAATGTCGTCTTCCGACGACGCTTTCGCTGCGATATCGTGGATCAGGTCCAGAACTTCGGTCAACTGCTCAACGGTGGGCTGCTCAATCGACATCGTCTTCTCCTTACAAGGTTGAGAAGACAATCCATTGAAGTTGAGGAATCCCTCAAGCCGGTTCGATAGCGCTTTTTTCAGAGCTGCTGCAAGCAAGCCAATATTTGTTTTGCTTCTGCGACATCGCTAATGACGCCTTCATCCGGCAGAGTGATTTTGAAGGCCGTAATCCAACCGCTTTCCATATCTTGAATGACAGCTCGCAATGCATGCGGAAGATAGCGCCTCCTTGGTCTGTCGGTAGCCCAATGGCCAAGGGCGGGCGTGACTGAGAGTATAACTTCGGTCTGCAGAGAATAGTCCAAACGTCACTCGATTCGGGCATTAGGGCTGAAAAAACGCTCCTCCGATTATCGGAAATCAGCACAAGTGCAATCCTGAAATGTTCGCCCCCTACTGCTTACAGACCATCCGCGACCACTGCCATACAGCGTCATATGCGGCTTGTCTTCCTTTATGCCGTCGGGAAGAATGGCCGTCTCCGCGTCTGCTTTGTCGAGCCTGTCATGTAGCAACACCGCTTGAGAGGCTTACTGCGATGTTTGCAGAAAGATAGAGTTCTGCCCGGTTCATCTGAGGAAGCTGTTCAGGACGTCATTCCTGTCGGCGCCACGCGGCAGTCAGCTCTTGAATTCTGATGCATTAGAGACCATTTGTCCGGCGATTTCAGTAGGATGGAGATATCAATGACGACAGCAGAAGAGCGGCAGCCCGAGCAACACGTATTTGAAGCCGACGTGAGCCGGCTCCTGCACATGATGGTGCATTCAGTTTACTCGGACAAAGACGTGTTCCTCCGAGAATTGATCTCGAACGCGGCGGATGCCTGCGAAAAGCTGCGGTATGAGTCGATCTCGAAGCCGCAGCTTTCTTCCGATGGGATCCAGCCGGGAATTCTGGTGACGCTTAATGAGGAGGCGCAGACGCTCGTTATCGAGGACAACGGCATCGGCATGAACCGCGACGAGATGATCGACGCGCTTGGCACGATCGCGCGCTCGGGGACAAAAGCGTTCATGGAGCGGCTTGAGGCGGCCAAAGCTGGGGAGAAGGCTGAACTGATCGGACAGTTCGGCGTCGGGTTCTATTCCTCGTTCATGGTTGCTGATCGGGTTGATGTAATATCCCGCCGTGCCGGCGAGGGCGAAGCCTGGAAATGGTCATCCGACGGTAAGGGAAGCTATGACATCGTCGGTGTCGATGTCGGGCAAGCACCAGCGCGCGGTACGCGTGTCGTGCTACATCTCATGGACGATGCGAAGAAATACGCCAGCAAATGGACCGTCGAGAAGATTATCCGTGAACAATCCGGCCACGTGCCTATTCCTATACGTCTCGTTGACAAAGAGGGCGCCGAACCGTCACAGGTGTCCGATGGTGCAGCGCTCTGGGTAAAGCAAAAGAGCGAGATATCCAAGCAGGATTACGACGATTTCTATCGGAGCGTCTCGGGCCAGTACGATGAGCCGCTTGCAAACGTGCATTTCCGCGCTGAGGGACGCCACGAATATACAACGCTTGCCTTCATCCCCGGCTCCCAACCATTTGACCTGTTCGATCCGGACCGACAGGGCCGGATGAAGCTATACGTGAAGCGCGTCTTCATAACCGACGAAGCCGAGTTACTGCCGCGTTACCTGCGGTTCGTGCGTGGCATCGTCGACACCACGGATCTGCCACTCAACATTTCCCGTGAAATGATCCAGGAAAGTCCCGTGCTTGCCGCTATCAAAAAGGGCGTAACGAGCCGGATACTGTCCGCTCTGGAGAAGATGGCCGAAGGCGAAGCCGAGACGTTTTCCAAGGTATGGGACCTGTTCGGACCCATTCTCAAGGAAGGTATTTACGACGACTTTGAGCGGCGCTCGCAGTTGCTGAAACTGTCGCGCTTCCGTAGTACGGCGTCCAGCGAGGCAACTCGGAGCCTGGCCGACTATCTGACTTCAATGAAGGAAGGCCAGTCGGCGATCTATTACATTAGCGGCTCCAACCTGGATCAACTCAAGTCGTCGCCGCACCTTGAAGGGTTCCGAGCCAAAGGTATCGAAGTCCTTCTGCTTACCGATGGCGTAGACAGTTTCTGGCCACCCAGCGCCCCCGATTTCGAGGGCAAGCCGTTTAAATCGGTTACCCAGGGTCTTGCCGATCTGAACGCTGTGACCGGCGATGGCGGCACTGATGAAGCTGGTCGGCAAGCTTCTCCCGAAGTCGGGGCATTTATCGATTTCGCTCGAAGTGTCCTTGGTGACGAGGTCGATGATGTGCGCGTTTCCGATCGGTTGACCGAAAGCGCGGTGTGCCTCGTCGCGTCGGAACATGGGCCCGATCGCCAGCTCGAAAAGCTCCTCCAAGGGGCAGGGCGGTTGCAGACAGCATCGAAGCCAATCCTGGAGATAAATGCAACGAGCGAGCGTGTTGCAAGCATCGCATCGATCAACGATAAGTCCTTCCGCGAGGATGCGGCGTGGTTGTTGCTTGACGAGGCCCGCATCCTCGACGGGGATAAACCGGCCAATCCCCGCGCGTTCGCCGATCGGCAGGCCAGGTTGTTCGGGCGTGCGATCGGGCACGGCAATTAAATGGTTCCAGGCGAGGTGGTCGTTGGCTGCCTCGCCAAAAGCCTCAGAAGATAAGATCGTGTGCGTGACCACCGATGTTCGCAATCTTCGGGAATAGACTGGGTTCTTGGTCTAAGACCCTAGTTCATCGCCGTCCGAAATCGATGCACTAGCAACTGATTTTCAGAGAATATCTTAGTCTTTGATTGTTCGAGAATTACGGGCCGGTGGTTCGGCTCCCTTCAAGTGCTTAGCTAAACACAATTGGTTTGCAGTCGCCCCGAAGCAGTCATCCAGTACCGCCCCTTTGACCAGGCCACTCTCACGTCGCCATGTGCCGATCCCATATCTGCATCAGTGCTGTCACAGCTTCGTTGATATCGCCGCCATCAGCACCGTCCCGTGCTTCAAATGCGATACCCATCAGAAAAGTATGAAACAGGGTCGCCAACCCACGTACATTCGTGGTGCTGACAAGCTCTCCTGCATCGACTGCACGCCTGATGCAGGTTTCGATGCCCGCACGATTTCGCATCCGGTCGGCTACAAGCACATCATCTACGTGCCGATTTTCGGGCGCACAGTTGTTGGCTCCAAGGATCATCAAGCATCCTGGCGGGTGCGTCTTGTCGGTTTGCATCCTTGCTGAAAGCCTCAGAGCCGTCTCGATAGCTTCGCGTGGTGGCCGAGCCTCATTCTTTAGGCTTGCAGTTACGCGCCCGTAGGAGGCCTGATAGCGAAGGACGACCTCGTTGAAGAGGGCTTCCTTAGACCCGAAGGCCGCATAAAAACTAGCCGGAGAAATGTCTCCCATCGCGGCTTTCAGTTGATTGAGAGAGGTCGGCTCATAGCCCTGCTCCCAGAATAGGATCATCGCGGCATCCAGTGCCTTGTTTCTGTCAAACGCCCTTGGCCGCCCAGTTCGAGCCATATCGTGCCTCCGTAAATTTATTCTGCACTACTCGATCCAGAATATCTTGCCAAGCGTGTTTGGTGCAGATATCTGGACTGCTTGATCCATATATCAAGGTGCACGAACTCAATGAAAACTACCGAAGTTGAAAATGATACCGAACGATTGCCGGTTGCTGGCTTACTCGCATTGGCGATGACTGGCTTTATCTGCATTCTCACAGAGACGCTTCCCGCGGGGCTACTGCCGCAAATCACTGAGGGTTTGGGCGTTTCTCCATCCCTCGCTGGCCAGATGGTGACTGTCTACGCCCTCGGTTCGCTGCTAGCGGCGATACCTTTGACCATTGCCACAAGCAGTTGGCGGCGCAGGACAGTCCTGCTGTCCACCATCATTGGGTTTCTGATCTTCAACTCTGTTACAGCAATTTCGTCCAACTACACACTTACCTTGGTCGCACGTTTCTTCGCCGGCGTTGCAGCTGGTCTGGCCTGGAGCCTATTGGCGGGCTATGCGCGACGCATGGTCCCTTCACATCAACAGGGGAAGGCGATGGCGATCGCTATGGTAGGCACGCCGATCGCGCTGTCGCTCGGCGTGCCGATGGGGACATGGCTTGGTACGCAGGTCGGCTGGCGAACCGCCTTTTGGATCATGTCGATATTGACGTTGATTCTGATCGGCTGGGTCGTGATGAAAGTGCCGGACTATCCAGGCCAGAAGAAGGGCGATCGACTGCCCCTGTTTCGGGTATTTTCAACCCCCGGCGTTCGACCGGTTCTTTCCGTTGTCGTCGCATGGATGCTCGCTCACAACATTCTCTACACTTACATCGCACCCTTCGTTCAGTCGGCCGGGATGCGGGATCGGGTCGACCTTGTTCTCCTGGTATTTGGATTGGCCGCGCTCATCGGCATCTGGATGGCGGGAAAGCTGGTCGACCGTCACCTGCGAGCAACCGTGCTGGCCAGTCTAGCCGCCTTCGGGCTGGTATCCCTGCTTTTCGGGATTGTTTCGATGTCACCTTGGGTCATTTATGGTGGCGTTGCCATTTGGGGCCTGACATTTGGCGGCGCTGCAACGCTCTTGCAAACCGCACTGGCAGACACCGCGGGTGATGGTGCAGACGTTGCATTGTCGATGAACGTCGTCGCCTGGAATGGCGCCATCGCAGGTGGCGGAATCATGGGCGGTATTCTTTTGGATGCGTATGGACCCACGGCGTTTCCCTGGGCACTAACCTTTCTGCTCGTCATCGCCCTTCTGATCGCCTGGTCCGGACGCGCGCGCGGATTTACTTCGGGTGCACGCACCTCCAACGCAAAGGTGGGGGGACACTGACGCTTCACGAAGACATGGATCGGTCCTATCGTTGCAGCGATGGGGCCGAAACACGACCGCGACCGAAATGCGGAGCCATGTCTCCCATTGGCGCGCAGTAACAACGGGTCAGCGGTTCGATTCCGTTGTCTAATCGCCTGCATCCGGTCAAGCGGATTTTAAACGAGTTTCTTCGTTGCCGTGTTGCTAACGCGACATCTTTTTAGATTTCCTTTCGACATCTTTCATTCCTGCAATTCGTCCGGTGC
>NZ_JBJDRG010000011.1:0-123854 GCF_044987325.1 Rhizobium sp. ZW T2_16
GTGAGCGCAGGTTCATCATGTCGTCGGTCATCGGTGGTGTCCCTCAGGTTGGCTCTAAGCAACCCGACCCTACCGGAAATCACCGATGGCTATGAAATCCAGCTACACCACTCCATGGGACACGATCATTGATGGCGGAAAGGCAGCAGCTGCTCATACGGCGCTCAAGATTTTAAAGGCTGGACCGGATGCCCTTGTATCACTGCTTTGTCCGCTATCGTGCAGTAAATGTAGACTTGCTTAAGCTACTACATTATAGTTTTGCGACAGCCATGTTAGGCCGAAGCGCCGCCGATCGAGAGCGAGCTCAATAGACGCCTTAAGAGCCAAGGCCTTTGCAATCATAGTTATCGAACAGACAGAGACCGGAACAACTGCAACAAGGCACGCCTCAACATGGGCTCGATCATTCGCGTGAATTTCTTTGCTCGGTGGTCCAGGCCGGTTTACGTCGGCCTTGGCGATCACCTGGACACTACCATCACAGGCCCGGCTGATGCGATTAGGTACGTGGGGAGCAAGTTTCAAAGCCAGCGAGGAACAAACTATTTTCGGGCTCATGCAATATGCCACCACGCCTTGCTCGGAGAGGTTTGTCCAGACGTGGCTCGACAGCCTTTTCTTGATGCTTGGGTGGATCAAAATTTCCATCTTGCTTCCGAGTGAGGGGTTGAAGAATGAAATGTCGTCGATGTCGCGACACAAAATACGTGTGCTCCACTCATCTCTATAGGCCGGGAATCGGGCTGGTTTCGATGTGATTGCGGCGCTGACGCGATCACCTGTCCTCACTGCCCTGCAAGCACATGGCATGGACCTGCGACGCATGTTCTAACGGTCCTTGTCGATCCGATTATTGCTTTGAAAGCAAGGGCCCGATTGCTTTTAAGTCGGTATCGGATACGCCTGACATTCACTTGCGGAACGTAAGCCAAGATGCGGCCACATCCGAAACAAGAGGGTGGGTAACCGAGTGATATCGAATATCTAGCGCATCGCTGCAACTAACCGTGTGCTCCGTTTGTCCGCTATCGTGCACACAGGCATGGGCGTATTGTCGCCGCCGCCGCCGGGTCTTAAAGGAACCACTATTCGAGTATAAGTTTGCCACATCGTCCGCAGACTTTTTTGGCGCAGACGGCTGGGAGATCCGATTGCTCTTGCCCTTACGAGGAAGAGCAATGTCACCCCTGCACCAACGAGATTTTCAAAATAAACTCCTTCGATTGCTGACTGACGTCGATTTCACGACCCTTGTGGGCTATTTGGAACCTATCGAACTGCCCCGCCACTTTGTCTTTGCCTTAACAAATCGGATCACCGAACATACCTATTTCCTTGAATCCGGGATCTGCTCCGTCGTCGTCCGATCCAGTACTGGGCTGGAAGCCGAAGTCTGTATCATTGGTTCCGATGGGATGGTGCCCCCGACTTCGGTGCTCGGCGCCACTTCTGTACCGTTTGAAATCACAATGCAGACGGAGGGTTTGGGATATCGTATCGAGACGGCCACGCTCATCGCCGCCTACAATGCCAGCGTTTCGTTGAGAGGTATTATCAACCGCTACATTCACACTGCAGCCGTTCAGACTGCTTACAGCGCGTTTTCAAACGCCAACCATCAAATCGAGCAGAGACTCGCTCGCTGGATACTGATGTGTCATGATCGATCATTGACTGATACGATCAGATTCACACACGCGTCTCTTTCAGAGATGCTTGCCGTTCGTAGGCAAAGCATCACCACATGTCTCCACTTGCTCGAGGGAAAACAACTGGTGCGATCTCTTCGGGGTGCAATTGTGGTGCGTGACCGTGCAGGCCTGGAAAGATTGGCGTCGGACGCGTACGGTGTCCCTGAACATGAGTACAATCAGTTTGTGAAGCCGGATCGATAACCGGGCGCACGCTTTCTCCCGTTCATACCGATTTCTTTGGTTGTTCTGCCTCCGCTCTGGTCATAGCGAGAAAAGCGCCGCATTACAGCTGAGGTCAATCAGAGGGAACTGGCTTCGAATTGGATGGAGACGTTTAAGATGGGACGGCTCTGCTCATCCCTAGCTCTGATATCCATGGTCAATTCGGGGCCGTCATTAACAACCACGTCGTTCGCATACTCAGCGATCGCCCGACTTGCTTCGATGCGAGCAGCGTGATGATCTGACAACAGGTCACCGGTTGTGTCATGGGACTTTTCGTCACCATTCTCGAAATCAAAGTAATATATCGGCATTGCTAGGCTTCTTTCTCGATTGAAATAGGCTACGAAGTAAACGCTGCGACGCTTCTAACCACCTAGTCCAGCGCCTCTCCAGCGGTAACCTTTGCGAGCTCCCGGTCATCGCTGTCGCAGATGGTGATGCTAATCAACGTCAGTTGTATTCCTGCCTTGAGATATTGAGCTGCGATCTCGCGGATGGCTGCTCGAGCATCATCTCGCGCCGCTTCTAAGTCGGAAGCCTCACCGCCATCTGGATCGGCAATCGTTTCCTCAGCGAAATCAAAACTAAAAAAGTACCGAGGCATACCAGCTCCCGTCTAACCAGCCGCGACCTTCATCGTGACTTGAAGGAGAGAAGAAGTCATTGGACGGTAGCGGACAAATTTCCATTTGCACGGTAGCGGACGAAATTATGTTCGATTTGTGTGAGCAACAATTCGAGACGATCGAGTTCGCTGCAGATTTCCCCTTTCAAATGCTTTTCGCTCGTGGTCGTGTTGGAACATTTTTTCCCGGAAATGAAAGTCATCGACGACAAGCGGACCACGTGGACCGACACGAAGCGAGTTCTGATCGTCGGCCACCGGGCCCGCCCTGGGCAGTGGTCATCACCGGCGTGTCGCCATCGGCGGTCTGGTGAAGCTCCCCACCCGTACCACGCGTCAGTTTCTGATCGTGGATAGTCGCGGTGATAAACTTCGAATCTGCGGACGCAGTGGCTGGTTTTTGGCCATGGGTCAAGCTCCTGGACAGGGGTGTGAAAATGGGCGACTTGAAAGCAAAAAAGGCCGCCTTGAAAGGCGGCCTGATCATTTGCTGAGGGAGTTTAGCTGGCCTTCTTCAGCGCAGGTTTGGCGCTGGCTGAGGCGTCGCCCATGCCCTTGGCATTGGCTGTCCCTTCACTGAGGGCCGTCAGCTTCTGGTCGGTGGCGATCTCTTCCTGCAGGGTGGCATCGAGCAAGGTGACGGCTTCCTTCATGCCGAGCTGCTTGGCCCAGGATTTCAACGTGCCGTAGCGGGCGATCTCGTAGTGCTCTACCGCCTGAGCCGAAGAGATGAGGCCGGCATCGAGCGCAGCGGTGCCTTTGTATTCTTCCATGATTTCCTCGCCTTCGGCGAGAATGCCCTGGATGGCTTCGCAGGTCTTGCCGCGGGCCGGCTTGCCGAGGAGTTCGAAGATCTGTTCGAGACGTTCGATCTGGCCTTGGGTCTCGTCACGGTGCTGCAGGAAGCCGGCTTTGCCTTCTTCCGACTGAGCGGCACGCGCCATCTTTGGCAGAGCCTTCAGGATCTGTTTTTCCGCAAAATAGATATCCTTGAGGGTGTCAAGAAAGAGGTCGTTCAATGTCTTTTCGGTAGCCATTTGAGTATCCTTAGGTTGAAAATTTATGCGAATGCTAGATGTTGCGGCCGTAAGGGACGCGATCTGGATCACAGTGCAGCGTTGCGGTAACGGCCGCGTTCCTCTTCGACTTCGTTAGCTTTGTAAGGATCGAGCGTATCGTCAAACCTGGTCCAGCCGTGCTCTTTATAGGACGCGCGGCGCTCAGCCGGATCAACCCAGTTCGAGCGCTCCAGGATTACCTCGGCTTCGGGAGCGAGTGCATCGTCCACCTTTGCGGTTACCAGCGAACCGCCGCGGCGAACACCTTCGGCGTAGACATGCGCATCGTCCTCAGACACGCCAGAGCTTGTCAGCGCGCCGATAATACCGCCCGTCGCACCGCCTGCAACCGCACCCGCGACCGCTCCTACCGCGGTTGCCGCCAGCCAACCGGCCGCAACAACGGGTCCAACACCGGGAATGGCCATCAGGCCGAGGCCTGTTAGAAGACCGCCCGCCCCGCCGACGGCTGCGCCGATACCAGCGCCTGTGCCGGCACCTTCTGTCGCGTTCGACGTGTCGGCGTGACGATTATCGGCATTGTTGGAAACAATGCTGATATCCTTGGATGGCACGCCGGCGGATTCGAGCGCGCTGACAGCGGCACTAGCGTCGGAATAGTCGTCGAAAAGTCCTGTTACAGTTTTCATGATCAAAATTTCCTATTGAATGTGTTGAATTATTTGGCAACGACGTTGCCCTGGTAGTCGAGCGCGACATTGACGGATTTTCCGTCCTTCATGCCGGCAGCCATCCAGATGCCCTTGTCGTCCTTCTTCAGGTTCTTGACGTCGGAGAAGCCTGCCTTCTCAATGCGGGATTTTGCCTGATCCTGGGTGAAGCTATTGGCGCCCTCGACGGGTGCGATCGCATTCTTGGAATCGGGCGTTGCTACGGCCGGGGTGTCACCGCTCGAGTTAGCGGGCGGTGTCGTCTGGGCATGCGCAGATAGAGCGGACGCGCTGATGAGCGCCGCGGCAAGAATTATGTTTTTCACTGATGCTTCCTCTCGTATCGGACCTGTATTCACAGACCCGTGAGCATCTAACCTCTGCCGAGCAGTTTCGTTCCGAAATAAACCGGAAATTGTGATTGCCGTCGCGACTAGAGCCTGCAGCATCTTCTGCGCAAAGGCTGCCCGCCCGCCTCACGGAGGGGGGCAGCTCTTATCGCTCTACCACGATCAGGATTGTAGGCTTGCCGCTACATTTGATGGCAGCACCACACTGACCGGGAGAATACGATCCAGAGTATGCCACTACCAGCGCGCTACTTAACGATGTGGATCTTAGCATCTCCCCATCGATCCAAACATTCGTTGCCACGTCGTTTCCGTACCGATGCATTCGAAAATCGGCTGAAGATGAGCCGATCTGAACATTCCGCCGGACATCTCATCTAAGAATGTGGCATGGTCGGTTTACGGAAGCGGTTTTCATTCTAACTGTTGGCCTGCCCGAGACCAAGACACGGCCCCAGAATTCCGGAGGTGGCTGAAGCGGCCCATGCCTGCGGAGAGCAGGCAACCGGATATGGCGTCGGACCTCGACCTGGTTTCTGATAAAGCCACAAAATAACTCAGGCAGACGCCGCATCTCCTGCCCTTTGGTAGCGTCAAAAAGTCCTTCGAACACGCGCACCGCCTCCTCCTTAAGGTCGTATTGCGCAAAGCCGATTGCGATCGCGGCATTGTCATGCGGCCATATAGACCCGTTATGGTATGACATAGGATTATATCGAGCTTCACCCTGAGCAAGCGTCCCGTGGTCGAGCTGCGGACGAATGACGTGATCGAAGTAGTCTTGGTCCGTTGGATCGACCTTTGCAGCAATCTTCAGCGGAATTCCGGTTCGCTTTGCAATCTCGATTGCGCGGTCCGGCCGTTTCTCAGGCGCTACTCGGCCTAGAAAGGCGAGATAATCACGCTTTTGTTTATTTTTTGGCGCAGGTCCTTGTGGAAGTCCATGCTGAATGGTGGCCAGCCAGTTCGCGTTTGGCAGCGGCAAACGCTGATCCTTCGAGATGGAGACCAGCGGCATCTCCGGAAAAGCACGGTAGACCGGATGAAAATCCGGCAGATCAAGCCTCCCGTGTAACGTCGTCAAACACCGTGTCGTACCGAGAACTTAGCCTGTTCAATCATTGACGCACCGGCGGTCGAAGAAGGCGCAGTGGTCGCAGTTGGATCATGATTAGCCGAAGCAGAAACCCCGCCGCCGGAATGATCAAAGTCATGCCCTACCAGAAGACGAAATCAACCGTCAGCTAAGGCAGCGTCCAGAGGCTGACGAAAGGGGCAGCTGCGCCAGTCCGTTGCCAGCATACGGATTGCGATATCTCGTGACGATCTGTAGCCAAGCTTTTCCTGAAAGTCCTGCGGGCCGGTTTCAGCTGCTTCATGTTAATTGTTGCTTACGCGCTTTCTGGAGGGCTGCCGTCCGATAGAAGTGTTCTGCGTGCTGATAAAGATTCTCCGCCTCGATTCTGTCTCCCGCCTGGGCAGTTTCCCGCGCCAGAGCTAGGTATTGCTCATATCGCTTGGTCAGGCTCTGCCAGTTAGGAGTTTCGGTTGCGGTCAGGCGAGCCTTTGCAGGCCTGATGGTCGATGGGCGGGAATTTTGGCGTGATGAATTCAAAAGAACACTTCAAGCCTCACAAGGCTTGCCTCTTAAACGGAATTATTTCTGAGAATGATTGAGTGCCACGAATGTCGGCGAACGCGCCAATGACATAGCCGCATCGGCGCGGCGTCATGAGCTGAAGAGACTAAGCTCTCATTGCGGCTTAATGTTGTGTCCGCCCAACGATAATAAACTCGCACGACATATGATTATCTGTTGCGCTTAACTCATTCGCGACGAGTTTAAGAAAATGACTGCCAGCGCCCGTCAGAGCGCTGTCGGAATGCCCGACATACTTCCCTCCAGGTTCGGCTTGTATTGTTTGCGGAGTGCAACGGGCGCAGATTCAACGCCTCGCCCCTTTAATTCACCTGAACGGCGTGGATGCCTTCCAGAGTTTCAGAGACGGTTTGCGACCCCAGACGCGCAGCTTGCCGAGTTCGGTCTGCCGACCGGAAGGTCTCGTGTGAGGCGGCCAAAACAGAGGGTAAGAATCAATGCGACGCCATCGCCTTGTCCAGTTCTTCTTCAGACACCGGCCATGCCTCGGTCAGGCCATCCGAGGTCAGGAACAGTGTCATCGTTCGGTGATAGGCTTCCCACACCACATCGAGAGGTTCCTCGTCGATTTGGAGCTCGAACGTCCCTGGCGGATGTGGTGCGGCCATCCGAGGCAGTTGGAACGGTCGATCGATGGTGACCGTTTTTATAGTAGTCTTCATGGCTGAGATCCGTTTCTTGAGATGGAACTGTCCAGTGAAGCCGTGATCCGCATCGCGCCTTCATGGTTTGCAAGGCGCTCGGTTTTTGGAGCTATTTCCAGCCCGATGCGCTGTGACAATCACGAAGTCCTGCAAGGTCATCGCAGTCGCCGCTGTCAAAGTGAAAATGCGATCCGTCCTGTAAGGGCGAACCAACCCTTCACAACCCGCGCCTATCGGCCCGCGTTTCTGAGAAGATCTGTCTCTCTGGCGATTGGTCCGAGAAGCTTCCGTAATCTGTTCTCCTCGACCCGATCAAGTCGAAACCGTCTTGCGAAGTCGCTGACCAGAACCATTTTCGCTGTGCCGGGTGGGCTGGTTCCTGGAATGGTTGGCTGACGCATGGTCATATCCTTTAAGAAGACAGCCTGCTCAACCGAAATCCCGTAAGCTCAAGGAGATAGAATTCGATTGCGCTGACAAGTAAGCATTTGTGGCCACTTTTAGAATTCTCCGTCGTGACGCATCGAACGTGGTCAGGTAGTCGCTCTCGCTTGCGTGTCTGTGCGCTTTACCACAGGCGAGTACGTCAGTCGCGAGATAGAATTTGACCTCAAACATCCCGTCGTACCCGCTAAATCGAACACAGCGGTTCTTGTCATCGAAACTTCGAGCTTCATTCGGAAACCTAATACCCATCAACGCCCACCTTCGTCCCGCCACCGGTCGAGGGCATCTTCTTTCGAAAAACGGCCGAACCGGGCGCCGACCGTTGAAGACCGGCTGCGCCGAGTGAGCGCGTCCAATAGTTTGGCTTTGGTCCTGACCCCACCGCGAAATTCGGAGGTGAGAAAGATCAGTGCGTCGCGCTTCATATCGGAACTCGCATCGGTTTCGACGCCACGAAGACCGGCAGTCCTCAAGACGTCCCGGATCAGCTTGAAGCCGTCGTTGTCGATCTGCGCTGCTGCTGGTGGATTGGAAGACATGCTGTCCTCCTTTAGTTGGGGCAAGGATTTGCGACCTTGGCGACAGCGCCCTGAAGACAAACCGTCGCTGCACTATAAGTCGTGCTAATATATTCGATTACAAGGCTGAGCCGTGGTAATTGATCGCCCTCGAAACCGCGAATGAGAAGGAGGCACGGTTGCTCGGCGCAATTCAAATAGTAGTCGGCAGTTACTCGTAAGCAATTTAGATGCTTAGTTATTCTAAGTGAGCGCAACGGCTCCGAACCTGTTGTGTAATCGCCTGTATGAGGTCAAACGCATCGCTATTAAATTCGTCCGGCGCCGTGGGCACGGTTTGCTCCGCGGTCGACATACGGTCGCCGCATGATGGGTTTTCGAAGGGCGGGTCTTCCTGTGTTCAAGACGCAGTCTACATGAGCTGCCACCGATTCGACGGAATGACCCAACCCACGTCCACAGCAGGGACGCCCAGTATCTCAATTGGGTTGAGGCACTGAGGCAGGTAGGCCGGCTTTTCGCCTATGCGGTAGCACCGGCCAATGGATGGAACGCTTCTCGGGTTTTGAGCATCCTATGCATGATGACAGCAAGTTTTCGCGCAACAGCAACCGCGGCACGTTTGAAGCCCAGCCGCTCACGCAGTTTAAGCCCCCAGGACTTTAACGTTGTTGGAGAGTTTTTTGTAGGCGCCGCGATGCCGTTCATCCTTGGTCGAATCTGCAAGAAGGTCGCGGTGGAGCTGACGGATATGGTTCTCAGTGAACGAGATTGCGTCGTAAGCACTGAAGATTGTCTCCATCACTTCCGCGTAGCCGGCAACCTCTTGTTCGTCGCGCGTCGTAAAGGACCCCAGGCGAATGTTTGCAAGCAACCTTTCGACCTCTCGATCGGTGAGGCGCGCTCCTTCGATACGTGTGGAGGAACCGACACTCTCAATTGTCGCGACGCGCCGGAGGCTGGATAACCGCTCTGGCGCGATCCGGCCGATCGCGCGCCAAGCGCTTTTAATTCGTCGATTTCGGCAATCAAGGAGAGGATTTCGGGGGTGATGCGGACGGTCGTAGTATTTAGAGTTTCCGTTCTTTCATCCGTTTCCATCCAATTTCGATCAGGCGCTTGGTCCATCTAGCCGCTGGTTGTGATTCAGACGGTTCGCAAGTCTACAATAGAGCGGATCCAGACTTCGGCAGCCAGACAAAAGAAGATGTTTGAGAATGGTTGCCGCCAGAAGCTGAAACCGTCTTTAGAATTCACAGGGATTGAGATGGCGACCAAGAACTGGGGTTTAAGTCCCTGACTTTCTTGAAAAATCGGGAATGGAAGCGAAGCAAGATCAGGTTTCAGGTCCGGATACCTTCAAGGCGAAGTATCGCGCGTTGAGCTCTCGCGTGGTGGTCTCTCCATCCCCCGATTGAATGCGAGCTGGTCCAAAGCATCGGAATTTGCTCGACCCCAGCCATAGAGTAGCTCCAGCGGCTCCACAAATCGCTTACCTAGTGGGCTCAGCGTATAATCGACTGCCGGCGGCACTGTCCCGTAAACGCGCCGTGTTACCAGCCCGTCCGCTTCCATGTCGCGCAGCGTTTGCGTGAGCATCTTCTTCGATATCCCTGGAAGGCTACGCTGGAGTACGCCAGTGCGGGCGCGGCCCCCGTGTCTCGTATCGAGCACATGCAGGATCATGCTTGTCCATTTGCTCGAGAAAATTTCAAGCACACGGCGGGGGGCGCAGTCCTCGCGCCATTCGCTGTCCGGTGATCCTGCCCGCATAGTGGTTACCTCTGGGTGTCTATGTCCCGTTAGGGTGCCTTCTAGCGCATCTCGGCCTCTCAGCCTAGATCAGAGGCTGACGCAAAGGAGCAAACATGACGAAGAAAGCACTGATCGTTGGCGCGAGCGGTATTATCGGCAGCGCAACGGCGGATGTCCTGCACAATGACGGCTGGAAGGTTTGGGGTCTGGCTCGCAAGCCATCGCAGCAAGGGAATGCAGTTCCTGTCCCAGCAGATCTTCTGGATTCCGCTGGCTTGGTAAATGCGCTCGCTGGCCTCGATCCGACACACGTTTTTATCTCAAGCTGGCTGCGGCAGCCAACTGAGGCGGAAAACATCCGCGTCAATTCGGCGATGGTGCGAAACCTCCTCGATGCCCTGCGCCCCGTAGGATCAGTCCGCCACGTCGCGCTCGTCACCGGTCTGAAGCACTATCTCGGCCCATTCGAAGCTTACGGAAAAGGCGCGCTGCCGCAAACGCCATTTCGGGAAGAGCAGGGCAGGCTCGAGGTCGACAATTTTTACTACGCCCAGGAAGACGAGGTTTTTGCTGCGGCCGAGAAGGATGGTTTCAACTGGAGTATCCATCGCCCCCATACGGTCGTTGGCAAAGCGGTTGGCAATGCCATGAACATGGGCACCACGTTGGCCGTCTACGCAACGATCTGCAAAGAGACAGGCCGGCCGTTCCGTTTCCCGGGAGTGGCAGCCCAATGGGACAGTCTTACCGACATGACAGACGCACGTCTGCTGGGTCGACATATGCTCTGGGCATCAACGACGTCGGATGCGACCAACAAGGACTTCAATGTCGTAAACGGCGATGTTTTTCGGTGGAGCTGGATGTGGACGCGGATCGCGAAGTGGTTCGGAATCGAGCCTATAGCATTCGATGGACAGATAAGACCATTGCAGGAGCAAATGGCCAATGACTCCGAAATCTGGCGCGATATCGCCGGCCGGTATGAGCTGGTGGAAAGCGATCTGTCCCGCCTAACCTCTCCCTGGCATACAGATGCGGACCTCGGGCGACCGATCGAGGTGTTGACGGATATGTCGAGGAGCCGGAAACTAGGCTTTCTCGATTACCAGGCAACAGACGACGCGTTTTTTGATCTGTTCGAGCGGCTGCGTTTTGATCGCATTATTCCGTAACGCAGGCGTAACGGGATAGGTCACCCACTTGTCAGGCGAGGGCGTCCTATCCTCGTCGTGTTGGATTGGCAGTAGGCCTACCTACGATCGCCTGCAATCTCCGCTATCCGAAGGATGGCTGTTACTGCCACTATAAGGTAACTTCCTAGTCGAAGTCGCCTATCGTGCCTGATCGGAAGACGATTTCAGAATCACCTTCCTCTCCGACGACCGGATCTCCCTCCCGGTTCCAAAGGACGACGCCGGCATGCCGAGCAGCCAGATCCTCTGCTTCCTCAATAGCAAGCCAATCGGCGATACTAGCCATGCCGTTTCCTTTCGTCCGCGGTCGCAGGCGGACGCTGGAGGTTCAACATTGGTTTTCTCGTGGGGTCGTCAAGGCGCCAGACATTCGTCGCAAATGCCGCAGCCATCTTCGTCCATCATCGAGCGTAGGCGCTGGCGACAACAACAAGCGCAGATGGACGTTTCGCCTTCAGTGGTTTGCTCCGGCGCTAGGATTTCCAAGTCTGCGTCTGAATACGTGTGAATTGCTGAGCCGTCCATCTCGATGCTCCCAAGTCGAGGATTGAGCATCGAAATAGGATGAGATTTGCGACGAACAAGAGCCGTCAAATTCACTGGAAAAATTTTCCGATGAGGCCTTGAACGGAGAAATCCGAGAAACCAAATGGTTCGGCACCGACGGCCCAATGAGGGAGTCGGTTGACCAAGGAAGCGGACACATCGCCTCCTTCCATGTTGCTTTGCGGAGGATATGGTTATGAGAACTGAGCTTGATTTTGCACCGCTGTACCGCTCGAGCATTGGCTTCGACCGTGTGTTCAACCTGCTGAGCAATAGGCAGCGCCTCAATGCTATCGATACCTGGCCTGCCTACGACATCGTCAAGACCGGAGAAGACGACTATCGCATCACAATGGCCGTGGCCGGCTTTGGCGAGGGCGATCTGGATATCACCCAGGAGCGCAACGTCATGGTGATCAAAGGCGGCAAAGCTGAAGAGCTCCAGGGCGAATATCTGCACCGCGGCATTGCCGGTCGCTCGTTCGAGCGTAAGTTTGAGTTTGCGGATCACGTAAGGGTAGACGGTGCTGATCTCAGGCACGGCCTGCTGACGATTACTTTGAAGCGCGAGGTGCCGGAAGCTATGAAGCCCCGTAAGATCGAGATCGGTGTTGCACCGTCTAACGAACGGCTTCGCTTGGAAACTGACCGTCAAGTTGCCTGAACGAGAAGGCGGCAGCCCGCGGGGGCATTCGGTTGATAGGCCTCTGATCGTGATCGGGTCACATCCGACCGAAGGTCTCGTATAACCTACAGCTCGGCCGGCCTCATCGGGGCCGGCTTCCCCTTTCATGCAGAGCAAAGAAGGAGGTTCCGATGTTACTCGCTCTGTTCGATAAACCGCTCTATGCGCAGCGTCGGTATTTCGTGCAAGAAATCACCGGGCTGGATGATGTGTTCGATTTCCTCGACGAGTGGCCACACGAGAAGCGCAACCTCGCTTATGACACGCTTGTCCGTTATTGCCGCGAGGCGGCAAACGGTCGCTGGCCAATCGACGCGGTTCGCGAGAACTTTCGAGTGTTTCTTAAGCAGAATGGCAAACTTGCCGAACTCGAGGACGTCCCACCGCACCTCCGGCGCGACACCGGCGCCAAGATCGGCGGAATGTAAGTGCCGGCCTAGCTCCTTGGTGCCGGAATCAAACCGGCACCCTGATTATCATCTCCTAAAACGGACCTATCGCGGTGAAGCTCTTGTCTTTGGAGGAAAACGGTAGCGGAACCCTGTACGGCCGACGATCCCGAAACTCGTCTGGCGCTCTTCGACTTTGCCTTCGAGAACGCGCCGCTCGCACTCGTTGATCTTGAGGGCTGCATTATCCGCGGCAACGCTGCTTTCGCCAAGCGTCTTTCGCTTCCTATAAGGTTCTTGGAACACATTTCAGAGACTTCACTTATCCAGAGGATCTTGAAGCGGATCTGATCCACGGCGCCGCGATGCGCGATGCCGAGGGTATCGCAGGTGACCGATCCGCAGGTGAGGCGGCTGCAAGCATAATTCTCGAGCGGGTCCGGGAGCCGATTGCAATTGCTGGTCAAGTCGCTGACGTCCGTGCGAGCATTGGCGGAACCTGGACGAACGCAAAGCGCGATGTGACACAGCTCCTCGAGGAGGCCGCCGCGCTTCTTTATAATGCGAGGGCGGCCGGAAGAGACGCCGTCAGGTTTCAGTAGGCATTCCTGACGATGGGTTGATAGAACCACCATCGGCGTCAGGGATGTCGGTTGGTTTTGCATCGGGTACGTTCGGGTCCACTGCGCCAGCGACAGACCGCAGTCGTTGCGCCCGGCGGGCAGTTAGGTCGTTGTATCGAGAGCTTAAATCAGAAATGTCGTACTCGCCGCTGATCCATAGCACGACCCATCCCAGGAACTCGGGGGCGTCGTCAATGGCCGTTCCCCGCAACGCCGCTTTGGTGCGAACCTGTTCGAAAATCATTCACCGTCTGTCGCTGTCGATCACCAGACCGTATCTCCCGTCATGAAGGCGTCTAAAGAAAGACCGCGAGACATTCCGTATTGACGACGTATATGAATTCTTCCCATGCTTCGCGCGCAGACGAGAAAGGATCCATTTCATTCGGTGACCTGGGCTTCTAGGCTTTTAACCTCCATCGCCAATCATCACCAACTGAGGGGCGGAAGATTTCCACAATGACGTTGATGGCGCCTTAGAGAAACAAGCGTAGCGAAGTTGCTTCGGCAAAGCTCAGTCTTTGAGTTAGTTGCTTTATGATTTCGAGCTCAACGGGTCGTGCATCAAAAATCTTGTTCTGGCAACCTAGTCGTCCTTGGCCTAAGGAAAGACCTATGCCAGAACAGGACGACCATATCCACCCAGACGCAACCGTCGCTCCCGGCTATCTTGCTAACCACGCTGCCCGGGTGTTCAACCGTTTGATAGATACTGCCCTTCGGCCGTACGGGCTGTCACTTTCTCTGATTGCTCCGATCATGCTCCTGTCGTGGAAAGGGCCGATGCTCCAGCGCGACCTCGTGCGTTCCTCTGCCGTCAAACAACCGGCGATGGTCGCGCTTCTGGACAAGCTGGAAGCAATGGCCCTGATCCGCAGATCACCTTCGTTTACCGATCGCAGGGCGGCAATGGTGGAGTTGACGAGCAAGGGGCAGGAGGCGGCCTTGCGCGGACGCGACGCGCTCTTGGCTGCGAATGCCAAAGGGCTTGAAGGCTTTTCGTCGAAAGATGCGGCGACGTTGATACAGCTCTTACAACGGCTGATCGACAATTTCGAAAGCTAACGACGGAACAAATATATCATCAGTGATGTTCTTTGCGAAAAGGAGATCGTTGTATGTCCCGTCGCATCCTCATCACCGGTGCAAGCGTCGCCGGCAACACCTCTGCCTGGTGGCTCGGCCGCTATGGCTTCGATGTGACCGTCGTCGAACGCAGCCCCGAATTTCGAGATGGCGGTCAGAACATTGACATTCGAGGTGTCGGCCGTGAAGTGCTTCACCGGATGGGACTTGAACAGATGGCGATCGATCATGGGACAGGGGAAGAGGGAACCGTCTGGATCGATGAGCAGGGCGGAGAGGTTGCCAAATTTGTTACCTCCGAGCTCGGTAGTGACGGCCCAACAGCGGAGATGGAAATCCTGCGTGGAGATCTCGCTCGCCTACTCTACGAGCCAGCCCGTGAACGCGCGACGTTTCGCTTCGGCGATTCCATAGATCGGATTGAAGATGGTGCAGATGCTGTCTCTGTCACCTTCACCAGTGGGGAGACTGAACATTATGATGCGGTCGTCATAGCGGAGGGCGTAGGCTCATCGACACGCGAGCTCGTTTTCCCTCAAGAAAACGTGCCGCGATGGATGGACCTCACGACTGCATATTTCACCATACCGCGGCAGGCCGACGACGATCGGATGTGGCGCTGGTACCACGCGACAGATGGCCGGAGCATATCGCTGCGACCTGACACGCATGGAACGACGCGGGCCATGCTGACGCTGCAACAGCCACCAAATGGCGAGCAGGAATGGAGCGTCGAACGGCAGAAAGCCTATTTGCATGAACGCTTTTTGGACGCTGGCTGGGAGGCGCATAGGGTGTTGGCTGCCATGGAGGAAACCAAAGACTTCTACTTCGACGTGCTACGCCAGGTGCGAATGAAGCGATGGTCGAAGGGGCGCGTCGTTCTGACAGGCGACGCCGCCTGGTGCGCGACACCGCTTGCAGGCATAGGCGCTACGCTCGCGGTGACCGGCGGCTACGTGCTCGCCAGCGAATTGATGTGCAGCAGCGATATTGGGCAGTCTTTCTCGGCTTACGAGGAAGCCATGCGGCCAATGATCGAAAAGGGACAGGGCGTACCAAAGATTGCTCCTCGCCTGATGAACCCCCATACCAGACTTGGCATCAACCTCCTGCACAGCGTCCTCGACATCGCGAGCATGCCAGCTATCCGCGGCCTTGCTACTAAACTGTTTGCAAACGAACCGAAGACACCCGACCTTTCGCGTTATGATGAGCTAATGGTGCGCAACCAACAAATGGACTTAAACAATCAAGGCGTCGAAATTCTGTAGATTTCAAATGCGCTGATCGTTGGGCAAAGCGCCTGATAACTCTCCATCATCTATCGCGATCGAGTCAGGCGGCCTCCTCCTCGATCGCAAGTTCTCTCAGCAGGGCATGGATCTCGTCGCCACTCAGGCGAGAAGGGTCAAAACCACTGGAGGCGCCAATGCCGGCAAAGCGCTTGGCGAGGATGTCCGATGTGCCGATGAAGCCCATTACCCAATTCGGAAAAGACCGGGATCGATTGAATCCAAGGCAAGCAGCGACACATCTTTCGTTCGTCTTGCTGGATGGGCTCGAAGGCTGCCTCGACGGTTCTGTTGCGAATATTCCGGATGGCTGAGAAGGGGTTTTCGTACGCTTGAGTCACGCGGATTTGATGTCGCGATTCTGCTGGAGCATTGCCACCATTCCGGTAAGCGCGCTCGGCCCAATACCGATAGCGCGTTCAACGATGCGGGCCTCTTCGCGAATAGCCTTTCGATCACTGCTGCTTGGATCGAGGATACAGATGCGGTGCTGAGCGATAGGTGGACTTGCAATAACTCATTTATGGCAATAACCATGAGCTATAGAAAGGCTGCCTATAGCTCATGAAATGGAACTGGCAGAATGCCAAATGGCCAAATTTAAGGTATGACGCAGCAAGCGTGATACCGTTGGAACAGAAATTCCTGCAGTCTGCCGGCGAGGTCATTGGTGCCGTCCGGCATTTCAATGAGGATGACAGCAATCAACTTCGCACGGATTTCCGCATTGTCTTCACAATGACAGCGGAATTCCGCATGATCTCTACTGTTTTTCAGTCATTGGGTGCACAACTCCTCGCCGTTCGGAAAAAGCGTAACTTGAGCCAACCGGCACTGGCTGAGCGACTTGGCCGAAATCGTGCCCGCATATCCGAACTGGAACGTAATCTTGCCAATAATCGTTTGGGCAGGGACCGTCTGAGCCTGTTTGCCGAACTCTTCGATACGCTCAACGTACGGAATTCCGTTCTGCCAAGCTGCAGGTCACTGGTATCTCAATGGCGCAATCTCTAGCCACCCGAAGCTATCCGACAATAGTTTATCAGAACCCGCCGATCGTCACCCGCTGATGGGGCAGCTCGCTATAAGTTGAGGCGTCAAGCGACAGCGGAACATCGCCGGATGTCTATATCTGCTGTCTGGTCAATCTGCACAAGATGTTACAAAGTTTCAGATGTTTGGCCAAAGCGCTTGTGTGGGATTTAGGTTCAAATCCGTCCGCACAGCCTGAAAATAATGTGCGCGGTGCAGAAACTTTATCATTCGACGAACCGTCCTTGCTTCTATGTTGGAAACTTGAGCTCCACGTCAGCCGGAGGAAATATGGTATATCGCGACAAAGACATTGATGTCGTTCTTGCGGATTTCCTTTGGGCAACAGTTCTTTTCGGAGGAAGTTGTCTCGATAGTTTGCTTAATCGCAATGTGCGCATTTTGGGGCAGTGGCCCGGTGTCAGGACTATCCTGATAATCGACGATCGCCCGCTTAGGACCATCTCGTTTCGTCTTGATCGGTCGCTGCCAAGATTTATTGACCGAGCCTCCTTGTCTTTCCAACTCCACGATCTCTATAAAAGGTCGGCGACAAGGTTTTACCGGATGCAAACCAGTGACATCGCAGATTTGATCAATAGGGTCGCCATCGGAGATCGATCCGCATTTGCGTCTCTCTACCAGGCCACCAATCCGAGATTGTTCGCGATCTGCCTTCGGATCCTGAAGCACAGACCAGACGCGGAAGAAGCGCTACAGGAAGTCTATATCAAGGTCTGGCAACGAAGCAAAACCTTTGCCACCGGTTCGGGTTCGCCACTAACCTGGCTTTCCGCGATTGCCCGAAACCACGCGATCGACGTCATCCGTGCCCGTAAACCGGTAACCGATGATATCGATGAGGCATACGATCTCGCAGACGAGACTATCGCGACACCAGAGCAGCACATTCTGATTGCCGACGAGGGACGCCGCATCGACATCTGCATGCGCGAACTGGACGAAACCCATGCCAAAGCCGTCAGGCGTGCTTACGTGGAAGGGTTTAGCTATCTCGAATTGGCCGATCACCTGGATGTTCCCTTGAACACCGTTAGAACTTGGCTGCGCCGAAGCCTGTTGAAGCTCAGGGAGTGCATGCAGCGATGACACCAGGCGATCACATTCAAGACGGCGGCCGGGCGCAGGACGAAATCATTGCGGGCGAATATGTCTTGGGTGTGCTGTCCGAAGAAGCCCGCAGGCGCGTCGAGCAACGGATTTCGAGGGACTGGTCTTTCGCGCTGCTGGTCGAACGTTGGCAGTCGGACCTCTCCTCTTTCAACGAGGATTATCGGGAGGCAACGCCAGGAGCGGCAGTTTTTGCGCAGATCGAAGGACGACTGTTTGGTGCGCAATCGTCGCCTATTTCGGCCAGGCTTTGGAACGCCGCAAGCTTCTGGCGCTGGATGTCTCTCGGAACGTCAGCCATAGCTGTTGCAGCACTTGTCTACGCATCCGGCGTATTCCAGCCATCCTCGTCGCGCGCACTGGTGGTGGCGCAGCTTTCAGCCCCCGACAATCCCGTCAGTCTGCTGACTTCATTCGATGCGACCAGCGGTCGCTTGAGGATCGTCCCCGTCGCGGCCGGCGGAGCCCGAGAGAAATCCCTGCAGCTTTGGCTGGTGCCGGGAAGTGGCAATCCACAGTCGCTCGGCGTCGTTCAGCCGAATACAGAGGGTGAATTGCTGATCCCGGCGGATTTGCGCCAGACCATCGGCGCCGGTTCCACGCTTGCCGTCAGCGTGGAGCCATTCGGCGGTTCGCCGACCGGGCTGCCGACCGGTCCAATCGTTGCCAGCGGCATAGCGCGGCAACTTTAACCCATGCCGGTTCGATTTTTTTGTCTGATCGCCGCATTCCTGACCATAGGTTCCGTCGCTTTCGTGACGTCGCGCGCAGTTGCTGCGCCAAGCCATGACGACCGACCGGTCCGTATCGATGTCGGCGGCTTCAAGCTCAATAGCGTCTTGGTTGAGCCGAGCAGGAGGGCAGACCTTCCACCGATTATCTTCATCCATGGCGCCAGCGCCAGCCTCTACGACCCAATGTTTTCGTTTCGCGCGAAGCTGCAGGGTCGGGCAGAGCTGCTCTTCGTCGATCGTCCGGGCCATGGCAAATCCGACATCGGCGGCGACCAGAACATTTTGCCCGATGGTCAAGCAGACGCCATCGCCGTCCTGATGAAGAAGCGGGGTATCGCAAAAGCGATCTTCGTCGGCCATTCCTTTGGAGGGGCCATCGCTGCGTCGTTCGCGGTTCGCCATCCGGAAATGGTCTCTGGCCTCGTTTTCCTGTCTCCGGCCGTCTATCCATGGAACGGCGGGATCGCCTGGTACTACGAGGCTGCAAGTGCCCCGGTGACAGGGGCTTTATTTAGTACCCTGATCGTGCCACCCATCGGCATTGTAGCGATCGATCGCGCGACGAAAGGTGTCTTTGCGCCGAACCGGATTCCGCCCGGCTATGTCGAAAAGACCAAAGCAAGGCAGGCGCTACGACCAGTCGCGTTCCGGCACAATGCGAAAGAAGTAGCCGCCTTGAGCGATTGGGCCAGAGCCGCTTCCGTAGATTACCGCAAGATCACAGCGCCGACAGTTATCATCACTGGGGATACGGACGGGGTTGTCTCACCAGAGGTTCATTCCAGGCACCTTGCTCGCGATATACCCGGTGCACGTCTCATCGTCGTACACAATCTCGGGCACAAATCCGATTTCGTCGCCAGCGATCTGGCAATTGCGGCGATCGAGACAGTCGCTGGCCGCAAGGTGAATCTGGCTGGCGCAAGGCGGGATGTCGAAGGGCGGATCGCGCGTGATGGAAAGAACTGATGTCTGGCAACGACGTTGCCGTTGGGGATTATACGCTTTTTACGGTCTCGCGGGCATTCTGCATATGGCCCTGCCCAAACCATTTGTTCGCATTACCGGTGCCTGGGTTCCCGATCCAGAAACCGTCATTTTCCTGACTGGGCTGCACTAGATCGCCGGTGCGGTTGCGCTTTTTGTGCCACGGCTGCGGAAAGCTGCCTGCATTGGCCTTGGCGCTCTATGCCGTCTGCGTATTTCCGGCCGATATCAAGCAAGCTATCAACCGCCTTGGGGCCGAGAACGTTTTACTCTCGCAGTGGCTCTACCACCTCATCCGATTGCCCTTACCGCCTCTTTTGGTCTGGATGGCGCTCTTCGTAGCCAAAGTCCTCAACTGGCTATTCAGGCGAGCCAAGACATAGCTCTGCGATCGTTTGAGGAAAATTCGAAAAAACCGCATTCTGGCTGAAACTCTTTTCGTCATGCGCTCGTCTCTTGATGCGTCACCCATCAGGGGACGGCCTTGGAAGGCGCGCATTCGCGCCGGGGCGTTTAGAGGAAGAGGAAACCATCATGGTGAAGTTCGCACTTCGCGCGATTGCAGTCGCGACCATCGTATCCGCAACGGCCATCAGCGCCTATGCCGCCAATCCGAAAGTCGGCGGCGCGGCTATGTACGAAAACAAGAACGTCGTCGAAAACGCGATGAATTCCAAGGATCATACAACGCTCGTCGCCGCAGTGAAGGCCGCCGGCCTTGTCGAAACCCTTCAAGGTAAGGGTCCGTTCACGGTATTCGCGCCGACCAACGAAGCTTTCGCAGCCCTCCCAAAGGGCACTGTAGACACGCTTCTGAAGCCGGAAAACAAGGCCCAGCTTACCAAGGTTCTCACCTGCCACGTCGTTGCCGCAGACGCCATGTCCAAGACCATCGCGAAGATGATCAAGGACGACAAGGGTACCCATGACGTCAAGACGGTCGGCGGATGCATCCTGAAAGCCAAGGAAAGCATGGGCAAGATTACGCTTACGGACGAAATGGGCGGCGTGGCCCATGTGACGATCGCTGACGTCAAACAGTCCAACGGCGTCATTCATGTCATCGACAAGGTTCTTTTGCCCAAGATGTGAGCTGGCTCGATTGCGTCATGAGAAAGGCCGGCCCTTCAATGGACGCCGGCCTTTTCACTGTTCACAGGTGGTGGCCTGCTTAGCACTCTCCGGATTTACATTGCCTGCAGGATGGCGATATCGCGGACCTCGTTGTCGAGCCCGGTGACCGGGCCTATTTCGGTGGCCGCGCCGGTCTCGAGGTTGACGGTGTAGAGCGTCTTGTTTGCAGCATGGTAAGCCCGTGTTCTTACCGCCTTCCTCGCCGTGGATGTCAAAGGCCTAGGTGGCCGGCATTTCATTGGTGCCGAGCTTGCCGATCGCCTTCAGTGCACCGTCATTTGCTTTGGTCTGCTGGATTAGAGCGATGGTGGCGTCGATGTTTCCCGTCCAGGTATAGGTTTCAAAGGAGACAGTCTCCGCTATCGGTATTGGGAGAAGGTATTGACGCTGATGGGCTCTGCCAGACGATCTCGATACGGCACTTGCCGCCTGCGCCAAGGGTGATCGCAATGCGCTATGCTTGGTCTTCGATCGTAAGCCGGGGCGTCTGATTGCGGTCGCCGAGCGCATCGTCAAGCGCCGCGAGCTTGCCGAAGAGGTCCGACATTACCAACTCCAAGAAACGATCAGCTCCACGTGATCACGCTGGAACAGGCCGGCGGAAAGCCGACCGAGCGTCCGACCGGGCCGATCCTCGCCAAGGGCCTAGCGAAGTTGCCCCGTTAAGCGAGGAGCTGGCCACTATTTCTGCGGTAATCTGAAACTGAAAGTTTGCGTCCTCCGTACATCTAGTATGAGCCGCCAGTTCCGACTCAGGTCGGCTTGATCGGCCACAGGAAATCAACCCTGTAAAGCGGGAGGACGTTATCATGCTCGGCTTGTTGACATTAGACGAATTGACGGCTCAGGTCATCTCCATGGCAAGGGATTATACACCGAGAAACTCAATCGAGCTCGGTGTGATCCAAGGGTTCTGTGTGGATGTTGCAGGAGACCTATCGCCCGATCTCGTGCCTTTGCTGTCGAGCGTCAATGGTCTCGAACAACTCGTTTCCAGCCTGGAATCGATGCCGGACCTGATCAGACCGGCTGCTCCTGACAGAGCGTTGTGGAATTTCGTGCGGGGGGAAGCGTGAACCGCTTCGCGCTATTTAGATTATGCTATATATCGATAACCATCATTTAATTCGACGCTCACCGAACGCAATCCTTCCGCAACGCCGCAAGCGTGCCGCGGGGCTGATTTCATGACGGGTATTCGCATCCGCCTGGCGCAAATCATAGAAGCATGAAGTTAGGCCCGAGGGGTGCAGGTTCCTGAAACGCGCGGCCCTGCCGCATGATATCGGAAAGCTCGGTGTCGGTAACAGCGTACTCGACAAGCCCGGCAAGCTGGACGATCTGGAATCGATGCAGATGAAGTGCCATTCCGAATTCTTCCAGCATATCCTTTCGAAGATCCGTGCCTTTTCGAGCGCCGCTGTCATCGGTGGAGCAGATCACGAGCGACTGGACGGAAAGGGCTATCCTCGCGGGCTGCTGGCCGAAGAGATATCCATAGAGGTTAGGATCGTTTCAACGGCAGACGTATTCAACGCTCTGACAGCCGACCGGCCTTTTCGGTCAGCCTTGCCGATCGAAAAGGTAATCGCCATCCTATGGGAAGGCCAAGGCCAGTCACACGATCCGATCTGTATTGAGGCTCTCAAACGGGCCTTTGCCAAAACGGCTCTCAAACAGGCGGCATGATAAGCCGCTGTCCGCCTTCACAACCCGTCATTGACGGCATCGGCCGATAAGGTTGGTCGGAGCCGATCGGCGAGGCGCAGGCGAAGTCCTGGAGGCGGAGGTGCACGATCATGAGAACTTCGAGCGTCCGGCCATCATCATTCCTCCCGAGCAAATGCATCGGCTGGTTGACCGCGAAATCAGGAAACTCGTCCAGAGGCGGATGCCGTTTCGCGAGCATATCAGCTACAACGAGAACATCACGCCGTTCCTCGACGCATTGGAAGCCCTCAACCGGGAGATCCCTTTCAATGGACTGCGGTGGAGCCTCGAGCATGCCGAGACCATTACCCCGGAAAACATCGAACGGGTAAAGAAGCTGGGCGGAGGCATCGCGCTGGACCACAAAATGGCACTTCACGGCGACGTTTTTATAAAGAGCCGTGGACTGGATCAGGCCTTGCGGACGACGCGTCTACGCCAGCTTGTCGATAGCGTTATTCCGCTTGCAATGAGCACTGCATTTCGTGCCGCCACGTTCAATCCTTGGGTCGGTCTGAGCTGGATGGTCACCGGCAGGTCTGTGTCGGGATCCGAGGTGCTTGCTCCGGAAAACAGGCTCACCAGCGACGAAGCCCTGAAACTCTTCACCAAGGGGGCGCCTGGTTCATGAACACGGAATCGGAGATGGGCTTAATTGCTCCTGGCAACCTTGCAGATTTCGCCATCCTGGACCGGGACGACTTCTCGGTCCCCGACGATCAGATCAAGTCAGTGTCGTCGGTGCTCACCGTCATGGACGGCAGGGTGGTCTTCGGTGCACAGGACTACGCCGCCCTTTCGCCGATTTTGCCTGCGTGGTCGCCGGTCAAGTATTTCGGAACGTACTACGGAGAGAAATGAGCTCGCAGCTTCCTTTGAATTGCTGACATGGCGGCGCGACGGTTGGAAGGCATTCCCGCAAGGGCTGCACTCACATGACGGACGATGGCAACTTCGCCAGTTCCGGAACGAAGCGATGATCGGGCGGAAATGCGTGCAGCTCCCAGAAAAGCGTTCGTCCCGGCACGAAACCACACATCATCAACTCACGGAGATCGATTATATGAAACCCTCTATCAAGCCTTCAGGTGAAGACGCAGCCGCCACCTCGGCCCGACTGGAAATCGAAAAGGCGCTCGCGCAATATGACGCCGCCTTGAATGCTTCGGACACCACCGCCGTCGCTGAAATGTTCGTGGCCGACGCCGCGTTTATGGCGCCGAACAATCCTTCCGCTATCGGCCTAGATGCGATCCAAAGGGCCTATGACGGCATATTTCAGACGATCACCTTCGACATGGAACTGACTGTGGCGTAAGTTGTGCAGACCGCTCCAGAGTGGGCCTTCGTACGGACGAATTCGAAAGGGTTCGTCACCGTCAAGGCCATCGAACAACGCGTTCCAGACGCCAACCACGAGCTGTTCATTTTCCAAAAGGACGTTGGCAATCAGTGGAGAATAGCCCGCTATTCCTTTGCGACAACCAATCCGCTGCCGCATTGGATTCAAGCTGCGCTATCGACCTCTGGAGTCGCGGCAAGAATGCCACCTTGAACATGAGAGAGCGGCATCAAATAGCGCCGCTCTCGCCCGAAGGCTGCCTGTCCAGGTGTGGACGATCGAAACATTCAATAAGCATCTCCGTGAGCGTCTTCACTTTCTCCGACGGATAGGGACTGGGGCGCCCGCACGACGAATATTCCCGCCGGGGGCACAGGATATCGGTTCATGACGGCGACCA
Organism: Rhizobium sp. ZW T2_16; assembly: GCF_044987325.1. NCBI lineage: Bacteria > Pseudomonadati > Pseudomonadota > Alphaproteobacteria > Hyphomicrobiales > Rhizobiaceae > Rhizobium > Rhizobium sp. ZW T2_16. The sequence continues at coordinate 23,941 of NZ_JBJDRG010000011.1, forward strand.
GCGCTCCTGAAGCGATGTGATCCGCGACGAGTGGTTCCGGGAGATAAGCGAGACCCACCCCCTCCACAGCGGCTGCAACCAGTGACAGTGCATTGTCTGCGATGAAGCGTCCGGTGGGGCGCACGGCAGTGATGTCGTCTCCGTCCACGAATTTCCAAACTTCTGCCTCCCGCATCACAACCCGATGGTTCGCGATCTCCTGAGGCGTCTGGGGCGCTCCTTCAGCATCGATGTAGCTCGGGCTTGCGACGAGCTTCCGAACATGGGGCCGACCGCTTTGCAACGAGATTCGAATCTGGAAGATGACCTACCCGGATTGCACAGTCGAAGCCTTCTCCCACGAGGTCCACGAAGCGATCCGTGTACGACGAAAGCACCTGAAGCTTTGGATGTCGTCGCGCTAGGCTGGCTATAACAGGAGCGAAATGCGTGGGTCCGAATGATAGCGGAGCGGCGATCCTCATTCGCCCCTGCAACTCGCCCGCCTGCGAAACCGCCTCCAGAGCCATGTCAACTTCGGCGCAGATGCGGGCGGCATTCGCCCTGAACGTCACTCCGGTTTCGGTAACGACCATGCCGCGCGTTTTTCTCGCGAGCAGTTGCGCGCCGAGATCGGCTTCCAACTGGGTAATCCGCCGGCTGATTATGGTTTTCGAGATGCCCAGACGGAGCGCGGCCGCGGAGACGCCGCCGGACTCTGCAACCTCCAGGAAAATCCTCAGATCTTCTATTTCCAAGGCTGAATCCTTTCTTGGTAGAAGGTACCGTGGGTTCGGGGGTCGGACCCCTCGGCCCACCTGAGCACAGCGAAGGGGACGGCCCTTCGTCCGAAGGCCGTCCGTGGGATGAATATGGCTCAGGCGATCGCGCCGCCATCCGCGGTGATCGTCGCGCCCGTGATGACGCTCGCGGCGGAGCTTGCCAGGAATACAACGGCGTTTGCGATCTCCTTTGGCTCGCCAAAGCGCCCGAGCGACGTCAGGCTTCGCTGGAAGTCTGCTGCCGCGCCGTCGGCCGGGTTGGCATCCGTGTCCGTCGCCCCAGGCTGCACCAGATTCACGGTGATGCCCGCTGGTCCAAGCTCACGCGAAAGGCCGCGCGTGAAGGACGTGAGCGCCGCCTTCGACATGGCATAAGGCGTTATACCGGGAAAGGGCACCCGCTCGCCGAGAGCGGAACCGATCGTGATGATACGGCCGCCGTCTCGCAAATGTGGGATGGCCGCCTTTGCAAACAGCACCGGTGCCCGAACGTTGACGTCCATGAGGGTTTGATATTCGTCCAGGTTCAGATCGGCGATGTTTCCTGAATGGCCGATCGCTGCGCTGTTGACGAGTATATCCAGCCCGCCTAGCGCGGCCACGGCGTCTTCGGTCGCCCGCGCGATCGCCTGCGGATCGGCGCTGTCGGCCTGGATGGCGACGGCTCTACGGCCGTGGCTTTCGACGGACCGGGCAACCGCCGCAGCCTTCTCGCTCGAACTTTGATAGGTGAACGCCACATCCGCACCATTCTCCGCAAGCGCTTCCACGATGGCCGCGCCGATGCCGCGCGAGCCGCCCGTGACCAAGGCGCGCTTTCCACTCAAATCGATCATAGGATTCGGTTCCTTTCTTCGTAGTCGTGAATTCGGGAGTGCCGCGGCTCTGCGGATGCGCGCGACAGGGTGTCCGGCCTATTTCGTGGCTCCAGCGCAGCGGTTGAAGTGGCGGTGAATGCGACAGCTTGTTGCACGGCGGGGAACGGCAACCGCTTTCCATCCCGCCGTTGCAAGTCGCGCAACATGGCGTTCCCGACAGGGAGCCCTTTCTCGGGACCGTGGACTACCTACATGTCTCCACAAGTTTCTTCTGAGAATGGAGTGAAGATGAAGGCTGCCGTCTACGACAATCCGGGACCACCGTCTGTGCTCAAATACGCCGACGTACCTGATCCGGTCTGCGGGCCGAACGAAGTCCTCATAAAGGTGGAAGTAATCTCTATCGAAGGCGGAGATCTGATCAATCGCAGATCGATGTCCCAGGTACCCCGGTGGGTGGTCGGATATGCAGCGGCTGGAACGGTCGTGAGCGTGGGCAAGGACGTAACCACCCGTACCGTTGGCGAAAAGGTCGCTGCCTTCAGTATGCAGGGATCGCACGCTGAACTCTGGGCCGTTGTTGCTTCGCGAACGTGGCTGATTCCTGCGGGCCTGGACATCGCAAAAGCCGCCGTGCTGCCCATCTCCTTTGGCTCCGCCTATCACAGCGTGGTCACCCGAGGAGGTGTCGGGGAGCGCGAAACCGTCCTCATCCACGCCGCGGCTGGAGGCGTGGGGCTGGCGGCGGTACAGCTCGCCAAGCGGGCAGGGGCAACCGTGATCGCGGTGGCGAGCGGGAGCGAAAGGCAGGCTCGTCTGATCGAACTCGGTGCCACCTTCGTCGTCGATCGCCTTCAGAATGACGTCGTAGGAGAAGCGCGCCGACTGACCAATGGGAAGGGCGTCGATCTGGTCATCGACCCGGTCGGCTCCACATTGCAAGCTTCGCTTTCGGCGCTCGCACCGGAAGGGCGTCTCGTCTTCCTTGGCAATGCTGGCGGCGGAAAGCTCGATGTCGATCTATGGCAGCCGATGCAGAACAATCTGACGCTGCACGGGGTATTTATGGGATCCATCTTTGAACGGCCTTCGGTGCGCGGCAGCGTCGACGATCTCCTTGCTGCCGCCGCAGCCGGAAAGATCGACGTCGTGATCGACCGATCTTTCGCGCTCGAAGACGCTGCGCACGCGCACGAGTACGCCGAAACGGCCAGGCCCCTCGGGCGCGTCGTGATGACCCCATGGACAGAAGGAAGAAGGGCCACCGTATGATAAAGCGGGTTACGTTCAGGAACAGAGATATCGAGGTCGTGGGTAATATCCACCTGCCGCCGGACTTCGAAGAGGTTGGCGCATATCCCGCGGTTGTCCTTGCGACGCCGGGCAGCAGCGTGAAGGAACAGATCGGCGCGATCTACGCCGAGCGACTCTCCGCAAAGGGCTTCATTGCGCTTACGTTCGACCCGTCATACCAGGGCGAGAGCGGCGGCGAACCACGTGATCTCGAAAGATCCGGCCGTTCGTGTCGAAGACATTCATTGCGCTGTCGATCATCTGGCGACGCTATCCTATGTCAATGATGCGCGGATCGGACTCCTTGGGATCTGCGCAGGTGGCGGCTACGCGATCAAGGCAGCACTGACCGAACGGCGCGTCAAGGCGGTGGGCACGGTCGTCGCCAATGACATCGGCGAAGCGATGCGCCGCCTGCTTCCCGACGCCGGTCAGACGCTCCTTGACGTCGCGGCGGAGCGCACTGCGCAGGCGCGCGGTGCCGCGGCACGGAGAGATCCATGGATTCCTGATAGCCTAGACGACGCCAAGGCCGCAGGAATAACCTATCCTGAATTGCTGGAGGCCGTCACGTTCTATCGGGAGTCGGCGTATCGGCATCCGAATTCGACGAACCACCTGCTGTTCGTCAGCTATGGCGCCTTGCTGGGTTTCGACGCGTTCAGCCTTGTGCCCGAGCTACTGACCCAGCCGCTGCAGGTGATCGTCGGCGGGCGCCGGGGGCCGACCGGACAATACGAGGCGGGGAGGCGTCTGTTCGACCTTTCGTCGAGGGCGAAGCACTTCTTCGAAGTCGAAGGCGCGGGACACTACGACATGTACTACAAGCCGGAATATGTCGGCCCGGCGGTCGCACGGCTGGCCGAGTTCTTTTCAGAACATCTAGCGCCGTAGGACCCGACGGGCTGCTAGGACGAGCCTGAGTCGTAGCACTCGATCAGCATCTCTGTCAGCACACGCACCTTCTTGGCAGGATGCTGTCCAGGAGGCCTGACCACGAAGATGCCGGCGGTGGGAGGCGGATACTTCGGCATCACTTCGACAAGGGCACCGGAGGCGATGTGTTGGTCCGTAAGACCGTTCGGAAGTCTGGCGATGCCTAGCCCTTCCAGCGCGGCAGCGAGCAATGCTACTCCATTGTCGGCCTTGAACCGTCCTTGCGGCCGGGTGTTGAGTACCTGGTCGCCATCTGTGACTTGCCAAGTCTCAGTTCCCTGCATGAGCGCCTCATGCTTGAGAAGTTCGCCCGGCGTCTCGGGCGAGCCATTCCGGGTGATGTAGTCGGGGCTGGCAACAAATTTCGCGTAGAGTGGTCCAACGCGCCTGGCAACGAGATTGGAATCCGGCAGGTATCCGATCCGGATCGCACAGTCGAAACCTTCCGTGATGAGATCGACGAAGCGGTCGGTGTAGCACGAGGTAACCTGGAGGCGCGGGTGTCGGCGCGCCATCTGAGACAGGACAGGAGCGAGGTGGGTCGGCCCGAACGACAGTGGGGCGGCGACCCTGATGCGCCCGCGAAGCTCGCCCGCCGGCAATATCGTCTCGCGGGCGGCATCGATCTCCGCCGAAACCCTCGCCGCATAATCTCGGAACGTCGCGCCTTCCTCAGTCAGTGCGATGCCGCGGGTCGTTCGCGCGACGAGCTGCACGCCCAACTCCGCCTCAAGACGAGCGATACGCCGGCTGACCATCGACTTGGAGACGCCTAGTCGCTCCGCGGCGGTTGTCACCCCTCCTGCGTCGGCGACTTCCACGAAGGTCCTAAGGTCGTTGATTTCCATCTTGCGTTCCCCTTTGTGCAACACAGCTCGCGTTTTCGAGGGCTACCGCATCAGGGCTGGCACTGACAAGGTTTTCGTGGATCGACGTCCAACGGACGCGTTCGCATCTGTCGACGAACAAACAAACAAGGATGTTTCATGACCTTTCGTAACGGCCTCGCCTCGCTTCTCCGCCCCGAAGATTCGGTTCTCGTCCTCATCGACCATCAGCCATATCAGCTCGCGAACGTGAACAGCCACGAACCGACGATGGTGGTCAACAACACGGTCGGCCTGGCCAAAGCGGCCAAGGCCTTCGACGTTCCGACTATCCTTACCACGGTGATCGCGGAACGCGGCGGCAAGCTGTTCCCGCAGATCGCCGACGTTTTTCCCGGCCAGGAAATCATCGACCGAACGCTCATCAACACCTGGCAGGATTCGAAGGTTGTAGACGTGGTCAAGGCGACGGGTCGCAAGCAACTGATTATCGCCGGCCTTTGGACCGAGGTGTGCGTCGCCATGCCGGCGATCCAGGCCGCGGGCGAAGGCTGGGACGTAACCGTCATCACGGACGCCTCGGGAGCAGTCTCCTCCGAGGCGCATCAGGTCGCAATCCAGCGCATGATCGCAGCCGGGGTCAACATGATGACCTGGCTGGCGCTCGCAGCCGAATGGCAGCGCGACTGGGCCCGTGCCGAACAGGCTGAGAAGATCACCGACGTCATCGTCCAGCATTCTGGCGGGAGCGGTATCGCATATCTATGGGAGCAGCAGTTGCTCAACACTGCCGCGCCCAAGGCTGGTGCTGGAGCGTAAGTACGCTTAAAAAGAGGAGCGGATGCGTCACGCGTTACCGCTTCTCGCTATGAATGGATGATCATCGGCCGAAGAAGAGGACGAAACACATGAGCTGAAACCCTGCGATCGAACCAGGATGCCCTGATGAGGTCGGCGTGGAGGCGATTGAGTCCTTGATCGTTCCGCGAGCTCGCGATCTTGGCGGTTTCGAAGTCCGACGGGCGCTGCCCGCGCCGAACCGACAGATGGTCGGCCCGTTCATATTCTTCGACCAGGCCGGTCCCGCCGAACTCCTGACGGGGCAGGGCGTCGACATCCGGCCCCACCCGCATATCGGTCTCGGCACCGTGACCTACCTCTACCAAGGAGACTTTCATCACCGTGACAGTACCGGCGCCGACCAGATCATCAGGCCGGGCGAGTTGAACTGGATGGTCGCGGGCAAAGGCGTATCGCACTCGGAGCGCACGAGTGCCGCGGCAAGGAGCGGCCCGAACAGCCTTTTCGGAATACAGGCATGGCTCGCCCTGCCTGACGGCCACGAGGACGTGGCGCCTTCCTTCGAGCACCACGGCCGGAGCGCGCTTCCGATGATCGAAGACGAAGGCGTCTCGGCGCGGCTGATCCTCGGAAACGCCTATGGCGAGCGCGCTCCCGCTAAGATGTTTTCGGAGACCTTCTACGCCGACGTCAAGCTGGATCCGCTCGCCCGTCTTCCGATCCCAGATGAACACGAAGACCGCGCTATCTACGTCGTTGAAGGTTCGATCTCGCTCGCCGGGCAGGAATTCGGCACGATGCAGATGATGGTGTTCCGTCCCGGGGACAGGATAACCGTCGCGGCCGGCGAACGCGGCGCCCGGATTATAATACTCGGAGGCGCAACGTTCTCCGGGCCAAGATACATCTGGTGGAACTTCGTCGCCTCGTCGATGGAACGTATTGAGGAAGCCAAGGCCGAATGGCGAGCCGGAAAGTGGGGAGAGGGCCGTTTCGACCTTCCTGCTGACGACCGCGATGAGTTCATCCCCTTGCCCGATTGATGCCTCATGTAAGCCTGGACGCGAGGGCTTGACCCGATATCATGTAACGAAGGGAGCTAATTCGTGGGAGAGGCTCATGCCAAAGAGAATAGACGAGGTGCATCAGGCGGACGAGGAGTTGTTCCGAGCTGTTGATGAAGCGATCGATCAAGCCGTTCGAGCCGCCGGCGCCAAGCTCCAGTCCCTCGGCGTTTCCGCTGCGCCACACGACTACTTCAGCGATGGAGCGCTTCGCCACCTCTTCATGGGCCTTTGCGGCGCCGATGCCCAAACATTCGAGAATGGCGATCCCGACGTCGCCTGGAAGATTCTCTATGCCGGGCGCAACGTCGCTCGGAGGTGGGAAAGGCAGCAAGGCAGGCCAGCGTCGATGCGGCAGAAGAATGAACGCGCAGAAGATATCGCGAAGAATCAAAGCGAACGACAACAGTTGGCTAGATCAGCGGAATCCTTTGCCTTGAGAACCGTCCTTCGTGCCTTGATGGAGAAAGCGCGTGCCACCGATCCGCAGATCGACGCTCGGCTACAAGCGCCGGTGGACGCCCGTGCGGCCGAACTCGCCGACGGCTCCGAAGCAGAGCTAGCTTTCATCGAAACCGCGCGAAACTACCTAGCGCTCTTCACCAAATCAACCGGCTGACGACCGTACCTACCGCCGAAGGAAAGAGGCATGACGAGAGACAATTCTGCTGGCAGTTCCGCCGATAGGGAAATCGCCGACGTCATTGAGCGTGCCGACAAAAGATTGGCCACAGCGATCTTCGCCGCTCTGCAGAATGCGAGAAATCAAGCCGCAGAAGACATGGCGGCTATCGGACAAGAGGACGCGACGCCGGCCCCGGAATACTTCGCTGCGGTCGTCCATCAGCGCATGTATTGCGTTATGTGCGGCGCTGATCCCGACACGTTCGCCGGAGGGGATCCTGAAATGGCCTACCACGTCATTCGCAACAGTCGGAACATTGCCAAACACTATTGTCGGCGGAGATCGACGTTGATCCTCCGGAATTTAAGGTCACGTAGTGCCTCTTGAACTAGGACTTTTCAGTCCGGACAATTCACATGCCACGGCGGGTGAGGTCATCACCCGCCTAGTCATCTACATATAGATTACTCGTCGTCGTCCCATGATAGGTGTTCAGGTCCGGTTCCCCTGGGTCGAGCATCCCATTCGGCACTAGCCTGGGACCAATGCTCACACTCTTGGCCGTCAGGCTGACCAGCTTGCTCCCATAAATCGTAGGCGCGACGGGCAATCCATTCGTCACGATTTTCGTCCATCTCAACCTCCCTGCAGGAAAAACGAGGTCATCCTCGCCAACCAAATTGTTGTCATCCTCAATCTGCTGATCCGATCAGAACCGCGAAGGCTATTATACCCCGGCGCGACACCTCCCAAAGGAACAGCGGGCGTAGAACGTTGGCGTCTTTGGGTGGGTTCCTGACGATAGAGAAAATCAGGTCGAGGGTACGATGCCGTACCGACGCGGCCACAGATTTTTCTCCGCGGCACGTGGCTCGCGTATGGGCCGATCGCTAGAGAAGTGCGACGCCGGGAGTCTTACGGCGAAACTGGCGGCCATCCCGGTAGCGATGTCGACGTCAAAGATATCGGCGCGAGCCTATGACCCGCGCCGAATGATTGTGTTTAAGCTGCAGTTGCCGATGCCGAGCCGAGCTTTACTGACGGCTCACGTCCCCAGACGCGAAGCTTGCCAAGCTCTTCGACAAAACTTGCCACAGTCGTGCCGCCGGAGAGCTCCAGAACACCCTCGTCAACGTCCTCCGCGATCCCGGCCTTTTCGAGCAATGGCAGGGCAACGTCGCTGTAGCCGATGAACTTGCAATGTTGGAACGCGTCTGCCACGAAATCCCGTGCTGTCGCCTCCTTTAGCAAATCTTCCAAACCTGGATCGGATGGAAGGAGTGCGACAGCATCAAAGAGCACCGAGGGGCCACCGTCGATCATATGGTGCGCCTCGATGAAGCTGCCGTCGGAAGCTGTCACGCCGCCGACCTTTGGTGCGATGAGCTCGACCAAGCCCTTTTCTTTCAAGACAGCGCTCGTCAGAGCCGTCAACAGTTTTGCATCGACACCGTCTGTAACGAGAATGCCCAGCTTGCGTCCTTCGAAACGCTTCGGCCCACGATCGACGATACTGAGCGCCGGAGACGGCTCAAGATCTTGTCGTGTTGCCACGGCCGCCGGTGCTGCCTTTGGCATGGCGGCCATTCCCAACCGATGAGCGACCTCGGAAGCGAGCGTCTCATCGATGTTGATCAGATGGGACACCATGCGCTCGCGGATCGCAACTGTCTCAACTTTGCTGAGTTCGAAGGTGAGCGCCATGATGATATGACGCTGTTCCGGCGGTGTTTGGCTGATGAAGAACTGTCGCGCCTGGCTGTAGTGATCCGCGAAACTTTCGGGACGAAGTTGCACCTTCGCGCCTGACTCCTCCGCTGGGAAGTGGCGATAGCCGCGCGATTTGCTTTCCCGCGGACCTGCTCCGAACGAGTTCGGTTCGTAATTCACCCGCCCGACTGGATTGCGCATTGCCATGTGACCGTCCTGCTGGAAATGCGCAAAGGGGCACTTGGGGGCGTTGATCGGCAGATGGGTGAAGTTTGGGCCGCCAAGCCGCTTCAGTTGCGTATCGAGATAGGAGAAGTTACGGCCCTGCAAGAGCGGGTCATTGCTGAAACCGATGCCCGGGGGAACGTTCTGCGTCATGAACGCGACCTGCTCTGTCTCGGCGAAGAAGTTGTCCGGCATGCGGTCCAACACCATTCGCCCGATCGGCTGTACAGGCAAGACCTCTTCCGGGATGATCTTGGTCGGGTCTAGGATGTCGAAATCGAAACTGTCGGCGAAGTCCTGATCGAAGAGCTGGACCCCGAGCTCCCATTCCGGAAAATTGCCTGATTGGACTGACTGCCAGAGATCGCGACGGTGGAAGTCAGGATCCGCGCCATTGATCTTAACCGCCTCGTTCCAGGCGACCGACTGAAGGCCGAGCTTCGGCTTCCAGTGAAACTTTACAAAGGTGGACTGGTCCTTGCCGTTGATGAAGCGGAACGTATGAACCCCAAATCCTTCCATGAAGCGCAGCGATCTTGGTATGGTCCGGTCGGACATGATCCACATGACCATGTTCATGCTTTCAGGTGTCAGACTGATGAAGTCCCAAAAATTGTCGTGCGCCGTTTGAGCCTGCGGGAAGGCGCGATCCGGCTCCTGCTTGGCCGCGTGGATGAGATCAGGAAACTTGATGGCGTCCTGGATGAAGAAGACCGGGATATTGTTGCCGACCAGATCCCAGTTGCCTTCTTTGGTGTACATCTTGACGGCAAAACCGCGGACGTCGCGCACGAGATCGGCCGATCCTTTGTTGCCGGCGACCGTGGAAAAGCGGACGAAAACTGGTGTCGTCTCACCAGCCCGCTGGAACACGTCTGCCCGGGTGTACTTAGCAAGAGACTGATACGTCTCGAAATAGCCGTGCGCACCATACCCGCGCGCATGCACGACGCGCTCTGGAATTCGCTCGTGATCGAAATGGAAGATTTTTTCTCTGAAATGGAAGTCCTCCATCAAAGCGGGTCCGCGAGGACCTACACGCAATGTGTTCTGATCGTCGGCGACCGGAGCGCCTTGCGATGTCGTTAGCACTTCGAAGCCATCTTCGGCCGTCTGATGAAGCTCGCCACCTTGGCCACGCGTGAGAGTTTGATCGTGGATGGTGACTCGATCCGTTGATGATTGTGTCTTCTTGGCCATTTGCCCGTCCTCAGGTTTAAGAAACAGAAAAAGGCCGCCTTGCGGGCGGCCTCTCGTCATTCCGGTCAATCAGGCAGCTTTCTTGCCCTTGTCGTTGGCGGAAGCTTTTGCCAGTGCCGTCAACTTCTTGTCGGTCGCCACTTCTTCCGACAAATTCTGTTCGAGTAGCGGCACTGCATCCTTCAGGCCGAGCTGTTCGGCCCATTCGATAAGGGTGCCGTAGCGCGCGATCTCATAATGTTCGACGGCCTGAGCAGACGAGATGAGACCGGCATCGAGCGCTGGCGATCCCTTGAACTCCTCGATGATCTCTTCGCCTTCGGCGATGATGCCCTGGATGGCTTCGCAGGTCTTGCCGCGTGCCGACTTGCCGAGAAGCTCGAACACCTGTTCAAGGCGCTCGATCTGTCCCTGAGTTTCTTCGCGATGCTGCAGGAAGCCTTCTTTCCCCTCCTCAGACTGCGAAGCACGCGCCATTTTCGGCAGCGCCTTCAGGATCTGCTTTTCTGCAAAGTAAATGTCTTTCAGCGTGTCCAGAAACAAGTCGTCGAGTGTCTTGGCGTTTGCCATGTTTTACTCCATCGATTTTGAAATGATGCGTGTGGCGCCGACTGCGGCGCCGCCGCTGACGGCGTGGAATGTCTCATACGAATGAACGGTTCCCGTACGCCACCGTACCATGAACGCCGACCTGCGGCGTCTCGCCAGCTACCTCCCAACGGCGCGAGCGCCGGAGGCGCAAGATCATCGTGTGATCCCGATCAGAAAGCCGACGAAGACCCCAATCCCGACTGCCTGCCAGGGATTCCTGCGGATTTGAAAGCGAACTTCGTCTGCCGCCCGGTACCGAAGAGTATCGACCTCTTCTCTCAGTGCCGACAGTGTCTCCTTCGGCTCAACATAAGGGTCGTTACGATGTTCAAGAACGGAATTCAGCGCCTGATCGACTCGTGGCGCATCCGAAGTGTGGAGCGGACCGGGAACTGGCGTAGAGGGACTACCAGCCGATACTGGAATGGCCGGCTCCTTCGTTTCTAGATCCTCAACTCGTACGGGTGAGCTGAGATTAGGGTCGTGTGTCATAGCGCTCTTCTCCTCCTCGCGACGCCGCGGCGTTAATCCACTGCCTTGGACTGAAGAGGCTAAGCACTGATGCCGACAATTGTTCCACATGCTGACGCGGCATTCTGCGGACGTACGGTATGGGCGCGTTTAGTGGTGAGGGGTCGACCAGTGCGGGACTGGACCAGCTTCTCGAGCGGATGGAGCGTGATGAGTTTGACCTCATAGCTGTTGGTCGAGCGCTCATTGCTGATCCTGCCTGGGTCAAGAAGGTAAGATCGGGTGATTGGGCAGAGATTAAGGGCTTCGACGCTGCCACACTTGCTGAACTGGTGTGAGCTGTAGTTGTATTTCTGCTGTGGCGGACTGACTAGATTTGGTCCACGTAAATGTCCCTAACGCCGCTGCGAAGGATAGCAGCTCCGCTAAGTGCGGCCAGCCACTTTGGACTGGCCGCACTTAGCTCTCGGTAAAACCAATCTGCGTCTACACTTTTACCCAACCGCGAGGATTTGGCGGCCAAAGCTTTTAGGTCGTAAGTGAATACGAGCGACTGGAGCAGGCCTTGCTCGCGGTATGCATCACTGATACCTGACGGCGTTTTACACAGCTGGTTTGAGTGGCAACGTCGCGCGAATCCCTGCTATGACTTGGTCGACGACCCGCTAAGCATGCTCTCGACAGCGTGTGGCACATCTGTCGCGACGCCGAGATCGGTCAGTGCACCCTGTATCCCAAAATAGTGGTCCAGCGCCTCACGGTACAGTCCTGCTTTGCTGCAGAACGCGGCGTAGAGACTCGGCGGAGCAATGCCAAGACAACGTGTGTTGAAGAAAAGCCCGTACATGATTCGTTAGTTGCCGCGGCGTGCAAAAACTGGGAGATCAACAAGGCGCATACCAATGAGGATGTCGGGATCATCGAGGCAATCGTGAGGGACGGGATGAAATCCGGCGAATTCCGAGCCGCGGATCCAAGGCGTGAAGCTAGAAACGTAACGACTGCGTTCACGCCATTCTATCACCCTGTGCTCGTTGAACAGTCGGTCCGCGATGGCAACGATACCGGAGCACGTCTTCACGACCAGATCACGTTCTTATTAGGGCGCTGGCCGGTTCCATAACTGGTGGGCATCATCAGTTGTAAACGAATGCTGGCTACCCGTGGAATGCCCTAGCAACCGTATGCGCTGGTGCCCAATTCGTATCCCCTCGGCGAAGGCTTCGGGTCGATGGTTGAGACTGGGAGAGTTGGTTGATGCGGGATAAACTATGGACCCACCTAACTTTTTGTTTTTGCGATTCCGGGAACTCAGAGCTGAGAAAGTCAGCTTCTTTTCTACTCAACCAATTTTCTTGCGGCTCGCGCTAACGAACTTGCAGCCTCCGATAGGACTTCAGGCGCAAAACCAGAGAAGCCGAGAACGAATGCTTCGATGCCGGTCGTCACGGTTTGCGTCTCAGACAATAACAACGCCTCGACCCCAGCCTCGGCGCGGATCTTGCGGCCAGCGCCACTCGCAAGGTTTGAAGCTAAGCGGACAATCATATGCAAGCCCTGCTCAGGCACAATGGGTGTGAGCACACCGGCAGCTTCCTCGATAAGGATCCTTGCAATCCGGTCGCGCGAGTGGCGGTATTGCTTTCGCATTCGGCGCAGATGGGCCGAGACGGTGCCATTGGACATTAGATCTGCGAGGGCGTCCTGCATAAACGCGGGCGGAAACCGGTCTATGGCGGCGCGGGCAGCCAGGACTCGGCCGAGAACGTCCGGCGGCACCACGACGTAGCCAATCCGTAATGCAGGAAACAAGGTTTTTGCAAAGGTTCCGAGATAGATTACCCTCGTGGATGAAAGGCCGGCAAGCGCCGTAAGCGGTCTCCCGGTATACCGGAATTCGCTATCGTAGTCGTCTTCCAACACCCACGCGCTTGCATTTTCGGCCCAGTCGAGAAGTTCTACGCGACGGCTCATAGACATCCTGACCCCAGACGGGAACTGATGCGAAGGCGTAACATACGCTGCCTTCGCATCAGGTGCGCGTTGGCGGCCAGCACGAATATCTAGCCCTTCTTCATCTACATTAATGGGAACGGGAACGGCACCAGAAGCCAAGAGTGTGGTACGAGCAGCCGCATACCCGGGTTCTTCCATCCAGACACGGTCTCCGGGCTCAACCAGTGCATCCATGCATAGACGTAAACCGTGCTGAGTGCCGCTGACTATAACAATGCAATCAGGATCGCAGCGCAAGCCTCGGTCGATCGCGAGGGCGGCGGCAATCTGTCGGCGTAAATGCAGGCTGCCACGCGGATCCCCATAGCCGAGATCGAAGGGATCAGCGTCAGAAATACGCCGACGACTAGCTGCGGCCAGACGGTTAAGGAGCGCCGGTTCCACACGTGGCTGACCAAGCGCAAACGGTTTCTTAGGACCGGGAGGGGAGCGGGGCTCAATCACGGGCGTTACGTTAATGTTTGCCTGCAGAGGCGGGACGGTGGCGACAAAGGTGCCGGAACCGTGGCGGGCTTCGGCAAGTCCGTCGCTCACCAATAGCTCATATGCAGCTACGATGGTATTGCGGCCGATACCGATCTGACGCGACAGAGCCCGGCTGGACGGCAGAGCCGTACCGGAGGGTAGGAGGCCGTCGAGTATTGCTATGCGTAGCGCGCTATGCACCCGCTGCGCTTGATTACGGATTAACGGATCGAGACGAAGCTGTTCCATCGGGCCGGTCGCAATGACCGGTCCGAAAGTTTCGAGCTTTGAGGTGGTTGGCATGTTTTGTCTCAAACTGGACCTAGATGAAACCACTCTACCTGTGTGAGGTGGTCACAACAATCATTGTGAGGAACCGGTTCATGCCCCAGCAGCCTTCAGTAAACTACCCCGTTGATCCCATAAACAAGGTCAAACGTCGCCATGATCGCGGCTTTTACGATCAAGCCACGGTGCATCAACTGCTGGATTCCGCCGCGCTTGCTCATGTCTCCTACGTGATCGATGGGCAGCCCTTCTGCACTCCAACTCTCTTCTGGCGCGAGGAAACGCGTCTCTATTGGCATGGCAGCAGTGCGAGCAGGATGTTACGCAATCTTTCAAAAGGGGAGCCTGCATGCCTAACCGTCACACATTTCGACAGTATCGTCTTGGCGCGCTCGGGCTTCAACCATTCCGCCGATTACCGCGCGGTGATGGCTTTCGGAAAGGCTCGCCTGGTGACAGATGCGCTCGAAAAGGATCGCGCACTGACGATGATGGTGGACCGGTTCTTCCCAGAGAGGACTGCTGGCCTCCGAGCGACGACTAGACAAGAGACGAAGGCGACGGCGGTGATCGTAATGGAAATCGAAAAGGCTTCAGCCAAGATCCGTGCGAAAGGCGTTATTGATGACGAGGAGGATTATGCCCTGCCTGTCTATGCCGAACGCCTGCCAATCCGCACGGTGATTGGTGGCCCCGAGCCCTGTCCCCGCACTAGGCCTGGTGTTGAGCGCCCGACGACGCTTGGGTCATATCGTGAGGGGCGGCTTCTTGAAGAGGCTTTGCTAGAAGCCCACGGGCTCACCTACGGCTAAAGCCCCGCAAGGCCCCATCAGCTTGAGATGGACGTCGGTGACGTGGCACGCTCACTTGCAATGATGACGCCAGCGCAGGCGCAGGGACCGATCCTAAGCGTAGGAAGGGCGGCAAGACTTGCTGCTCGATGTTCGGCCGAGGCTCATCGGAACGAGGACATGGGTTACCGCAACATTGCGCAGCGTCTCATCGATGCGCAATAATTTGATCCTGATCGACTAAATCAAAGAAAACTTGTTGCCCGTCGCCATGATTTTCATGTGGTTATCAATAACTTGGAGTATGCTGAAACGTCAAGTTGGCCGGATTGGTTTATGGCAGAATGCAGCTTTGTATTCCTCGTGCCGATTACTATGCACCACCGTGATGATCTGATGGAAGCTGAGGGAACGTGACGCTACTGGAAGCGAGCCCCATCCTGCGGTGCCTGACGTAGATCACGAAGAATAGCATGCACCCGGCGCGATACTCCAGATAGATATAATAGCGATGCGCCAGCTGCGATCAGACCGTACTTCTTATGGTGTTGAACACCGGGGCAAGCAGATGGGAGCTGCTCGACCCATCGCTGTTGCCGTCGACCGAAATCAGCAAATGGATGAGCCCCGATCTTCCCTACATAAAAAGCAGGCCAACGATGTCGGCCTGCCTTGGGATTCGCTGCCACCTGATTCGTCACGCGTTCAGATAACGTTCCGCCAGCCTTGCCCACATGGCCGCGCCGATCGTTAGGCTTTCATCGTTGAAATCGTATTTCGACGAATGCAGGATCGGCGAGCCTTTGCCGTTGCCCAGACGCAGGAAACTGCCGGGGCGGTGGTGGAGGAAATAGGCAAAATCTTCGCTGCCTGGAAGCGGCGGGCAGATGGACACGTTGTCGCTGCCGACCAGTTCCTGCGCTACTTCATTGGCAAAGGCGGTTTCCGCTTCGGAGTTGATGACGACCGGATAACCGTATTCATATTCGATGTCTGCCGTCGCGCCATGGCCTTCGGCCACGCTTCCAGTCAGCTTGCGAATGCGCTCCTCAATAAGCTCCGCCACGGCTGGGTCGAAATAGCGGACGCTCATCGAGATCTTTGCAGTGTTCGGGATGACGTTGGACGCTTCGCCCGCATGAATGGTGCTGACGGTCAGAACGGCTGTCTCGGTCGGATCGACATTCCGTGATACGACTGACTGCAGCGTCATGACGAGATTGCATGCGATCAGAACCGGGTCTATCGTCAGATGCGGACGCGATGCATGGCCACCCTTGCCGTTTATGGTGATCCTGACCGTGTTGCCGCCCGCCATGATCGCACCGGGCCGTGTCAACAGCGCCCCCGCCGGCATGCCCGGATGGTTGTGCAGGCCGAAGATGGCATCGATCGGAAAGCGCGCGAACAGCCCGTCGGCGATCATTTTCTGCGCACCGCTTTCCTTGCCTGCCTCTTCTGCCGGCTGGAAGATGAGTGTGACCGTGCCGTTGAAACGCCTGGTGCGGGCCAAATATTCGGCAGCACCCAGAAGCATGGTCGTGTGGCCGTCATGGCCGCAGGCATGCATTTTGCCGGAAATCGTGCTTGCATATGAAGCGCCGGTTTCTTCCAGAATAGGAAGCGCATCCATGTCGGCGCGGATGCCGATGCTTTTCGTGCCGGTGCCGTTTTTCAGGGTGGCGACAACACCGTGGCCACCGACGTTACGACTCACTTCGTAACCCCAGCCTTCCAACTTGTCGGCCACGTAGCGTGCCGTCTGTGCCTCCTCGAAGGAGAGTTCAGGGTGAGCGTGCAGATGATGGCGGGTTGCCTTCAGTTCGGCTTCCATCGCGTCGAAATCGGCAACGCGGGCATATAGATTGTCTTTGGGCAGATTGTCTTGGGTGGGCATCGCTTATCCAGACTTTTCGAAATCAAACAAAAGACCCCGGCGTTTCGGCCGGGGCTAGGCGGGGAGGAGCTTCTAAAGGAAACGCGACAGGAAGGCCTGCGTGCGTGGATGCTGCGGGTTGCCGATCACCTCTTCCGGCTTGCCCTGCTCGACGATGACGCCACCATCCATGAAGACCACGCGGTCGGCAGCCTCCCTGGCGAAGCCGATCTCGTGGGTAACGACGATCATGGTCAGGCCCTGTCTCGCCAAGTCTTTCATCGTCGCCAGCACTTCGCCGACGAGTTCCGGATCGAGTGCGGAGGTCGGCTCGTCGAACAGCATCAGTTTCGGCTTGATCGCCAAGGCACGGGCAATCGCCACACGCTGCTGCTGGCCACCGGAAAGCTGGCGCGGATAGTTATCCGCCTTTTCCAACAGGCCGACGCGCTGCAGCAGGCCTTTCGCCGTCTCGATGGCTTCCTTGCGGTTATGGCCATGAACGCCGACCGGAGCCTCGATGATGTTCTGCAGCACCGTCATGTGCGGGTAGAGGTTGAACTGCTGGAACACCATGCCGATCTTGCGGCGCTGCTTGGCGATACCATTGGCGGAAAGCTTTTCCAGTCGGTCATTCTTGACCCGGTAGCCGATCTGCTCGCCATCCACCTCGATAAAGCCCTTCTGGATGGCTTCGAGGTGGTTGATGCAGCGCAGAAAAGTCGACTTGCCCGAGCCGGACGGCCCAAGGATCACCACGACTTCTCCGGACATGACATCGAGATCGATCCCTTTCAGGACTTCCAGATGCTCGTAGGCCTTGTGAACGTTGCGGGCCTGAACGAGAGGCTTTGTATTAATGCCATCTGATTGAACAAATGCGGTCAATGGCTTGCCTCCTCGGTCGTTGCGACCGGTTTTGGGGCGCCGGCATTACGACGGTCGCTACGGCCGTAGTAAGCTTCGATATAGTTCTGACCGATATTGAGGATCGAGGTGATCAGCAGGTACCAGAGAACAGCCACCAGCAGCATCGGGATGATCTCGAAGGTGCGGTTGTAAATCGACTGTACGGAGTAGAGCAGGTCGGCCATAGCGATAACGCTGACGAGCGAGGTCGCCTTGATCATGCTGATCAGCTGGTTGCCGGTCGGCGGTACGATGGAGCGCATCGCCTGCGGAATAATGATCCGCCACAGGGCACGCGCCTTTGTCATGCCGAAGGCTTCCGCGGTTTCAGCTTGTCCACGATCGACCGAGATGAGGCCGCCACGGATGATTTCCGCCATATAGGCCGCTTCGTTGAGAGCAAGGCCGACAATCGCCGCCGTCATCGGGGTGATCACCGAATTGGTGTCCCAGCTGGCAAGCGTCGGACCGAAGGGAATGGCAATCGACAGGTTCGGAAACAGCGTCGACATGTTGTACCAGAAGATTAGCTGGACCAGCAGCGGCGTGCCGCGAAAGAACCAGATGAACAGAGAGGCAAAACCGCTCGCCAGCCGGTCGCTCGACATGCGCATGATGGCTATGACGAGACCGACGATAACGCCGAGTATCATGCCGACGACAGTCAAGCCGAGGCTGACATAAAGCCCCTGGATGACAGTCGGGTCGAAGAAATACTGGGCGACGACCGGCCAGCCGAAATTCTCGTTATTGGCGACAATCCAGCCGAAGTCGACGACGACGATGGCGATCACGAGCCAGAGAAGCAGGCGCCAGGTGCGGAACGGCGTGTGGGCGGTTGCCACATCGCGAAAGTCAGCAGCGCCCGAAGGCGCTGCATTGGTTGTGATATTGGTGCTCATTTCGGAAGCTGTCCGCCGAGGTTGATGCCGGGTTCCTTGATCATGTTGTTCTCAAGGCCCCACTTCTTCATGATCTTGGCATAGGTGCCGTCCGCCATCATCACCTTGAAGGCGTCGACGAAGATCGGGCCGAGCGGCGAACCCTTCGGCACGACGGCGCCCTGGAAGATATCGCTGAAGCCGTTGCTCTGGCCGACGCCGGTGAGTTCCAGCTGGCCGTTGGCCTGGGAGACGAAATAGGTGAGCGGTGCCTGAGACGAGAAGAACGCATCGGCACGCTTCGAGCGGACCGCGAGGATCGAGGCGGGCTGGTCGGTATAGGACTGCACTTCGACGGCGGCCTTGCCGTCGGCCACGCATTTGTCGGACTGGACCTTGATCACGCGTTCGGCCGAACCGCCGGCCATGACGGAGACGCGCTGGCCGCAGGAGGTATCGAGCGATGTGATGCCCTTCGGGTTGCCCTTCAGCGTGGCGAAGACGACGAATTCCTGAACCCAGTCGACGAAATCGTTGGCGGCTTCGCGATCCTTGTAGTCACCCACCGGGCCGAAGGCGAACTGGTAACGGCCCGAATTGACGCCGGCAAGCAGAGCCGGCAGACCACCGACGGTTGCGTGTTCGATCTTGACCCCGAGAAGCTGGCTGAGCGCGTCGGTCAGGTCGGCGCTGGCACCCGTCATGACCGTGCCGGTGACGATTTCATAGGGAGGGAACGAACCGTTGTTGACGGAAATCATCTTGCCGGCGGACTTGATATCTTCCGGCAGGCGATCATGCAGTTCCTTGTTCACTTCCAGCTTGATGGAAGCATCCTGCGCCTTCGCAACGCCGGCAAAGGCAATGCCGGCGAGCGCCAGAGCGATGAGTTTCTTATGCGACATGTTCATTCCCCTTTTTAGGTGACGTTTTTATCTGATGAAGTGACGTCTGTTGCAGTGTTACGGTTTCAGGTTATCGATAAACCGATACGGCTTCCGTCGGTGTCGTATGCAAAAAGCTCTTCAGGCGTCATGTGGCGTTTCATGATGCCCTGGGCATGCAGTTCGCCGGCGAAGTCATCAATCATCTTACGGTTGACGGCAAAGCCACTGGCGTCCCAGCCCTTTGGCAGATCGCGCGAGGTTTTCAGCACCTCGTCGAACATCCAAGGTGTGGTCTCGGCATATTTGCGGCGCTTCTCGGTCCACATTTTCTGCGACTCGTCGATCAGGCGACTGACTTCGGCGATCGCCCACGGGTTCTCGGCAACGATCCCGGCCTTGATGCCGATCAGGTGCATGCCCGGGACGTAACCGACATCATCGAAATAGCGCTGTTCCTCGTCGCGGAAATCCGACAGGACCTGGCGGAAGGGCGAGCCCGGCTCGAAATAGCCGTTCGGCATGAACGGGGTGAAGATCGCATCGAGACCACCGTCACGCAGAAGGTCCACCATCGGCTTCTCTCCGGGACATGCTTCGATAAGGCCAGGCTGGCCAAAGCCATCGAGGCGGTCGGTGATCGGATGCGCCTCGGTCAGGCGGCCAGCATACCACATGGCGTCCGTGACCTCGACACCTTCACGGCGAATGGCGGCGCGTGTCCAGGTATTGCCGCTGTCGCGCCAGCCGGTCACGCCGATGCGCTTGCCCTTGAGCTGGCCTAGTGTTGTGATATCGCTATCGGCCATGGTCATGATGCAGCGATGGCGGAAACCGCGCATGATGAAATTGGGTATGCCGACGACACTGTCATCGCCGTCATGGCGCAGCTGCGAGTAGCGGCTGAACGACATTTCGGCCGCATCGTGGTCGGGATCCTTGCCCACATGCGAGACCAGCGTACCGATGCGGTCGACCTCAAGGTCGAGCTTATCGGAGGAGACGTCACCGAGAACCAGCGGCGTCATGTAGTCCCAGTCACGCAGTGCAATTCTAAGGCGCAGTGTCATTCGAGCTACTCATGTCAGAAAATGCTGATGTACTGAGATTAAAATGTTCATTTTGAAATGATCAAATGTTATTACGTTATTGAACATTAAATCTGGTGATAAAATGAGCGACGCCTATAATTCGACTTGGTTTGCCGAAAAATTAAGCGACCGTACAATTCGCGGAATTGCCTTGGAAACCAGTGCGTTGATCCGTGCCGGCGCTCTGCCGGTTGGCGCGAAATTGCCTCCAATCCGTGACCTGGCATTTTCGCTCGGCGTCAGCCCGGCAACCATTTCCGAGGCCTGGAGCGACCTTCGCAGGCAAAAGATCATCACTGGCAGGGGGCGGAACGGTACTTGGGTGAGCGGCGATCGCTTCATCGCCAAGCCTGAACGGCTGGCGAGTTCGGGACATTACGGCGCCGGCGCTCTAGATCTCACCATGGCCGTGCCGGACCCCGCCTTGCTGCCGCCGCTCGAAAGGGCGCTTGCCTACGGTGCTTTAGCGCAAAACCTCAACAGCTATGAACGCAGCCGAATTCTGCCGGAACTGGAGGCCGAGGTCCGCAAGACCTGGCCGTATGAGGCGGAGGCATTTCTGGCGATGAATGGCGGCTATAACGCGGTCTACACTGCGATCCACGCATTGGTGACGCCCGGCGCGCCGGTGGCGATCGAGGAGCCGACCGCCATGCGTCTGCTCGATATTCTCGAACATCAGGGCGCCCGCATCATTCCGGTGAAATGCGACGAGCAAGGGCCGCTGCCATCATCATTGAACGAAGCTATGCTCTATAAGCCCGTCGTCTTCCTGTTCCAACCCAGATTGCATTCGGTTACCGGCAGGACGGTAACTCCGGAGCGGCTTGGTGAGCTTGCCGACGTCTTGCGCTACAGCGACGCGGTGATCATCGAGGATGATGGTATGGGCGACATCTCGTCCGCGGAACGTCATTCGCTTGGCCGGGAGTTTCCCGACAGGGTTATTCATGTCCTTTCGCTGTCCAAAACGCTTGGGCCGGACCTGCGCCTGGCTGTGTTGTCGAGTACCAAGGCAATCGTCGAACAGGTGCAGTCCTATCGCAGTTTCAGTGCTGCCTGGACCAGTCGGGTTCTACAAGCCGCCGGCACATGGCTTTTGCGTCAGCCTGAAACCGCAGACTGCATCGCCGCGGCCAGGATCACCTATGACGAACGGCGAAACAGGCTTGCAGACGCTCTTCGTGAGCGTGGTCTGACGGTCCAAGTGGGGCACGGTCTGGCTCTATGGGTGCCCGTGGAATCGGAACCCTTCGCGATGGTGACGCTTGCTGCTCGTAATATCGCGGTTAATTCGGGCAGCAAGTTTTGCGTGGGCAGTAGCGCGAACATTCGGGTGGCAACCTCGATGCTAAAAGAAGGGTTTGATGAGGTCGCCCATGCAATTGCTTTGGCGCGTAGTCCATAAGCGCGCGCTGACGGCGCCTCAACAAAGGGGGGTTAGGCCTACGTTGCCGAGGCCTATAGAGTTAGCGCCAGCTGTGGGACGTTCCCTCTTGCCAAAAAAAGGGTTGGGCCATCTATGGATTGAATAGCCAGTCTAACCCATCGACTAGCGTCGTACTACCATATCAAACAGGGTACCCTGATTTTATCAGATCCGCCGAAAATATCAATGAAGACATTCAAATAAAGAGTTGTTTTTAAACGAAGATCTGAAATTAGTGCCTACCGCATCAACAAGAGCCTTAGCCTTCATAAAGAAGGCTAACAGCGAAGAACTGACCGCCTACTACTGCCCCGCTGGTGTCCCGACGATTGGGTTTAGAAACACAGAGACCGTCACTAAAGTCGATGGTCAGCGAAAGCAGACCATCACCAAAGCCGAAGCTGAACGCCTATTGCGCGACGATCTAGCTGGCTTCGGACGGGATGTTGCCACGCTCGTCAAAGTCCCGCTCACCGATGATTAAATCGGGGCGCTCGTATCCTTCGCTACAATCTAGGACGGGAGCGTTGGCATCGTCTCCGTTGCTACAGCGGATCAATATGAGGGCGCCTCTGAAAGACATTGGAGCCTGTTGGCTTCAATGGAACAAAGCCCGTGTTAATGGCGCCGTGACCCCGCCACGAGGGCTGACAATCCGCCGTCAGGCGGAATATGATCTGTTCAAGTCGGCGGTTCAGTGATCGGGGCTTTTCCGTCCACATAGCCGAAGCGGTCAGTCATCCAAGTCTGGACGACGTAAACCGACGCAAAGATCGCGATTGAGAATAAGGAATGTTGTTACGAGTGGGCGGCGTTCTAGAAACTTCATGAAGATCGAACGTTGTCATTCTGGATCGGTTCCCCGTCCGCTTGGGGCGCATAGCCCAGCAGCCATATTTCCATTCGCTCCGGGTTCTGGTCGTGAACGAACGGACACCGTGTTGCCGTTTCCCCGCGTTCGCCAGCTTCTCTTCCAAGATGAAAGAGATGGATGCGTTCGATAGCGATTAGATCGTCAAAATCGACTGCAGCATAACCGTCATGCCATGCGCTGCGCTCAGTTCCGGCGTCACGATAAGGATTTGTCGCTTGCGGCATGCCGATTCGTCCGGCTCTGCGCCCTTCATCAAAGCACTTCGTGTAAATCACATCATCTTGCGACATTTGAGCGATCCGCGTTGAGGATGCAGCTTAACCGAATAAAGTGACTTTCGTTCCAGCCGATCGCATCGATTGTGCGGCTTAAATAGCTAAAACACTAGCTATTGAGGCCCGATTTATGGCTGTTGCCCAACTCGTTTTATCTATCATCAAATTCGAGGCCGCAGTCATGTCCTGCGACTTTCAAAGCCAGGAATTGGACGCAGGGCAGGGCTATACCTTCGCCTCTACATCTAAGAAGTATCTGATCATCACCGCATTGGTTGACATCTACGTCGCATTTTCGAGCGGTGCAGCCGCCCCGAATGCCGCCGTTACTCCGCGCATCTAGATCGCTGCCGGTCAATCGTTCCCGTTCTCCATTCGCTCAGCCGTGAAAGAAACGATCGTATCAGCCTGATGGGTGGACTTCGGTCTAGGTTTCGGCTTCTCGAACGTCGGTTTCTGAAGCCCGCTGGCGCTGCGTTAGAGCGACTTCGCCCGCTGTCTTACATCAAGGCACTCGGCAATGAATACAGTGGTGGTCAGGGTCTCGGTGCAGCTTCACCGGCTGTCGGCGGCACGGTCCACGGCGTGGCATATGAAGACATCACGGATGGCAGCTTCCAACTGTGGTTTCCGCACTATGGCGCATCGGCTGGTTACGGCGAATGCTCTACAGGCGGAACCGCCACGATCGATGCGTCGATCAAGTGGATCGATGCGACCGGTGTCCAGAGGATCACAGTTCTTCAAACCAAAGCCGGTGCAAACGTCGCTTCAGCTAGCGCTTTCCCGAATGCGACCAGTGACAAGAAGGCGCGAACGGTGCAAACTTCAACGTCGCGTCCAAGATCACTGGTGCGACGGCGGTCAATGCTGGTGTGATGCTTGCGACTGGTGCTATCTATCTGAACAAAAGCCGGTTGGAGCTTGGGTGCTGGCACCGCACGTACAGCGCAAGGCGTTTATTCTCCGGAACATAAGCTAAAAGCGGCGGAAATCCGTGAGCTGTCCACTGATCCAAGCCATCAAATCCTGATTACTTCATCGATCTCCCTTGCGAGCATGGCAAAAGAATACTCGGTCAGCATCGCACGCGGAACAGAGACAAGGAATGCGTCGTTGAGATTAGCAAGAATGGCGGCAACTATGCTTCCATGAAATACGGCATCAACCTTGCGACAGGCGCTGTGCCCGCACAACCGGCGATGATGGCACTGCACAGGTTCATCGAAGCATGACGGTGACACAAGATGCTGGTGGATTTTGGCGCATGGTGGTCCGGATCGCTTATGACGCGACGATGCCAGCTGATCCGTTCCTGTTCGTTAGAATGTCTAACGATACAGCCGGAACGACCACCTACACCGGTGGCAACACTTCCACCCTGAAGATTTGGGGCTACGACGTCCGCTAAAACGCGGTTCCGAAGACGTAGACGTATGCCTCCACGAGCACCAAATAAGCATACATTACAAAGTTGTAGATCGTCAGGCGCATCGTATGGCTCCGTTAAGCTGACCTAGCATAGAGCCTCCGGTGACGGGCGATATATGATCTTCGGATCGTGGGTGAGCAGCAACCAATTCTCAGAATGCTTTACGACTTCGGGTTTACCACCTCTGAAGCGGGCGCATCGTTGATCTCACCGGGCGTCTGGAAAAATGTGTAATAGCCCGCAAGCATGAGGCCCAACACAAAGATTGCAGCGACGAAAATGTACATGCGCGAACGTGCTTGGCTTCCAGTGCTCATCGTTGATCCTTGCTGTTTTTGACGACGCAAAAACGGACGACGCCCATATTAGTTGCCTAGCTTAGCCCGCCGATTTCATAAATACCAACACGCCACAGAGACAGGCGAGATTAGCCGCCTGTCAGCCAACCTTTTCCCTACAAAATCATATTTTCAGAAGATTTTTTCAAAGGCCCAAAATCCTTTCGCTCCACCCATCTGATCTGAAACCCCGCCAGCCGAGGGCAAGCTAGTTCGCGATGCAAACGCCCTCGAATGGCTGAACAAAGGTGAATTCCTAGCTGACGAAGCCAAACGCTCATTCGAGCGGAACAAGACTATCGCGTGCCGGGACGCATTCTGGCTGCACTTACGGCATTGGAGAGGGGTATAGCTGCGAGGAACGCTGATGCCACCGAACTGAAGCGGACCACAGCAAACACCGCCGCGATTTCCACCGTCTTCACGGACGCTGTTAAGGCTGAAGAAGCTGAACAGATCGATGATGCCGAAGTCCGCACCGAAGCTCTGAAGACGCTGCACGGCTTGATGACAGATGAGTATGTGCCTCACGCCATTCTCGCCGATATCGCGAAATACATCATCGAGAGCCGTATCGGCTGATCATCGAGCCACAGCCTGAAACGAGAAAGCCCGCGCGCGTTATGGCGGGCTTTCGTTTATTCGAATACAGCGCCGACTAGGCGGCAGCTTCGCCGACGATGATGATGCGGGACAGAACGCGGTCATAGCCGACGATTTCACGGGCGACGCGGAGGGCGCGGGCCTGATCGCTGGATGAGTGAACAACGCCTTCGAGCACGATGTAATCGCCTGTCACTTCGACCGATAAATCTCTGCCGTCAAAATTGGCGAGATAGCTGAGTTCGGTTTCGATCGCCGTCTTCTCCATGGAGATGCCGTGATCGCGGGCGAATTCGAAAGTGGCGGAAGGCTGAAGGGTCGAAAGAAACATTTTGTTGTCCTCGAACATGAATGCACGATGAACAAACCGTTGTGCGACGTTTATGTTCCTGTCGCGATGAGACTATTTTCTTGTCGCATCCTGAGTGCATCGATCGATGCGGCGAAAGTGTCGTTGGCACGCGCCTCTAGCACAGCCGCATCGCCGGTATCGAACTCCAGGTCCAGCGCATCGATCGTGTGCCACGCTTCGACATGCTCCATTCTGGCGGCACCAATCCGGCTGGTGAGCTTTTGATTTGACGCAGCAAGAACCTGCGCATCGGCAATCAAGGTGGCGATCGTGCGTTCGTTCTGTTCGACAGCGCTGGTCAGAACGACATTGCGTTGACTGAGGTTGTTGATCTCAGCCGATGAGACGCGGTGAGAGATGTACCAGCCGCTACCAAGGACGACGACAGCGATGATAAGGGCTATGATTGCGTACAGGTGGAATTGGGCGAACATGCCTATGTGGCGGCAATGTCATTCATCGCTCACGCGCATTGAGTCCCACATGACCTCCTTCAAGGACGTTTCACTGATAGAAGCGACGAGACCGGATTTTTGTGACATTGCGTGATTGCGAACCGCTAAGCAATGCTCTTCCATCGGCGGTCCACCGCCCTTGACAGGATCGACGTGCAGACTGGACTTTTTCACATCGAGATAAAAGAAGAGGCAGATTAGGGCGAGGGGTGAGAATACGCCCGCAACGAAGTCGCCCACTTCGGTCAGATCGCCTGTTGTGAGGAACGACCATTTCTTCCGCTTCCGCGTGTGGCCCCTCAAAGGCGGCAGGATCTTCGTGAACCAGAGAACGTCTTTTTGCCGATGTAGGCCCGGTTGGTGTGCCGGTCTCGGATTATGTAAACGAACCCGACGTAATCGCCGATATCGGGCGCTGGTGAACGGCTCACCTTGGTAGGTCCACAATATGCGTCTTCTCCAAACGCATATTTTATCCCGCCCCATTATTATTCACGTTGATAAGTAAGCCTTAATGTATGCTCTTCGAATATTCGCGGTAAGCGCCGCCAATCTCCACTCCGATGCAAGCCTTTGGTACGATATCGTACCGCAACGCCGGGGGCGTCCGCGCGTTATCAACGCGAACGCGGGAGTGGTTAGTTGTCAAAGCATATTGATAAAGCTGATTTGAAAATAGAAGGCGCTCAAGAGGTGATGACGATCACTGATTTTGCGCTAAAATATAAACTGACGAGCGATGAGCAATTGCGTCTGACCAAGCTATTCGGGATGTTCGCTACAAAGCAAGAGCTTCTGATGAACGCCCGCATCAAGTCCCGAATTCGTCACTGACAGAGATGGAGGTCGATTGGCTTCAGCATGGCTTTGAGTTCTTCAGAGCCGCGAAAACCGGCAAGCCAAAGTCCAAGCGCACATCTTCGAGTACCGTCCTGAGCAGATCAAGATCGGCTGTTTCTAGCGCTTCAAAAGCCGTGGAGTACATGCAATTGCCCCATTTTCCATAATTTACCAGAGACGAACCGTAAGCGGAAAGATGCGAGAAGTTGCAATAGCTTACAAGTGATTGTCCTCATCCATGTTGACTCCATCGCATAATGAGAACATACCAGGAACATAATCCTATTTGGAGGCTGTTATGTCCGCTGTTCACCGCGTCGAAGAAGTTGAGATCGATCAGGCTCAGGCAGTTTTGGATGCCTTCGGTGGCAATGCGCTGGCGGCTCTGCGATCGGTCATTGCCGATGCTGAATTCCTGTGTGAGCAGCTTGAAACGGCAAGCCTGTATCTCAGCCATGGTGCTGCTCGTGGCTGGACGCCATCGTTTCAACGAGAAGGATAATGGAAACGATCGAAGCTGTCCTCGAACGGTTGCGGGTGCTCGATGCAAACAGAGTGACGCTTGTCAGGCCGTTGTGACGGACAGGACGCAAACGCTCAGCACACCAACAACAACGAACACAACTGACATGACTGCCAAGATCAAACTGCGATATCTCGTAACAGGCTTTTGCTGTTGTTGGGCTTTGGTCGGCTGGCCGCCAGCGAGATAGGCATGAGGTCTCCTTGTATTGGGAAACCGAGCGGAACTCAGCTTTGTACCGGATACGTGGATCTTTGCTTTCTAGGTCCGCCATATAGGGTCTTTTTAGCGATGCCAGCTGCCGTCAGTCGATATTTCGAGGTGGCAGAGAATTCGCCATCAGCTTCGACCAGACCTTCGTTCGCAGCTTGGATCGCTGTCTTTAACCCGACACCATCGGGCAAGCTTTTGAATGCGCGTGGACCAAGAGCCATGATTAGAGTGCGTAGTCTGCTGTATGCCATGCGGGTTCGCTGTTTTCTTGTGTTCTGGTTGCCGCAACCCGACCGGACTATGCCGGTGAGGGGAGCAGTACACGGACAGCCGACGTCCATGCGAAGGCATCCGCTGTCCACGAAACCACGACTTTTTGCGATTTGTTCCGAGCAAATTTTGATAAATGAAAACCCCGCCGCGATGTCGGGGAGGAAGGGTGCAGCGGGGTCTAGTTTGAGCCGCTGGGCAAGGGGGAAGCCAGAGCGTGCAGCAACAGCGGCGATTGCGTCGATTGGTTCCCTCAACGCAAAAAGGTCCGTAAGCTAAGGCCGCCGAACACTATGTATGCAGGAGACGCATACGTGAATAGCCCCGAGTTTCGTAGATACCCTCGGGTTAGATTTACTGCCACTCCTCGAACTCGACGGGCGAGGCATTCCGTTTCTGACGTGCTGGCGTTTCGGGTTGTAGAACATTTCGATGCTAGGGGCTATTCAGTTCGTGCATCTCGGGATTGAGCAAAAAAGCGTGTATCACGCGCTCTCGCGGATCATCAATCTGCCTTGAAATAGCTTGTCGAAATCGCGGTTTTCCTCACTGCCGAGAACTTTTACGAGATATTCGGCCATATCGGTCAACGGTTGGCGGTATGTCGTGAGGCGATAATTGGCGCCCTCCGCCTGCGGCACGTCGTCGAACCCGGTAATTGCTATGTCCTGAGGAATACGCAAGCCTAGCCTATGGCGGATTACATCTGTGGCGCCGATAGCGAGTGCATCGTTCTCGCAAACGAGGATATCCGGCAGCGTCGCCTTGTTGCGACCGGCCAGCGCATTTTCGACTATGCCTCCCGCAAGCGCTGGATCGTAGGCCGTCACGGAAATGGTTTCCGGTTCGTTGCCAAAATGCAGGCGCCAGTAGTCGACAAACGTCTCCTTGCGCAGCAGATGCGCGGAAGATGTTCGCGGGCCCGCGAGAAAAAGCGGGCTGCGGAAACCACGCGCATGCACATAGTTGGCGATTTCCTTCATGGCATGAACATCATCGACCGCAATCGAGATCGTATTTGGATTGCGCGACGTGCGAGCAAAAATTATCAGCTTGCGAAAACGCCGCGCATGCAGCGCCGTATCCAGAACCTCGTCGTCGAACTGGATACCGATCAGGATCACGGCATCGACCCTTCGCTGGCTTGCGTTGAGAAGGGCATGGCCTGCATCTGCGCGATCCAGCGTGTTGACAAGAAGTATGTCCCAGCCTTCGCGCCGCAGGATGCGCGTCAGTCGTTCCATCATCACGAGTTTATGCGGATTGGCGAAATCATCGATCAGCAGTGCCACCAGATTGGAACGATCTGAAGCCAAGCTGGAGGCTCGCAGATCCGGAACATAGCCGAGCCTTTCAGCAGCGATCCGCACCTTCTCGAGGCTCTTGGGCGAGATCGACGCGTCCTTGCGAAAGGCGCGGTTGACCGTCCAGCGAGAAACGCCGGCTTCGGCCGCCACATCGTCGGCAGTGATGTTTCCCGCAAATGCAGGGTTCTTTCCGTCGGCCATAGCTCTCTCCCGAATCCACTGTGGGTCGGTTCATCCCATACATAGCGTTTTTATTGAGCCCTCGGGAAATAAATTTGCCCCCGCGTGCAAATTGCTATTGCTCGCGCGAGCAAAAATTGCAATGGTCAAATCCAAGGCAGTCGAGAGACGCCTTTCGGGAGGATGAGAGTGCTGAAAATCGGATTGCTCGGCGCGGGCCGCATCGGTCGCGTGCATGCCATAAACATTGTCGGTAACGGCCGCAGCCAGCTAGCTGCCGTGTCGGATGTAAACGAGGTCGCGGCGCGTTCGCTGGCGGATGCCTATGGCGCAAAGGCCACCAGTTCTGAGGCGATCCTGTC
Source organism: Rhizobium sp. ZW T2_16 (assembly GCF_044987325.1). NCBI lineage: Bacteria > Pseudomonadati > Pseudomonadota > Alphaproteobacteria > Hyphomicrobiales > Rhizobiaceae > Rhizobium > Rhizobium sp. ZW T2_16. The sequence continues at coordinate 53,917 of NZ_JBJDRG010000011.1, forward strand.
GGATGCCTCGATCGATGCGGTGCTGATCGCCACCTCGACGGATACCCATTCGGACATGATCGAAAAGGCGACCGCCGCCGGCAAGGCCGTGCTGTGCGAAAAGCCTGTCGACCTTTCGCTGGAACGGGCGCAGCGTTGCCTCGATGCGGTGATCAAGACCAATGTTCCTGTCATGATCGGCTTCAATCGTCGTTTCGATCCGAATTTTTCCGCGATCAAGGCGTCCATTGCATCAGGCGAGATCGGCAAGCCTGAACTACTGTCAATCACGTCCTTCGATCCAGCCCCGCCGCCAGTGGCCTATGTCAAAGTGTCGGGGGGTCTGTTCCGCGATATGATGATCCATGATTTCGACATGGCGAATTTCTTGATGGGCGATCTGCCGAAGACGGTGCACGCCGCCGGCACCTCGATCGTCGATCCCGAGATCGGCAAGGCTGGTGATGTGGATACTGCCGTGGTGACGCTCACCTATGCCGATGGCCGCATTGCCGTAATCAAGAACAGCCGACGTGCAGTTTACGGATATGATCAGCGGGTAGAGGTCCTCGGCTCCGAAGGGCTGCTCTCTGCCGGGAACGTGCTTGAAAATACGGTCTCGAAGGCAACGAAGCAGGGCGTGATCAGCGCCAAACCGGAATTCTTTTTCCTTGAACGGTATATGCGCGCCTATGCGGCAGAATGGGATGCGTTTGTCGCTGCCATTCTCGATGGGGCTGCCATTCCCGTGTCGCTCAAGGATGGTGTTGCCGCGCTGGCGCTGGCCGAGGCCGCGACCGCATCGGCAAAATCCGGCCAGACGGTTTCGCTGGCCTGATTGGTCACATACGCCGGTCTATGCCGGCGCGAAAAAGGATTGCTGCGGAGCAGGGGAGTGTGCCGCGGACTTTCGGTGCCGGTCCCGCATGACCGGATGACGGACGCCTGGGAGTGGCGTTCCGGTATTCAACTGGGAGGAAGTCATGAAGAAATTGCTTGCAGCCGCAGCGACGATTGCGCTCGTTGCCGCCGCCACCCCGGTGCTCGCCACCGATATCATCGTCGTCGCGCACGGCCAGGCCAACGACCCATTCTGGTCGGTGGTCAAGAACGGCGCCGAAAAGGCCGCCAAGGATACCGGCGTCAATGTCGAGTTCCGCTCGCCGGAAACTTTTGACATGGTGGCCATGGGCCAACTGATCGACGCCGCCGTCAATCAGGATCCCGATGGCCTGGTGGTTTCGATACCGGATGGCGACGCGCTTGGTCCGGCGATCAAGCGCGCCGTCGATGCCGGCATTCCGGTCATCTCGATGAATTCCGGCTCCGATGTTGCCCACAAGCTGGGCGCCAAACTGCACGTCGGCCAGTCGGAATTCGATGCCGGCAAGGTTGCCGGAGGCAGGCTCGCGGAGATGGGCGGCAAGAAAGCTATCTGCGTCAACCAGGAGGTCGGCAACGTCTCACTCGACCAGCGTTGCGCCGGTTTCGCCGAAGGTTTCGGCAAGGAAGTAAAGGTACTGCCGACCACCAATGACCCGACCGAGGTCGAATCCAAGGTGCGCGCGGCGCTGGAATCCGACAAGGATCTCGATGTCATTCTGTCGCTCAATGCCTCTCTGGTGGGTGAACCTGCCGTCAAGGCGGCCCAGGCACTCGGTCGCGACAAGGTGTTAATCTCTACCTTCGATATGTCTGCCGGTTTCCTCAAGGATATCGCGGACGGCAAGGCGGCATTTTCGATCGACCAGCAGCAGTATCTGCAGGGCTACCTGCCAGTCTCCTTCCTGGCGCTGCATGCGCAATACGGGCTGATGCCCGGTGGTGACGTCGCTTCCGGTCCGAACCTCGTGACCAAGGAAACCGCAGCGCAGGTCATCGACCTGTCCTCCAAAGGCATCCGCTAAGCAAATCCTCCTCCGGGCCGCCGCAGCTTTCGCCGCGGCCCGGCCATCGCCTCCAGGAGACAGACCCATGTCGACAGACACGCTGGCGCATAGTGACGAGCGCATCAAATCCGAGCCTCTTCTCGCCAAACTCATGAAACGGCCGGAACTTGGCGCAATCGGGGGCGTGGTCCTCGTGACAATCTTCTTCATGATCACTGCCGACAGGACGATGTTTACCCTGTCGGGCGTGATGAATTTCATGACGCCTGCCGCCCAGCTCGGCATTCTCGGCATCGCGGCGGCGCTGCTCATGATCGGTGGTGAATTCGACCTGTCGATCGGCTCCATGGTAGCATTTGCCGGTATGGTCTTTGGCGTTTTCACCGTCAATGTCGGCATGCCGCTTATCATTGCCATCCCGCTGACGCTCGCTCTGGCCGCCGCACTCGGGGCCACCAACGGCATGATCGTGCTGCGCACCGGCCTGCCGTCCTTCATCGTCACTTTGGCCGGCCTTTTCGTGCTACGTGGGGCAGCGCTCGTTGGCCTCAAACTTTTCACAGGCGGTTCGACCCAGCTGCGCGGCATTCGCGAAGCCGTGGAAGGCGATTTTTTGGCGCCGATTTTCTCCGGTGATGCCTTTGGTTTCATTATGCGCTGGCTGGTGGAAGCGGGCATCGTCGACAGCTTCAAGTCGGGCGTGCCGAAAGTGCCGGGCATTCCGGTCGAGATCATCTGGTTCGTCGCCTTTTCCGCGATCGCAACCTACATCCTCCTGCGCACGCCCATCGGCAATTGGATCTTTGCAACCGGTGGCGATGCGCTCGCGGCTAAAAATTCCGGCGTGCCTGTCCGTCGTGTGAAGATCTCGCTGTTCATGCTGACCGCCATGGCCGCCGCACTCGTCGCCATCATCACCGTCATAGATGCCGGTTCCACCGATGCTCGCCGCGGCTTCATGAAGGAGTTCGAGGCGATTATAGCGGCCGTTATCGGCGGCTGCCTGCTGACCGGCGGGTACGGCTCAGCCATCGGTGCATTCTTCGGCGCCATTATTTTTGGCATGGTCACGATCGGCCTGACCTACACCAAGTTCGACCAGGACTGGTTCCAGGTTTTCCTCGGCGCGATGCTTTTGCTCGCCGTCATCTTCAACAACGTCATCCGTCGACGTGTGACCGGGGAGCGTTAAAAATGTCCGCACCGATCATCCATATGGAAAACATCAAGAAGCACTATGGCAATGTCATTGCACTCAACGGTGTCACCTTTGACGTGCGTGCCGGCGAGTGCCACTGTCTTCTGGGCGATAACGGCGCCGGCAAATCCACCTTCATCAAGACCATGTCGGGCGTGCACAAGCCGACGGAGGGAACCATCACCTTCGAAGGAAAACCGCTTTCCTTCGGCAGCCCGCGCGATGCAATGGAAGCAGGTATCGCCACTGTGTTTCAGGATCTCGCCATGATCCCGCTGATGTCGGTGACGCGCAATTTCTTCATGGGGCGCGAACCGACCAAGGGCAGGGGCATCTTCAAGCGGTTCGATATCGATACCGCCAACGAGATCACCATGGCGGAGATGCGCAAGATGGGCATCAACCTGCGTGGTCCAGACCAGGCTGTCGGCACGCTTTCGGGCGGCGAACGGCAGACTGTTGCAATTGCCCGCGCTGTCTATTTCGGGGCAAAAGTGCTCATCCTCGACGAGCCGACCTCGGCGCTCGGCGTGCGCCAGACTGCCAACGTTCTTGCCACGATCAACCGCGTGCGTGAGCAGGGTATCGGCGTCGTCTTCATCTCCCACAATGTCCGTCACGCGATGGCGGTCGGGGACCGGTTTACGGTTCTGAACCGTGGCCAGACACTCGGCACCGCCACGCGGGGCGAGATCAACCCCGCCCAGCTTCAGGACATGATGGCAGGCGGACAGGAAATGGCCGAGCTGGAAGGCTCGCTCGGCGGTACGATCTGAGGCGTTTTTTATGGTACAGACTGCAACTCTGCCGGATCGTCCGCTTGGCATCGCCTTGATCGGCACCGGCTTTATGGGCAAATGCCACGCAATGGCCTGGCGCAATGTCGCCGCCGTTTTCGGCGGTGCGCATCACCGGCTCGAAATCCTCTCCGACGCCACAACGGAAAGCGCCCAAAAGTTCGCGGACCAGTTCGGTTTTGCCCGCGCCACCGCTCATTGGGAGGAAGCTGTCACCGATCCGAAGGTGGACGTGGTGTCGATCACCGCCCCCAACGGCATGCACCGCCCGATGGCCGAGGCAGCATTGAAAGCCGGAAAACATGTCTGGCTGGAAAAGCCGATGGCACTGACGCTTGCCGATTCGCAAGCGATGGCGGCGACCGCCGCAGCCTATCCGGGCCAGGCCACCATGCTCGGCTACAACTATCTGAGAAGTCCCGCATTCCAGGCGGCGTGCAGGTGGATCGCCGATGGTGCGATCGGCAGCCCGCTTGCCTTCCGCGGGGTCTATGACGAGGATTATTCCGCCGACCCGCACCTCCCGTGGTCGTGGCGGATGACTCACGAAGGCGGTGGTCTTGGCGCGCTCGGCGACCTCGGATGCCACCTCGTGAGCCATATGCTGGCGCTGATGGGCCCGGTGACCGAACTGGTCGCCCAGACCCAGGTCGCCGTTCCCACGCGTCCGTCGCCGGACGGGCCGAAGCCGGTCGAAAACGAGGACAGCGCGCTCGCGATGCTGCGCTTCGCCTCCGGCGCGCATGGCTCGTTCGCTACCTCGCGCGTCGCTCGCGGCCGCAAATGCCGGCTGCAATGGGAAGTGCACGGCGGCGAAGGCACACTCGTGTTCGATCAGGAGAACATGAACGAGCTCTGGGTGCACAAGGCAGGCGAAGCAGGTTTCGTGCGCCACCTGACCGGACCTGACCAGCCGGACTTTGCCGCCTTCTGCCCGGCGCCGGGCCACAACTTCGGCTTCAACGAACAGAAGGTCATTGAGGCGCGCGACCTGCTCTGCGCCATCGCCGGCGGGGCGAATGCCGGACCTGATTTCGCCCACGGCCTGGAGATCGAACGGATCATCCACGCCATGGCGGCCTCCAACGGTAGCGTTGTCCGTATCGAAAGGTAAAAGCCGTGACGAAGAAATTCGATGTTATCACGATCGGCCGCGCCGGCGTCGATCTTTATGGCGCGCAGATCGGCGGGCGGTTGGAGGATATGGGCTCGTTCGAGAAATATATCGGCGGCTCACCCACCAACATCGCCTGTGGGAGCGCTCGGCTCGGATTGAAGACGGCCTTGATCAGCCGGGTCGGAAACGAGCACATGGGGCGTTTCATTCTCGAACAGCTGAAGCGCGAGGGGGTCTCGACCGAAGGCGTGAAGACCGATCCCGACCGGCTGACGGCGCTCGTCATCCTCGGCATTCGCGACGACACGCAGTTTCCGCTAATCTTCTACCGGGAAAACTGCGCCGACATGGCGCTTTGCGACGACGATATCGACGAGGATTTCATTGCCTCAGCGCGTGCCGTCGTCGTCACCGGCACGCATCTGAGCAACAGCCGTACGGAAGCCGCCGTGATCAAGGCGCTCACGCTGGCGCGCAAGCACGGATTGCGCACCGCGCTCGATATCGATTACCGCCCCAATCTGTGGGGTGTTGCGGGTCACGGCGATGGGGAAAGCCGGTTCGTCGAAAGCGCCGAGGTGACGGCCAAGCTGCAGACGACGCTCAATCTGTTCGACCTGATCGTGGGCACGGAAGAGGAATTCCATATTGCCGGCGGTTCGACCGATACGGTCAAAGCGCTTCGGGCGGTGCGGGCCGTCAGCGCTGCGACCCTGGTCTGCAAGCGCGGCCCGCTCGGGGCGGTCTCCTTCGAACACGCCGTTCCCGCAAGTCTCGACGAAGGGCAGAGCGGGCAGGGGTTCCCGATCGAGGTCTTCAATGTTCTGGGCGCCGGTGACGGCTTCTTCTCGGGGCTATTGCGCGGTTGGATGACGGGTGAGGACTGGCCGACATCGCTCAAATTCGCTAATGCCTGCGGTGCGTTTGCGGTTAGCCGCCATGGCTGCACGCCCGCCTATCCTAGCCTCGAGGAACTGCATTTCTTTCTCAAGCGCGGTGTCCTGCGACCTGATCTGCGCAATGATCCCGAGCTCGAACAGCTGCACTGGTCGACCACGCGGCAGAGGCGCGTCGATGGCGACTGGTCGACCATGCGGGTATTCGCCTTCGACCACCGCGTGCAGTTGGAGCAGATGCCCGGTTATACGCTGCAGAAGGGAGCGGCATTCAAGGAATTGTGCTTGCAGGCCGCGCTTCGCGTGCAGGCGGGCAAACCCGGTTACGGCATTCTCTGCGACAGCCGTATCGGCCGTTCGGCGCTGCATCGCGCTTCAGGGTCGGGCCTGTGGATCGGACGTCCCGCTGAGTGGCCGGGTTCGCGGCCACTGACGCTGGAGCCCGAGCTTGGCACGGATTGCGGCACGCTATCGGAATGGGCGCGTGAGGATGTAGTCAAGGTTCTGTGCTTCTGCCATCCGGATGACGATGCAGAAACACGCGCGGCACAGGAACAGACGGTCAAGCGGCTGTTCGAGGCGGCGCGGCGCAACCGGCTGGAGTTCCTGCTGGAAATCATTCCCTCAAAGGTGGGGGCGACCGACGATCATACGGTCGCAACGCTGATCCGTCAGTTCTATGCAGCCGGCATCTATCCCGACTGGTGGAAACTGGAGCCGATGAAGACTGCGGCCGGCTGGAAAAATGCGATTGCCGCCATCGAGGCGCATGACCGGTTCACGCGCGGCATCGTCGTGCTGGGGCTTGATGCGCCGGAAGCCGAACTTTCAGCGAGTTTCGAGGTCGCGGCAAGGTTCGATCTGGTCAAGGGATTTGCCGTCGGCCGCACGATTTTTGGCGATGCCGCACGGCGTTGGCTGGCGGATGAGATCAGGGATGCGCAAGCGGTGGAGGACATGGCCGGACGTTACGAGCGTCTCTGCCAGATCTGGGACGCGGCGCGGCAAAAGGCAGGGGAGAAGGCGGCATGAGCACGCTCAGACTGACGGCGGCGCAGGCCATGGTGAAATGGCTGGCCGCACAGATGACCGAAGAGGGAGAACGTTTCGTCGACGGGATCTGGGCGATCTTCGGCCATGGCAATGTCGCCGGGCTCGGCGAAGCGCTGCAGAAGGCCGGTAACGGGTTGCCGACATGGCGCGGCCAGAACGAACAGACGATGGCGCATGCCGCGATCGCCTATGCAAAGGCGAAGAAACGCCAGCGCGTCCAGGCCGTCACCTCGTCGATCGGTCCGGGCGCCACCAACATGGTGACCGCGGCAGCGCTGGCGCATGTCAACCGGTTGCCGGTGTTGCTGATCCCGGGTGACGTTTTCGCCAATCGCCGACCTGATCCGGTTTTGCAGCAGGTCGAGGATTTCGACGACGGTACGGTATCGGCCAATGACTGCTTCCGCCCGGTCAGCCGCTATTTCGATCGCATAACCCGGCCGGAACAGCTACTGACCGCTCTGCCGCGGGCGCTGCGGGTGATGACCGATCCGGCCAATTGCGGGCCGGTGACGCTCTCCTTCTGCCAGGATGTGCAGGCGGAAGCTTATGACTGGCCAGAAGCCTTTTTCGAGCCGAAGGTCTGGCGGATCCGCCGGCCGGAAGCCGACGCCCATGACCTCGAAGCCGTAGCTGAGCTTATTCGCGCGGCAAAAAATCCGGTGATTGTCGCCGGAGGCGGGGTGATCTATAGCGGTGCGGAAGAGGATCTCGCCGACTTTGCCACGCGCCATGCCATTCCGGTGATCGAGACCCAGGCCGGCAAGTCGGCGCTTGCCCAAAACCATCCGATGAACTTTGGCGCAGCCGGTGTCGATGGTTCGGCTGCCGCCAACGCGCTTGCCCGCAAGGCGGATCTGGTCATCGGTGTCGGTACGCGCTTCCAGGACTTTACCACCGGCTCCTGGTCGCTGTTCGAGGCGGACGGCCGCAAGCTCGTCTCCATCAACGTGCAGGCCTATGATGCCGACAAGCACGGCGCGATCGGCCTTGTTGCCGACGCGAAAGTGGCGCTGGCGGCGCTTTCCGGAAAACTCGGCACCCACCGTGCGCCCGAACCGGATGCCGCCTTGCGGAGTGCCTGGCTTGCCGCCGTCGACGGTCATTGCGCAGTGCTCGCCGGGGCCGGTTTGCCCAACGATGCGCAGGTCATCGGCGCGGTACAACGGGCAACGGATGAGAGGGCGATTGCCATGTGTGCAGCCGGCACCATGCCGGGGGCGCTGAAGCTTCTGTGGCAGCCGAGCCAGGGTGGCTATCACATGGAATATGGCTATTCCTGCATGGGCTACGAGATTGCCGGCGCCATAGGGCTGAAGCTGGCGCGGCCGGAGCGCGAGGTGATCTGCTTCGTCGGCGACGGATCCTATATGATGGCCAATTCGGAACTGGCGACTGCCGTCATGCGCAAGGTGCCGTTCACCATCGTTTTGACCGATAACCGCGGATATGGCTGCATCAACCGGCTGCAGCGCGGCACTGGCGGCGAGGCTTTCAACAATCTCTACAAGGACTGCAATATAGAGCAGCAGCCCGAGATCGATTTTGTCGCCCATGCGGGTTCCATGGGGGCCTTTGCCGTGAAGGCAAAGGATATTGCCGATCTGGAGGTCCAGATCGCCGCGGCCCGGGATCGCGACATTCCGACCGTCATCGTCATCGACACCGATCCGACCGACGGTCCGGGCTTCGGTGATGCCGGCCACTGGTGGGATGTCGCCGTGCCGGAAGTTGGAACCACCGAAAAACTCAAACAGGCCTATGCGCGCTATCTGACAAGCGCCGCCAAGCAGAACACCGTGAATTGAGGGAAGAGAAATGATCCGCTTCGGCACCAATCCCATCGCCTGGGCAAACGACGACGACCAGAGCCTCGGCGCCAACATTCCGACTGAACAGATCCTTCGCGAGGCGAGCCAGATCGGCTTCGACGGTATCGAGAACGGCCATCGCTGGCCGGACGATCCGCAGGCGCTCAAGGAGCTGCTCGGTTCTTACGGCCTCGCCTTCGTTTCGGGCTGGTACTCGCTGAACCTTCTTGTGCAATCCGTCGAGGAAGAGAAGAAGGCGATTCAGCCGCATCTCGATAAGCTCAAGCACAATGGCTGCAGGGTCTGCATCGTCTGCGAGACCTCCAACAGTGTGCAGGGCCTGCAGGCGCCGCTGTCGCAGAGCCCGGTGCTCTCGGATCAGGAGATGAAGGCCTTCGGCGGCAAGGTCGAGGAGATTGCTGCGTTCACGGCAAGCCAGGGCATCAAGCTCGTCTATCACCATCATATGGGAACCGTGGTCGAGACACCGGAAGAGATCGACGCCTTCATGGCGGTGACAGGTCCCGAAACACGGCTGCTCTTCGATGCCGGTCATTGCTATTTTGGCGGTAACGGCCGCGATCCGTCGCCGGTCCTGTCTCGTTACGTCGACCGGGTCAGTCATTTCCATGCCAAGAACGTGCGGCCGACAGTGATGCGGCAGGTGCGCGAGGAGGGGTTGTCCTTCATGGATGGCGTTCGGGCCGGCGTGTTTACCGTGCCGGGAGACGAGGAAGGCGGGGTCGAGTTCGAGCCTCTGCTGCAGATCCTGAAAGATGCCTGCTACGATGGCTGGATCGTCATCGAGGCCGAGCAGGATCCCGATATACGCAACCCCTTCGAGTATCAGTCGCTCGGCCTGAAGACGCTGAAGGCTGCTGCTGCCGGAACCGGCCTCGTCTGACCTTATAAATCCAGGAGTTTCCGATGCCTCATCTTCTCCATCGCCCCTTCGGCCGTCATGGCAAGGTTCACGAGATTACGCCGGCGAGTGCCGGCTGGCGTTATGTCGGCTTCTCGCTCTACCACCTGAGAGCAGGGGAGACGGCGGCGGAGGCGACCGGTGACAGGGAAGTCATTCTGGTCATGGTAGAAGGCAAGGCGACATTCGAGGGAGCGGGCCGTGATTGGGGTGTGCTCGGCGAACGCATGAACGTATTCGAGAAGACGCCGCCGCATTGCCTCTATCTGCCCGATGGCAGCGACTGGAAGGCGTCGGCCAAGACCGATTGCATCATTGCGGTGTGTACGGCGCCGGGCAGGCAAGGTCACCAGGCGCGGCGCATCGGGCCTGACGGCATCACGCTTACCCAGCGCGGCGAGGGCACCAACACCCGCTACATCAACAATATCGCCATGGAAAACGAGGACTATTGCGACAGCTTGCTTGTGACGGAGGTGTTCACTCCGGCCGGCCACTGGTCGAGTTACCCGAGTCATCGGCATGACGAGGACGACTTTCCCCGCATCACCTATCTGGAAGAGACCTACTACCATCGCCTCAACCCGGCCGACGGGTTCGGCATCCAGCGGGTCTATACCGACGACCTGCAACTGAACGAGACGATGGCGGTGCATGACGGCGACGTGGTCTGCGTACCCCGCGGACACCACCCTTGCGGCGCGGTGCACGGGTTCGAGATGTACTACCTCAACGTCATGGCCGGCCCCTTGCGCAAATGGCGGTTCGTGGCGGCTCAGCCCGTCGAACACCTGATGCGCTGACCTCTCAAAACACGGACATTCACAATGGATCAACCGTTTACACTGGCCGCCTGCGCGGAGATGCTGTGGCGCGACCGGCCGATCGAATGGCGCTGCGCGCGGCTCAAGGAGATGGGCTTCGAAGTGGGCTTGTGGAACTGGCCGGAGCACGATCTGATCGCGCTCGAACGCTCGGGCGCCACCTTCTCGATCATGAACGGCTATCTGACCGGACGGCTAGCCGACGACGAGGGCGCCGACGAGCTGCTGCGCTCGGCGCGCGCGACGGCTGAGGTGGGCAAACGGCTTGGAGTCGCCCGTCTCAACCTGCACGGCACGGGGCTCGGCGAAGGCGGGCTTCCGGTGTGCCCCAGCGAGGTGGTGACGGGGCGGATGTGGCTGAAGGCGCGCGATACGCTGGCGCGCATTGCCGACATGGCCGAGGAAGAGGGCGTGGTGTTCACGCTCGAAAACCTCAATCTACCCGTCGATCACCCCGGCACGCCCTTCGGCCGGGCCGAGGAGACGCTGGCGCTGGTATCTAGCGTCAATCACCCTCGCCTCAGGCTCAATCTCGACCTCTACCATGTGCAGATCGGCGAGGGAAACCTGATCGAGACTTGCCGCAAGTGCCTGCCATGGATCGGCGAGGTGCAGGTGGCGGACGTGCCGGGGCGTTGCGAGCCGGGAACCGGAGAAATCAATTATTCCATGATCGCGCAGAAACTTAACGACATGGGATATCGCGGGCCCGTCGGTCTGGAAGCCTATGCCAAAGGCGATGCCGAAAAAGCGCTTGGGGCATTTCGGACAGCTTTCACTTTGAACACAGCATGAATGCTGCCTGATACGGATGTCGTTGCTAAATCCGCTTGCCCTGCTGGTCGAACAAGTGAAACCGCTCGCGGTCGGCGATCAGATCTAGCGTTTCTCCGATTGCGATTATCGACCTGCCTGACACGCGAAAGACGATCGCGCTGCCGTCCTCAGCCACGCCATGGACGTAGCTTTCTGCTCCGACGAGTTCTACTGCGACGACCTCCACCCTGGTGCTGAATCCGGTAGGCGAGGATCCTTTAGCGATAACGAGGTCCTCGGGCCGTATCCCGATAGTGGCAGCGTTATTAGGCAACCCGGATCGATCTCCTCCTGTCCACGCTGAGCCATCGCCAAGCTTCATCAGGTTCATCGATGGAGAACCTATGAAGGTCGCGACAAAAGTCGTAGCCGGTTTTTCGTAGAGCTCGATTGGCGTTCCGACCTGTTCGATCTGTCCTGCATTCAGCACCACCAGCCGGTCGGCCAGCGTCATCGCCTCCATCTGGTCATGGGTCACATAGATCGAGGTCGTGGCGAGCGAGCGCTGCAGCCTCCGGATCTCAACCCGCATTTGCACGCGCAGTTTCGCATCGAGATTGGAGAGCGGTTCGTCAAAAAGGAAGGCCGCCGGTTTGCGCACGATGGCACGCCCCATGGCAACGCGCTGGCGCTGGCCGCCAGAGAGCTGGCGGGGTTTGCGTTCGAGGAACGGTTCGATTTCCAGGGCGCGGGCGGCTTCCGTGATACGCCGGTCGATCTCGTCCTTCGGCGTGTTGCGGTTCTTCAGTCCATAGGCGAGATTCTGGCGAACGGTCATATGCGGGTAAAGCGCATAGTTCTGGAACACCATGGCGATATCGCGTTCCGATGGTTCCAGATTGTTGACGCGCCGTCCGGCAATCGTCACGTCACCGCCGGTAATGCTTTCGAGCCCGGCCACCATACGCAGAAGCGTGGATTTTCCGCAGCCCGATGGGCCGACCAGCACGATCATCTCGCCATCCTTGATATCGAGCGATACGCCCTTGATCGCCTCGATATTGATGCCATAGGTCTTGCGGACGTCGTTCAGTTCAATCGTTGCCATTACTTTTCGGTCTCCACCAACCCCTTGACGAACCATCGCTGCATCAGCACAACGACGATGACGGGAGGAATGATTGCCAGGATCGCCGTCACCATCACGTAGTTCCACGGTGTCGAAGCATCTGCGAAATCCACCATGCGGCGCAGGCCGATGATGATCGTGTTCATGTCTGCCCTGTCGGTAACAAGCAGCGGCCAGAGATATTGCGTCCATCCGTAGATGAACAGGATTACGAACAGCGCCGCGATATTGGTCATCGACAGCGGCAGCAGGATATCCTTCATGAAGCGAAATGGTCCGGCATTGTCGATGCGCGCGGCCTCCACCATCTCGCCGGGAATGGTGAGGAAAAATTGCCGGAACAGGAAGGTGGCCGTCGCCGATGCCATCAGCGGCAAGGTGAGGCCCGCGTAGGTGTTTAACAGGCCGAGATCGACGATCACCTTGTAGGTCGGCAGGATGCGCACTTCTACCGGCAACATGAGGGTGATGAAGATCATCCAGAAAAAGCCCATGCGGAAGGGAAAGCGGAAAAACACGATCGCGAAAGCCGACAGGAAAGAGATAACGATCTTGCCAATGGCAATGGCGACCGCGACAACAAAACTGTTGAACAGCAGTCGTTCGAGACTGACGCCGACGACACGCTCGACGCCGCCGGAAATGGACTCCGAATAATTCTCTACCATGTGACCGCCCGGCAGAAGCGACAGCGGCGGCCTGATGATGGCGCCTGATGGCGCCGTCGAGGCGATGAAGGTGTAATAGATCGGGAAGGCGACGATGATGATGCCAAGGATCAGCATCAGATGCGCCATCAGGCTCGCAATCGGTCTGTTTTCGATCATCTTTTCACCTCACGCATAATGCACGCGCCGCTCGACGAAGCGGAACTGGAAGGCGGTCAGCGCAATGACGATGACCATCAGGATGACAGACTGGGCGGCCGACGAGCCGAGATTGAGGTTCACGAAACCGTCGTTATAGACCTTGTAGACCAGCGTTTCCGTAGCTCTGGCCGGACCTCCGCCGGTGACAGAATGAATGATACCAAAGGTGTCGAAAAAGGCGTAGACGGTGTTGACCACCAGCAGGAAGAAGGTGGTGGGCGCCAGAAGCGGAAAGACGATGGTCCAGAACCGACGAGATCCGCGCGCTCCGTCTATGGACGCCGCTTCCAGCAGCGATTTCGGGATCGCCTGCAGGCCGGCGACGAAGAACAGAAAATTGTAGCTGATCTGTTTCCACGCAGCGGCCACCACGACCAGCGCCATGGCCTGATCGCCATTCAGGAGCGGATCCCAGGCAATGCCGTTGCGGCGCAGGATATAGGCGAATGTGCCCATGGCCGGGTTGAACATGAACAGCCACAACATGCCGGCGACCGCGGGCGCCACCGCATAGGGGATGATCATCATCGTGCGGTAAAAGCCTTTGCCGCGCACGACGAGATCTGCGGCGGTCGCGAGCAGCAGCGCGATGCCCATGGAAAGCACGGCCGTGGCGATACTGAAGACGACGGTGACGCGCAGCGCATGGAGATAATTGGCGTCCGACAGGATCGTCGTGAAATTGGCAAGGCCTACAAACGTGCTTTGCAGCCCAAACGGGTCTTCCCGCACAGCCGACTGGTAAAGCGCCTGGCTGGCCGGCCAGAAAAAGAAGACGATGGTCAGCACGATCTGCGGGGCGACCAGAAAATAGGGAAGGATCTTGTTCGGAAAGACGGTGCTTTGCACGGGCAGGCTCCTTGAGGATCAGGAAAGCCGCCCGCATGTTTGTCTCATGCGGACGGCAAAGACCGATGTCAGTTCCCAAGCGCCTGCTGGATCGCCGCATTACCGCGTTCGACGGACTTGTCGAGAGCGGCCTTGGCGTCCTGCTTGCCAGCGAGCATCGCCTCAAACTCCTCGTTCATGATGTCGCGCACCTGCGGCAGGTTGACGAGGCGAACGCCCTTGGAGTTTTCGGTCGGCGCCTTGCCCATCATCTGCAGAAGCGGGGTCTCGCGGCCCGGATTCTTGTCGTAGAAACCGGATTTCTTGGTCTCTTCATAAGCCGCCATCGTGACCGGCATATAGCCGGAGACCTGATGCAGACGGGCCTGTATCTTTGTCTGCGACAGGAAATTGAAGAAGGTGGCGACACCCTTGTATTCCGCATCGCTCTTGCCACCGAATACCCACAGGCTTGCGCCGCCCGGAATGGTGTTCTGCGGCCGTCCTTCGCCCTCGTAATAGGGCAGCTGGCCGATACCGTATTTCATACTGGACTTGATGATGTCGCCAAGACCACCGGAGGATTCCGTCAGGATGCCGCATTCACCGGAAGTGAACAGCTGCTTGGCTTCCGACGTGCGACCGCCATAGCGGAAGGTGCCGTCCTTAGCGAGATCTGCGATTGACTGGAAATGCTTAACGAAGGGCTCGGAGTTGAAGGCGAGTTTCACGTTGGTGCCACCGAGACCGTTCTCGTCACTCGCATAGGAGAGATTGTTCCATGCAGCAAAGTTCTCGGTCTGGATCCAGGTCAGCCATGTCGAGGTGAAGCCGCAATTGGCGGCGCCGCTCGATTTGATCTTCTTTGCCGCCTCAAAGACTTCCGGCCATGTCTTTGGTGGCGTATCGGCATTCAGCCCTGCCTTCTCGAACACATCCTTGTTGTAATAGAGGATCGGCGAGGATGAGTTGTATGGGAAGGACAGCATCGTGCCGTCCGGTTTCGAATAATAGGAGACGATACCGGGCAGGTATTGGGCCTTGTCGAACTTGAAGCCGCCCTTTTCCAGCACTTCCGCCACCGGGACTACGGCGCCCTGCGCGCCCATCATCACGCCGGTTCCCACATCGAAGACCTGGATAATGGCCGGTGGCTGTTTGGCACGGAAGGCGGCGATGCCGGCATTCAGCGTTTCCGGATAGGTGCCCTTGAAGACCGGCAAGATCTTGTAGTCGGACTGGCTTTCATTGAACTCCTTGGCCAATTTGTCGACGACTTCGTTATTGGCGCCGGTCATGGCGTGCCACCACGAGATCTCGGTGGCGGCGAGCGCACTCGATGCCATCAGAGCCAAGGCTGCGGTTGAAAGAACTGATACGAAAGCGGTTTTCATGGTCGATTTCCTCCCTTTCCATGAATTGGCCTGCCGACGTCCGGCGGTATTTCCGGAACCCTCCCCGGTCCCGTCATTTGCAGCGTATATTCACATGGTGCGCGATCAGGCGGCGGCAACGCCATCCGAGCCGATGCCGGCGATCCGACATAGGTCCTCAATCGCGCCTGGACCGGCTGCCAGAACCGGCGCGCCTTTCGTCAACCTTTCGCCTTCGCTTGGAAATGGCAGGAACCAGCCGCCGGCTTCGCGCACGAGGCAGTAGCCGCCGAGACAATCCCAAGCATGCATATAGGGCTCGTAGTAGCCCACGAGACGACCGGCCGCGACATACGCAATCATTAACGCGCCCGAGCCGAGCCGCACGAAATTGCCGCCGCCTGCCAGCAGATCCTCGACGATCTTCCCGACCGATGCCGGCGTCACATGATGGTTGGCGCCGATGCCGGTCACGGCGTTACGGATCGTTTTGGTGCTCTCGAGCTCCAGCTGCCTACCGTTCAACGTCGCGCCCATGCCGGAAGCGCCCGAATAAAGCTCGTCATGGCAAGGGACATGGATGACGCCGATCACGGGCTCGCCCTTATAGAGAACGGCGATCGAGACGCACCAGTTGGGCATCCCGTGTACGAAAGGACTGGTGCCGTCGATTGGATCGACCACCCAGGTATAACCGCTATCGCCAACGGTCAGCCCGTATTCCTCGCCGAGAAAACCATCGGCGGGAAAGGCCTCCCCCGTTCTTTCCCGGATCAGGTTCTCGACGTTGCGATCAGCGATCGACACCACATCCTGCGGGTCGCCCTTGATCTCTATGACCAGCGTATCGCGCCGCTGATAATAACCGAGCGCCAGCTTGCCGGCTTCGACGGCGATGGTTTCCGCCAGCTTGTGGCGTTTGACGATCTCGTCCTGTTCCGATGTCATGGGGCGTTCCTCACTGCGCGATAATGGCGATGCCACGGTTTTTCAAGCCGATGGCGACGCGCGTTCCAGGGGCAAGCGGGCGGTCGACCGACGGGTCCACGATAAACAGGGTCCCGCCGCTCGTTTCCGCCTCGTATTCGATATGATCGCCGAGATAGGCCGCATGGCTGATCCGCCCCGGAAAGGCAGCCGTTTCCGCCGGTTCCAGCGTGATGGCACTGGGGCGCACGGCAAGCTGGCTCTTGCCGGTTCTTCCTCCGCGCGCCGGCACGACATGTTGGAGGCCTCCAATGCTGATCGTTGCCTCGTTGCCGCTGATATCGATGATCTCGCAGGGTACAACGTTCGCTTCGCCAATAAAATCGGCAATGAAAGGCGAGGCCGGGGCTTCATAAAGCTCGCGGGGTGATCCCTGCTGGGCGATCTCGCCGTCCTTCATGACGATGATCCGGTCCGATACGGCCAATGCCTCGTCCTGGTCGTGGGTGACGTAGACGGCTGTGAATTGCAGGCGTTGTTGAAGCTCGCGGATTTCCGTGCGTACCCGGCGGCGAAGGCGGGCGTCGAGATTGGAAAGCGGCTCGTCGAGAAGCAGGACCTGCGGTTCGAGAACCAGCGCGCGGGCAACCGCCACGCGTTGCTGCTGGCCCCCGGACAATTCTGCCGGAAGCCGGCCGCCCATGCCGGCAAGGCCGACGAGTTCGAGCCCGTGTTCCGCCTTCTGTCGCGCATCCTTTTTCGAAAGACCGGTGGATTCCAGGCCATACGCGACATTGTCTAGCGAGTTCATATGCGGAAACAGTGCATATGACTGGAACACCATCGAGACGTCGCGCTCGTTGGCCGGCAGCATGGTCACATCCTTGCCGCCGATCAGGATGCGGCCCGAGGTCGGGTGTTCCAGACCTGCGAGCATGCGCAGCGTCGTCGTCTTGCCGCAGCCGGAAGGGCCGAGCAGCGTCACCAGCGTACCGGGCTGAACCGTCAGCGACAGGTCATGGATGGCCGTGAAGGAACCGAAGGATTTGCGAACATTCTGGAACGTGACCGAACCGGCATTTTTGCTCATGCGGTTTTCTCCTTGGCCTGAGCAGTCGGAAGGCGGACGCGGGACGCCGAAATGCGGTTCTCGCGTCGCAATCGCCGCTCGCCGACCAGAAGCTGGAACCCTGTGATGACGGTGATCATCACCACGATCAGCATGGAGGAATAGGCGATGGCGACGCCGTATTCGCCGTTTTCCACCAGCCCGACGATATAGGATGTCGCCATGTTGTACTGGGCGCTGACGAGGAACACGACGGCGCTGATCGAGGTGATGGCGCGCACGAAGGAATAGACCAGTGCGGCCGTGATGGCGGGACGCAAAAGCGGCAGGATGACCTTGCGGGCGGTGCGGAAACTGGTGGCGCGCAGGGTCATCGAGGCTTCGTCGAGGCTCTTGTCGAGTTGGCTCATCGCTGCGATGCCGCCGCGCACGCCGACCGGCATGTTACGGAACACGAAGCAGGCGATTAGGATCACTGCCGTCCCGGTCATTTCCAGCGGCGGGAGGTTGAAGGCCATGATGTAGCTGATGCCGATGACCGTGCCGGGAATGGCAAAACTCATCATTAGCGCAAATTCGAACAGTTCGCGCCCGGCGAATTTCTGCCGTATGATCACGTAAGCCGTGGCAAGGCCGACGATCGCTGTCAGCGGGGCGGCGATCAACGCTATTTCCATCGTCGTCCAGAACGAGTTCCAGGCGACGCCGGTCCAGACCAGCGAGCGATCGCGAAAGGTGATGGAAAAGGCCTTGGCGTAATGCGCGAGCGTCAGGCTGTTGTCGAGACCCCAGGTTTTGACGAAACCGCCGAACAGGATCATGCCGTAAACGACGAGCGTGAAGATCATCCACGGAATAACCACGGCATGTACGCCGATCGACAGGAGCCGGGGCAGGGCGATATGGGCGCCGCTATCGCCCTTGCCGGTTACGGTGGCAAAATTCTTGCCCGACAGCCAGATGCGTTGGGCGAGGAAGGCCGACAGCGTGAAACCGAGCAGGATCATGGCGAGCACGGCCGCACGGGCCGGATCGTTCTGCGATCCGACGACGGCAAAGAAGATTTCAGTCGACAACACGCCGTGGCTGCCGCCAAGCACGAGCGGATTGCCGAAATCAGCCATGCTTTCGATGAAGCCAATCAGGAATGCGTTGGCGAGACCGGGTTTCATCAGCGGCAAGGACACTCGCCAGAAGGTGCGCCAGCGATCGGCCCGCAATGTTTGCGAAGCCTCCTCCATCGACGGGCTGACGCCCTCGACCACGCCGATCAGCACCAGAAACGAAATCGGCGTGAATGACAGAACCTGTGCGATCCAGATGCCGGTCAGGCCATAAAGCCAGCGGCTCGGTTCGATGCCGAATGTCGAAGACAGACCCTGCGTGACGATGCCGGCACGGCCGAAGAGGAGGGTGAGGGCAAGGCCGATGACGAAGGGCGGCGTGATGATCGGCAGAATGGTCAGAAGCCGAAGGCCCTTCTTAAAGGGAAAGCGCGTGCGGGTGGCGACAAGCGCGAAGGCAAGGCCAAGTGCTGTCGAACCCGCCGCCGTCATGATGGCCAGAAACAGCGTGCGCCATGCCACGCCGCAACGCGCGCCGCCAAGGACGCAATCGAGGCTCCAGATCGATGGATCGACAATGTTGCGGGAAAAACCGTCGAAACTCACCGAGCCGTCGAAATCCTGAAAGGCACCGATGAACATCGAACCGATCGGATAAAACACGAAGACGGCGACGAGGAAGACCAGCATGGAAATGGTGGCGACCACGAAGGCATCACCGCGCATGACGCCCCGTTCGGCAAGGCCGAAGGCAAACATCAGCACGAAGCAGATGGCGGAAAGAACCGCACCCGCTCCCATCGACGGTTGGCCGTCGGCAAGCGGACCAAAGACCGTTTCGCTAATTGTCCAGGTGAAACCGGTGGCCCCGATCGCCAGACCCTGCAGGGCAAGCAAGGCGACGCCGAAACCACCGGCAAGGGCAAGCATTTTGCCACGCCGCATTGGATCGACAATGAACCGCGCTGCAAGCGCCAATCCGTAAGCTGGAAGGACCGCGATCAACCAGACACGGCCATGCAGAAAAATCTGCAGGAAACCGGGTGCTGCCGCAGGCTCTCCGGGGAAATCGGAAAGCCAGGTAAACGCATAAAACCCCTGTTCGATTCGATACCAGGGAAGGAGCAGCATCGCGGCAGCGCCAAGCGCCAGCACGATATCCAGTCTGCGATTGCGATTGTTCATGGTTCGATGCGACCTCATCAAAGGACAAGTCGATCATGCCGCGCCCCTTTCAGCCGAAGCGCGGCAGAGACAAATGGGATCAGTTGGCGTTGGCGCCGATTTCCTTGTCCCAGCGTTCGAGCAGCTTTTTGCGCTCGGTCGGATCGCCATAGGTCTTGAAGTCGTAATCGATCAGCTTGATGTCTTCGAAGCGCGGCGATTCCTTCGGGACCTCGGCCGTCTTGTTGGACGGAAGCTGGAAGGATTTTGCGTCCTTCATGTGAGATTGCACCTGCGCCGTCAGCGCCCAGTCATACCACTTTTTGGCATTGTCCAGATTGCGTGCACCCTTGATGATCGACATGGAACCGATCTCGTAGCCGGTCCCCTCGCAGGGCGCAATCGACTTGACCGGAAAGCCCTCGACCGTCTGGGCCACTGCATCATGCATGAATACGATGCCGAGACCGGTTTCTCCGCGGGCTGCCGCCTTCACCGGTGCAGAGCCGGATTTCGTGTATTGCGAGACATTGGCATTGAGCTGTTTCAGGTAATCGAACGCCTTGTCCTCGCCCATAATCTGCACGAGCGATGCGAGCGCCGTGTAGGCCGTGCCGGAGGAATTCGGGTTGGCCATCTGGATCTCGCCCTTCAGCGAAGGGTCGAGAAGGTCGGCCCAGCATTTGGGCTCCTTGTAGTTCTTCTGCTTGAAGAGATCGGTGTTGTAACCCCAGCCGAGCGCACCGGCATAAACGCCGACGGTCTTGTAGCCGGAGCTTTCCGCCTGCTTCTTTGCCCAGTCCTGCAGTTCATCGAGATGCGGCGACTTGTATTCCTGCGACAGTCCTTCCGACGCGGCCTGAAGATGCGGGTCGCCGGTGCCGGCCCACCAGATGTCGGTTTTCGGGTTGCGGGCCTCGGCGCGGACCTTCGCATAGGTTTCGCCAGACGACAGGCGCACCATGTTGACCTTGATGCCGGTGTCCTTTTCGAACATCTGCTGCATCATTTCGCAGATCACCACATCGGCGGAACATATGAGATTGAGGTCTCCGGCAGCCTTCGATGCCGGTGCATTCATCAAAAGGCCGGCAGCCGCGACCGATGCCATCAAAGCAAGACGCATAATAATCCTCCCAGATTTCTAGATGACGCCTCCACATCATCCCGCTCTTGCAAGCGTGTGCAATGGTTCCACGCATATCTGTGGATTGTCAATAAGAAATACTGCATAAAATGCGCTTTAATACGCGCCATGCGTCACGAAATTGTTGCACTCGATTGCAAAAAGAGGCAGAAAAATTTGCGGGAGAAAGCAGACGTGAACCAGAAGATCTTCGTGAGCGCCAAGGAAGTGGCGGATCGTGCCGGCGTGTCGCGTTCGGCCGTCTCGCGCACGTTCACGCCTGGAGCGAGTGTTTCGGAGGAAACGCGGCGACGTGTGATGGAGGCTGCGGAGGCCTTGGGCTATCACGTCAATCACCTCGCTCGAGGGCTGATGCGCAACGAAAGTGGCCTTGTCTGTCTCATCGTCTCTGAGATGGACACGCCTTATCGATCAAGCCTCATTCGGGCGATTTCCCATCAATTGCAAGCCGTCTCCAAGATCGCCATGCTGATCAACACGGATCGTTCCGATAAAAGCGTCGATGATGCGCTCAGGCTGGCGATCAGCTATCGCGCCGATGCGTCCATCATTCTCTCCGGAATGCCGGACAAATCGATCACCGACCTTTGTGTGAAAAGCGGTCAGCGGCTTGTGCTTATCAATCGCGACGAGGAGCGCGAAGGGGCGCTGATGATCAATCTAAATGACCGGGAGGCCGCACACCGCGCATTTATCGCGTTTCAGCGGGCCGGGTGTCGCCGTGTTGCCTTCGCGAATTCTGATGTCGGAACACCAAGTCTAATGGCTCGTGAGGAAGGGTTTGTTGCTGCCGCGATCGAAGCCGGCGTTGAGGTCATCGTAGAGCGTTTCGGTCCGACCCGTTATCAGAGCGGCGTTATTCTGGCGCAACGCCTTCTCACGCGAGAAGCGCGCCCGGATGCGATCTTCTGCGCCAACGATCTTCTTGCCTGCGGTGTTATGGATACCGCCCGTCACCAGTTTAAACTCACTGTGCCTGACGACATTTGTGTAATTGGTTTCGATTACATCGAGCAGTGCTCATGGTCGTCTTATGATCTGACGACATTCGCACAACCCGTCGACCAAATAGCGAAGGAGGCGGTCTCGTGGCTTACGCATCCAGCCAAAACGGATAGCATTGCTTCCCAGATTTCCCCGGAACTGGTCTGGCGCGGGTCTGTGCGCGGTGGTTAGAGAATTGTCCTTCAACCGCACAGCTAAATTATCCGCATACCTAAAAACCAAAATCAAGCAAACTGCGTGAAGATCAACGATATTAGTTCGTCTCGAATGCGTTATCCTTTCCGAATAGCTTCGCTTTGTATCGACATGCCCATTGCTGTCCTTCAATCCTCCGGCCCAAACTTCTCGATAGCCATGCGGGGGCTCCTCACTATAGTCGAGCCACTTTTATGAACATTTCTGATTGATCGTACGCTTACAACATCTGCGACCCGCGGAGTCGGTCGCTTTGTTACAGAGATGGATTGCAATGATCGTTTCGGTTCAGGGCCACAGGCTAGAACTCGATTCTATGCCTCATCTGCGGCACTGGTTTTTGCTCATCCGCTCGCTCTGCCTATCGGTTGGGATCGAACGCGTGAGGAACGAGGTGCAGGTTTGTGAACATTCCACTGGTGGCGATCGCGGCCTGTGGCTTCATTCAAGTGGCTGAGACGGTGACGGCCGGTAACGCTGAGGCAACTGCGCGCATAGTCGAGGGACTTGTCAAAGGTGTCGGGTTTATCGCCGGTGGCGCGATCCTGGTCGGAAAAGCGAACCCGAGGGACAGCGGCTGTTGCGAGTTTACGGGCTACCGGCGCAATTGGCGCCCCTGTCGGGCTCGGTGCCTTCGATACTGCTATTGTTCTATCGGTCACGACATTTGCCACTTTGATAATTAGGGCTAATTTCAAGTCTTCCGAAAGCGAAGGCGGCAGGACCGACCGAGCGAAATTTTGCACTTGGGAAAGAATGTAGAAAAAGCCCGGCTTTGGAGCCGGGCCTGCATGTGGATGTCAGTCAGTGATGATGCTCAGGCATTTCTTTGAGCTGATCCGTCGTCCATGCAGTCACGGCATGGACGTCGCCATCCTGATCGCGCATGAACTGAAGATCCGTCAGCGGAACAGCGACAGGTTTTGCGCCGATCCCAAGGAAACCGCCGACATCAATGACTGCAGAACTGCCGGGACCTGTCCCATGGATATGGTCGACCTTTCCGACCTTATGGTCGTCCGCGCCATATATGGTTGCACCTTCGAGAACAGCTGGTGTCAGTTCCGCTGGGTTCAGGCGAACGTGATTGGTGTGGTCCATGTCGTTTCCTCCGTGCGTTTTGTTTGCGGGGAAAGAACCACGAATTCGCTGGTTTGTTCCTGGGCTATTTGCGATGGTCATTACAAAAAAATCCTTTTGAATCAAATCGGGTCATGCCGCAATTCGTCTAGTCCAGGTTGCCGGGACGCGGCTTCACGCAAAGCGGGCATGATGTCGCGCTGGCGTGCTGCCAATGCTTTTTGTCCTGTCCGTCCGGACGACCAGCTTGCTCCCAAATCTCATATGCCCGTCTGGCGATCCACCCTGTCTTTCCGCCATAGATATCCGCTAGGTCATCGATAGGATTAAACTTGTGCGATTGAATCATTCCGATCAATGTCCGGTACCCTCCCTAGCCGCCTCGAGCCGACGCTTGTCCTTTATGGTTTAGTGGTATTTCCGGAGGGCGCGTTGCTTTGTGAAGATCCGCCAGTGCCGCTTTCGGCATGCGGCGTCCGATCGACCAAGGTGGGCGTCGAGGTCTCGCTCGGGCTTGCCGCGGATTTTGGAGTGGTGTCACCGGCGGGCGGTGTAGCAGTCTGCTCGGTGGGAGCATCGGTTGCTTCCCCCCAAAACTCAGCACCAACCCAAGCGACCGCTGCGAGGCAAAGGCCAACACATAGCACGATCAACACAGGTTTTCCTGTCCGCCCCTGACGCGCATCCGTCGCATTTTCAACGACCTTCCGATCCGTCATTTCATTTCCTCCCATTGAGGAGGAGTAAACCTAGTAGACTGGAAAGTGTTCCGCTCTGGTCTGCGGGGCGGCGCGGATGGAGTAGTGCGCGCCGGGCTACGATCATGGGCTGCGATGGGGCTTCAACGATTCGACAATACCGACCCACCGCCAGAACGAAAATCCGCGTGTGCTACCCTTGAGCTCTGAAGTATGAGCAGCAATGAGCTCCACATCTGACCGGCCGCTATGGCCCTGTCGCAGGCGCGATCTGCATCTGGGCGGGGCGCAGTTTTTCAGGTGCGCCGGACATCGCCTCCTGTCCCGTCAGTCGCTCCTGCGATGTCTGCGGCGTACCTGTATTAGTTTCGATCGCCGAAGCCGTATCAGTAATGCGATCGGTCCTCAATTTTGTGGAGCCTTGAACGTTCGTAGGGACAACGTCAGTCCCTCTCGTTTGCGGAATGACGGTTCCGTCCGAAGACGCGACACGCCAGACGGTATTACCTGCGTCATCGGCCACGAGCAGCGCGCCGGTGCCATCGACACCCAGGCCGACGGGACGACCGCGAGCCTGCTCGCCATTGATGAAACCTGTGACGACATCCTGCGTCTTGCCCGATGGCTTGCCGTTCTCAAACGGAATGTAGACGACTTTATAGCCGTTGAAGTTGTCGCGGTTCCAGCTGCCACGGTTGCCGACAAACGCTCCGTTTGCATAGGCTTGCGGCATGGCCGAGCCTTCGGTGAAGGCCATGCCGAGCGCGGCCACATGGCTCGACAGCGCATAGTCAGGCTTGATTGCTTTTTCGACCATGTCGGGACGTGGGGGATAAACGCGCGGATCCACGTGATCGCCATAGTAGCTCCATGGCCAGCCATAAAAGCCGCCATCCTTAACCGATGTCATATAGTCCGGCACAAGGTTGGGGCCGAGCTCGTCCCGCTCGTTGACCACTGTCCAGAGTTCGCCGGTTTGCGGATGGAATGTCAGCCCGTTCGGATTGCGCAGGCCGGAGGCGAAGACGCGTGCGGCACCCGTCTGTCGGTCGACCTGCCAGATTGCGGCCCGGCCCTTTTCTGCCTCAAGCCCGTTTTCGGCGACATTCGAATTCGAACCGACGGAGACATAGAGCATGCGACCATCCGGGCTCAGCGCCATATCCTTGGTCCAGTGATGGTTCAACGGACCACCGGGAAGTGGGGTCAGAGTTTTCGGCGCTTCGCTGATCTGGTTCTGGCCGAGTTCATAAGGATAGACGAGAACGGCGCTGGCGGACGCCACATAGAGCGTGTTGTCGGCCCATGCGAGGCCAAAGGGAGAATCGACGCCGGTCAGAAGATCATGACGTTCGTCTACCGCTCCATCGCGATTGCTATCGCGCAGCAGGGTGATGAGGTTGGTTTCCTTCTGCTCGCCGCCACCGCCGGAAGCCATCGCCATGATCCAGCCGCGGATGAAATCCTTTGGACGACTGAGCGGCTTTCCCTCCGGCGCCTTAGACTGCACAACCAGCACATCGCCATTCGGCAGCGTGTGAACCGTGCGTGGGTTGGCGAGGTCTTTGGCGTAGGCTGTCACCTTGAGGCCTTCCGGAACTAACGGCGTTTCGCCATCCTTCCAGCCGATAACCTTGGCCACCTTGAGGTCCGGCAGCAATTCCTGCTGCGGTTCCGGCAGGACCGGGTCAGGCCCGATCTGCTGGGACGCATCGACTGCCGCAGTTTGCGCCATTGCAATGCCTGCGAGGCAGGCGGTTAAAGCAAGGACGGACACGCCAGGAAAGAACGATTTCATCTCAGACCCTCCAGGCCAGTCTTGCGTATTTTCTTGCTGACGTGACGGCAGCGAAAACGGTGAGCACGAATGTTGCCGTCGAGATCGCAAAGCCAAACGGAATGACGGCCGTCCAGCCGTCACGGGCATGAACGAAGCTGTTGACGAAGGCGAGCAACAGGATCGCAATGTAAAGCAGAATGGCCATGAAGCCGGGGCGAAGGGGCCTTGTGCGCCGCCGGAGAATGTCGACTACGCCCGCCAGAAGGCCGATTGCCCCAAAAAAAAGTCCGGCAAACAGAAGCCATGAGGCGAAAGTCAACCAGATCAGGTTACCACCGCTTTGCCAGTAGGCGATGTCTGCTCCTAGCGTGAGCGTGAAGCAGACGAGGGGGAAAGGGACAAAGAGCGACTGCAAAGGGTATGCCGCGGAATCGCGGTTTGGCGAGGAAAGGACGGCCATCTGTCACTCCGTGGCACAGGTGAGCTTGTGTCAATCAACCGCATCACGGCGTGAATTGTTCCCGTATAGGTACGGTCCCGAACTCCATCGGCTCACGACTGATGTCGCCAAGGACAGACGAGCAGGAAAATGACAGTTACTTGGAACAATGAGGTTCCGCCACCGTTTCGCATCGAATGTTCAGATACAGAGGGGCGGTTCTGAATGCCAGATGGCGGGGTGACAGGCCTATTCCAACCGATACCGTCGCAAAGGCATTTGTCGCGGCTCTGTCCCGGCCTCGTCGCACTGCTCGTCCTCCCGCTCCCATCCTGCTCCGGGAATCACTCCGCACTCGACCCCGCCGGCCCGGAGGCTGCAAACATCGCGCAGCTTTTCTTCCTCATGCTGGTCGGCGCCGTAGTCATCTGGCTAGGGCTTGTCGCTTCCATCATCTACGCCTCTCGGAAAAAGCGGGAGCACAGTGAGGAAAGCGCCGGTCGGGTAATCCTTTGGGGCGGGGCAGTCATCCCGACAATCATCCTCTGCGCGCTCCTCTCTTACGGCATGTGGCTCATGCCGGCGATCCGGCCATGGGTGCCTGACGATCAGCAGGTGCGGCGCATCGAAGTCACCGGCGAACAGTTCTGGTGGCGGGTGCGCTATTTCGACGAGGCGGGCAAAACGATGTTCGAGACGGCCAATGAGGTGCGTATCCCCGTTGGCCAACCGGCGCATTTCTCGCTAAAGGCGGCGGACGTGATCCATTCCTTCTGGGTGCCGTCGCTCGGCGGAAAGATGGACATGATCCCCGGTCGCACCAATCCGCTGACGCTGACGGCCGACCGCGAAGGCACTTACCGCGGCGTCTGTGCAGAATTCTGCGGCGAGTCCCATGCGCTGATGGCTTTCACCGTGCGTGCGGTGGCACCCGATGAGCATGAAGCCTGGCTTGCCGAGCGAAGGGCCTCCAGCCCCCAGGATACCGAAGGGCTTGCGGTCTTCCTCAACAATGGCTGCGGGGCCTGTCACGCTATTTCCGGCACGGCCGCGAATGGTCGTATCGGTCCAGATCTCACCGCATTCGGAGAACGATCGACGCTTGCAGCCGGAACACTGCCCCACACTGTCGAGGACATCGCCCGCTTCGTCGCTTATCCAGGCGTGATCAAGCCGGGTGTGAAGATGCCGCATTTCGGCATGCTTCCCGAAGACGACATCAAGACAATCGCGGTCTTCTTGAAGGAGCTCAAGTGATGGTGGAGCTCGGCAATTTTTCGCCCGAGGAGAGGGCGGCGCAGGAGGAGCGGTTGCGCAAGGTGTGGAAGACGCCGGGCGGCTGGCGTTATTGGACCTCGGTCAACAATAGCGAGATCGGCCTCTGGTACGGCGTCACCGCCTTCGCCTTCATGTTGTTTGCCGGACTGCTGGGCCTGTTGATGCGCGCTCAGCTCGCAGTGCCGAACAACGATCTGATCTCCTCCGAGCTGTTCAACCAGGCCTTTACCCTGCACGGCACGGTGATGATGTTCCTCTTCGCGGTGCCGATCTTCGAGGCGATCGCGATCTTCCTACTGCCATCCATGCTGGGCGCACGCGAACTGCCGTTCCCGCGTCTTTCCGCCTTCGGCTACTGGAGCTTTCTGCTCGGAGGCATTTTTGTCTGCGGATCGATCTTCTTCAATGCGGCACCCAATGCCGGCTGGTTCATGTACCCGCCGCTCGCTACCGACAAGGATTATGCCGGCATCGGCGCCGATATCTGGCTGCTCGGCCTGTCCTTCATTGAAGTGGCCTCGATTGCTGCCGCCGTCGAGATCATCGTCGGCATCATGAAATGCCGTGCTCCGGGCATGCGCATCAACATGATGCCGATGTTCGCCTGGTATCTCCTGATCGTCGCCGGCATGATCCTCTTTGCCTTCCCGCCGCTGATTGCCGGGGACATTCTGTTCGAAATGGAGCGGATGTTCGACTGGCCGTTCTTCGATGTCGCGCGCGGGGGCGATCCACTCTTATGGCAGCACCTGTTCTGGATCTTTGGTCACCCGGAGGTCTACATCATCTTTCTGCCGGCCATTGCGCTGATGGCGATGATCGTGCCGACCTTCTCGCAACGGCCGATCGTCGGCTATTCGTGGATCGTGCTTGCGGCGGTCGGCACAGGTTTCCTAAGCTTCGGCCTATGGGTGCATCACATGTTCACCACCGGCCTGCCGCAGATATCGCTCGCCTTCTTTTCTGCTGCATCCGAGGCCGTGGCGATCCCGACCGGGGTGCAGATTTTCGTCTTCATCGCCACCATGCTGGCGGGCCGCGTGATCTTTTCCGTGCCGATGCTGTTCGGGGCAGGCGGTCTGGCGATCTTTACCATCGGCGGCCTGACCGGCGTTATGGTGGCGCTCGTACCCTTCGATTGGCAGGCACATGACACCTATTTCATTGTTGCGCACCTGCATTACGTGATCATTGGCGGGATGTTCTTCCCGATCGTCGCTGGCATCTACTATTATTTCCCCTTCGTCACCGGAAAGAAGCTTTCAGCTACCTGGGGCAAAACGGCCTTCTGGCTGATGTTCGTAGGCTTCAATGTAGGCTTCTTCCCGATGCATTTTTCCGGGTTACGCGGCATGCCACGCCGCGTCTTCACGTATCCGGAAGAGGTCGGCTGGGACCTGTTCAACATGATCTCGACGATTGGCGCTTTCGTCTTTGCTGCTGGGGTCATGACCTTCGTGATCGATATTTTTCGGCCGAAGCCCGAGACCATGGAGCGCAATCTCAACCCCTGGAACGCCGGCACGTTGGAATGGACCAATGATCCAAGTGAAAGTTGGGGTATGCGTTCGGTGCCGATCATCACCAGCCGCTATCCGCTATGGGAACAGCCGAACCTTCAGGCCGATATTGAAGCGGGACGCTACTATCTCCCGGACGCGAAGTCGGGCAAGCGCGAGACGCTTGTGACTTCCGTGCTTGATGCCAAGCCGATCCAATGCCTGCGCGTCGGCGGCCTCTCCTACGTGCCGATGGTGGCCGCCCTGGCACTCGGCGGCGTATTCATCGCGCTGACCTTCCACTGGTGGATCCCAACCATCATCTGCGCCATCATAACCTTCATCGCGATCATGGTCTGGCTCTGGACGGGGACGGCGCAGATCCCAGAAGCGGAAGAGGTGGATGTCGGCCTTGGACTGAAACTGCCGGTCTATGTCTCGGGACCAGCTTCGGTCGGCTGGTGGGCGATGTTCATCACCATGGTCGGCGACGGCACCGCCTTTGCCAGCCTGATCTTCGGCTATTTCTTCTACTGGACGGTGCATGTTGATTTTACCTCCGGTGCAGTAGGCCCAGGCGTATCTTGGCCTATGGCGGCGCTCGCCCTCTTCGTCGTCGCATGGCTCCTTACCATCGCGGCAAGGCAGCTGAACGAGAAGGGACCTGCTGGTTGCCGCATCGCGCTCGCCGCCGGCATGCTCGTCACCATCGCAGCCTGTCTCGCAGGGCTTGCCGGTCCCTATTTCCACGGCATGGATCCGACCTCCAACGTCTATCCTGCCACCGTCTGGATCATCGCCATCTGGACCGTCGCCCATGGGGCGGTCGGGGTAATCATGCAGGCCTATTGCCTTGTCGGCAGCCTTACCGGCCGCGTAACTGCGGTCTATGATCAGGATATCCGCAATGTGACGCTCTACTGGCATTTCATGGCCTTTACCGCCGTCGTCGCCTTCGCGGTGCTCGGCCTTTTCCCGATGGTGAGCGCATGAAGAGCGTCATCCCGCGCGAGGTGGAAAGCCTCTGGACCCTGTTTACCGCTCCGACCGTCTGGGCAGTGCACTTCGTTGGCTGTTATACGACCGTTGCCGTCTATTGCGCCAAAGCCTCATCCCTCGATTTCGGCTTCGAGACGGTAAGGCTGCTTCTGGCAGGCCTCACCATCCTCGCATTGGCAGTCATTGTGCTTTCCGCCTGGCTCGCCTGGCGGCAATGGGGCTTCGGCGTGCATGATCCACCACATGACGAACCGACGAAAAAAGGCCGTACCCTGTTTCAGGGCTATGCGACGCTGCTTCTTTCGGGCCTCAGCTTTGTCGCCGTCGTCTACGCCGCTATTCCTCTGATTTTCATCGCGGAGTGCCAGCGATGAAACGCGCTTCGCTCTATACCGGTTTGATCCTGCTCGTAGCGCTTTGGGGGTTGTTGCTACCCTTCGCCGACCGAGCCTCGTTCACCATCCACATGATCGCCCATATGGGCGTGGTTGCTGGTGTGGCCCCACTGGTCGCCATCAGCCTCTCGGGCACGCGCTTCGATTTCCCAGCACGCTGGCCGTGGTTTTCGCCGATCGTTGCTTCAATATTGGAACTCGCCGCTGTCTGGGTCTGGCATATCCCCGCCCTTCGGGCAGTTTCGGAAAGCTCACCATTCATCGCCGCACTTGAGCAGATTACTTTTCTCGTGGCAGGTCTGGCACTTTGGCTATCCTGTCTCGGTGGGCTTGAAGCGGGCAGGGACGGTCGACGCATGGCCGGAGCCATCGGCCTCCTATTCACCTCCATGCACATGACGCTGCTCGGCGCATTGCTGGCGCTGTCGCCGCGGGCACTTTATGGCTCAGGCGATGTGAGCTGTTTCGGTATCCCGCTCACCCCGATCGTCGATCAGCAGGCAGGCGGGGTCATCATGTTGCTGGTCGGAGCAGCGATCTATCTCGTTGGCGGCGTCTCGCTTCTGGCCACGATGCTCAATTCCGGCAGTCCGCAAGCATCGCGCAGGAGAGGCTGATGACCATTCGCTCGAAACACCTGATCGTGCTCGCCATCCTCGCGCCCCTGCTCGGCCTCGCCGTCGGTTGGTCCGGCCTGTTGAGCGTGCGCGCCTCAAGCGGCCATTGGGCCGTCACCGACTGGTTCCTGCATTGGGTGATGCGCAATTCGGTCTCGGCCAGAGCGGTTACAACCGGCGACGTGCCGCCGCTCAACGATCCTGGGCTTGTCCCGGGTGCCGCCGGCCATTACGAGACGGGATGTGCCGTTTGTCACGGTTCGCCGGCTCAACCGCGGCCGGATTCAGTGCTCGCTATGTTGCCCCCACCGCCGGACCTGACGGCCGTGGTACCTGGATGGACAGATGCCGAACTGTTCGAGATCGTCAAGCACGGTGTCCGTTTTACTGGCATGCCGGCATGGCCCATCCAGTCGCGAGACGACGAGGTCTGGTCGATTGTGGCGTTGCTTCGCAAACTGCCGGATATGGACGCGGAGGCCTATCTCCAGGCATCCGGCCTGCATGGGTTAGGTCATGCAGGCGAGGTCTCGCCTTTGCCGATCACTTGCGAAAGCTGCCACGCGGAAAGCAAACTCAATGACGGCAGCCTCGTTCCGCGGCTGGCCGGCCAGTCGGAAGCCTACCTTTTGAACGCGCTCAAAGCTTATGCCGGAAAGACGCGCCCAAGTGGCATTATGCAGGTGGCGGTCGGTACATTGTCCGTTGAGAGCCTGCCAGAACTGGCTGCCTACTATGCCAAGGAGGCTCCAGCGGCTCGTGCCGGTGCTGTTCATGATCCCATTTTGGTCGAGAAGGGTAGGGCACTCGCGGAGCAGGGACGTTATGCCGACAAGATCCCGGCGTGCCTGAGTTGCCATGATAAAGCAGATGCGAATCCGGCCTACCCAAAATTGTCCGGTCAAAACTCAGCCTATCTGCAAAATCAGTTGGCCTTATTTCGATCCGGTGGGCGCGGTGGCTCTCAATACCACCATCTGATGACCGGGTTTGCCAAGGAACTCACGGCCGATGATATTTCAGCTGTAGCAGCCTACTTCAGCGCCAGATAGTATGAGAGATAAGTAGCAAAATTGGAATGGATAACGGTGGATGGGGTAGGAGACTATCCTACCCCTCACAAAGCATCAGCAGCGATCCACATACCTGTTACCGTTTCGATCGCGATAGTAGCAACGCCCTGGCTGGTCTGCGACATTGCCGATCAACGCGCCGGATACGCCGCCGACAGCCGCACCAACGGCTGCACCTCTGACATTGCCCGTAGCAACACCACCTATGACGGCACCACTCGCAGCACCGATGCCGGCGCCACGTTCTGTCGAAGAGCATGCGGTCAAAGCCAACGCCGCCAACAGCGGAATGATGATTTTATGCATTGAAGCCTCCTTGTGTACAAACAGCAAAACGCCGCGAGGTGTGATGCGTTCCGCCCATCTTTAGCGAGAGAAGAAGTTGGATCTTGCAACATCGATCAGTTCGTCTCCTCGACCACTCATCACCGCCTTGGCCGCCCAAAGGCTCATGCCCATTACCTGTGCCGCCTTGATTTTCGGAGGAATGGATAGCTCTTGCGGATTTGTGACAACATCCAGAAGCGCTGGGCCTGGATG
The DNA here is from genome assembly GCF_044987325.1 of Rhizobium sp. ZW T2_16. Lineage (NCBI taxonomy): Bacteria > Pseudomonadati > Pseudomonadota > Alphaproteobacteria > Hyphomicrobiales > Rhizobiaceae > Rhizobium > Rhizobium sp. ZW T2_16. The sequence continues at coordinate 86,327 of NZ_JBJDRG010000011.1, forward strand.
GCGTAGAACAGCTTCAATGCCGCGTTCCAGTTCAGCGGGATCCTCGACACGGACAGCATGAATGCCGGCGGCACGCGCGACCGCTGCAAAGTCTGGGTTTTCAAGATCGGTTCCCGTCTCGATATATCCTGCCGCCTTCATCTCCATGGCAACGAAACCCAGAGACGAGTTATTGAAGACGATAACCTTCACGGGAAGATTTTCCTGTTTCAGCGTCAGAAAATCACCCATCAGCATGGTGAAGCCGCCGTCGCCGGACATGCTGATGACCTGCCTGTCTTTATCGGCAGCCTGCGCTCCAATCGCCTGCGGTAAAGCGTTAGCCATAGAGCCATGAACAAGCGATCCAATCAGGCGTCGCTTTCCGTTCATTTTGAGATATCGTGCGGCCCAGACCGTGGGCGTTCCGACGTCAAAGGTGAAGATCGCGTCGTCCGATGCCTGTTCGCTCAGCAGCCTCGCAACATGTTGCGGATGAATTGTCCCTCCGGCTTTGCCGGTCGCGAGGTCATCCAGACCTTCACGCGCTTTCTCGTAGGCTGCAAGGCAGCGATCGAGGTGTTTTGTGTCCGTCTGCTCTCTAAGCTTTGGAAGTATTGCGCTAAGCGTCGACTTGACGTCACCGACGATCGCCAGGTCGAGCGGTGTTCGTCGGCCGAGGTTTTCGGGCCGGACGTCGATTTGCACGACCTTTGCATCGGCCGGATAAAATTGTCTGTAAGGGAAGTCGGTCCCGAGCATGATCAGCGTGTCACATTCGAGCATCGCCTTATAGCCGGACGAAAACCCGATCAGGCCGGTCATGCCCACGTCATACGGGTTATCCCATTCTATATGCTCTTTGCCACCAAGCGCATGGACGATTGGTGCCTTGAGGCGCGAGGCTATTGCTACGACCTCGTCATGCGCGCCTTGGCAGCCACGACCGCAAAGGAGAGTGATTTTTGAACTTTCGCTAAGCAGCGCTATCAAGGCGTTGACCTGATCACCGGCCGGGACCACGCTGGGCAAGGCCACTTTCAGAGCTGCCGGAGAGGAGATTTTCGTGGAAAAATCGGCAAGGGCGATATCGCCGGGTATAACGATCACCGAAACGCCGCGTTTGCCAACTGCCGCCCGAATGGCAGCCTCCATGACCCCAGGCAACTGCTCGGGTTGGCTGACGAGCTCGCAATAATGGCTGCACTCCCGAAAGAGCTGATCTGGATGCGTTTCCTGGAAATAGCCTCTGCCGATTTCCCCCGACGGTATCTGTGCTGCGATCGCCAGAACGGGGACACCCGACCGGTGGCAGTCAAACAACCCGTTGATCAGATGCAGGTTGCCCGGACCGCAGCTACCCGCGCAAACAGCGAGTTCGCCGGTGATATGAGCTTCCGCGCCAGCGGCAAAGGCTGCAGTCTCTTCGTGGCGAGTATGAACCCACTCGATATCACCTCGTTTGCGCAAGGATTCTGTCAGCCCATTCAGGCTATCGCCGACAACACCATAAATCCTTTTTACGCCGGCAGAGTACAGGATCTCGGTCATTACGTCGGCGGCTTTGGATTTCATGAGGATACTCCTTCGAAAAAATGGGTTCATGGCGGCTCCACTATCCCAAGTAGTCCCTATGGTGCCCATTCCAACCCTCGCGCAAAGCGTCAGTGTCGTTGTGAAACTGATTTCGAAGGTTTTGTACTTATGAGATGCCCATGAGCACCGTTGCAGCTGTTGCACACACTGGCTTAGCAGCGCAGTCGATGAATTTTTTCGTGATCGATTGGAACCTCACGTCAGCCAGCGCCTTGTCCAGACATGAGCGTGTCACCGAACAAAAACGAACACTGCAAAGCTGATCTCGAGGTACGAGATCAGATAATTCACGCGCTCTACCTCGGGCTCAAATCCGAGAGGGAGACGCGTGAAGCTCTTCTCGATGCGTCCCAAGCTGGTGCCGGACCTGAGGTTCTGGAAGCCATTGCATCCGATCCTATCCCTGTAATCGATGAGTTCGGACAGGAAGAGACGGTAAGGGTGCTCGTCGACCGGTTTATCGTTAGATCGGATATGAAGTCGATCGAGAATAGTGGCACTGGCAGGTGACACGTGATGCCCAACAAGGTTCCTGCCTATCAAGCGAAACGCGATTTTAAGAAGACCCAGGAGCCATCCGGCGATCTCGAGGTTAGGCCGCCCAACTTCCTTCGGGTCGTTATCCAGAAGCATGATGCCACTGGATTGCATCATGATCTGCGCCTGGAACTTGATGGTGTTTTTAAATCCTGCGCGGTGACCCGGGCCCGTCTCTCGACCCTGCTGACAAGCGGCCGGCCGTCGAGGTGGAAGATCAACCCCTAGACTACGGTGACTTTAAAGGCACGATCCCGAAGGGCGAATATGGCGGCGGTACCGTTATGCTACGGGATCGCGGTTACTGGGAGCCGAAAGGCGTCTCCCGACCGAGGCCGCCCTGCAGCGGGAACCACTCTGTGTCGAAGCAAGGTAGGCGCTCCAGCATGTCCCCACAGCCTGCCTTCTTGCCGCCGCAGCTCTGCAAATCCCAGGATCGGGCTCCATCCGGCTCCGGCTGGCTGCACGAGATCAAGTCCAAAGACTACCGCATCCAAATGCGCGTCTTTGGCGATGTCAGATAGGTGCGTCAAAGGTTCGATCTTCATCACGAGTTAACGATGAGGTCGGCTTGAGCTGATCATCTGTCGGTTTTAGAATCAAGAAATCCGCGGTGCTTGTTCAGGCGAGTTGCAGATCAAGTTGAGGATACAGCTTCTTGAGGTTCGGAAGCGACTTGGATTGCCAAGGGTAACGCGCCGTACCTTTCACGACCAGTCGCACGACGGCCAACGTGCGCGCTTCTATCGTGAGTTTTGCGAGCAGATTGATGCCCGAAGAGTTCAGGAATTCGAGACCGGTGAGATCGAATATCACGCGCTCATTATTTTCGTGAAGCGCCGCCGAGGCCAGCGAGTAGATCGGAGCGTAAGCCTCCGGCCCGGCCAGGCGCAAAACGCCGTCGAAAAAAACGGTTTCGTCTTCTGTCCAGATTCGAAAATTCTCGTACCTGATTTCCATCTGAAACTCACCCGTTTGAAGCCAGTGGTAATGTAAGCGAGGCGGTCGTCGTAAGCTTGATGCGGTCTCCGCCAAGGGGCTCGAATTCCCACGACATGCGCGCATCGTAGTCTGCCAGAAGCGTCAACAGACCTAGCCCCGAACCGGTGGCGTCGGAAGCTGCATTCGCCTCGATCTGCCCGATGAGAAGCTCGCTTGGATCAGCAGCGAGGATTTTCGTCAGGATATCCTGAAACCGCTGCGAAGTCTCGATATCAATGTCGTTACTCACCCTCATTAGGAAAACACCCGCGATCACACAGGCCTCGATCATGATCTTGCCGGGCTGGCGAAATTTTACCGCATTCTCGATCAGTTCGTTGCTCAGGTATCCGATGCTGTGATGGATATCGGCATGCAGCGTTTTCGATGCGGAAAACGGCAGAGCCATTGCATCGGCGATGAAGTCCGAGGTTAATCCCGAATGCCGCCATCCGAGCTCCAGCGGCCCGTCGATGAGCGTCAGGCTGGCCCCGGATAAGAAGCGCGCTTCGGTAAGATCGTAGATGCCCAAGATCGTCTTTGACATTGACTACCTGTGCCGCAATACGAGAAGTGTGATGTCGTCGTGAATCTTGTGGGGACCTATATAGGCCATGAGCTTGTCGATAATCCCGGCGACTATGAGGTCCGCACTTTGTAAGTGCAGCCGCACCGCTTCCTGGCAAAGGCGATCGATTCCAAAAAGTTCGCCCTTTTCATTCTCGGCTTCCGTCACCCCGTCGGTGTGGAGAATGATGATATCGTCTTTCGCGAGCGGGACCTTCCGGGTGCCGACGAAAGGTGAGATGTCGGATTCCAGCCCGATCGGAAGACCGAGATCCATGGTCGCTATTCGTTCCAGATTACCATTGGCGCGAACAACAATGACCTCCTCGTGCTGGCCCGAAATAAGCATATCGCTCCCGTCATAATCAAGGAAGGCGAGGGTTAGATGCTTGTCGATCCTGGTGCGCACGATGTTCTTGAACAGGGCGCTATTGAGATCGACCAGAAATTTGACCGGATCGGTTGTACCTGCCTCCTGCAGAGCTCTGGCGACGGACTGGACCATCAGCATGAGAACGCCGCTTTCGAGCCCGTGTCCGGTCACGTCGCCGATGCCGATCTTGAAGCGTCCGTCTGCTTCGAGAACGTCGTAGTAGTCGCCTCCCACCTCGTCGGCAGCACTCATGTAGGCCGCGATCTCCAAATCCTTTGAAGCGGCTAGTTCCGAGGCGAGAGGCAAAACCATCATCTGGATTCTCTCGGCGACCGCCAACTCCGTGCCCAGCCGCCGGTTTTCACGCTCCAATAGCGCATTGAGCGCCGATATCTCTTCCTTCGCACCTTCGATTTCGACCGTGCGCTCTTCCACGAGCTGTTCGAGATTGTCGGTGTGGTAGCTGATCTGCTCGGCCATCCGGTTGAAGGCCTCGCTTGCTTCTCCGACCTCGTCGCGACTGGAGACCGGGACACGGACCGAATAATCCTGCGCCTGGATGCGTCGTGCGGCGCCGGCAAGCGCGCTGATGCCGCCGGTAATGCGCTTCGACACGGCCAGCACCGCCATCGTCACGATCATCAGGGACAGAAGGATCGCAAGAATCTGGTAGACAACGATGCGGTTTGTCGCATCAAAGATCTTGGTCTGCGCGGCAAACAGGGAGGCATAGATCTCGCGTTCAGGAACGACGATCCCAAGCGACATCGCGTCTTGCCTGACCTTGCCCGGTTCCCAGAGATTGACCGGCGGAAGCTCCTTCATGATCACCATGAACGGCACGGGCTCGCCGTTCTGATCCAGGAGCAGATGCCTGATGCCGTCATCATGATTGCCGGCCAGTTGGGCGATTGCCGGCTGCGAACTGTCCCGGAGCGATCGCTCAAGGCCGGTGACGCCGGTTCCCTTGCCGCCACTTGCCGACCGCAGGCCAATTGTCCTTTCGCCCTCCTTGCTGATGGCGATGACGTTTCCGTCGGACATTGCCAGAAATCCGAAACCACTATCGGCGACCTTTACATTCTCGACTATCCCGGCAAGCTGATCGAGGGTGATGTCGGCGCCGGCGGTTCCGGCCACGCTTTTCCTGTCGGCGCTCCAAAGCGGATGAAAGAAGCTGACGATCTGCTTGCCGGTAATGGCGTCGGTGTACGGAGCGGTCTGGGTGATTTCATTGGGCACGGGTCGCGATCCGCGACCAACCGCCCAGCCTTGCCAGGCCTCGTAAAGGCCCGGAAAGAAAAAGTCCCAGAAATTGGCGTCGTTGTGGCCGGGATAGAGCCGGTCGAAGGTTTGCGCCTGCTCCGTATAGGGAGCCGTGCGGAAGATCGGCCGATCTTTCGGTCCAATGAAATACATCTGGAGTTTCGATGAGCCGTTTTTCAGCAGGCTCGGCGCAATGAGGTCGAGAACGGCGCTCGCTCTAATTTCGGTCTGTACGTCGGTCCGCGGTGAATGATCCTTGTCCAGCAGGTAGCCCCAGGCGCTGACAACAGACGGACTGCCGGGCGCATTTTGGGCCCATTGTCCGGCAGGATTGAAGGAAAGCCCGACGCTCCCCGGTGAAATGCCGGATATCGCAGATCCAATCTCCGCCTGTCCTTTCGGATTGTCGATCTGCTCCTGCAGAACGCCTGCTAGAACACCGACATCGTTGTTCACCTGGCCGAGAAGCAGCGAGACCTGGGCTGCAGTAGAATTCGCGTAGGTGCGAATATAGTCCAGGCTGGCCTGTTCAAGTCCGTGGCCGACCTCTTCGGTAGCGTCACGTGACAGGCGCTGGACATTCCATAGAGCGAGCCCGCCGCTGATAAGCAGATCGAAGAGAACAGCGCCACCGACGACAAGAATGAACTTGGCCCGGAAAGATCCCCACGGTCGGTTGCCGATCTGTGTATTCGCCATCAATATGGTTTCCGCCCTGACGCCGCCCAGATCGGCCATCCTGCGTAGCCCTTGGGATGAAGAGCCGCGAGAACGTGATCCTTGAACCCCTGCCTGAACCTACGTATGAAATCCGGCGGGTCACCTCGCCGTACCGCCATCTGCCCGGCATAGACGTTTTCCCATGCTTCGATCATGTTGGCGAAATCCCGCGGATCTCCGTCAAGATTGGTTACCATGAAGGTCTCTACCTGAATGGCATCGAAGCCGGCATCGGTGAGCAGGCGCCGGCTTTTCGGCCCCATCTCGACGTCCATATCGAAATGGCTGAAGAGCCTGGCGACCTGATCATAGGTCCAGCGGATCGATTCCGAATGCGGCTCACCCAGGCAATGGGAGTTCTTCTCGTTGGTGATGTAGACCCTGCCACCCGGCTTGCATATCCGATAGAGCTCGCGCAGCAGAACATCCGGCCGATCGAAAATCTGCAAGGAATGGCGGCACGTGACGAAATCGAACTGGTTGTCTGCCAGCAGCATCTGGGAGGCATCCCCGTAGGTGTATTCGATGGATGTCAGGCCGAAGTCTGCCGCCACCCGCCTTGCGTATTCCAGGCTTTTCCTCGAGTGGTCTAATGCGAGGAGACGCGTCGGATTGAAATGTCGTTTGATCAGGGTCGCGAAGTCGCCGATCCCGCAACAGATATCCGCGATGGCCAGGCCGTCTCGAAGGCCATGTCGGCCAAGAATCTCGCGCTCATGGCGCCAGGTCATCTTTGTCTGGGTTCGAAGGATGGGAATGAAGCTTTCATCCTCCACAAACGTCTGACCCGGATAGAAGGCTGAATCATAGATTTCGACCAGCAGGTTGGGCTCATCGGATGCCAAAGTCTTGAAGAGAGGCGCTGACCAGGCAATGACACTCGACGTCACGATGACGATCTTGCGCTGTCGGTCTGCCTTGCACGCACTGGACAGGATTTCCGCAATACAATTGAACGCGGTCATGTTGATGTGGGTGAGGCGACGCGTATTCACATAGACGGTGTTGCTGTGGCCATCGAGATTGCGCCTGATGACCTCTGCCGCACTCGCCATTTCCTGAACTGTCTGAGGGCGCATTCTGCCGCTCAGCAGGATCTCCTGATTTACGTCGTTGAACTCTGCCGAGAACGATAAGAGAGATCGGCTCAATGGATGCCCTCCTGCAGAATGAATTCTGCAATCAGCGTCACCCGATCATCGGTGCTGCTATCGAAGGACAGTGTCACTCCGAGGGCCTGGCCCATCATTATGAGGTTCCCGGCAGGTTGTTGACCTTCAGACCCAGAGGAAATGGCCGGAGCCGACCAGCTATCGCGCCCATGCTTGTCGAGTGGAAAGCCGACCTTCATACGCACACATGCATCGCTTTTCAGCAGATTGAAATCGATCCGGCCTCTCGGGCCCACTGAGCGAAAGGCTAGTTCGACAATCTCGTTGGCAAGCAGGGAACTGAAGTTGGCATAGCGCGCGGGATCCTCGTGCGATTGGCCGATTATAGTCCCCAGATATTCCGCAATCGTGTCGCAGAGGCGAAACTCGCACGCGAACAAAGCGGCATCCAATGTCAACGCCGCCATGTCCTGAAACTCTGCCGATTTCGGACTAACGTATTGCCCTGTCATGGTCATCTCCACAAATAGATCCGGAAGAATGCGATTTCATCAGGGCTATGGATGTGCCTGCTGGTCAGGTGAACCAGAGCGCCCGGTGAGTGCCTGAATCAGAGATTCCGAGCTCCGGATAAAGCCCTTTATCGACGCGGCCGGCAAAGGCTTACCGACCGCATACCCCTGTAAACGATCACATCCCAGCCCGCGAAGCCAATCGGCCTGCTCGGACGTTTCGACACCTTCGGCGGCGACCTCCATTCCCAGATCGTGTGCGAGAGTTACGACGGACCGGACGATGGCTTGGCTCTTAGGGTCGATTTCGAGATCTGAAACGAAGTATTTGTCGATCTTCAGTGTGTCGAACGGAAAATTCTTCAGATAGCTCAACGAGGAATACTGCGTACCGAAATCGTCGAGAGCTATCCTAATTCCGAGCACGCTGAGCGTGTTAAGAGTATCCAGGTTGTTGACGGTCTGCTCCAGCAGAACGCTTTCGGTAATCTCGAGTTCAAGACGATCGGAGGCCAGGCCGACAGAATCCAAGACCTGCGAAATCCGATCGGTTAGGCCGCTGACTAGGAATTCGGCGGGAGATAGATTGACAGCGACGATGCACTCGGAAGGCCACGTCAATGCCTCGCGACAAGCATTTTCCAGAACCCATCGACCGATATCACTCATCAGACCGTCCGCCTCGGCCATCGGAATAAAAACAGCGGGAGGGATTGAGCCGAGCAGTGGATGTTGCCATCGAAGCAGCGCCTCGAATCCGAACAGTCGACCATGCTCCACGATTGGTTGGTATTCCAGAATAAACTGGTCCTTCTCAAGTGCAATCCGCAGGCTTCTGCGCAACAGTTCTCGCTGCTCGATGATCTGCAGCATAGAAGCGTCGAAGACGCTGGCGCGGCCGCGTCCAGCCTTTTTGGCGGCGTAAAGCGCTACATCCGCGGTTTTCATCAGGGTTTCCGGATCGGCCCCATCCGCAGGTGCAATCGAGATACCGACACTCAGGCCAACAAACACCGAAATACCGTCGATCGTGAAGGATTGGTTGAAGGCCTGAACAAGCGCATCCCCAACCTCTTTGTTCCGAAGGCGATGACCAGAGCCAACGGATATGATCGCGAATTCGTCGCCGGCCAAACGGTAAACTCGCTCACTGCCGGCAAGGCAGTCCCTGATCCGGCTTGAAGCGAATTTGAGCAGCTTGTCACCCGCCGCATGCCCGAGGGTGTCATTCACCGGTTTGAAGTCATCGAGATCTAACTGCATTAGACAGACGGTATTGCCTTCGGCGGTCAGGTCCTTCAACGCCGCCAAAAGGTCGCTCGCAAACTGCCGTCGGTTCGGCAGTCCGGTCAGCGGATCATGAGTTGCCTGATGCAGCAGGGCAGCGCGCTCCGCCCTGTCCCCGCTCCGATACGTATGCACAACGCCATAAAACTCCCCGATGGCGTGAAACGTGAGTTCGCGGACTGCTCCGTTTTCCAGCTCGTGGCTGATGCGAAGCGGCTGCTCCGGCCTCGTCTTGAGATGGGCCGAGACGGTGACACTATCCAGTTCCGGATAGATATCCCAAAGCGACGAGCCACTTTCGCGAAGGGTCGGCCGACTTCCATTCGTCAAGCCGATCAGTTCGAATTGATGATTGAATAGCGCAAGCTTGTCAGTCCAACTGTTCACGGTTTCTGGTGAAGGCTGCCAACTGGATTGCGCATTGCTCATCTGTGAGAGTACCCCCTCATCGTCGTTCACGGACGTGCCTTCGCACAGCCTACCTCCAAATCTATATTAGTGTAAGCTACTTAATAATCGACCAATAAAGCTGATCGCAATGGATATTGAAGGCTCGGACCTCAGCTCGGCCGCCAGTTCGCCGTCGAGTACGACGGATGCGACATTAGAGCGAGACGCGGTTGGGCTGTATCAATTCAATGTCTTTGAGCCGTGTTATGTTCGCTTTCCACACAAAAAGTACGCTTTCTGTTGGCTTCCAGCGGGTGGTCATCCTCGAGATTGAGTCTATGCGCTTTGCCGAAATCATTCGGCAGGCCGCGGATGGCGCGCAGCAAGGCTACGTAAGTTTTAATTTTCGATTTATCCAATCCAGTCGCGTATGCCGATCGGGCAACTCGAGGTGCTCGCTTTACGATTGCCAGGACGACCCTTGAAATATTTGCTCGATACAAACGTTGTCTCTGAGCTTGGTAAGGTCGGCGACGGTAAAGCTGATCCGAACGTGACCGCTTGATTGGCGCGCCGGGATCCCGAGATCTGTATTTTTCCGCCGTGGCAGTTTTAGGGCTTGAGCGCGGGATACTTAGCATACAGAGGCGTGACATTGAGAAGGGCACTTGTTTCCAGGCTTAGATGTATAAGCCAGTTCACCCGGAGTTTGCTGAGCGCATCATGTCTGTCGATGAAACAACTGCGACGCGATGGGCCCCTTTACATATTCGCGATTGCGGCAAATGCAACGGATGTACTCATCGCCGCCATGGCCATCGTGCACCGGTTGATGGGCGTGACGCGACATATTCAAGATTGCCGGGGATCTGGTGTTGCCCTCCTCGGTCCATGCCATGCCTGATGGCCGGGACGCAGGGCGCACTTTAGCTTTTCGGCGAGACTATCTGAAAATGTTACCGATTTTACAGTCAGCGAGCCATTGGTTCCAACCTAACAAGTCCGTTCTCTAGAATATAGATGAGAACTTCAGGTCATCGTTTGGCCGTCGAGAGGTAAGACTTTTATCTCAAGTTCGCGTTCACGAATATCACGTGCATCGCAAACGCTTTGTGCAGATGTGTCTGCAAAGTGATGTTTGAGCGCCAGCCGCAAATCTCTCTGGCTATCTTTGCGGACCTTAAGTGCGGCGAGCTTTCGCATTTTCGACTGCCGCTGCTCATATTCCATATGAAAACACCTAAATGTCGTTTCTCAAATAGTCGCTCGAGAGAGGTATAGACGTGGTCATCTGCCCCTTACGTAGCTGACTAGCGCGATTTGACGGTGTGGTGGCGTGAAACAAGCGTGACATGCTTTTGGGCGCTAGACATGAGGATAACTCGTCCTCCTATTCTGAACGTCAACTGCTCGCCTGATTTCAAAGCCGCCGCTGCGTAATTTCGCGAGCTCAGTTCAGAAAAACACCTCCATTACCGATAGGCACCTAAAAACAAAGACCCAATAAATTTTTGATCTGGCACAACCAAGACCGGTTGCATCGATTACCCGCTTCAATCATTCTGGCAGAATTGTCGAGGGGAAGACGATGACTAAGAAAGTGGGACCGGATCCAATCGACGTGCATGTCGGTGGAAAGATTAAACTTCGCAGACTTGTGTTGCGCATGTCGCAGGAAAAACTTGCGGAAGGATTGGGAGTTACGTTCCAGCAGGTTCAAAAATATGAGAAGGGAACCAATCGTGTCGGCGCAAGCCGGCTTCAGATGATCGCATCCATTCTGCAGGTCCCGGTGGGATTTTTCTTCACGAATACCGTCGGTTCGAACGAAAATTCGCAATTCGATCCGCGGCCTGATGACGTGGTGATGAGGTTTCTCTCGAGCCGGGAAGGCGTAGAATTAAACGCAGCCTTCGTTCGCTTGCGTGACCCAAGAACCCGGCAGAGCGTTGTTCATCTCATTAAATCACTCGCGTCTGTCGGGACTGATCCCACGGCGGAGGATCCGAAGCTTTAACGACAGGCCGATCTGGTGCTGCATTTGACTACATTCGGCCCCGTGACGCTGACCGAACGCGGAAAAGGTGCTCTGCCTTTGCCACGCAAGGCCTTGTTGTGTGCGGCATATCTCGCGACTGAGCAGAACATAGATCCCTCCCGGGAACATCTTGCGGCTATCTTATGGCCGGGCGATGGTAGCACGGCGCGACTAAATCTCAGAAAAATGATAGAGCGCGTGCGTCAATGCGAGACAGAGGGGTGGCTGAATCCTTTCGAGATCTCGCCGTCAACCATGCGGGTTTCCGACAGTGTCCAGACCGATTTCAGCACCTTTGCAGCAAATCTTGAACCGCTGCAAAAGTTGCGGGCCGTGAAATCACTGATCGAAAGACCGTTTCTGGATATCGTCGGAGCTCCGGCGCCGCTCGCTGGCTGGATAGAAAGGCGGCGGCGGGACTATTGGTGGCAGTTCCGGGAAATTCTTGTCGGATCAGCGCCTCATGCCGCAGAGAAATCCGACTGGTTGGTCGTTCGCGAAGGAGGAAAATTGCTTCTCGAAAACGATCCGTCAGATGAAGTTGTTGCGGAAATCTTGTTCAGTGCGCATCAACGGATTTCGGGAAACAGCGGTTCTGTTCGCCTGCATGCTGAACCCCGTCATGAGACGGTACAGCAGCTCGGTGCTCCAGCCGCGCCCTTCAGGGCTCAGCCGGATCTTCCGCGTCTGGTACTGCTTCCGCCCACACTTCACGGCAATGTCGATGCAGGGGTTGCCTCGGCATTGATCGAGGATATCACCATCGGGCTCTGTGCGCTTCGAAGCGCAGCGGTGGTTGCCCCATATACGGCCGCGAAAATCAGAGAACATTCCGATAAGCTCGCTCAGCTCGAGACCCATTCGATTTCATATGTGGTCGACACAAGGATTTCGGAGGAGGGACTGTTTGCGCAAATGGTTTTCCTTCCTGCAGACGCGGTGCTATGGGCGGAGCGCTTTCCTCTTGGCGGAAGCTCTCTCGTGTCTCGGCGCAAGGACGTTGCCGGTCTCATCGTGAGTGCTATTTCGGGTCATCTTGGAAAAAGTGTAGGTCAGCTTGACGAATTTCGCACGCAGCCCGAGGTCTATCGTTCGTATCTTTTCAGCATTCAGCATCTCAACACCTATACACTGCCAGGAATGCGCCGGGCACGCAGCGCATTCAAGGAAACCTTGAAGCTTCGCAGTGATTTTGCACCTGCATTGTCTGGGCTTTCGCGAACGTTTTCATGGGAATGGGTGCTGACGGCAAGGGGAGACGATGAGCTGTTGGTGCAGGCAGAGGCTTTGGCAAGACAGGCGGTGGCCGCGTCTCCGGATCTTGCGACGGCGCATCGCGATCTTGGCCTATCTCTTCTATACAGAGGAGACGTCGATGCCAGCCTTCGATCATTTCACGAAGCAGAGCAACTCAGTCCGCATCTGGCCGATGCGCTTTGCGGCTACGCCGACGCATTGGTTCACGCATCGAGACCGGATGACGGGCTGAGAAAGATCATCAAGGCCATATCGCTCAATCCGATGCCGCCTGATGACTATCGTTGGATCGCCGCGGGAGCGAGTTACTTTCTCGGAGATTTTTCCGGCGCCATTTCGCATATTGAAAGCATGGAGGACGGCTCTTCGGCACGCAGGTTGCTTGCCGCCAGCTATGCCATGGCGGGAGACATGCAAAGAGCGCGGATGCATCGCCGAAAGGCGCAGGAACTCAATCCTCTCTTCGAGCTTGAGAAATGGCTGTCGATCCTTCCGGTGAGGGAGCAATGGCAGAAAGATCTTTATCGGGAAGGCCTGATGAAGGCTGGTTTTCAGTAAGATGTTCCACGAACGCAAATGGAGTATGTTGATGTCAAAGATAGTTGTAATCGGGCTTCCGGGTGAAACGGGACTTTATCTGGCGGATCTGGACGCCGGGACGGTTGTTGCTTTTGAGGTACCCGCAAATGGGACGCTCGCTTCGGCAAATGACATCCGAAAGGCAGGCGGATCCGTCGTGAAGGACGTCGATTTCGCCGTTGCGATTGGTGCCTCAGAGGCTGCTTTTTCAGGGGTGTTCGATGGCTGAGGCGGGACGTGGAGCGAGCATATCCAACTGCTGAGACTTACCGCCGAGTGTCTCCTCACCTGGCGGAATACGGCATTACGCGGGTAAGCCGCCATACCGGACTTGATTTCCTAAACATTCCGGTATGGTGCGCCTACATCCCGAACGCGAAGTCGATTGTGGTTGCCCACGGTAAGGGCCTCACGGATGATGACGCGAGGACTTCCGCAGTAATGGAGGCTTTGGAACGGGCAGTTGCCTGTGATCCGCTGGTCGGCGTGGTCACGGCTAGCCGCACCGCCCTAAAGCGTGATGGACGCAGATACGACCTTCTACCCGAATTTCTGGCCTCTCGTCAGGATGTTGGCGCCTCGGAAGACGAGATTGTCCTCGTCGAGGCCACCGACCTTTTCTCAGGCGAGACCGTACTCGTGCCTTACGATGCCGTGTCCCTGGATCGGACCGTGCCGGATATTCGGTACTGGAAGTCTTCGGACGGTCTGGCATCAGGAAACACGGAGGAAGAAGCCGTTTTCCACGCACTGCTCGAGCGGATAGAGCGAGATGCAATGGCTCTCTGGCAGCTTCGGTCGGAGCCGCGACAAGTCGCTTCTGCGGTATCCCCGGAAGCATTCGAAAATTCCTGCGTAACGGAGCTCGCGAGACAGGTAGAGCGGGCGGGGATGCTGCTGCGGCTTTTTGATGTTACCAGCGATATTGGCATCCCCACCATCGCGGCCTATATCGCCGAAGCGAGCGTCTTGGAAGCGATGGCACCGCGATATGTCGACGTGACATTCGGCTGCGGCACCCACGTGGATGCCGCGAAAGCCGCCTTGCGCGCAATCACCGAAGCCGCCCAATCCCGCCTGACCTATATCAGCGGCGCGAGAGATGACGTCTATCCCGAGACCTATCTGAGACCGTTGCCGGAAGATATTAAGCGTCTTGTGGCCATCCGGCCGGGCGCTCTTTCGCCGAAACGGAACGCCAGCCAATCGAAATCCATCGTCCAGTTATTAGAACGACGCGGGCTATCGCGGCTTTATTCCATCAGACTGTCGGAGCCTGGGTTGCCGTTCGTTGTCGTCAAAATCCTTGCTCCCGAGTTGGAGAACCCGCCCGGGGACAGAAAGTTCAGGCATGGTGCCAGGGCAATAGCCGCTGCGCTTTCGCCATGAAGGTCGTTTTTGTCGGCCCAAGCCTACCCGATGCGACCGAATACACCGGACCATCGGTGGAGATAAGACCTCCAGCCGTTCAGAGCGACATCCTGAATGCCGTGCGCGAAGGAGCCACCGTGATTGGGCTCATCGACGGGGGCTTCGAATACACTGCCCCCGTATGGCACAAGGAGATCCTGTATGCCCTGTCGAAGGGTGTGGTGGTAGCGGGCGCCGCAAGTATGGGCGCGTTGCGCGCGGCGGAATGCCAGTCGTTCGGCATGGTCGGGGTGGGCCGGATATTCGATGATTACGCATCAGGTGCCGTGGTTGACGATGCCGCCGTCGCACTTCTTCACGCGCCGAAGGAATTGGGTTTTCGAGCCATGACGGTGCCGATCGTCAACATCCGCGCAACGGTGGAACGGCTTCGCGACCAGCAAATCTTCTCGGCTGAGGAGGCGCAGGAAATCGAAGAGATCGCCGCCACCCTATTTTTCAAACGTCGCACTTGGTCGGCATTTTACAGCCAATGCGCGAAATTTGGTCGAGTCGGTGCGGAGGCGCGCTCCCGGATCTGCCATGACCACTATGTCGATCAGAAACGTCTCGACGCCATACGCCTTATGCGGCTCGTCGCTAATACTGATCGAGGAGTTGTTCCGGCGTGGATTTTTCAAAAGACCTCTCTCTGGAGAAACTAGCCCGGTTCTCCTGCATGCGTTGTGTCACGCTCAATTCACGCTGCGGACTACGCCTCCGGGATTACGATCTGCACAAACCCGGAGGATCGCAGTGATTGACGACAGGACTGAAAGACAAGAGGAACTGGCTGCCCTCGCCAGACTAGTGATCTACGCAAGGGGATGTGCCGGGATGATAAAGGCGACGCAGGTCGAAGAACAACTGGCCGCAACTCTCGATGCGATAACATCAGAACTTGGTATGACACCTGATGCGGTTCTTGCGGGCACTCTCGAAATTGCGACAACAGGCTCAACTATTCAATAATATCAGGGTGCCAGCCGACACTATTCGCACTCGCGGGGGTATTGCGAATACATTGACAGAGTTGGCGACCCAGAAGAGGGGAATTGTTCCGCTTTATTGCTGAGCCGTTCCCCTCTTTAGCACAATTGTTTTTGGTTTAGACACGATGGCCGCGTCCGCGGCGCAACGTCATCAGGTGCGTACCGCCGACGAAGACATCCAGCCGATCGTCGAACAAGCGAACTCGTAGCCTGTGGCCGATCAGGCGGGACGGCACGGTGTAGAAGACTTTGCGCAGGGTGAAGCCACCGGTCCGGGACACCGTGACGACAATCTCTTCGAAGTCCGTGGTCCGCCGCTCGGGCAGCGCTTGCAGATGGGATCGTTCTGCATCAATGCGCTTACCATGGGCAGCATTGCGACGGCTGACGATCTCATCGACAAAGGCGCGATAAGAGCCGAGGTCGTCGAATTCCTTGGTCCCCCTCATCAGCAGGGCATCATGAACGGCGTTCTTGAGATGGCCATGGGAGCTTTCGATCGAGCCGTTCTCATGCGCGACGCCTTTGTTGTTGCGCGTTGACGTCATTCGATAATGGGAGCAAAGCTGATCGTATCGGTGTGTAAGATCGACCTTGGCATCGGCGTCGAGGTTGCGGAATGCCGCCGAGAGGCTGTCGCTCCGATGATAGAGCGGCGTACCGCCCACGGACCACAGAGCATTTTGAAGCCCTTCAGCCAGCGCGACAAAGCTTTCTCCGCCGAGAATGACGTGGGCATGTTCGAAGCCGGACCAGACAAGCCGGAAGTGATAGAACAGGTGATCAAGTGGCTGGCCGGCGATCGTTACACCAAGGCGGCAGGCGTCGGTAAAATCCGACAGGCCTAACCGGCCTGGCTCGTGCGTCGGGCGGAAGATGACTTCCTGCGCCTCGCCATGGACAGCACCACGACCGGATCCGTCGTTCAAGCGTACGACGGATACCTTCAGACAGTTCTGGATGTCGGCGCAGCATCTCGTTGTAGACGGCGACAGCACGGATGCCGGGTGCGGCCTTCAGGAGCGGGACGACTTCTGCCTCGAATATCGGCTCCAAAGGATCAGGGCGTCGGCGTCCACGCGGGGAGACGGCGGCGCAATTGACGGTGCCCGACTTCGGTGCCAACCCGTGAGCTTAGGTTAAGATCTACGTCCAGCTATAGGATATTCAGGGCGCACTGGTGTCATTTCGGAGATACTCGGTAGAGAGATGATTGCCCCGGCGGAACATTTACTCGCAGCGCCCGTTCTCTGGCGTCACACAGGAGACCACTATGGCGCACGAAGAAGATCAGATTTCAACGGTTTGGGACCTGGCGGAAAAAATCGGGTTCTGCATGCTGACGACGCAAAGCGGCTCCGATCTGCGAGCGCGTCCAATGTCTGCATACAGCGAGCGCATCGACAACGCGTTTTATTTTTTGACCGACGTGGCGAGCCATAAGGATGAAGAGATCGCGCGATATCCAAATGTGTGCCTCGCCTTTGCTGACTCGAGGGGCCAAAAGTACGTTTCAGTCTCCGGAACGGCCGAAATCCAGAATGACCGTGAGAAAATCCGCGATCTATGGGCGACGCCTGCGAAGGCTTGGTGGGATAACGCCGACGATCCGTCGATCCGCATTCTCAAGGTGACGCCGTCCTTCGCAGAATACTGGGACAGCCCGGGCACCATCATCAGCTATATCAAAATGGCGGCGGCGGCTGTCAGCAATTCCCGTCCGGACATGGGGGATAACGCCAAGGTCCAGATGTAGGGGCGTGGCCAGGCATGTTGATTGTCCACCATCTGAATAACAGCCGATCGCAACGCATCCTTTGGTTGCTTGAAGAGCTCGGACTTGGCTACGAGATCCGGCGTTATCGCCGCAGCTCCGACATGTCTGCACCTAAGGATCTGAACGCGATTCATCCCCTCGGCAAATCACCCATTTTAGAGGATGTGGGTGAGAATGTTCAGAGGTGTATTCTGATCGAGACTGGAGCGATCTGCGAGTATCTTGTCGAGCGAGCGGATGGTCGGTTCGGACCCAACGCGGCAATAGACGCTCTCTTGTATCGTCAGTTCCTTCATTATGCAGAGGGTTCTGTGATGCCAGTCCTCTTCGCACTGCTGGTTGTTTCCAAGATCCCGATCTTGGGCCGCGTCGCGACAAAGCGCATTCAGCCTATGCTGGATACGCATCTGGACTTCATTGAATGGCACCTCGCTGCCAGGCCTTGGTTTGCGGGCGACCAGATCAGCGCAGCGGACGTGATGATGAGTTTTCCGCTTGAGGCTGCTAATGTGCGAGGAACCCTGGCTGAGGATAGACCGGCCATAACAGCATGGCTGGAACGCATCCATGCCCGGCCTGCCTATATCAATGCGCTCGAAAAGGGCGGTCCCTACGCCTTCGCTGCTTAGGTGCATCATGGAAGCTTTCGTGCAAATGATGATGCAGCGCCTTGGCCCATTCGGCATTGGCCTACTCATGTTCCTTGAGAACGTCTTCCCGCCAATACCGTCTGAGTTGATCATGCCTCTTGCGGGTTATCTGGCAACGCGGGGAGACATGAATATCTCTGTCGTGATCGCCTCCGGAACGGTAGGTTCCCTGCTCGGTACACTCCCCTGGTACTGTGTTGGGCGTCGGCTCGGCCACGACGGCGTTCGTCGTCTGGCGGATAGCCATGGTCGTTGGCTCACCATGTCGCCATCCGATGTCGATGCAGCCTCTGACCGTTTCAAGCGGCACGGAAATTCTTCGGTCCTTCTGGGAAGGCTCATCCCCACGGTGCGGACACTCATCTCCGTTCCCGCTGGCGTTGCCAATATGCCATTGGGGACTTTTCTTCTTTTTTCGTCGATTGGCACGCTTGTATGGACGGCGGCGTTGGCTTTGGCAGGCTATTTCTTGGGACAGGCATACAGCGTGATCCAAGACTTTGTGGATCCCGTTTCGACAGCCGTCCTGATTATTTTGGTCGGCTATTACATTTACCGCATTGTCACCTTCAAAAAGGAGCGAACGTGAGCGAGTGGTTGGCTTCTATGGGTGTGGAACTCGATATCTTCCCACACCTGATCACGTTGCTTATCGCATATGTCCTTGCGCTGCCGATCGCTTGGGATCGTGAGAAAAACGAACGGAGCGCGGGTTTGCGCACCTTTCCTCTTGTCGCTATCGCCGCCTGCGGGTTCGTTCAGGCTGCGGAAACCGTTACTGTTGGAAATGCCGAGGCGACGGCTCGCATCGTCGAAGGTATTATCAACGGCGTCGGCTTTATTGGCGGCGGAGCCATCCTTGTAGGGAAACTTGGAACACGCGGGACGGCGACTGCCGCAAGCATATGGGCGACGGGCGCGATCGGTACCGCGGTCGGACTTGGAGCCTATGACACCGCAATTGTTCTTTCGATAGTCACGTTTGCCACGCTCCGGATAATGGCTAACTTCAAAGCAGTCAGGGACGAATCGGATGATGGCGGATGATAGCGAAGGCGAAATCGCGTTTTGGGAGCGGAAAATTCGGTATGCATTGAGCTTCCGCACATGCCGCTGCGATCATTCCGTTGAGGGTATGCTTGTTGATCCGACCCGCACATGGCTCCCACGTTCCATCACATAGTGATCAAGCGCCGCGATCAGGCCATCGACACTGTTGTGCTCGACGTCGAACGCTTTGATCAAAAAAGCGGCCGCTTCTTCTCCGAACGGGCTTTTCGGGTCGACCGAATTTTCAGCACACCATTCCAGATGCGCGTCTCTGATCGTGTTGAGTTGGTCTACGTTGAAGATCGACGATGAGTTCATGGGAGTTTTTGTCCTTCAAGCATAACGCGAGCCGCTTCCTTAGTGTCGTAGGTTCAGGGGAGCCCCGCGCTTCACATCATTGAGCCTTGGCCCTTTGACGGTGCGATATTTAGCAGCAATTAGGTTATACACCCCGAATGCGGCTAGACCGATTGCAATGACGACATAAAGGACAGAGCCGAAAGGTAGTTCGCGGAGCCACTCAAGCGCGTCCGCGATACCTCCCGCCTGATCTGGATCGACCTTGAAGCCAGCGTACGCAAACAATATCCCCGTGATAGAGAACACCGCACCTCGTGCCATGAGACCATACACGCAGATGTAAGAAAGCACTCCGCTACGATCGGGGAACTGGACATACTTCTCGAATTTTCGGAGAGCGCCTTTAGCTCCAGTGACAATGCCTCCCACCATCAGTCCGAGCCCAATCGCGATTGCCACATACGAGCCGAAGGGCTGCGACATTACCCATTGGGCGAGCCCTTTCTCTCCTGATCCACCGCTATCGCCGCTCGCACTGACCGCGTGACCGAGGGCATATACGGCGAGACCAGTGTAAGTAACTGCGCTACCAAGCAGCGCAGCCCGTATTATCATAGCTTTGCCGTCGTTACCCTGCCCATCGGCATCAGCGATCGACTGGGCCAGCCGCCAGGCCACAAAGCCGAGGAGACCAACACCAATCAATCCAACCCAGACGCGGCCGAGTGGCTGTTGCAGCAGCGTGGAGATCGCTGTTTTCGTTTCTGGCTGCCCACCGGCCATACCTGAGAAGAGTGCCAGAACAGCAACGAGAAGAAACACAATGCCGCGGGCGGCATAGCCTAGTTTTGCAAGTAGCTCGAAACGCATCACTTCCCGCATATCCACCTCCCGGTTGTTCGCTGTTTCAACGCACGAAAGCGACTGTCGTTGCCAAAGCGCAAGGTACTATCCTGTTTACGGCCTCTTTTTTGCTATTCTAGTTTGTTTGGGTCATGCTGCGGCTCAGACATCCGCAAGAGTTATGGCGGCGTAAAGACCATTCACGGTGTCGACCTCGACCGGAGGGTCAATGATCTCGATCCGAAGGATCGTCACGTCGCCATGGTCTTCCAGTCCGATGCGCTATATCCGAGTATGACGGTGGCGACGAATATGGGCTTTTCGCTGGAGCACCGCGGTGCCACCAAAGCCGAAGTCGCGGAGCGGGTGAATTGGGCGGCCAGCATACCGGGTCTTACCAATCTTCTAGGTCGCTATCCGCGCCAGCTCTCCGGCGGCCAGCGACAGCGCGTCGCCATGGGCCGCGCGATCGTCCGTAATCCACAGGTTTTCCTATTCGGCGAGCCGCTGTCGAACGTCGACGCGAAGCTGCGCGTCGTTATGCGCGGCTAGATCAAGGCGCTGCATCATAAGCTGAAAACGACCACCTTCTAGGTCACCCACAATCAGGTGGAGGCCATGACCATCCCCGACAGGATCGTCGTGATGAAACGCTGCAGGATAGAGCAGATCGGTGCGCCGCTCGATCCCTACGACCGCCGGGCAAACCAGTTCGTTGCGGGCTTCATCGGATCGCCGTCGATGAATTTTCTTAATGGCACGATAACGGAAGCGAGCTTCCAAACATCGGGCGTCGTTATGCCCCTGCCTAGGTCTATGGACACCGCTATGGGGCGGGCTGCCGTTTACGGGATTCATCCCGAACACTTTCGATTGACTGACACTTAGGTAGCGGAAGCGTTTCTGGCGAAATCGTGCTCATCTAGCCTGTGGGGTCTGAGACCGAGGTGACTATGAGGTTGGGAGATACCAATGTGATTGGCGTCTTTCGTGAGCGAATGAGCGGTACGCCTGGCGATATCATAAATGTCTCGCGCCGGATATCGACGCCATCCACCTTATTCGGAAGACGGCGCTACTCGCTTCAATTCGCACCGTGGGCTATACCTTAATTATATTCAGGAATGTAAAGTCGATTCGCAGTCTACGTCATAAAGCGGTCGCCCGCTTGCACGAATGGACCGGCTTCTCCATGGCTGAACGAGTGGAGGTGTTGGGCGTAGGCACGAAGCAGTTCAAGAGCTAAATTCGCCCCTATAGCTTTCAATGCGTGAAAAAATCCTCCCCTTCTACATAGCCCGTAACCCGGCGCACCTCACGAATGATGGTATCGGCCAGGTGTTTTGCCGCCGGAGACAGATCCCGCTTCTTCATTCGGATTAGGGACATGGCCCTTCGGATATGCGGGGCGGTCAAGGTCATCACGCGCGCGGTGACAGGGGGATGCTTGGCAAGCCGCGTACTCGGCTGGACAGCGATCCCGAGCCCCGCCTCCGCCATGGCAATTATCGTCTCGGCCTGGATGAATTGGTAGCGGTTCGTCTCTTCCAGACCGTTATCGTGCAACACCTGATCGACGATCCGGCGCATCGCAGTCTGCGGGGCCGGCAGAAGTATCGGGAATTGGGCAATTTCCTTCCAGGTTATTGTTTTTCTGGAAGGACCGACGAAGCGGGGATGGACCACCGCGTGAAGCGGTTCAACCAGTATCGGGCTGAATTCGAAGGCATTGTCCGTTCCATGCGGCCCGATCGCGAAATCGACTTCTTGCTTGCGCAAGGCCTCATATAAATCGGCTGAAGTCAACTCACGTATCGTGACGGCGATTTCTGGAAACTTGCTGACGAAATGCGTGAGTATGGGAGGCAGATGAACTGAGGCCACATGAGAGGAGCTTGCGAGTGACAACTGTCCACGCTTGAGATCTGCGGCTTCGCGTATCTCCCGCAATCCATGCAGTATCTCGAAATGCGCCTTCCTGAGACTTCCCTGCAGTTTGGCACCTTCCTCCGTCAGTTTGACGCTGCGTGTCGTACGCTCGAAGAGCTTCACCTGAAGCTGTTCCTCCAGCTGACGGATCTGGATGCTGACGGCTGAATGGGCCCGGTTCAGCTTTTCACCTGCGAGGCGAAAACTTCCTTCGTTCGCAACGACGAGGAAAGTCTGTAGCAGTCGGAGATTGATATCGTTGATCGTATCCATCGAGCGTCCTATTGGTCACTGCAAGAGACCAATAGGTATCATTATTATACTTGCCTTGCCACTGCTCACGGGTCCAAAGTTGGCAAACCGCAATCGGGAAGGGATTGTCGGCATCGGCTCGAGGACCGAGTTTCAAATCGGGAGGAAATATCTTGGACACCCAGGAAACCCCTAGGGGCATGAAACGGCGTACGCTGCTCGGATGCAGCGCGGCCTTTGTCGCAGCTCAGTCGCTTGCAATCGGCACGGCTCGGGCCAATGCCTATCCGAGCGACACCATCAATTACATTGTCGCTTTCGGCGTAGGTGGCGGCAGCGATATCGTCGCACGCACCATGGCCAAGGTGATCGACGAAAAGAAGCTCATTCCGGTCAAGATGCTGGTGGAGAACCGGCCGGGCGGGTCGGGAGCTGTCGGCTATTCCTATATCAGTTCCCGCAAGGGCAATCCCTATTATCTCGGCGGCGTTGGCGTCAGCTTCTTCACCACGCCGCTGCTCGGCAAGATGCCGCTGAGCTACAAGGACTTTACCCCGCTCGCGGCGATCGCACGCTCGCCTTACATTCTGGCTGTGCTTGCAGATTCCAAGATCAAGTCGATTGATGACCTCAAGAGCGCCAAGGGGCTAACGATCGGTTCGGCCGGTGCAGTCTCCGACCCGGCACTTCTGTCGCATCTCCTCAACAAGCAGCTCGGCAGCTCGATCAAGGTCGTGCCCTATGACGGCGAGGGCGAGGTGATGGCGGCGGTTCTCGGCAAGCATCTCGATCTTCTCTTCGGCAATCCGAACGAGATCCTAGAACAGGTCAATGCCGGCAAGATGCGGGCCCTTGCCGTCACCTCGGCGGAACGGATGGGATCTCTTCCGCAGGTTCCAAGCTTCGAAGAATTGGGGCATGACATCGTCCATACCCAGCTTCGCGGCATAATCATGCCCAAGGACGTTCCGGCGGAAGCGGTGTCCTATTGGGAAGGCGTGATGAAAACCGTGGCGGAAAGCCCGGAATGGCGCAGCCAGTATGTCGACCGGTTCAACGAAATACCGCTCTTCCTCGATAGCAAGCAGTTCGGCGAGGAGATCGTCGCCACCTCGCAGCGTTACGAGACGCTGATGCGCGAGCTCGGCCTGATCAAGTGAGGCTGATCAAGTGAGATTGGCGGCCCCCGATCAGCTTGGGGGCCGATAGTTCCACACGAATTTAAATGCTCTACGCTTGGGAGGCGCGGTAGATGATACCCTTACGTTCATTCGATCTTGGTCTTTCTGCGATCTTCGGCCTGCTCGGCCTCTACATGATCTGGCAGGGAAGCGGTTACGGCTACCAGGAGGGTTCCGTGCCATCGGCCGGCTTCTTCCCCGTCTGGATCGGGGCAGGACTGGCACTCTTTTCCGCGCTAAATTTTCTCAAGGTCGCCAAACAGTCGGATCTTCTCGGCAGCGTCGAGCGGATGGAAGTGGTCCGGGTCGGGCTGGTCAGTCTGGCACTGGTCGGTTTCGTCCTGCTCTCCCAATTCATCGGCATGCTGGTCGCCTCCGTGCCGCTGATGATCGTCATCGGCTGCATATTCGGGGCGCGCGACGCCCGCTCGATTGCGGCCGTCAGCGCCATCGCCGTTGGGATGGCATTCATACTCTATCTCGTGTTTGGCGTGGTTCTCGCCATCCCGCTGCTCTGATCCCTGAAGAAGAGAAGATATCATGCTAGAATCATGGCACTTGCTTGCCGAGGGATTGGTCGCAGCATCGCAACCCTCGGTTCTCGCCGCCATCATGGTTGGCGCCATCATCGGCCTTTTCATCGGAGCCTTGCCGGGCCTCGGACCGACCGCCGGTGTTGCAATCCTCCTGCCGGTCGCCGTCAGCTTTGATGGGACGGCGGCGATCGCGGCACTCGGGGCCGTCTATTACGGCGCCCAGTATGGCGGCGCGGTCACCGCAATCCTGCTCGGCATTCCAGGCGATGCCTCTGCCACCATGACCGTCATCGATGGCCACAAGCTGGCCCGAAACGGCAAGGCCGGCGCGGCACTCGGATTGAGTATTGCCGCCTCCTTCATCGGCGGACTAATCGGCCTCATCCTGCTCACCGCTTTTGCCACCACCATCGCCCAGGCCGCGATCGCCTTCGGGCCGATCGAGATGACCGCGCTGATGATCTTCTCGCTGTCGCTTGTCAGCGTGCTCGGCGGCCGCGATCTCAACAAGGCGATGATGTCGCTGTTTGCCGGCCTCTTCATCGGCACGATCGGGCTCGACCCTATGGTCGGCCTGCCGCGCTTCGATTTCGGCGAGGTACGGCTGTTCGACGGCATCGAATTCTCCATTATCGCGGTCGGTCTGTTCGGCCTTGCGGAAATGTATGCGACACCGCCTTCGATCGGAAAGCCGCAAGAGAAGAACCGGTTCCGCTTCCGTGAACTTCTGCCGGATGTGCGCGGCACGCTGCAATGCTGGCGTGAACTGGGCTCCGGCTCGCTGATCGGCTTCTTCATCGGTATCCTGCCCGGCGCCGGCGCGACCGCCGCCACGATGATTTCCTACGCCTTCGCCAAGCGCACCTCGAAACATCCCGAACGCTTCGGCAATGGCGCGATGGAAGGTGTTGCAGCACCCGAAGCGGCCAATAACAGCGCCGCCTATGGCAACATGATCCCGATGTTCGCGCTCGGCATTCCAGGCTCCGGTACAACGGCGGTGCTGATGGGCGGCCTGCTGATGATCGGCCTGCAGCCCGGCCCGATGCTGTTCCAGACACAGTCGGAATTCGTCTGGACCATTTTCGGCAGCTTCTACATCGGCAATCTCGCGCTGGTCGCGATCACCATCGTCCTGACGCCGGTGCTCGCCACCTGTGCCTTCGTGCGGCCGAGCTATCTGTTCCCGGCGGTCATCGCCATCATCGTCTTTGGCATTTTCGGCATCAACAATGCGATGTTCGAGGTGGCTCTGGTGATCGGCTTTGGCGTGCTGGGTTACCTGATGATGAAGTTGGATTACCCGCCGGTACCGTTGGTTCTCGGCATGATCCTTGGCCCCATCTTGGAGCGTGGCATTCGCCGCACCCTGGTCGCCTCGGACGGAAATGTCGCCGTCTTCTTCCAGAGCCCGATCGCGTTGGTGATTATCCTGATCACCGTCGTGCTGCTGGTCTCACCGTGGCTGTTGAAAAACCGCGCGGGCAAGGAACACCAGATGGACGAGCCGCAGGCCAAGAAAATCGGCTGAGGCGGCAAGGGGCGATCCTGTCTCGCGGATCGCCCGGTCTGCCTGACCACATCGCATGTTCATTCCAGATGCAGGCAATCGCTGCGCGTCGCTATCCAATGCGGCCTTGCCGCAGGTCCAGCATCCTCCAGAGCGTCACCGGACGCGCATGAAAAGGATATCTTAAACAATGGTTTACCACCATCTTTACG
This sequence comes from Rhizobium sp. ZW T2_16, assembly GCF_044987325.1. Taxonomy (NCBI): domain Bacteria; kingdom Pseudomonadati; phylum Pseudomonadota; class Alphaproteobacteria; order Hyphomicrobiales; family Rhizobiaceae; genus Rhizobium; species Rhizobium sp. ZW T2_16. The sequence goes on from NZ_JBJDRG010000011.1 coordinate 112,163, forward strand.
CGAGCTTCGCCAAGGCTTCTGCAGTTCAGGTCGGCATTATCGGCGCCGGCAATTACGGCACTGCCATCGTCACCCAGGCTCCGGTCACGCCGCGGCTGAATGTGGTTGCTGTTGCCGACATTTCGATCGATGCCGCACGCGGTGCCTATGAGAAGGCGGGCTTCGACATGGCCAAGGTCGCCTATGCCGGAACGGCAGAGCAGGTAAAATGCGAGCTTGCGCGCGGCAATTCCATCTTTACCGATAAGCCGGAACTCATCGGCGCGATTGGTGCCGTCGATATCGTCTGCGAGTGCAGCGGCGTGCCGGAGGCAAGCGTGCGATATGCCATGCAGGCTATCGAGGCCGGCAAGCATGTGGCGATGGTAACGAAGGATTGCGACGTCGCGGTCGGCCCGATGCTGAAGCGTCTGGCAAAGGAAGCGGGCGTGATTTACACCCCCGTCGACGGAGATCAGCACGGGCTGCTGATCCAGTTCTACGAATGGGCAAAATCGGTCGGCCTGACGGTGATTTCCGGTGGCAAGGCAACCGATGGCGAATTCGTCTATGACGAGGCGGCCGGCACGGTCTCGATCAAGACCGACAAGAAGATCCATGAGCCCTATGTCGAAACGGTTGTCGTCTCCGATGAGGATCGCAAATGGCTCGCCATGATCCCCGAGGGACAGGCTGCCGAATATGTCGCGAGGCGTAAGGACATTCTCGCGCGCCTGCCGCAGCCCGGCGCCTATGATCTCTGCGAGATCACGGTCGCGGCCAATTATACCGGCATGAAGCCTGCCGTCGATACGCTCGTCCATGCGGCCCTTCGCATCACCGAAATCCCGGTTGCCTATGCGGAAATCGCCAATGGCGGCCTTTTCGGACAGGTCGATACGATCGACCTCGCCACCTGCCTCAGGCGCCCGGATGAATCAGGGCTCGGCGGCGGCGTCTTTCTCGTCGTCCGGTGCGACAATGCTTATTCCAACCATGTCCTTGTGACCAAGGGCCAGATCCCGAACTATGACGAGACGACCGCGGTCATCTACCGCCCTTACCACCTTTGCGGCGTCGAGACCTCGACCTCGCTGCTGATGGCGGGCCTGCTCGGCATCGATACCGGATCGGATGATTATCGGCCCCGCTACGATCTCGTCAAGGTCGCGGCGCGCGACATCAAGGCGGGCGAAGTCTTCGGCAATGACCATAGCCCGATGTTGAAGGCCCGCATCGTCCCGGCGGTACCTGTCGCGCTTGAAAACCCCGCCTGCGCCCATCTTCTCACCGGCAATTGCGCCAAGGTGGATATCCCGGCGGGTACGCTCATCACCTATGACATGGTGGAGGAGCCGCAGGCTTCGTTGCTTTGGGAAATGCGCCGGCTGCAGGACCGTACATTCCTGGCCGCGCAGTGAGATCGCCATGACGTTCAAGCCGCGCATATTCCTCTTCTATGCCACGCCGGTTGCCATGGCGCCTGTGACCGATGCCATGCGGCAACTCTGGCCGGAGGCCGAGGCCGTCAACATTCTCGACGAGAGCCTGTCACTGGACCGGGCGCGGGAGGTTGGGCCACTGTCGTCGGGCCTCAGCGAGCGTTTCGTCGCTCTCGGCCGGCAGGCCGTTTCCGGCGCTGCAGATGGTATCCTGATCACCTGCTCCGCTTTCGGCCCGGCCATTCGCAGACTTTCGTCGGAGATAGGGATACCGGTCCTCATGCCCAACGAGGCGATGTTTCGCGCCGCGATCATGGCCGGCTCGGACATCGGCATGGTGGCGACATTTGCCCCCGCAGTCGCAACGATGGAAGACGAGTTTCGCGAGTTTGCGGCAGAGACGGGAAGCTCGGCGCGACTTCGCACCGTCATAGCGCATGGCGCGATCGAGAAGCTCCGGCAGGGCGATGCGGCCGACCATGATGCACGGGTTGCCCATGCAGCGCATGGCCTTGGCGACTGCGATGCCATCATGCTCGCCCATTTTTCAACGGCGCGGGCGGCCGGTCCGGTCAGAGAAGCGGTGGATTGCGCCGTGCTGACCGCGCCGGGCAGCGCGGTGACACGAATGAAACAGTTGATGGACAGGCAGGAGCACTAGACAATGCTGCTCGGAGTTATCGCCGACGATTTTACCGGGGCCGGAGACGTAGCCAACACGCTTGCAAAGGGCTTGCCGGGGCAGGGTGGACTTGCGGTCACGCAATATCTCGGCGTTCCCAAGGTGAAGGCCGACCGATCGGTCGAAGCGGGGGTCATCTCGCTCAAGACCCGCTCCTCATCGGTAGAGGATGCGGTCGAACAATCGCTTGCGGCGCTCGAATGGCTGCGCAACCAAGGCTGCGAGCAATTTGTCTTCAAATATTGCTCGACATTCGATTCTACGCCGGAAGGCAATATCGGGCCTGTAGCGGAGGCGCTCGCGGCTGCTCTCGGTGTGAAAGGTGTGATTGCCTGCCCTGCCTTCCCGACGGTCGGGCGCACCGTGCATCAGGGCCATCTCTTCGTCCAGGATCGGCTGCTCAGCGAATCCAGCATGCGACACCATCCACTGACGCCGATGACGGATTCCGACATCCGGCGCTGGCTGGCACAGCAGACGCGCGATCCGGTCGGGCTGGTGAACACGGCGACCGTGCGCTCTGGAAGCGAAGCGGTGAGGGCGGCGCTGGATGCCGCGGCCGCCGACGGGACGACGATGGTCATCTGCGATTCCTCGCTGGACGAAGACCTCGTCACGCTCGGCAGAGCGGCGGCAGGGCAGCGGCTTGTGACCGGCGGTTCGGGCATCGCGATCGGCCTTCCGGCAAACTTCCTGCGCAGCGGCAAGGCGAAGGGAGCGGTCAGCGCCTTTTCCGGCGTAGACGGACCCGAGGTGATCCTGGCCGGCAGCTGCTCGGATGCGACCCGCCGGCAGATCGCCATCCATGCCGCAGGCCATCCGACCATGGCGCTCGATGTCGAAGCTGCTATGGCGGGAAGGTTGGACATAGGCCGAATTATCGAGTTCGCGTCAGTTCATCGTGGCAATGCACCTCTCATTTTTTCGTCGGATGATCCATTGGAGGTCGAGCGCCTGCAGAAGCGCTATGGCCGGGAAAAGGTGGCCGCGACGCTCGACGGATTGTTCGCCGAAGCAGCCCGTTCGCTGGTAGAAAGTGGCGTGAACAGATTGGTCGTGGCAGGCGGCGAGACATCCGGCGCGGTCGCCCAGGCGCTCGATCTCGAAGCGCTTTCGATCGGGCCGGAAATCGACCCGGGCGTACCGATCCTGATCGGCGGCAAAGGCAGGATTGCGCTAGCGCTCAAATCCGGCAATTTCGGTGCGCCGGATTTCTTTGCCAAGGCATTGGAAAATCTGAAACGGGGGGCAAGCGGTGACAGAGGATGAACTACGCGCAGATATCGTGAGGTTCGGCGCGCTTCTTTACGGGCGCGGACTTGCGCATGGAAGCGCCGGAAACCTTTCGGTAAAGCTGGACGACGGCACGATCCTCGTCACGCCGACAAATTCGTCACTGGGCTTTCTGTCTCCCGCGCTGATATCGAAGGTCTCGGCCGAGGGTGCCCATGTAGCCGGCGACCCTCCGTCGAAGGAGGCCTTCTTCCATCTGGCGGTCTATCAGGAACGGCCGGCAGCAAGCGCGATCGTCCACCTTCATTCCACCCATGCAGTTGCTCTGTCATGCCTCTGCCATGAGGACACGTCTGATGTGCTTCCGCCGCTCACCGCGTACCAAATGATGCGGATCGGCCGATTGCCGCTTGTGCCCTATTATCGGCCCGGAGATGGAAAGCTTGCTGATGCGGTTCGTCAATTTGCCGGTGGACACAAGGCAATGCTGCTTGCCAATCATGGGCCAATCGTTTCGGGTAAGTCTCTGCAAGATGCGGTTCATGCTTATGAGGAACTTGAAGAAACAGTGAAGCTGTTCTTCCTTGTCGGTGACCGACCGGTTTCTCGTCTGACCTGCGAGGCGATCACCGATCTGAATGAAGCTTTCCCGAATTGATGCCGGAACAAGCATGGTAAGGGTCAGTCCTGGAAAAGTGGATCTTGCTGTTAGCCGCAGCACTCGGCGCTGGAGCGCTGAGCGATGCAATCGGAACCGACGAATGTTGGCGTCCAAGTCCAGTTCAAAAGCTTCTGCGACCTCCAAAGCCGGGCCGTCGAATTGAAGCCTTCGAGAACTGTGGATAGCCACCCTGCGACAGCGATCAAGATGTAAGCCAGTGTCCAGGCCGGCGTGAAGAGCCAATTCGGTGAAGGTCCGGATACAGATCCTCAAGCGGTGGCCAGTCTCAGGGAAGCAATTTTGCACGAACGTGATCTCGCCGTGGATATCCTCAACCATCGCCGTGATGGATCAACGTGCTGGAACGCCTCGTGTCTCATGAAGAGTTCCCGGCCAGGGCCGAAAATCGCAAGGCGTTGACGATGGAGTATTTTTATCGCGACGTCCGCCGCAAGACCGGCATGCTGATGAACGGCGAAGAGCCGGTCGGCGGAAAGGACTTCGGCGTCACCCCGTCTCAAATTCGCAGAGGGCTAACCAAATGCGACGACGGTGGATACAGCTCGATCTTCCAACAGTTGACGTCTTCAACGATGCAGCACAGCGAACGTTCCTGGGCTTAACAGTGCAAAATGTTCGGTCCGGTCATGTTTCGTCTTCTGAGCCGAGGATGCCGCGAAGGTGGTATTCGTAGCCTCCCGCGGGGTAAGTAGCCTGAGCTTTTCCCTTGAAGTAGGTAGGCACAATCCGCTCGGTGAGCCGTGATCCAAATCCCGAGCGCTTTGGCTCCATAATGACTGGCCCATTGGCTTCGGTCCAACTGAACTGGAATTGGTTGTCACCCGGCGTCTGCCAGCGGACAATGATCTTGCCATCCGGTACCGACAGCGCTCCGTATTTCGTGGCATTGGTGGCGAGTTCATGGATAGCGAGCGCCAATCCAAGCGCAGGTTGTGCGGCGATTGCCACTGATGGGCCGGAAATGTCAAACCGATTGTGACCGTCATTATGAGGGGCAATCGCCGTACGGACGACAGTTTCCACGTCACCCGCTTCCCAGTCTGTCGCAGTCAGCGCGTCCTGCGCCAGGGCCAATGCCTGGATACGTGCGGATGCCTGCTCTGCTGCAAGCTTCGTGTCAGTCGCATTGCGCAGGCTTTGCGAAACGACAGCCTGGACCATCGCGAGCGTATTTTTCATGCGATGAGAGAGTTCGCGCTGTAAGATACGTTGCTGCCGCTCTCTATCTCTCTGTTCGCCGAGCAGACGCTTTTGCTCAACAAGAAGTGCATCGCTTTTTCGACGCTCATCCTGGAGACTGTCGAGCGCCTTGTGCATCACCTGTATGAGAAGGATATCGACGATGACGACGCCGGCATAAAATGCAAGTGCGACCAGGACGGACGCATTCAGCTCGAAGTTTCCTGATGGGGGAATAAACCAATACCATGCAGCAAAGCCGCAGGCCAAAGCACATACGGCCCCGGGCCATAGGCCAGCCATGAACGTGGTGAGGATGACTGCGGGGAAAAAAGTCAGATAGGGGAAGCCTGGCGGGAGCAGGTGGTCTGAGAGGAACCTGACATAAAGAGAGACAATGAACGCGCAAATAGCCAAGCTCCACGCTTTCAGGGGAGAGGCTCGAACACGATCGCTAAGACCGAATAACTGGCGTCGTATCGTACTCATTCTATCCTACGTCTGCGAGACTACTACTGCCTGAGTGTTCTGCCATATCAAGTCAATATCACTTACTGTGACACATCAGACTACCGGAACATCAAGCAAGCATTTCGCGGATCTTCTCAACGATCTGCTGTTCACGATAGGGCTTGGTGTAAAATGCGGTCTCCGCTGGGATTTGTCCGCCGGGATCGTCGATATGTCCGGATACGATGATCACCTTGATGGGCGGCCATCTGTCTCGGATGATGGCCGCCAGCCGCATTCCATCGACGCCTCGAGGCATGTCGACATCTGTCAGGACAAGCCGGATATCGTATCGTGATTCCAGGATAGTCACGGCTTCCGTTGCGTCCGCTGCGGCGATCGCCTGAAAGCCGGCGTCCTCAACTAGATCAATGGCCGCCAAGCGCAAAAGTGGCTCATCCTCGACGATGAGGATTACCGGCGGAGCGATGGGACGTATAATTCCCGACGTCATGACTGCCTCAACTGCGAAACAAGAGCCTGCATTGTCACGGTCAAACCGTTCGCGTCGTACTCGACTTCGACCCCGCCGGTTCCCGTCAAACCTAGTTTGATCAACTTCGATCCGAACCCTTTGCCAACCGTGCCTCGGATGATTGGTCCATCTCTTTCTTGCCATTTTAGGATGAGCGCGTCCTCGGATGAAGTCTTTCCGATAGACCAAGACACCGACACCTTGCCCTTCTCGCTTGACCACGCGCCGTATTTAAGTGAGTTGGTGCCGAGCTCATGCATGATCAGAGCAAGCGACAAGGCCGTTCGGGGTCCAAGCTCCATGTCCGGGCCAGAGATCGTGAAGCGATCAGACAAAGCGAGTTGGCTTAGAACCGAATCGATGACAGCCGCCATCCGTGCCGTCGACCAATCGTGCCCAAGTAGGACCTCATGGGCCTTCGACAAAGCATGCAGTCGACTGGTGAACGCCTCGACTGGAGCGCGATCCGTCACAGGACGAAGTGTCTGGGTGGCGATCGCTTGCACCATCGCCATCGTGTTCTTCAGGCGATGGCTGATTTCGTGATTGAGAACTTGCTGCTGCTCTTCCGCCCGTATACGGGCTATTGCTTCTCTTGTCCGGTCGGCGATCGTGCGTACGAAATCGCGCTCTTCGGCGGTAAAATCGTGTGGCTTATCGTAGTGCACGAACATGACACCGACGATGGCCCCATGCTCCATGATCGGAACGTTTACCAGAACGGAAATGCCGATCGAGTGAAGCAGGTCCGATGACGCTGACGTTCGTGGATCTGTCGAGACATCTGGGATGATAAGCATCGCACCCCGTTTCAGGTCTTCGATATATGAACCGTAGTGGCGGAAGTGATGGAGACCCGCGATGGTATCCGTTCCGTCTGCACACCAGTCAGGCAGCATCTGTACCGTCTCTGCGATCGGATCGACGACCCCATAGCCCGCGCGCGTAGACCCATACAGGCTATGGGCCAGGATTTCCGCAGCCGCAAACGCTACCTCGTGAACGCTGTCTAGCTCTCGGATTTTGCCGCCGAGTTCCAATAGAGCGAGCTGCCGATCCTCGGACCGCTTTTGTGCCGTCGCGTCTCGCGCGACCTTGATGTAGCCGCCTAACTTGCTTTCTGGGTGGCGCGGAAGCGGTCTCACAGTTCCATCCAAAAATACGCGCGAGCCATCCGCGGTGATATGCCACCGGCGATCCGGTGCGACGCCATCTATTGACGCTCTCGTGATTTCCGCCTCTGGCGCGCCGGCTGCCTGATCTTCTGGCGTAAAGATTTCAGAGAACGAGCGGCCAAGCATATCGCTCTTGCTCCACCCGAAGGTTTCCTCGGCCCCGCCAAACCAGTTTGTGATACGTTGATCCTCGTCAAGCGTCAGGATTGTGTAATCCTTCGCGCCCTGCACAATAAGGCGTAAAGTCGTTTCGCTATCGCGCAACGCTTCGACGGCTTCCATCCGGTCGGTGACGTCTACGAATGTGATGACGAAGCGGTCTTCTCCAGTTGACTGGATGTATCCGTCGAACCAGCGAGCGATTTCCTCAATCCTGCGAGTAAAGCGTTTGGGTCGACCGGACTCGACAACTTCCTCAACGTCAACAGTCCACTCCTCATCCAACTTGGGAAGGATGTCTCGAATGTTTCGGCCTTCTGTTTCCTCACCCACAACCTGAAACAGCCTCGCCCCTGCTGGGTTGACGGTTTCGCATTGCCAATCGACAATCCGCTTTCGTTCATCACGCACCACAGCGCCGATGACAATGCCTTCTTCAAGCTGCTCGAACAGCGAACTCCACCGTCGCTCTGCCAGAAACGTGGCGATCTGATTGGAAACGATTTTTCCGATCCTGCTGAGCGTTTCAAGCTCGGCGTCAGTCCAGACGCGCGGCTCACCATCGATCGCGGCAAGGGCGCCGATCACCATGCCATCGGGAAGGGTAACCGGGACGCCCATATAGGAGATAACGCCCAGATCGGTTATCGCGAGGTTATCGCGGACGAGGTCATGTAAAGTTGCGTCACCGATAATCAGTGGCTGCTTGTCGCGCACAACATGCTGGCAGAACGAATGCGTGAGCGGTGTTTCTGCGGCTTCGGCCCATTTTTCAGGCAGGCCGAGATGAGCGAGAAACACCTGGCGGTGTTCATCGAGGATCGATACCAGCGCAACTGGACAGTTCAACCCCGCCTTTACAACTTCGATTATGTCATCAAATTCGGTTTTGTTCTTTGCGTCGAGTAGACCGGAGTTGCGGACGGCTCTTATTCTGTCTGACGAGTTGCCCAACGATCTGAGCCTTTGCTTTTTTGTGAAGGCCCGTTCAGGCTGCTATTTTTGCGAGGACTTCGGGAGACATTACCAGACTTGGAGGGGGTGTTTTTTCATCCGGCTTCCCAGCGACGAAGCTTTCGATGAATGAAAGCGCGTTCTGAAGACCATTCATCGTATACGGCTTCTCGATCGCCCCGACCGCTCCGGCAAAATCTTCCGGGATCCGTTTAAGGTTGCCTGAGACGAAGACATAAGGGATGGACTTTGCGGATAGATGCCGTCCGACCTCAATTCCGGTTGGCCCGTCAATGAGTTGAATATCGACGAAGGCAAAGTCTGGACGGACCGAGTCAATGAGGTCCTTGGCCTCCCGGCTGTCCGCCGCCAGCCCGACGATGTCATGGCCCGCAGCCTCGATTTCGCTCTCTAGTTCCATGGCGAGCAGCACTTCGTCCTCAACGATCAGAATTTTCACAAAGAAACCTTTCAGTCTTTTACCAGTAGCGTGACGGAGACTTCAGTACGGCGGCCTTCCACGCGGCGTTCGAGCTTTGCGCGCAGCTGCTGCAAGCATGCTTCAAGCATCTTTTGGCTAAATGCTGCTTCCTCGCGGTCAACATCCACCGGGGTTACCGTATCTACAACACGAATGAGGAAGTGACCGTTCAGACGCCTGACTTCAAGATGGATCTCGCCTCCACCATCGCGCAGCCCCCGGCGAACCGCGTCGCCGACAAGTTCATTGATGATCAAAGCCAATGGAGAGGCCTTCGTTGCGGGCACAACTACCTCGCGCAGATCTGTCGTCAGCACGATATCGGTGCGTTTCAGGGCGCCAATGACATCGGTTGCGAGATCGTTTGCGAAATCAGCCACATCGAAGTGCCCCACATCCTCATCATTCAAGAGCTTTCGCTGGACGGTACTTAGTGCCTCAACTCGGTTTAGAACGGACATCAATGTCCGCTCTACAACATCGCTTTCTGTCATCCTGGCTTGCAGCTTGACGATGGATGCAATGGTCAGAAGATTGTTCTTCACCCGATGGTCGACTTCGTGGACGAGCGCAGTTTTGGTGGTCAGCGCCGCGGTCAGATCGACAGTACGGCGCGCGACCTCCTGCTCGGCCATATGCCTGGCTGCAGCGAGCTCCGCTTCCTTGCTCTTGATATTGGTGAAATCAAGCTGTGATGCAAAAAAGTATATAACTTCGCCGGTTTCGTCCCGGACCGGGCTCACAAACAACGCATTCCAGAAGGTCGACCCGTCACGCCTGTAATTAAGGATGTCGATCGAGAGATCCCGCTCTTCCGAGATCGCTGTCCTCAACTTCGCAATCGCTTCAGGGTCAGTTTCGGCGCCTTGAAGAAGGCGGCAGTTGCGGCCAATGAGCTCGTCACGTGAGTAGCCGGTGAGTTTTGTGAATGCGTCGTTGGAGAAAATGATCGGATTATCATATTGTCTGGGGTCGGTGATAATCATCGGCATTCTCGTCGCCTTGAATGCCGCTGCGAACGGGTCTTCTGAAGCATGTGCTGCAATCAGGCGATCGCCTGCATCCTGAGCGTCGCGAAAATCATTCTCTTGATCCATAAATACTCGTCCGGACGCTTTGAATTGAGGTCTTGGGGCTTTTCGCTGATCTGGGAGGCACCGTGAGAACTTCAAGATGCTAAGGAGAATAGCTGCATGCGTAATTTCACTGACGCAGCCTGCTTTATAGTGGCCGCAGCACGCCCTCGCTTGCTGACCGTTAGAACATCTGGTGAATAGACCATCGGGTCCGGATTAAGCGCATCGGTCGGATAAGGAGGCGCTGGGTGATCGATAAGAGCAGCAGCATTCTATTTGTCTACTGCACGAGCCAAACGAACATGAGGCCGCCGAGAACGACACTGATAGCTGCGCCATAGCTTTGTAACGGCTCAAGCCACCTTCGCTGCAATCTCATCGTCACCCCCTTCGATCGGAGAGAGCCAGCCAAGTCGACGACATCTCTCGCCTGCAGCTTCAAATGCATCGGCTTGGGTCTGGAATGGCCCGATAACGTAGTGAATCATGTGACCCTGAACGATTACTACGCTTTTTGCTACACTGTCGTAAAACACGGTTGTTTCGTCATTCACACGTTTCATGGAAGGGCCCCGGCTTGCAGGCACTTAATGCATCAACGCAGAAAAGGTTCCGCACGCATCCTGACCGCATCGTCTCAAGGGCGACCGTTCAACCGGACAACGCTTTAACAGAAGGGCATTTAGTCAGCCTAGGCACGGACGGATGCTCTTCGGGATGAACCGTTCGGCGAAAGTGAGTTCACTTTCCGTAAATGACCAATTGCCTGAAGTTAAAATGATACGTATCGGCGGCCGTCGATCGCGAACAAGATTGGCAAGCTCAAGTCCCTCCGCAGCTGTGAAGAGGTCAATATCTGTCAACATAAGACGAAATATCGCGATGCGCTTCGAGAATGTTGATTGCTTTTGAAGCATCTTCGGCTTCGAAAGCCTGATATCCTGCCTCCTTAAGCTCCTCGACCAGCAGAAACCTCAAACGCGGATGCGCCTTGCGACGAAAATTGGCAAAGTATCGCTCCGCGCTGAGAGGCTGTTCGCGACTTATCTAAACGTAAATTTTCTTAATGTCGGCACGCACCTTCGGCGTCCAGAGAAGCTTTAGCGGTCATGAGGGGCGGGAGACTTTACTTCCTGGCGAGCTTCCTCAAGCACTGCATCAAAATCCACTTCGACGGCAGGTCCGCTCGCTTTGCCTTCTTCCCACATCGCACGTAGCTTAGCGATATCGTCGCGCTTCTGCATCCACTTGGCCGACCAGTCACGCATGGCTTCGCGCACAACTTCGCTCCCGCTGCATACGCGCTGCTATTAACGGCATCGCGCAACAGCTCTGCATGTTGCGGGGTCATCGAGACGCTGACTTTTTCAACATTCGGCATAGATACCTCCACTTTGTTTCGTGGTAATTACTACCACCAAACAAAGCGCGGCAACGCACGTCTACCGGCTCGCGTGAGCGTCACTGGGGTAATCTGTCGGATGGAGTCAGAATAGCAGGATTGCCAGTTATCCGTGGCATAACCTGGCTAAACTGTGCCTTCATATTCCAGAGACGCGCCGATCAGCTCGCGGGAATAGGGATGAACCGCCTCGCAGCCTGGGATCGCCTCGCGCGGCAATATCTCGGTAATCTCACCGCGCAGCATCACGGCGAACCGGTCGC